>NZ_CP100390.1:0-600000 GCF_026016465.1 Alkalimarinus alittae
ATCAACCCATTACATCACCTTCTGCAAATGTAGAAATGATGGAAAGCCCAACAGTCGTTTCAGAAAATACGACTTCTAATTCCTCTGACACCGAATTTACAGCGCCTGAAGAACAAACTTCAGCCGAAACGGGTCTTAATGCTTCTAAAAACACAGCTGTTAGTCAAAAAATACGTGTAAAAACAGATGTTTTAGATATCGCAATAAACCTAACAGGCGGAAATATATCCGAAGCTCTGTTAACCCAGTATAAAAAAACATTGGGTTCTGATGAAAAATTCGCCTTATTAGAAAACAGCCAAAACCATCAATATACGATTGAAAGTGGTTTATATGGCAAAAATGGGTTTGATTCATCTAAAAACGGTCCGGCACCTGTTTATGAAACAGCCCAAAATCACTATGAATTAGCAAGTGATCGAAATGAGTTAATTGTTGATCTTAAATACACCAATGCTACGGGTATTGAAATCATCAAGCGCTACCGTTTTGAGCGAGACAATTATTTAGTAAATGTATCTTATTTGATCAATAACCAGTCAGCAGCATCGTTCAGAACTAATTTTTCAGGCAAAATTATTCGCGATCAAATGGCTGACCCATCACAACAAAACAGTATGGGGATGCAATCTTACATAGGTATGGTTTTATCTAGCCCTAAAGAGCCTTATGAAAAGTTTGATTTCGAAGATATGCGTGATCAACCTATTAACGCTAAGGCACAAGGCGGTTGGATTGCATTTTTACAGCATTACTTCATGACCGCATGGATTCCTGCTGATAATTTAGAACACACCTATCAAACAAAAGTTAAAAACGGTCTTTATTTAATGGGTTTTATTAGCCCAGAAGTTATCGTTGATGCAGGCCAACAAGAAACTATTTCTGCCAATGTTTATATTGGTCCTAAGATTGTTAAAAATCTTGAAGAAGTAGCGCCTAACTTAGACTTAACCGTTGATTACGGGTTCTTGTTCTTTATTGCATATCCACTGTATTTACTACTCGATTTCTTACACGGTATTGTTGGAAACTGGGGGATCGCAATCATTTTGGTAACGGTTATTGTTAAAGCAGCATTCTTTAAACTGTCTGCTGCCAGTTATCGTTCTATGGCCAATATGCGACGTGTTGCACCTAAACTTGCGCAGCTAAAAGAACAGTACGGTGACGATCGACAAAAAATGTCTCAAGGTATGATGGAACTATACAAAAAGGAAAAAATTAATCCTTTAGGTGGTTGCTTACCTGTATTAGTTCAAATGCCTGTGTTCATCGCACTCTATTGGGTATTACTTGAAAGTGTTGAATTACGCCATGCACCTTTCTTCTTCTGGATTCATGACTTATCGATTAAAGATCCATACTTCATCTTACCTATCATCATGGGTGCGAGTATGTTTATTCAGATGTCATTGAACCCTGCGCCACCTGATCCTGTTCAAGCTAAAGTTATGAAGCTAATGCCAATTATGTTTACGGTATTCTTCTTATGGTTCCCGGCAGGTCTAGTACTATACTGGGTCGTTAACAACGTACTCTCTATTGCACAGCAATGGGTCATTACCCGAAATATAGAGAATGCAGCCGCAGAAAAAGGCTAAACTAGCATTCTGAATTTAATAAAGGCTCCTTTTCAGGGGCCTTTATTGTTTTATTGACATAATTTTAAGCACACACAAAATTGGAAAGGCTGAATAATGACGACGTCTGATTTTTCATCACTTGAACAGGATACTATTGTCGCGTTGGCCACTGCGCCAGGTAGAGCTGGTGTGGGGATTATCAGAGTCTCTGGCGCTAAATCTACATTAATAGCTGAACGTATTTTAGGGTTTCAACCGAAACCTCGATTTGCTCATTATGGCCCCTTTTTAACATCAAACGGAGAACAGATTGATCAGGGCATAGCACTTTATTTCCCAAACCCAAATTCGTTTACTGGTGAAGATGTACTTGAGCTACAAGGACATGGCGGCCCAGTCATTATGGATATGCTTTTACAAGCAACGCTATCTTTAGGGGCAAGAATAGCAAGACCTGGTGAGTTTTCGGAACGTGCTTTTTTAAACGATAAACTCGATTTAGTTCAGGCAGAAGCTATTGCAGATTTAATTGATAGTGCTTCTGAACAAGCTGCGAAATGTGCACTTCGATCGCTTCAAGGTGCATTTTCTAATGAAATTCAGATACTCGTTGAGCAATTAATAGCACTAAGAATTTATGTTGAAGCCGCCATCGATTTCCCTGAAGAAGAAATTGATTTCTTAGGGGATGGTAAAGTAGCTAATGATTTACAACAAATTATTGACCAACTTCACTCAGTCAGAGCACGAGCAAACCAAGGTACTCTAATACGCGAAGGAATGAACGTGGTTATCGCAGGTCGCCCAAATGCGGGTAAGTCGAGTTTGCTTAACTCGCTCGCGGGGAGAGAAGCGGCTATTGTAACCTCAATTGAAGGAACCACGCGCGATGTTCTAAAAGAACATATCCACATTGATGGAATGCCGTTGCATATTATCGATACTGCTGGATTACGCGAAAGTGATGATGAGGTTGAGCGAATAGGTATCGACCGAGCATGGAAAGAAATTGAGCAAGCCGATAGAATTTTATTAATGGTTGATGGTACAACCACAGATGCGACTGACCCAGACGTTATCTGGCCTGATTTTGTTCACAAGTTACCTGATATGAGCAAAATATCAGTGATTAGAAACAAAATAGATCAAACAGACGAGACGCCAGCATTATTGGCCGAGCGTCTTTATCCTGTGATCAATATATCTGCTAAAGAAAATCAAGGAATAGACCTTCTTAAAGAACACCTTAAAGAGTGTATGGGTTACAACTCAACTATGGAAGGCGGATTTACGGCCAGAAGACGCCACTTAGATGCTCTAGATGTCGCAGAGCAAGCGTTATACACGGGTCAAAACCAATTACAGTCATTAGGTGCAGGAGAGTTATTGGCTGAAGATCTTAGAGCCGCTCAAGACTCGCTGGGTGAAATTACAGGTCAGGTAACACCTGATGATTTACTCGGGCGTATATTTTCTAGTTTTTGTATTGGTAAGTAGATCAGGTTTGTTATTAATCCTGCTCTATACTTAAAAGCATAACTTGATAATATAGTTATCAATGAGTAGCTGTTATAAATACATAGATATAAAATCTATGTATTTTAAAGAAAACCCGCTAATCTAAAGCGGGTTTTTTATTTGTATATCAGCATTATAAAAAATAATAAGGAATTAGCTGTATGTCTCACGAACCAACGATTTTATATGATGATTTTGATCATCGTTGTTTTTTATTTGATCAGTTGGTAACTGGGGAAGGGGTTGAATCAAACCAGTTTTTAATACTTCACGAAGGTAAAGCTGTTTTATTAGATCCCGGTGGCGATTTAACATTTGAGGCATTAAGCGAGGGTATATCAGAATACTGTAACATATCTGAGTTAGATTTCATTTTTGCCTCCCATCAAGACCCCGATATTATTTCATCCCTTGATCAATGGTTATTGAGTACTAATTGTAAGGTTGTCACATCGCGATTGTGGGCTAGGTTTTTACCTCATTTAGTTAATAATTCAGTTCGCGAAACCATTAAAAGTGATGTGTTTGATCGTATCATTGCTGTACCTGATGAAGGCATAAATGTGCCCGTAGGTGATACGGTTATTCAGTGTCTACCTGCTCACTTTCTTCACTCTGTGGGTAATTTACATTTTTATGATCCTATATCAAAAATACTTTTTTCAGGTGACTTAGGCGGGTCATTTGGAGCGGGAAGCGGACCTGTTTCCAATTTCTCTGAGCATATTCCACATATGGCTGGTTTTCATCGTCGTTATATGACGGGCAATAAAGTGTGTAAGCTTTGGGCTAAAATGGTTAGAACTTTGGATGTTGAAATGATTGTGCCGCAACATGGCCGGTATTTTAACGATAAGACTGTTATTAATGAATTTTTAGACTGGATATCAGATCTTCAATGCGGCACAGACTTATTAACAGAAGAAGATTTCAGGATACCTGAATAAATACCTGCCGGTTCTAAGGTAATAAAAATTAAACAACACATTCAGTTATTACAATCGATCGCATGGAAAACGAGTATGGAAGAACATAATCAATCAAGCCTTCTTAAATCCAAACGCTTTTTGCCGTTTTTCTGTACGCAATTTTTAGGTGCTTTTAACGATAATATCTTTAAGAATACACTAATGTTATTGATTGCGTTCTCTGCAACGACAGCGCTGGGAATGGAATCAAATGTAGTGATGAACTTAGCCGCAGGCTTGTTTATTTTGCCATTTTTTCTTTTTTCGGCTATTGCAGGGCAGGTCGCCGATAAATATGAAAAATCATCCATTATTAGAAAAGTTAAGCTAGCAGAAATTGTAATTATGCTGTTAGCAGCGGTGTGCTTTATCACCGAATCTTATAGTTTATTGTTATTGCTACTTTTTGTGATGGGCACCCAATCAACATTTTTTGGCCCTGTAAAATATGCAATATTACCTCAACACTTGAGAAATGATGAGTTAGTGGGGGGGAATGCTCTGGTCGAGATGGGCACCTTTGTGGCAATTCTATTAGGGACCATTGGTGCAGGTATCTTGATGGGCTTTGAAGGCACCAAAGAACTAACGGCTTGTGCTGTCATAGTGGTTGCTATTACAGGCTATCTGGCAAGTAGGAAAATACCGGTTGCAGAATCGGCTGATCCAACCTTGAAGCTAGATTTTAATATCTTTCGTATGACAGGGCAGGTATTAAAATATGCGAGAGAAGATAGGGCTGTCTTTTTGTCGATAATGGCTATTTCTTGGTTCTGGTTTTTAGGCGCATCATACCTTACTCAATTTCCAAACTTTGCAAAAACGGTTCTGCAAGGTGATTCATCCGTTGTTACTATGTTATTAGCACTATTCTCTATCGGAATTGGTGTGGGGTCGATGTTGTGTGAGCGTCTATCAGGTCACAAAGTAGAAATTGGTATTGTGCCTATTGGCTCATTGGGGCTAACACTTTTTGGCATTGATCTATATTGCTCAATACCATCATATTATGTTGATGAGCCATTAACCTGGTTAGAGTTTATAGCCCATTCAGATAATCTACGTGTGCTGATCGATTTAATCGGTATTGGTATCTTTGGTGGTTTTTTTATTGTGCCTTTGTATGCCTATATTCAGAAAAATTCAAAACCTGAGCAACGAGCACAAATAATAGCCGCTAATAATATTATGAATGCCTTGTTTATGGTGGCGAGTGCAATTGCAGGAATTCTGCTATTAGGTGTACTTGATTTAAGCATTCCCGAGTTCTTTTTAGTCATCGCTCTGATGAACCTGGTGATCGCCGTCTATGTTTATTCACAAGTAACGGAATTTGCGTTTCGCTTTGTGGTTTGGATACTTTCGCACTCGATGTATCGGGTAACGCATAAAAACCTAGATGTAATACCAGATGAAGGCCCTGCAGTTATTGTGTGTAACCATGTCAGTTTTGTTGATGCGTTACTTATTGCGGGTGCAGTACGGCGGCCAATTCGGTTTGTGATGGATTATCAAATATTCAAATCCCCATTATTAGGGCCTATCTTTCGCTTGGCAAAAGCGATACCAATTGCGCCTCGTCATAAAGATGAGCAGGTTTATCTACAAGCATTTGAAACAATTTCCAATGAGCTTGAAAACGGTCAACTGGTTTGTATCTTCCCTGAGGGTAAGCTAACTAAAACAGGTGAGATGAATGAGTTTCGTGGCGGGGTAGAAATAATACTAGAGCGTAATTCTGTAGAGGTGGTGACCCTCGCGTTGCAGGGGTTATGGGGAAGCTTTTTTAGTCATAAAGACGGACCTGCCTTTGCAAACCTACCTAAGCGATTTTGGTCAAAAGTTAATATTGTTGGTGGGCGCAAGTGGACGGCTGAAGAAGCAACCGCGGCGGCTTTAGAAGCAAACGTTAAAGAGTTGCGTGGGGATAACCCTTAATTCAACCCGACTGGGATAATTTAAATACTGTGAATAAGTAGAAAAATGGTTATTTTTTCTACTTATTCTGTGGATAAGTTTTTTGCTATACATTTGATAAAATAACAAAAAAATAAAAAAATACTTACTTATTAATTGGTTATAATTGTTTTTAGTTGAAAGAATAGAAAATAACCATGTGGATAACTGTATTAATAACTTTTATTAACTTACGCTCATAAGCTATTGAAAATAATTGAAATTAGGTTGTTTACTCTAATTTTTAATCTCTATTGATTATCTTATTTAAAAATTACCCTTTTTGATTAAAAATTACACAGTTTATGCTGAAACCCTTTGGGTTTAATATTATACTACGCGGCTGTTTTAAAAGGCTGGCATGATTGTAGCCCGCTTAATGTTTAATGAGGTAAGACTGTGGATTTTCCAAAACGTTTTGATGTTATTGTTATTGGCGGCGGGCACGCAGGTACAGAGGCCGCGCTAGCGGCTGCACGAATGGGTAGTCAGACATTATTGTTAACTCATAACATCGAAACACTCGGTCAGATGTCTTGTAATCCGGCTATAGGTGGAATCGGAAAAAGCCATTTGGTCAAAGAAATTGATGCCTTAGGTGGTGCCATGGCATTGGCAACTGACAAGGGCGGTATTCAGTTCCGCGTTCTTAACTCACGTAAAGGGCCAGCCGTTAGAGCGACACGAGCTCAAGCCGATCGAATTTTATATAAAGCGGCGGTTCGCTCAATACTTGAAAATCAACCTAACCTCGAGATCTTTCAACAGTCAGCAGATGACTTAATTGTTGAGGGAGATCAGGTAAAAGGTGTGGTTACCAATATGGGTGTTCGTTTTCATGCAAATAGCGTGGTGTTAACGGCTGGCACATTCTTAGGTGGCCGAATTCACGTAGGCTTAGAAAACCATTCTGGTGGTCGTGCAGGAGATCCACCTTCTATAGCGTTGGCTAACCGACTTAGAGAACTGCCTTTTAGGGTAGGTCGTTTAAAAACAGGCACCCCCCCACGTATCGACGCACGGTCTGTTGATTTTTCTGTGATGGCTGAACAGCCAGGCGACATGCCAACGCCTGTAATGTCGTATATGGGCAGCCTGAGCGATCATCCAGAGCAAATCAGTTGCTATGTGACTCATACCAATGAACGAACTCATGACATTATACGTGCGGGTTTTGACCGTTCACCGATGTTTAGCGGTGTAATAGAAGGTATTGGGCCACGTTACTGCCCTTCAATTGAAGATAAAGTAAACCGCTTTGCAGATAAAAACTCACATCAGATATTTGTTGAGCCCGAAGGGTTAACTACACATGAGTTATATCCCAACGGTATATCCACCAGTTTGCCGTTTGATGTGCAGTTAGAGCTTGTGCGTTCAATGAAAGGGTTTGAAAACGCGCATATTACACGCCCGGGTTATGCCATTGAATACGATTACTTTAACCCGCAAGACCTTAAGCATTCACTTGAAACCAAGTTTATCAACAACTTGTTTTTTGCAGGCCAGATTAACGGCACTACCGGTTATGAAGAAGCCGGTGCGCAAGGGCTTTTGGCCGGTATTAACGCATCATTAAAAGCAAAAGACCAAGAGGCTTGGTATCCAAGACGTGATGAAGCCTATATTGGCGTATTGGTTGATGATCTTATTACCTTAGGAACCACTGAACCTTATCGCATGTTTACCAGCCGTGCAGAATACCGTTTGATACTAAGAGAAGATAACGCTGATTTGCGATTAACTGAAAAAGGGCGAGAGCTTGGGTTGGTTGATGACAAGCGTTGGGCTGCATTTTCTAAAAAGAAAGAATCCATTGAAGCTGAAAGAACGCGATTAAACAAAACGTGGATTCAGCCAACCTCAGAACAGGCTAAAATTGCGAATAAATATCTTGAGCATCCGCTCAACAGAGAATACAGTTTATCTGACTTATTAAAGCGTCCTGAGATTGATTACTCTAAAATTGCAGAAATTGGTAGTCAGGCCATTGATGATGATAGCGTAGCAGAGCAGATTGAAATTCAGGTTAAGTATGAAGGCTACATTACTCGCCAGCAGGAAGAAATTGAGCGTTTAAAGCGGCACGAAAATACCATACTCCCCATCGACTTTGACTACGATAATGTTCCAGGTTTATCTAACGAATTGACCTCAAAGCTAAAAGATGTGCGTCCAGAGACGATTGCTCAAGCGTCTCGCATACCGGGCGTCACGCCTGCGGCTATTTCGCTGTTAATTATTTATCTTAAAAAACGTTCTATGATGAGAAAAGAAATTGCGTAACCGGAACAGTTCAAAGCAAACAAGCAGCCATAAAGGACGTTCAGCTAATCATTCTTTTGATCGTGATGTCTTCAGACCTCGTTTAGTTGAGGGTGCTGAGCAATTAGGTGTTCAGTTGACCGACACTCAGACCTCTGCATTATTATGTTATTTAGAGTTACTGAATAAGTGGAATAAAGCCTACAACTTGACGGCTGTTCGAAACCCGGAAGAGATGCTTTATCGTCATTTGTTAGACTCATTGAGTGTTGTATCGTGGGTTAAAGGTGAACGTATTATTGATGTAGGCACCGGGCCAGGCTTGCCAGGCATTCCTCTTGCTATTCTATTCCCATCAACTGATTTTACGCTGCTGGACAGTAACGGTAAAAAAACGCGTTTTCTGACTCAGTGTAAATTAGAGATGGGGTTGGATAATATTACGGTTATTCATGGGCGCGTTGAAGACTTCCAGCCAGAAGCATTATTTGATCAGGTCATCTCAAGAGCCTTTAGTGCGATTGAAAATATGGTGAACTGGTGCGGTCATCTTGTAGATAGCAAAGGTAAGTTTTTAGCAATGAAAGGGCTGTTTCCTAAAGAGGAGCTGACTAGCCTGCCAGAAGGTTTTACCGTAGAAGAAAGCCATGAACTTGATGTACCGGGTTGCGATGGCGAGCGACATCTTATTATCATTCGTAAAAACGGATAGGTTATCACTTAAAGGAGAGTCCGGTATGGCACGAATATTTGCCGTTACCAATCAGAAGGGTGGAGTAGGTAAAACAACAACCTGCGTTAATCTGTCTGCGTCACTAGCAGCGACAAAGCGGAAGATACTAATGGTCGATCTCGACCCTCAGGGTAATGCAACCATGGGGAGCGGTATCGATAAAAACGAAGTTGAAAGATCTGTTTATGATGTGCTGACTAAAAAAGCGACAATAGAAGATGTTATCGTTAGATCAGAAGCGGCTGGCTTTGACGTACTTCCTGCTAATGGCGATGTAACCGCTGCAGAAGTTGAACTACTGAATGAAATCGGGCGTGAACATCGATTACGTTTGGCATTAAATAAAGTCAGAGACAACTATGACTTTATTTTGATTGACTGCCCACCTTCTCTCAATATGCTCACAGTTAATGCGTTATCTGCGTCTGACAGTGTGATTATTCCTATGCAGTGTGAGTATTATGCCCTTGAAGGGTTAGCGGCCTTAATGAATACCATTGAGCAAATCAGGGAAACCATTAACCCTTCGCTTGAAATAGAGGGTATATTACGCACCATGTACGACCCTCGAAATAGCCTGACTCGTGACGTTTCTTCACAGCTACATGAATACTTCGGGGATCAGGTTTATGGTTCTGTCATCCCGAGGAATATTCGTTTGGCAGAAGCGCCTAGCTATGGTCTTCCGGCGTTAAAGTACGATAAAGGGTCTAAAGGAGCGTTATCTTACCTAGCGCTTGCTGGAGAAGTGGTTCGAAAAACAAAAGCAAAGGCCAAGGAAAAAGCAGACGCTTTGGTTTAGTCATTTTTAATAGCGATTAAGGTTGATCATGGTAGCAAAAAAACGAGGTTTAGGAGAGCGCGGCTTAGGTGCTCTATTAGCAGGCTCTAAAGTTAAGCTCCAAACTGAGAACACTCAGGATGGCGAGCTACGAGAGTTACCCGTTGATTTGATACAGCGTGGTGTTTATCAACCTCGACGTGATATGGACCCTGAAGCACTAGAAGAGTTGGCTGACTCGATTCGCCAACAAGGTGTGATGCAGCCCATTATTGTTCGCCCCATTGCTGAAAATCGCTATGAAATAATTGCAGGGGAGAGGCGCTGGCGTGCAACACAGATTGCGGGTTTAGATCGAGTTCCTGCCATTATTCGTGATGTTGCTGATGATGCTGCCGTCGCCATGGCTCTAATTGAAAACATCCAACGCGAAAACCTTAATGCGATGGAAGAGGCAATGGCGCTACAACGCCTGCAAGATGAGTTTGAATTAACACAGCAAGAAGTCGCTCATGCAGTGGGCAAGTCGCGATCTACTGTTACTAACTTGCTGCGCTTGATTGGGCTTTCTCATGACGTTAAAGTTATGCTCGAGCACGGTGACCTAGAAATGGGCCATGGTAGAGCAATGCTGTCGTTATCGCCTGAATTACAACTCCAAGCCGCAAATCAGGTGGTTGCGAAATCATTGTCGGTTAGACAAACAGAAGCATTGGTGAGAAAACTTCAAGAAGAGAAAGATCACCCCAAAGAAACTAAAAAAGTAGACCCTGATATTCGACGCCTACAACAAGACCTGTCTGAAAGAATTGGTGCTAAAGTAGCCATCAATCATAATGCTAAAGGTAAAGGAAAGTTAGTTATCGAATACAGCAGTGTTGATGAGTTGGACGGAATTCTAAATCACATTAAGTGATATCGATCAAAAATACCTCATAAGTTACAAAACGCCTACATTTTGATAGTTTTGATTTAAACAAGCGTTTTAAACGCTTGTTACACTACATGTAGTTGAATCTGTAATTGCACCATACAAGTCCCATTTTGATTATTTTATATACAGTCCAATTAGTTTAAAAAATAAACAAATATTTGCATTAAAACCACGATAAACCATCCTTTTAAGTTGAATGCTGAGGCGTTAATCAATATAATTTGCCTCGCCTGAGGTGGCGGCTATCAATAACACCATGTTTGGCAAGGTTATTAAGTGAAATCGCGCAATGCTGGAAATCTGTAGAACGTTAAACTCTATATTTTGGGTAAAGCAACTACGGTCGTTTTCTTTAACGAGAATGCATTTGAATATTGTGAGAGTGCATGAGCGGTAAAAAAACAGTTTCCGGAATTAAGCGACCGGCAATTTATCGATTAATTGGGGTTCAGTTGGGAGCTACCCTGATAATAAGTATCGGTTTTTTGCTAAAAGATCAGGTAGCAGCATATTCAGCATTGCTGGGTGGGCTAATTTTTACACTGCCTAATATCTATTTTGCTTATAAAGCCTTTGCATACACTGGTGCCAGAGCCGCGCGTCAGATAGTTAACTCCTTTTATAAGGGTGAATCAGTGAAATTGGCGCTGACTGCAGTTTTATTTACTGTGGTATTTGTGTCGGTAAAACCGTTAAACGTTTTAGCACTGTTTGTAACCTTTATTATTGTATTAACGACGAATTGGCTGACTCCGCTTTTGTTGAGTCATCAGCCACAGCGGAAATAGAGTTTGAGAGCATAATATGGCAGGCGAAACCCTCACCGCATCATCCTATATACAGCATCACCTTCAGAATCTTACCTATGGTAATCACCCTGAAGGCGGCTGGATGTTTGCGCATACCGCACAAGAAGCCAAAGAAATGGGTTTTTGGGCCATTCATGTAGATACCATGGGTTGGTCTATCGCGTTAGGCGTCCTATTCTTATGGTTGTTCCGTTCAGCTGCAAAAAAGGCATCAGCGGGTGTACCCGGTGGTTTGCAGAACTTTGTAGAAGTCATGGTTGAGTTTGTTGATAATAGCGTCAAAGAAACATTCCATGGTCGAAATAAAGTCATTGCACCTTTAGCGCTGACTATATTTTGCTGGATATTCCTGATGAATTTCATGGATTTAATTCCAGTAGATTTCTTACCTAGATTAGCTCAAATCATTACAGGAAATGAGCATTTGTATTTTAGGGTTGTTCCAACGACTGACCTTAATGCAACGATAGGTATGGCACTTTCAGTATTTGCCCTGATTGTCTATTACAGCATCAAAGTAAAAGGCGTTAGTGGCTTTGTTGGCGAGCTTACTTTACAACCGTTTGGTAAGTGGATGATTCCTTTTAATCTATTGTTAGAAGGTGTTGGGCTACTTGCCAAACCTGTTTCATTAGCATTGCGATTATTCGGTAACCTATATGCTGGTGAATTGATCTTTATCCTTATTGCATTAATGCCACTTTGGGTCCAGTGGACCTTATCGGTGCCATGGGCAATATTCCATATTCTTATAATTACATTGCAAGCATTTATCTTTATGATGCTAACAATTGTTTATTTGAGCATGGCGCACGAAGATCACTAAAGGTCTATTTGTAAGAAATAGTGTGTAATAGATAGTTAGTACTAGTTTCAACCTTAGCTTTAAAACTTTAACTTTAACTTTAATCACTTAAAATTTAGGAGTGAAAATGGAAACTGTAGTTGGCTTAACCGCAATTGCTGTAGCGCTTTTGATCGGACTTGGTGCCCTAGGTACTGCGATTGGATTCGGTTTGTTGGGCGGAAAGTTCCTTGAAGGTGCTGCTCGCCAGCCTGAAATGGTCCCTATGCTTCAGGTTAAAATGTTCATCGTTGCAGGTCTTCTTGATGCTGTAACAATGATCGGTGTTGGTATCGCGTTGTTCTTCACTTTTGCTAACCCGTTTGTTGGTCAGCTATAAGTCGCTGTTTTAAGTTTTTAACTTTAGGTTTACTTAATAACAAGCGAGAGGTGTTGACGTGAACATTAACTTGACAATGATTGGTCAAGCCATCGCATTCTTCATATTCGTCGTATTTTGTATGAAATACGTGTGGCCTCCTGTAATAGCAGCGCTACAAGAAAGACAGAAGAAAATTGCGGATGGTTTAGATGCTGCAGATCGTGCATCACGTGATCTTGATTTAGCCCAAAATAAGGCGAAGCAAGAGCTACGTGAAGCTAAGTTGCAAGCAGCAGAGCTAATCGAGCAAGCAAACAAGCGTTCTACCCAAATCGTCGAGGAAGCTAAAGAGCAAGCTCGTGAAGAAGGTAATCGTTTGGTTGTAGCAGCGAAAGCTGAAATTGAACAAGAAAGCAATCGGGCGAAAGAAGTACTACGTGCTGAAGTCGCTGCCATTGCTGTAGCGGGTGCCGAGAAAATTCTGCAAACCTCTATTGATTCTAACGTTCATAGCGACTTGCTTAATAAGCTTGCCGCTGAGCTATAAGAGAGGTTTGTTATGGCAGAGTTAACAACGGTAGCCCGGCCATACGCAAAAGCGGCTTATGCCGCTGCGCAGAGCCAGAATACATTAGCAGACTGGTCTGCAATGTTGGGCTTTAGTGCTGCGGTAGCCGCTGATCAGAACATGAAGACTGTTTTAGACCATCCTTCACTTACCAGTGAAAAGAAGGCTGAAACATTCATAAGTGTTTGTGATGGCAAATTGTCAGAACAAGGCCAGAACTTTATTTCAGTTCTCGCCGAAAATAAGCGTCTGACTCTGCTACCAGAGATTGCTGCCTTATTTGAACTTTTTAAAGCTCAACAGGAACGATCTGTTGACGTTGAAGTTGAAAGTGCATTCGAATTGAGTGCAGAGCAGCAAGAGCAACTGGCACAGGCATTAACTAAAAAACTAGATCGTAAAGTAAATGTCAGCTCAACCACTAACCCAGCATTGTTGGGTGGTGTGATTATGAGAGCTGAAGATCTAGTTATCGACGGTTCTGTTCGTGGAAAACTTGCGAAATTGGCCGAGGCAATTAATTCCTAGGCGACGTTTAGGTTTAAGGACTCTTTTTTGAGGACATTTGCATGCAGCAATTAAATCCTGCTGAGATTAGCGAAATCATCAAGAAGCGCATTGAGAAACTCGATGTTACTTCTGAAGCCCGTAATGAGGGCACCATCGTCAGTGTTTCTGATGGTATCGTTCTAGTCCATGGTCTTGCCGACGTAATGTACGGTGAGATGGTTGAATTTGAAAACGGTGTTTACGGTATGGCGCTTAACTTAGAGCGTGATTCTGTAGGTATCGTAGTATTGGGTGATTACAATGGCTTGGCCGAAGGTCAAAAAGCTAAATGTACTGGCCGAATTCTTGAAGTACCTGTTGGTGAAGGCCTTTTAGGTCGTGTTGTTGATACGCTAGGTAATCCTATCGATGGAAAAGGTCCTATCGAGACGACTCTAACTGATGCAATTGAAAAAGTTGCACCAGGCGTAATCGAACGTCAATCAGTTGATGAGCCAGTTCAAATCGGTCTAAAAGCGATCGATGCGATGGTTCCAATCGGTCGCGGTCAGCGTGAGTTGATCATCGGTGACCGTCAGATCGGTAAGACTGCAATTGCAATCGATGCGATCATCAACCAGAAAAACACCGGCATTAAGTGTGTTTATGTAGCGATTGGTCAGAAGCAATCTTCTATCGCTGCCGTTGTGCGTAAGCTCGAAGAGCACGGTGCAATGGATCACACTATCGTTGTAGCCGCTGGTGCGGCAGATCCTGCAGCAATGCAGTTCTTAGCACCATATGCCGGTTGTACAATGGGTGAATACTTCCGTGATCGTGGTGAAGACGCTTTGATCGTATTTGATGACTTGACCAAGCAAGCTTGGGCATACCGTCAAATCTCTCTATTGCTACGTCGTCCACCAGGTCGTGAAGCATATCCAGGTGACGTTTTCTACTTGCACTCACGTTTACTAGAGCGTGCATCACGCGTAAACGCTGACTATGTAGAGAAGTTCACCAACGGTGAAGTTAAAGGCAAAACTGGTTCTTTGACTGCACTTCCAATTATCGAGACTCAAGCGGGTGACGTATCTGCATTCGTACCTACTAACGTAATCTCGATTACCGATGGTCAGATCTTCCTAGAATCGAGTCTGTTTAACGCCGGCATACGTCCGTCGATGAACGCAGGTATTTCGGTTTCTCGTGTAGGTGGTGCCGCTCAGACTAAAGTCATCAAGAAATTAGGTGGTGGTATTCGTCTGGCATTGGCTCAGTACCGTGAATTGGCAGCTTTTGCTCAGTTCGCTTCTGACCTCGATGAAGCTACTCGTAAGCAATTGGAGCACGGTCAACGTGTAACAGAGCTTATGAAGCAGAAGCAGTATAGCCCAATGAGTGTCGCTGAAATGGCGGTTTCTCTTTATGCTGCTAACGAAGGCTTCCTTGACGATGTAGAAGTGAAGAAAGTGGTAGATTTTGAGAACTCTTTGATCTCTTACATGAACGCTGAACAAGCGGACTTGTTGGCTAAGATCAACGAAAAAGGCGATTACAACAACGAAATCGCTGATGGTCTTAAAGCTGCCATTGAGAAATTTAAAGCTACTCAGACTTGGTAATTGCGAATAGCCTGTTGTTAGATTAATTAATTAGCTTGATAGCAGGCATCGTCAATCCATTAGGGTAAATATATGGCCGTCGGAAAAGAAATACGCAATCAGATTACAAGTATTCAGAGCACGCAGAAAATTACCAGCGCTATGCAAATGGTTGCTGCTAGTAAGATGCGTAGAGCTCAGGAACGTATGAGCCTAGGTCGACCTTACGCGGATAGAATTAGAAACGTAATTGGTCACCTTGCAAATGCGAACCCAGAATACAACCACTTGTATCTGCAAGAGCGCGAAGTTAAGCGTGTTGGCTATATTGTTGTTTCAACCGATCGTGGATTATGTGGTGGCTTGAACAGTAACCTGTTCAAGAAAACCGTATTAGACATGAAAGAGTGGAATAGCAAGGGTGTTGAAATTGACATCTGTGCCATTGGGCAAAAAGCGGTTTCATTGTTTAAAAGTTATGGCGGTAACGTTATAGCTGCTCTATCTCACTTAGGTGACCAACCATCAGCGAGTAAGTTGATCGGTTCAGTTAAAGTGATGTTAGATGCATACGATGAAGGTAAGATCGATCGTTTATACGTCGTTCATAACCGTTTTGTAAACACCATGACACAAGAGCCAACTGTATCTCAGCTTCTGCCTTTGCAAGCTGCAGAGGAAAATGAGTTCAAGCACCACTGGGATTACTTATACGAGCCAGATGCCAAACAGTTATTGGATGGTCTTCTAACTCGCTTTATAGAATCTCAGGTGTATCAGGGTGTGGTTGAAAACGCAGCATGTGAGCAAGCCGCTCGTATGATCGCGATGAAGAGCGCAACTGATAACGCAGGTGACATGATAAACGAACTGCAGCTAGTGTATAACAAGGCACGCCAAGCAGCGATCACTCAGGAATTGTCTGAGATTGTTAGCGGTGCAGCAGCAGTATAAGTGGCAGTACGAATTTAGATTAACGAGGAACCGAGCATGAGTAGCGGAAGTATCGTACAGATCATTGGCGCGGTCATTGACGTGGAATTCCCACGAGATTCAGTGCCAAAGGTTTATGATGCTCTGAAGGTTGAGGGTAGAGCAACTACACTTGAAGTTCAGCAGCAGTTAGGCGATGGTATCGTACGTACGATTGCCATGGGTAGCACCGAAGGATTGAAAAGAAGCTTAGAAGTGACTAACACTCATAAGCCAATTTCTGTACCAGTAGGTGTAGAGACTTTAGGACGTATTATGGACGTTCTAGGTAACCCAATAGATGAAGCAGGCCCAATCGGTGAAAAAGAGCAAATGCCTATTCACCGTAAGGCTCCAAGCTATGCAGAACAATCTGCAAGCTCGGACTTACTTGAAACCGGAATCAAAGTCATCGACTTAGTTTGTCCTTTCGCTAAAGGCGGTAAGGTTGGACTATTTGGTGGTGCCGGTGTTGGTAAAACTGTAAACATGATGGAACTTATCAACAACATCGCGAAGGAGCACTCTGGGCTTTCTGTATTCGCAGGTGTTGGTGAGCGTACTCGTGAGGGTAATGACTTCTACTACGAAATGAAGGAGTCTAACGTTCTTGATAAAGTGGCCATGGTTTACGGTCAGATGAATGAGCCTCCAGGAAACCGCTTGCGTGTTGCATTGACTGGTTTGACCATGGCAGAGAAATTCCGTGACGAAGGTCGTGACGTACTGTTGTTTGTTGACAACATCTACCGTTACACCCTTGCGGGAACAGAAGTATCTGCACTGCTAGGCCGTATGCCTTCAGCAGTTGGTTATCAGCCTACATTGGCTGAAGAGATGGGTGTTCTTCAAGAACGTATCACCTCTACCAAGACGGGTTCTATCACTTCTATCCAAGCGGTATACGTACCTGCGGATGATTTGACGGATCCATCACCAGCAACCACGTTCTCTCACTTGGATGCAACTGTTGTACTAAGTCGTGATATCGCAGCTAAGGGTATTTACCCAGCGATCGATCCACTTGATTCAACAAGTCGTCAGCTAGATCCATTGATCATTGGTCAAGAGCATTATGATATTGCTCGTGGTGTTCAGACAGTTCTTCAGCGTTATGCTGAGCTGAAAGACATCATTGCGATCCTAGGTATGGACGAGCTATCTGAAGAAGATAAGCAGGTTGTATTCCGCGCTCGTAAGATTGAGCGTTACTTGTCTCAGCCTTTCCACGTTGCAGAAGTATTTACCGGTTCACCTGGTAAGTATGTATCTCTTAAAGATACGATCCGTGGCTTTAAAGGCATTTTGGCTGGTGAGTACGATGACCTGCCAGAACAGGCATTCTACATGGTCGGTTCAATCGACGAAGCAGTAGAAAAAGCCAAGACAATGAAATAGTTATCCTTACCCCCTACCTCTGTTCTTAAATGAATAAGGGGTATGGGGTAAAAAGGATAAGAGTAGAGGCATAGCATATGGGTATTTCCGTGCATTGCGATATTGTAAGTGCTGAAGAAGAGATTTTTTCTGGACGTGTAGAGATGGTAATCGCTGCAGGTTTTGAAGGTGATTTAGGTATAGCACCTGGTCACGCACCTCTTCTTTCTGCTTTGAAACCTGGCCCGATCCGTGTGATCAAGCAAGGTGGAGAAGAGGAGGTCTTCTATGTATCCGGCGGATATCTGGAAGTTCAGCCAAATGTCGTGACTATACTGTCTGACAGTGCGCAACGTGCGGCTGATATGGATGAAGCAGCAGCTCTTGAAGCAAAGCAAGATGCCGAAAAGGCTCTAGCTAATCAAAGTGGTGATTTCGATTATTCGAAAGCAGCCGCTCAGCTTGCAGAAGCAGCAGCAAGACTCCGTACCATTCAGCAATTGCGTAGTAAATTACGTTAATAATACGGTATTCATTACCTGACGATTAAATTGTAATTGATCTCAAAAGAGGTGACTTTATAGTCACCTTTTTTGGTTTGAACGAATCAAAATGAGAAGAGATACAGGATTTTACAACCTTTCACATAAATTCCCCTCAGACGAGCCCAACTTTCGGTTTATATTAAACACTGGGGTACGATAAATAGTCTGCTATAACGTATAATGCCCTTATTTATAATTAGTCGCCAATTAACACAGTAAGGAAACGTCTTAATGAGTGTTCATGTAGTTATTCTTGCAGCCGGTCAAGGCTCGCGCATGAAATCGAATCTTCCAAAAGTATTACATCCACTGGCGGGTAAATCATTACTGCATCATGTCGTTGAAAATGCAGACCAGTTAGGTGCTGAAGGCACTCATATTGTTATTGGTCATGGCGCTGAATTAGTACGACAATCATTTGAAAGCATTACAACGTCTAACCCCATTCACTGGTCTACTCAAGAGCAGCAATTAGGCACAGGACACGCTGTTGCGCAAGCATTACCCCATGTGCCTGATGATGTAACCGTATTGATCTTATACGGTGATGTACCGCTTACTAATACCGAAACACTCTCTGCACTATTGAGCCATGTAAGCGAAAAAAGTATTGCTCTGCTGACAGTCAATCTCGATGACCCATCAGGTTATGGCCGAATAGTCAGAGACTCTTCTGGTTTTGTTCAGGCGATTGTCGAGCAAAAAGATGCCACGTCCGAGCAGTTAGCTATTGGAGAAATAAATACCGGTATATTGGCAGCTCCCGCGTCTAAACTTAAAGAGTGGCTACCCAAGCTATCGAACTCAAATGCACAGGGCGAATATTATCTAACCGATATTATTGCGATGGCAGTTGCCGATAAAATGGAAGTGGCGGTAGCTAACCCTGCTTGTGAAGAAGAAGTTCAAGGGATCAATAATCGTGTTCAACTAGCCACTCTAGAGCGATGGTATCAAGCCAGACAAGCCGAAAGATTAATGACTGAGGGTGCAACGGTAATTGATCCAGCGAGATTAGACGTTAGAGGTCAAGTAACGACTGGAAAAGATGTCTTTATAGATGTAAATGTTATTCTAGAAGGTAATGTTGAGTTAGCAGAAGGCGTTGTTATTGGCCCTAACTGCATTATCAAAAACGCTAAAATCGGTAAGAACACCACCATTCATGCAAACTCTATTGTCGAAGATAGTGTAGTTGGTGAAAGTGCCAATGTAGGGCCGTTTGCTCGCTTACGCCCTGGAACACAATTAGCTAATAACACTAAAGTCGGTAATTTTGTTGAAACCAAAAAAGCCATTGTGGGTGAAGGCAGTAAAATTAATCACCTTAGTTATGTGGGTGATGCGGTACTCGGCACGAATGTTAACGTCGGAGCAGGTACCATTACCTGTAACTACGACGGTGTGAATAAGTTCAAAACAGAAATTGGTGACGATGTATTTGTTGGTTCGAACAGTTCACTGGTAGCACCTGTTAAAATAGGCAAAAAAGCCACCATTGGTGCAGGCTCAACCGTCACCAAAGAAGTCAATGCAGACCAATTAGCGGTCGCTCGTGGTAAACAACGCAACATGGATAATTGGCAGCGCCCAGTAAAAAAATAGCAAAAACGGTATTGGTAGGCGCGCCACTTTGGCGCGATGATCGCGGCTAACAGCCGCGCCTAAATGAATTTGATATTAACTATCAGACACAACGTGATAGGAATAAAAGCATGTGTGGAATCGTAGGTGCAGTGGCACAAAGGGATGTAGCAGAAATTCTAGTAGAAGGACTGAGAAGGCTTGAATATAGAGGCTATGATTCAGCTGGAGTTGCGCTGCTGACAAAAGAGGGCGATTTCAGCCGTGTAAGACGTGTTGGTAAAGTGAAGGCGCTGGCCGATGCACTGGAAGAGAACCCTTGTGCAGGTGGAACCGGAATTGCACATACCCGTTGGGCTACTCATGGTGAGCCTAATGAGTTAAATGCACATCCTCATACATCGGGTGATCGTATCGCCGTTGTACATAACGGTATTATTGAAAATCACCACGCATTGCGCGAAATGTTAACTAAGCAAGGATATGAATTCACTTCTGATACCGATACTGAAGTTATAGTTCACCTTGTACACTTTGAGTTGACTAGGCACGATACGCTGTTAGCTGCATTCCAAGCCACCATTAAACAGCTTGAAGGTGCTTATGGTGCCGTAGTGATGGATAAGACTGATCCTGATCGTCTAATTGCAGCACGCTCAGGTAGCCCATTGGTTATTGGTTATGGCATCGGTGAAAACTTTTTAGCTTCAGATCAGTTAGCACTATTACCGGTTACGCGTAACTTCTCATTCCTTGAAGAAGGCGATATAGCAGAGCTGACACGTCAGCGTGTAACGATTTACGATACTAACGGCAAGCAGGTCGAGCGACAGATAAAAGAATCTGATATCACTCATGATGCTGGAGACAAAGGGCCGTTCAAACACTATATGCTCAAAGAAATATACGAGCAGCCTATCGCTATCAAAAACACCCTAAATGATCGAATTGTTGCGGGTAAGATTTCAGCAGAAACTTTTGGTACCAATGCAGAGGATATCCTAAAAGATATCAAGCATGTTCAGATTATTGCTTGTGGTACTAGCTACAACGCAGGTATGACGGCTCGCTATTGGTTTGAAGAGGTGGCCGGCATTTCGTGTAATGTAGAAATTGCCTCTGAGTTTCGCTATCGGAAGGCAGTCGTTCACCCAAATTCCTTATTAGTGACCATCTCTCAGTCAGGTGAAACTGCAGATACGCTCGCTGCATTAAGACTTGCTAAAGAAATTGGTTTCAAATCAAGCCTAACGATTTGTAACGTACCAGGTTCATCTATGGTGCGTGAGTCAGATTTGGCCTATATGATGAATGCAGGTGCTGAAATAGGCGTAGCTTCAACAAAGGCATTTACCGTTCAACTAACTGGTTTATTATTGCTGGTAGCGGCCATCGGAAAGTACAACGATATGGATTCGGAGACCGAAGCCACTATTGTTAAAGCATTACTTTCTTTACCGGCTAAAATCGAACAAGCACTGGATATGAATGATGAAATCAAGCTATTGGCAGAAGATTTCGCTGATAAGCAACATAGCTTGTTCTTAGGTCGAGGTGATCAGTATCCTATCGCAATGGAAGGGGCGCTTAAACTTAAAGAGATTTCCTATATTCACGCAGAAGCGTATGCTGCCGGAGAACTCAAACATGGCCCGCTAGCGCTTATTGATGCACATATGCCAGTAATTGTTGTTGCCCCTAACAATGAACTACTTGAAAAACTGCACTCCAACGTAGAAGAAGTCAGAGCACGTGGCGGCTTGATGTACGTCTTTGCAGATACCGGCGCACAGTTTAAAAGTGATGAGACCATGAAGGTATTAGACGTACCTCAGTGCGATAAAATCATAGCACCGATATTGTACACAGTGCCACTTCAGCTACTTAGCTATCATGTTGCTTTGATTAAAGGTACAGATGTTGATCAGCCTAGAAATCTAGCAAAATCAGTAACGGTAGAGTAGGTAAGTACTTACCTATTATATTTATTAGCTCATTTTATACACCCACTGTCATTCCCGCGAAGGCGGGAATGACAGTGCTGTTTATATCGCCTTCGTGGAATGACGGGCGGGTTGTTTACATAGTGTTATGTAGCAAAGCTTCACGCCTCTCAGCTAAAGCCTGACGGATAATTTGCAAAGATGAACTGAAGAATAATGTGGCCATAAAAAATGCCACGATTAGATCAGGCCAACCTGATTGCGTCGCCCAAACGCCACTCGCTGCGAGGATGACGGCGACATTGCCGATGGCATCATTTCGACTGCATAACCAAACTGATCTCACATTTGCATCCCCGTCCTTATATGAGATAAGCAATATGACGCTCAGTATGTTAACGCCTAACGCTGCAGCGGCCACCCAGCTCATAGTGACGGGTTCTGGGCTGTGAACACCTGTCATTTGGTATATCGTTGAGAGTAATACCCAAGCACCTATAAAACTCAGGCTTAGACCTTTACCGATAGCAACCGTAGTGCGCATACGTATAGACTTGCCGATGACCCATAGACTTAACGCATAGGTCACCGAGTCAGCTAAAAAGTCTAGCGCGTCCGCCTGTAAGGCTTGCGATTGAGCAAACAACCCTGCAGTCATTTCCACCCCAAACATTATTGCATTTAACGCGATGACCACCCATAAAACGCGTTTATAGCGGACGGATACACCTTCGAACTTTTTTTCTGAACAGCAGTGAGACCCCATCTTTTTTCTCCCTTTCTAATGTAATAACGCTAGTCTACAATCTCTAGTAACTAGAGGTTCAAGGGATAAATGATAAGAAATGAAAAATTTTCCTATAGGTAAGTTGTCTGAGATAACAGGATGTAAAATTCCGACGATTCGATATTACGAAGATGAAGGATTGCTTCAACGCCCATATCGCACTGAAGGAAACCAAAGACGCTACAACTCAGAGCATTTAAAAAGGCTGAAATTCATAATGCACTCAAAAGGTCTTGGGTTTACTTTGGGTGAGGTTCGCGAGTTGATTGGTTTATCGAAAAATGAACCTGTAGGTCATGAAGCAGATTTAATCGTCGAAAAACATCTTCAATCGGTAGAGCTGAAAATTGCGAGATTACAGTCTTTGAGTAAAGAACTGAAGAATATGCTGGATGCATGCTCAGAAGGCGAAACAGATGGCTGTATGGTGTTAGAGGCTATTTTTGATCATTCACTATGTCAAAATGAGCATTAAATCGGCCTATTATAAGGAGATACGATATCACGTCATTTTGAGAGTAGTAGATATGTATAAAAGGTTATTTTTGCTGGGAACTGTGGGGGGGAGTCGCGATCAGGGAATGACGGCTGGGGCGGTAGTCGATTGCTCAATGTAAGGGCAGACTTATGTGTCTGCCCTTAAATAGCCTAACGTAAAACAACCAAAGGTAAATGAACCTTCTCTATCATTTTAAGCGTATTACTACCCAAAAATGCTTGAGCGATTTTAGAGCGAGAGAAAGCCCCCATCACTAGCATTTCTACATTGTTGTCAGTTTTGTAGTCCATTAACGAATTGAAGATATTACCTTCTAAATAGCTAGATTTAACCTCAAAACCACTTTCTACCAGCATTGCTTCAGTGCGCTTAAATTTATCTACTAAGTCTTTTTGACTGTTTTTAACAGTTACTAGGTGGCAGGTTAGATTATGCAGCAAGCCTCCCTCGATAATCCGCTTAACCGCCTTATCAGCGGTCTCGCGTCCGTCATATGCTAGCATAAAGCTCTTTGGCTCTTTAAAATCCTTATTAGCTATCAGAATAGGGGTATGAACTTGTCTAATGACTTGTTCTATATGAGAGCCAACCGCTTTAAAATCTTGCCCATGGCTTTCTCCTGAGCGACCAATCACCACAAAGCGCGCATCAGACTCAAGGTCACATATGGCTTCTACAATATCACTATGCCGTTGTGTCTTCTCAACTTCGTTACAACCGTTCTGTTTAGCTAATTCACAAGCGTGAGCGAGTAGCTCTTTACCGACTTCTAACGCTAACTTGCTTCTTTGCTGATCAAGTGATGACATTTCTTTTAATAAGGACGAGCGTGCACCCAAGCCGATAGCACCGCTCAAATCTTCCACGTCAGCGGTGTTTTTCTTTTCAATGGCATGCAAAAACAAAATAGGCTTTTTAAGTTTCTTTGCAGCCCAGATACCGGCATTACAAACCGCATCTGAATAAGCTGAGCCATCCACACATGTTATGATTTTATTCATTATTATCTCCTTAGTGTCCGGCCATAAGCTTTTCAACTTCTTTAGGGTCGTTGTGGGCGCCAAATTTGTCAACAATTGTCTCTGTCGCTTGAGACATGCCGATGACTTCTACTTCAGCCCCTTCTCGCCTAAATTTAATCACGACCTTATCTAAAGATGATACTGCAGTAATATCCCAGAAATGAGCATGAGTAAGATCAATAATGACTTTATCTACTACTTCTTTAAAGTCGAAGGACTCAATAAACTGCTCAGATGATGCAAAGAATACCTGCCCAGATACTTGGTAGGTGCGAACATCATCATTCGATTGCGCTGATTTAACCACCATAAACCGGCCAATCTTGTTGGCAAAGAATAACGTTGCTAACAGCACGCCCACTAACACACCTAGTGCTAAGTTGTGGGTTGCTACAACGACGATGACGGTCGAGATCATAACGATATTGGTAGATATAGGGTGTTTCTTCAAGTCTGTAATAGAACTCCAAGAGAAGGTTCCGATAGAAACCATGATCATCACCGCGACGAGTGCGGCCATTGGTATTTGCTTTATCCATTCATCTAAGAAAACAACCATGATGATGAGTAAGGTACCCGCAGTGAAGGTCGACAGTCTTCCTCTACCGCCAGACTTCACATTGATGATTGACTGACCAATCATCGCACAACCTGCCATACCACCCATGAGGCCTGCACCAATGTTCGCTACGCCCTGACCCTTACACTCTTTATTTTTATCACTTTTCGTGTCTGTTAAGTCATCAACGATGGTTGCCGTCATCATGGACTCGAGTAAGCCAACAACAGCAAGGCCGATGGAATAAGGTAGAATTATCAATAAAGTATCTAGATTTAGAGGAACATCAGGCCATAAAAATATAGGTAAAGTATCAGGTAGTTCCCCCATATCGCCAACTGTACGAATATCGAGCCCCATAAAGATAGCCACCCCAGTCAACACTACGATACATACTAAAGGTGATGGGACTGACTTTCCGATGCCTGGAAGGTAAGGGAATAGATAAATAATACCCAGTCCAGCTGCTGTCATGGCATATACATGCCATGTGACGTTGGTGAGCTCGGGTAATTGAGCCATAAAGATAAGGATGGCCAGCGCATTGACAAACCCTGTTACGACAGAGCGAGAAACAAAGCGCATTAAACCGCCTAGCTTTAAGTAGCCTGCAATAATTTGGATAAGACCTGTTAACAGTGTTGCAGCAAGCAGGTATTCTAGTCCGTGGTCTTTTACCAACGTGACCATGAGTAGGGCCATTGCGCCCGTTGCTGCAGAAATCATCCCTGGTCGGCCACCGACGATCGAAATGATGACCGCAATGCAGAATGAGGAGTACAGACCTACTTTAGGGTCGACCCCTGCAATAATAGAAAATGCGATAGCTTCAGGAATCAAAGCCAGTGCAACAACCGTCCCTGCCAGTAAGTCTCCCCGTATATTAGAGAGCCAATCGAGTTTAATTTTTTCAAGCATAGAAAACCTTGTGATGTATTTAGAAGCGACGCAATATTAATCTGGGACTAGAAGTAGCTCTAGTCTCTCAGCTATAGAAATAGGTAGTTATCTATAAACCATAGATAGCATTTTTGTACTTTCTATCGTTTTAGTCTAACGGTGTCACGCGAAGACTGGTGACTTTTGAGGGGAGCGCTATGGCGGCGTAATAAGCAAAGCGCTTTACCTTATATCAAAATTAAAAAATCAGTGCGGGATTTTATAATAAATTAAGGCATAAGAAAATAAGAACGTGGTTAAGCGGGATGACTTTTCTGGCACTTTTCATCCCGCAAATACTCTATTTTAAGCGGCGACCTCAGGTAAAAACGACGTATCAACATAATACTTTTTAGGGTTATGTCTATCGATTAATACCGTTATTTTATCGTCTTTAATATGCTTGCTGGGGTCAAACCACATGTTCTCACTTTTAAATATATGCAGCTTGGCGTTTTCTGGGTTGGTCCATTGAGTATGGATTTGATAAGGACTGCTCCCATTAACGACTAATGATTCATTGACTTCGACACTTTGAAACGTGGTTTCGATAGGAGTACCGTTGGCTTTTAAGTGACGTATTCTCTTTTTGTTTGCGCGGCCAACGAGAGTAATACCTAACCCTACAGCAAAGAAAGTAGTACCTAAAAAGCCCATGATCATACAAAGACCCCATAGCGAGAAAAAGCTGTTTATCTTTGCGTCGTTGGGTGTTTCGGGTTGATAGAGTACCTCAACGCTTTCATTAATATTGTAGCTAGCAGGGTTGCTGCCGCTAGACGAGGTGAATACGATTTCTTGGTCATTCTGTGTGTGGAAAACAACAACCGGAGCATAAGTAGTACCGTTGTTTGAACGTGAACTGACGAGGTCTATAACCGTCCCGTTTGTAATATGGGCTGTTGCTAAAAATGATTGGGTGTTTTGGTAAACCAAGAACGTGCCTATTAGCATCGCCAGACCGATTAATCCAAACGTGTTCTTTACGATAGAGATAGTTTTCATTTTAATTCCTTTTGTCGTATAACTTGTGTAGCAGAGCTATTCGGGCTTCATGCCCATTTGTGGTTATTTATTACTTAACAGAACCGGTTGTTTTGCCTTCTAGTTTATTGACGTTTCGTTTGAGTTGCATGTTTTTAAACCAAAGGACTAATATCGTCATGCCAAGCATCACCTGTAAGACTAAGTCAAAGATGACGTGCCATACAAACCATACAGATATCACAGCGATAAGACCTGACATATAAAATATTTTGTCAAAGCTTAAAAAGGGAGAGATTTTGGGCGAGCGGGATAAGGTTACTTCTTTGCTATTCATAACATCCTTGTTGAAAATATGCATTTAGGTCAAATTTGGAGCGGCAGTATATCAAAGTCGCTATAAAGTGAATACTGCCGACGCGCCTATTTAGGCGTATTGAGTGACTAAGCTATTCCACCTTTCACGTTGCTCTTGAAGATTTGATTTAAGTTCTTTGTATTGCTTCATCGCCTCTGACTTATCACAAGCTTCAATTAAGTGGTTTTTTTGCAACTCTAGCCATGCTTTTTTTGCCTCATAAGCTTGGTTAATGTGCTCAACTAAATGTTCATACTCCGCATGAAGTATCGCGCTTATTTCGTCGGCATTGGGCAGCGCGCTTAACCGCTCATTGGCTTTTTGTAACAGCATATGAGCTTTTGCTTTTTCAATTCGGTCATTACCGCAGGTTCTTAGGTTTTGTGCTAACCCTACTTTATTTAAGCTCCAAATAAGCCATTTAGTGGGGTCAAATTGCCACCAGCGAATGCCGTTACGATAATCAAATTGAAAGCTATGATGGTAGTTGTGATAACCCTCACCAAAGGTGAAATAGGCAATTAGTGCATTGTCTTTAGCAGTATTTTTATCACTGTAAGGCTGACGCCCCCATAGGTGCGCTAGCGAGTTGATAAAGAATGTCACATGATGCGAAATAACCAAGCGAAGCACACCCACCGTTAACAACATACCCCATACATCCCCGTGCCAGAAACCAATAGCTAAAGGGATACCGAAGTTTGTGAGAGCCGCAAGCAGGAGGTAGTACTTGTGCTGCCATATGACAACAGGGTCACGCTTTAAATCAGCAACGTTAGAGTAATCGTCGTAGCGCTCGCGCTGGTACTCTCTTAGCATCCAGCCGATATGTGAATACCAGAATCCTTTTTTGGCGGAATAGGGGTCTTTTTCGTTGTTATCAACATAGCGGTGGTGTATGCGATGATCAGACGACCAATGCAACGCGCTATTCTGAAGTGCAAAAGCACCCCCTATGGCATAAAGAACACGAATAACGATATTAGCTTCGTAAGCATGATGCGACCAAAGACGGTGATAGCCGGCTGTAATAGACATGCCGCAGTAACCAATGCAAAGTACAGTGGCTAGCAAATGATAGCCATCATAACCATGAACGACCCCATACCAAGGCACACCGACTAACGCGACTAGCCCTGTGATTGAAAATATAAGTACATTGATCCAAATGATATTGGGTTTTTTCATAACGTATTCCGACAAACAGTTTGAGCAGTATTAATTGATATTTTTTGGAATTATAGCAGGTATTGGATTAGTTTAGAGTGACTCAGCTTACAAATGTACTCATTTTTTTATGAGGTTCATAAAACGTTAAAGCGAACCTATCAACAAGATAACGTTTAGTTATCGCAAGGCTATAAACGGGTATAGCTATACTTAAAAGGGGGCTTTATGGCCCCTTTTTATTGCATAGACGCTGTAGACATCGCTTTTTCTTGTAACGCTTCTTCTTTTATTTTCTTTTCTAGAATATCTCGGTAATGACGAATTCTTTTAACATATTCAACAGGTTCCGACCCTCTTGCATACCCGTAGCGTAGTCTTGAGTAATACTCTTTTTTTGCAAGTAGTGGCAACACGTCTTGCATATCGTGCCAGTTATTAGGGTCTTTACCGAGTTTAGTCGCAAGGTTTCGTGCATCGTAGAGGTGCCCCATACCGACATTATAAGCGGCTAATGCAAACCAAATACGGCTGTGTTCTGGTATTCCATCAGGAAGACGCCCCATTAGTGAGGACATATAGCGAGCGCCGCCGTCGATACTTTGCTTTACGTCTAGCCTACTCTTAACGCCTACACGCTTAGCTGTAGGTAAGGTTAGCATCATCATTCCTCTAACGCCTGTAGGGCTTTTAGCCTTAGGGTTCCAGTGAGACTCCTGATAGGACTGTGCGGCAAGTAATAACCAATCTAAGTTGTACTTTTCAGCGGCTTGCTCGAAATATGTCTTAAATTTTGGCAGCTTTGAATCAATTCTTCGGTGGAAGGCTCTGATATCTACATAATCAAAGATAGGCACATATTGATAGTAATGCTGGTTTAGAGAGGCCAGCAAACCAAGTGCTCTATACTGCGTGAACCAATCATCAATCACTTGTTTTAGAGCGGTAGATTTTTTGTTTAAAGTCCAAGCGAGCGGTTGGCTTTCTGTAATGGATAGCCCTGTTTTAATATTAGGAAAGTACCGTTGATTGAGTTTAACAATATTAGAGTCACTGACTACACACTCGATAAGGCCGTCAGCTACATCATGTATTAGCTCTTCGGTGGAGGCTGATGCATGTTCAGTCCATGAGATCGCGGGTGTGTCTTGGGCGAGTTCCTTTAACCTTTCAACGTAGCTACTCTTTGCTATGACATGTATATTGCGACCTGCCAGGTCACTAATGTTTCTCGGTGCACCTTTATCGCGATTACAGATAACTTGTTGTTTTATATTATGGTAAGAGGGGCCAAAGAGGAAAGATTGCTGCCTTGTGCCCGTTTTTGTGATGCCTGCAGCGGCTAAATCAACCACTTCGGCGTTCACAGCGTCTAGTATGTCTGCAATATTGTCGTAGACGACTATTTCTAAGTCGACCCCTAAATAGTCTGCGAAGTCTTTAGCCAAATCATATTCAAATCCTTTAGCGCCCAATGGGCCATGATAGTAGGTTGTAGGTGCATTCCGAGTGGCGACTCTTAACGTGCCTCTTTTTATAATAGAGTTAACTAGAACAACGGGGCGGGGGATACCTGTTTCATCCGGCTCTTGTGGGTAAAGGGAGGACTTACCGTCTAAGGATGTGTTTAGGTTAAAGGTATTTGTTTTTACTAAGAGCAAAGCTGACAGAAGAGATATTACTAGAATGCTAAATATTATTTTGCTTTTAAGTTGAATCACCACTAATCACTCACTCCTCTTTTTCTTTAGAATACCTCAATTATTAAGCTTAGCCCAAGATGACAAATGTAAACTTTGGTTTACATTTAAACGCGCAAGTTATTAAAATGGCTCGATTCAAACCACTAATACGCTATTTGAGACATTATATGAATAAGACACTCCTTTTATTAGCCTTTATTTCGTTAACGGGTTGCCAAACATCAGGGCAGCTAACCAGTATGGCTGCGAATGGTATTTCAGCATCTTGTGATCAAATTCAAGGTGCTTTTTCGGCGTATGATGCTGACAGAGCATCGGTCGATACACTCACAAACCTCGGTAAAATGATAAATGTAGAGTATGGAGAGCTAGCGGGTTCTGCTGTAAAAGTGTCTGACTCGTATTATCAAAATGTTAAAGATGCGACTAATATTGCGCTAAGCATTAAAGGTTGCCCTCAGGTATAAGCGTTAGTCTATTTACTCACTCTGTTCCTGTCCTTTTTAATGAATAGAGTGAGTCTGTCATATACCTAGCTCTAATTAACTTATAAATAGTATGAGTTGGTTTTGAGCATAGAGTCCAGCTTATGAGTAGCGATACACGCACGAATACTACTGATAGCCCCCTATCGTCTCCGGATGTTTACTGTCCTGTCTTGATGATAGCCTCTCCCGGCCCTGGTCATGGTAAAACAATGTTGTCAGCATTGGTTGCTCGATTACATCTTAATAAGGGCCGCAAAGTACAGGTGTTTAAGGCAGGCTCTGATTTAAGCGATCATACCGTTCTTGAATGCGCATCTGGCCAGAAGGTACTGAGTATCGACTTATTGACGATGAGTGAGTTAGCTATTAAGCGTGTGCTGTATCATGCCGCTTATGAGAGCGATCTGATTATTATTGAATGCGCTAAGGGGTTGTTTGATGGGCAAGCCAGAGGCTCACATGCTGATTTAGCAAGGCTTCTTGGCGTCCCTATTGTGGTGGTGATTGACGCTCAAGGTATTAACCAAACATTTGGTGCTATTGCACATGGCATGCAAAGTTTTCAGCCAGACCTTCCTTTTGGGGGGGTTATTGCCAATGGCATGAGTAATGTCGATCATTTTCAACGAATCAAACAAGGAACACCTGCTCGGGTTCCCCTTATTGCGGGTATCCCCAGAGATAAGAAATTGGCACTGCCTGCTCGCTACTTAGCGTCGATTCAACCCAGAGATTGTCATGATCTTGACCGATGGCTAGAGGAGGCCATTGACACACTGATAAGTAGTCGTTTCACCGCAGGTATCGAACGACTGCCTGAAGCCATTTGTTTTTCGTTGCCTAGGTCGACTCAATTTGGCTGCAGGGACTTTTAGCTGAAAAAACACCTATATTAATAGCTTGCTAAAAATGACCACTCCGTCAACAATAAGTGACAATTCTCATTAAAATAAAAAATAAGGGGATCGAGTGTGTTGCTAATGACGGGCTTTAGTCTGGGCTGTATAGCTATTACATTTTTGATTGTCACCCGTGATTTTGGTCATCTTCCAGTTGCTAGAGTGTTTCTTGCGCTTTTGATCGCCGCAAGTGCTTTTTTACTTAACAATGTTGTTTCTCAAGACTGGAAGTGGCTGACAGCAGATGTTATGACGATGTTGCCGGCCCTGTTCTGGTTGCTTTGCCAACTAGCGTTTGCTCGGCGTCCGCATTTGCTCTCTATTTTGGGGGGGGTTGGCGCTTTATAGTTTTATACTTCCTGCTATTACTCGGCCTTTTGGGGCTAGCGACCCTTTATTAGGTGGACTTCATTATTGGGGGTGGAAGCTCCCTACGTATATTGAATATCTGATTATTTTACATGGAATGTGGGTGGTTATTGCCAATTGGTCAGATGATTTGATTGAGTCAAGAAGAAAGCTGCGAGGAGCGTTACTAGCGATTGTAGGTGTTGCTGCATTGTGGATAACAATATCGCTAAATACCGGTTACGGCTCTATTTTGTGTTTGCCTGTCGTGGTGGGTGTGGCAGCCTTGATTGTTGCGAGTCTTTTACTGAAAGGGCGAACAGGTGTGCTGCTGGGACCCTCGAAAGCGGTGGAGGTAATTGATGTAGGTTACCGAACACTAAGCTCGTTTAATCGGGCGTTTAAAGAAATTTTAGAGCAAACCCCAACCACTTTATAGACAGAGCAATCTAGTCAGTGAGCCGCTAAAATGTGATTGAGTTCACTGTACGATCCGGTAAAAATTTTGGCTAGAACCACTGCTTAATTTCAATATTATTGATTTTTATTTTATTACTTTTCAATCTTTTAGAAGAATTTTCCAGTGCTATTTTACGTATTGCTTAGTGTGGTTTTAAAAAATGCTTAGCGATATTTCAGTTCTGTACATCGCCTTACATTGAGCCTTCTCCTGAGTTGTTTTTTACTGTGTCGCACTGTCTCTACTTGTCATGCTGTTGTGCCTTTACTACAAGGTGCAGATGATACCCGTGGCGCTATTTTTAAGCCGATAGGGCCAAAAGCGCGATTCTTAAATATGGATGACGATTATGGCGACACCATTGCTAATCAGCGTCATCGTATGCCTGAGCTAGGACGAAGTACGGTGCATACAGAAGGTGTATCTTTGCTGCAAGCTTGGATTAACAACTTGCCGGCGGCAAGCTACACACCTTAATCGATAGAAAGCATAAAAACACTAGACGCTGACATTTGGCAGCTATTATGATGGCGTCATGCAAAAGACCTTCGGCCAACTCAATCAACTACTCATTAACTATGCCGATATCTGGCGTGTATCGCCTTTTTCTACCCCAAAGCCGCTCTGGCTAGATCAATATCCCGCACTTCAAGAATGGCTACTAACGTTAACTGAAGATGAGGTAGACCGCCTACAAGGTGATGATAGTTTGCTCTGTCAGCAAATAGCCCCTTACTTTCCGGTTGCTCAAGACATACGCTCGTTAATACAGTTTCCTTTTTGTGAGAGTAAAAAATCAATAGCAAGATCTTACGCCTGGCAGCGAGATGTCCCCGGTAGAAAGGCTGAGCAAATCGAAGCGTTTGCGGCTGCGACAGGTGAGGTCTCAAACCCGTTAATTGAGTGGTGCTCGGGTAAGTTGCATTTAGGGCGTTATTTGGCAGAGCAGTTTAATGTACCTGTATTGGGGTTAGAGATTAATAACAGCTTAGTGCAGCAGGCCAACCAGCTGGCACAACGCATGAATAGTGACGCCAGAGTAGAGCAGTGCGATGTATTAAGTGAGGGTGCGGTGAGCCGATTGAATGATCAGCACCACGCCATCGCATTACATGCCTGTGGCGGGTTGCATGTTAGTTTATTAGAGGGGTGTGTTGAGCAGCGCGTGAAGCGCATCACCTTTGCACCTTGCTGTTATCATCGTTTTAATCAGCGCGCAATTTATCAACCGATGTCAGTAATCGCTAAAAATAGCGCGTTAACACTTGATGGTGATGACTTGCGAAGTGCCGTAAGGCAGAGCAACACCGCTGCCGAGCGAGAGCGAGTGAAAAGAAAAAAACTACAGCGCTGGCGGTTGGGGTTTGACTTATTACAGCGGGACGTTAGAGCTGTTGACGAATACCTGCCGGTTCCGTCGTTGTCGGTGAAACTATTGGATGGGACGTTTCGTGATTTTTGCCTGCATGTGGCTGATATAAAAGGGCTAACGATTTCAAAGGATCTCGATTTTGAAGAGTATGAGGTAAGCGGCGAAAAGCGCTTTTATGAATACTCTCGATATGAGCTAGTTCGAATGACCTTTCGACGAGCACTTGAATGCTGGTTGGTGCTAGACCGAGTGATGTATTTGGAAGAGCATGGGTATCGTTGTTCTATTTCTCAATTTTGCGATGCAGCGTTAACGCCTCGAAACGTGCTTATTGATGCTTTTCGACATGGCGAGAATAAGCACTAGACGCCATTATTGCTCGGCAAGATAAAAAGCCGCTAGGCCATTAAAGTCTTGAAAAGGGTAGCCGCTCGTCACTCCGGTTTAAAATTAAAAAAATGCGTACGGGAGCTAATTTTTGGATCGTTTAAAGAGAAAGAGTAACTAAATGCTGTTAATATGAGTACTCGCGATTGAGCTAAGTGTTGATCAGAAAAGATACAGGGAGGTAATGGATGTTTGCGATATTATTAAGCGATAAAATGGACCCGTTCTACCAGAACATTGCGTCTTTCCCCACCGCTTTTTTTACCTTCTTTTTAGTGATCTGTTTGCTCTACTGGCTAGTTGCCGTACTCGGGTTAATTGATCTTGATGTCTTAGATTTCGATATTCCCGACCCTGACGGCCAGTTAGGGGTTAATCAAACAGATTTAAGCACGCCCGATATGTTAGCAGGCCTAATGCTGAAATTAGGGCTTTACGGTGTGCCGGTGACGATCATCGTTTCATTTATTGCTTTGTTTGGTTGGTTTACGTGCTACTTTGTTGTTCATTTTCTTTTTGGGTTTATACCAGATGGTTTTTTGCGTTACTTAGCTGGACTGCCCGTTTTACTAGTAACGCTCTATTTCTCGACGATGCTGACAGCTTACACAATTAGACCCATTCGCCCGCTGTTTAAAAAAGCGAGTCAGAATACGGTGACAGAAGTACTAGGACGAACCGCCATTGTGCGTACATCTAAAGTAAATAATAGTTTTGGCGAAGTGTTCCTTGCAGATGGTGGCGCAGGGCTCATATTGAAGGCGCGATCGACTGGCGATGAAGTATTCAACAAAGGTGATCGAGTGGTGTTATTGGAATACATGGAGGTAGAAAATGTTTATCGTGTTATATCAGAAAAGGAATTTTTGAATTGAACCGTGCTTGCTCTAAATTCGCCAAAGGGGTCACCTCCGCTTTGGCGAGGATGACAACTCAGTGTAAGCACAGATTATTACTAAACTAGATTCAATTTTATTAATGAGCGTCACACAAAATTTTAAAGAAAATGGAGTAATTTAAATGGCAGATTTGTCTGTATTAATGCCTATCGCTGTAGGTATAGGTATATTTTTCGCAATATTAATGGGACTTGCCGCTTTATTTAAAGCCTTCTATATCAAGGTTGCCCAGGGAACGGCGTTGATTGTTAACGATATGAGCTCTAAGCCTAAAGTGCATTTTACCGGCGCATTGGTTTATCCCATCATTTACAAAAAAGAGATGATGAAAATCTCGTTAATCACCCTAGAGGTTGATCGCCGAGGTAAAGATGGACTGATTTGCTTAGACAATATGCGAGCCGATATCACGGTTGCGTTTTATTTGCGGGTTAATGAAACCGCCGACGATGTATTGCGCGTCGCCAAGTCCATTGGTGCTGATCGCGCATCTGATAAAGATGCCGTATATGAACTGTTTGCAGCCAAGTTCTCAGAAGCACTAAAAACAGTCGGTAAGCAGATCGAGTTTGTTCAGTTATTTGAAAACCGTCTGCAGTTTCGTGAAAAAATTATTGAAGTGATTGGCGATGACCTGAATGGCTATGTACTAGAAGATGTGGCGATTGATTATCTAGAGCAGACGCCAAAAAGTGCGCTAGACCCTAGTAATATTCTTGATTCAGAAGGTATTAAAAAGATTACCCAGCTGACCGCTAACCAGAATGTAATCACAAACGACCTAGAGCAAAACGAAGCGCTCGCTATTAAGAAAAAGAATGTTGAAACCCGCGAAGCGATGCTTGAATTAGAGCGCCAACAAGCGGATGCAGAAGCGAAGCAAGAGCGTGAAGTGGCTACGATTAGAGCGCGTGAAGAAGCCGAAACACTTAAAGTTCAAGAAGAAGAACGTAAGAAGTATGAAGCGACCCGTATTCAGGTCGAGCAAGACTTAGCCGTTCAAACTGAAAATCAGCAACGCGAAATAGAAGTGGCTGAACAGAACCGTCAGCGTGCAGTGGCTATTGAGCAAGAGAAAGTGACTCGCGCAAGAGATTTAGAAATCGTCTCTCGTGAACGTGAAGTTGAGCTACAGAAAATTGAAGCTGAAAAAGCAGTAGAAGTTGAGAAAAAAGAAATCGCTAACGTGATTCGAGAGCGTGTCGTTGTTGATAAAACGGTGGCTATTGAAGAAGAGCGTATTAAAGAAGTACGTGAAGTCTCTGAAGCAGATCGAGCTAAGCAAGTACAGGTCTTAGCCGCAGAAGCACAGGCTGATGAAGAGAAAGTGAAACAGGTTAAAGCAGCAGAAGCAGAAGATCTTTCAGCGAAGCACAAAGCCTCTGAAATTACGATTATGGCACAGGCAAACCTTGAAGCATCAGCTAAAGAAGCTGACGCCAAGAAAAAGCTTGCGGAAGGTATACAAGCAGAAGAAGCCGCAAGCGGTTTAGCAGAAGCCAAAGTACAAGAAGCTAAAGCGGATGCACTTGAAAAAGAAGGCCTCGCAGAAGCGAACGTGGTTGCTGCAAGAGGCGAAGCAGAAGGTAAAGCGCTACGCGATAAAGGCTTGGCCGATGCAGAAGTGGTTGCCGCTAAGGGAGAGGCAGAAAGTAAAGCACTACGCGATACCGGCTTAGCCGACGCAGAAGTGATTGCCGCGAAAGGTAGCTCAGAAGCGAAAGCACAGAAAGAAGTGGGTATGGCGGGTGCAGACGTAACCCGTGAGCAATTTAAAGCAGAGGCTGATGGACTGGTTGAGAAGTTCGATGCAATGGGCTCAATGAGTGATAAAGCACGTGATCACGAAGAGTTCCGTATGAGCCTTGAAACCGCCTTCAAAGAAGCGATTGCTTCTATCGAAGCAGGTAAAGAGATTGCTAAAGACAACGCAGATGTACTGTCTACCGCACTACAGAAAGCCAAAATCGATATTGTGGGCGGCGAAGAGCACTTCTTTGATACGTTTGCCAAGTCATTGTCATTAGGTAAGGCGATTGATGGCTTATCTACCAAGAGCAGCACGGTTAGTGCACTACTGGCGAAAGTAATGGATGGTCAGGGAAAGGGCTCAACGGTGGAAGAAGAGCGCTAGTCTAAGATCTGGATAGATATTGTCTAGAATTACATTCTTGGTGTCACCCCCGCGAAGGCGGGGATCCATCGTTTTTTGAGAGCGGATTGTAAATGTTGTCTATGTCATCCTCGCGCAGGCGGGGGCCATCGCTCTTCATTATATGGATTCCCGCCGTTGCGGGAATGACTCAGAGGTTATGGTCATATGTAAAAGGATCGAAAGATGGCACAGCAGAACCAGTCTACCGGCGATAGCAATGTCGAAAACGCAGTGGCCGCCGGTGGTGCTTATGAGGTCATTCGTAAGCGTCTTTCTGAGCAAGGCAAAACGCTCAATCAACTCACCCGTCATTTAAACGAATCCAGACTCGAAGAGTTTGGCAGCTCAGACATGAGTGTGGTGTCACGGGTACGAGTGAGAACAGAAAATAACAGTGTTGCCCGCGATATGGTGCAGGTCGGTGACTACCTGTTGTTTGGGTATAATGTTTTTTTGGGGCTTAAAAAAGAGACCAAAATTGAAGATGTATTTTCGCTTTTTCGCCTTAAAAATGAAGGCGATCACTACGACCTTGAACCCGCAGACGACGAACCTAGTTTTTTAACACAAGCCTCGTTTGTTAGTGACTTTGACGAACTCTACCGCTATTACAAGCATACTCGGCTCGTAGAGCTGAGTGTGAAAAATGGCAAACTATTGGCAGGTTTTCAGATTGGTGAACGGTTAGAAGATCTTCGCGTTTTCCGCTGGTCTGTGTCTGCAGACGGTAAAGATGTTCAGTACATTGATAGCCGTGGTGAGCGGGATATTCAGCTACCCCCTGCTTACGACTTTGAGTGGACGGGCACCACTCGTGAAGACTCGGTTAATGGCCGTCATCCTCATATTAATATTCTGGATAAAGTATTTGTTGAGACTGTAGGCGGTGATTTAACCGTTAAGATTGAAAACAATACTGAAGACGGTTTAGGTATCTATCGCGAGCCTGTCGAAGACGATACCCAATCTATTGATGATGCAGACTATTTTTATGCCGAACTGGGCGGTTTAATTCTGCTCAAAATAAAGCCCTATCGTGAAGAAACTTGGCGTCATCTTATTTTTAATACGATGACAGAAGAAGTGCTTCGAATTGATGCGATTGGTCAGTCTTGTGTTCAGTTGCCCGAAGATCACGGCGTGATATTCCCTGGCGGCTATTATTTGCAGACCGGCGAATATAAAACCTTTGAGCAAGATAGCGTTAATAGCGAAAGCGGTGGTTTAAAGTTTAAGCAAATGATTCGCTCGCCCAATGGCGAAGATGTGCTGTATGTCTTCTATGAACCAGAAGAGGGCGTGGTTGGTTTATTTGCCTATAACCTCATTAGTAAAGAACTACAGAACCCTATATATGGGCACGGTTATGCGCTTTCAGACGCGGGTAAGCTGGTGGTGTTTTCTGCTGAAAGTGAGCCTACGCGCATTCATCCTATGCAGATTTGGCAGACTCCGTTTGTGAGTCAGGAGTTTGCTAGCAAAGCGGAAGTCAGTCAGTCGTTTTTTGGCCGTATTGGCAATGCAGCCTTGGTGCGAGGTGTGTCTGACCTGTATAGCGTTTGCCGTTTAATCGACAATCAATCGGTTTCTTCAAAAGTGTATGAAGAGCTCAGCAAAACCGCTGCTAAGATCTTTGATGCTCATTATTGGATAGCAGACTATAACGCAGCAGAGCAACCCTCTGTTGAGTCAATACTCAAAGAAATCACCCAAACATCAGAGTTGGTGATTGATGAGTTTGAAAAAGTAGAAAGTATTCGTCGGCAGTCACAGCAATCCATGACCGAAGCCGAAGCTGCACAAAATGATATTTTACTCTCCATTCGCCCTGAAAACTGGGAGATAGCAGAAGAGTATGTTCAAGCGCTTGATCGTTTACGTCATCAACGCGGCCACCTAGCGACCATTAAAGAACTTCGTTACATTGACCTTGAGCGCATTGCCGCCTTGGACGAACAACTGGTTGAGGCGCAGGCTCAATTAAGCGAGCAGACGGTTACGTTTCTGTCGAATGAGGAAGCATTAACCCCTTATTTGGCAAAAATAGATGAGCTGAACAAAGAGGTTGATGAAGCTGAAACCATCGCCTCATTAACACCACTAATCGAAACGATAGAGTCAACGGCGTCTGGGTTAGATCTATTATCTGAACTGATGGCTAGCCTTAAAGTGGATGATGCAACGGTTCGCACGCGCATCATTGATTCCATTTCAGAAGTCTACTCAAAGCTTAATCAAAGCAAAGCCACGGCGCGCCATAAGCAGAAGAACTTAGGTTCAGAAGAGGCTATTGCTCAGTTTGGCGCTCAGTTTAAGTTGTTTTCTCAAAGCATCACTAATGCATTGGGCATGGCGAACACACCTGAGCGTTGCGATGAACAGCTATCGCGCTTGTTGGTTCAGTTAGAAGAACTTGAAAGCCAGTTTAGCGAATATGACCAGTTCCTCTCGGATATTATGGCTAAGCGAGAGGAAATTTATGAGTCGTTTGAGTCACATAAGCAGCAACTATTGGATGAACGACAGCGTAAAGCCCAGTCAGTCACCGATGCTGCAGACCGAATCTTAGCAAGTATTGAACGCCGTTCGCTAAAATTTACCGAAGCGGATGAGCTGAACACTTATTTTGCGTCTGATGCGTTGGTGCTTAAAACCAGAGAAATGGTCGAGCGACTGCGAGCGCTAGATAGTGCGGTTAAAGCAGACGATGTAGAGTCGCGTTTTAAATCCATCAAAGAGCAAGCGCTACGTTCACTCAGAGATAAGACCGATATTTACGAAGAAGGCGGTAAGGTCATTAAGCTGGGCCCACGCCATAAGTTTAGCGTGAATACCCAAGCGCTTGATCTCACCATCTTGCCTCGTAATGGCGAATTGAATGTTCACCTGACGGGGACCGACTTTTTTGAACCGCTGACGCGCCCAGAGTTACTCAAGCTACGCCCTTATTGGGATATGACTCAAGAGTCTGAAACACCTTCGGTTTACCGAGCTGAATATTTAGCCTCGCTCATGCTGCAAGCTGCTGATAAAGACGCGCATGAACTGAGTCATGACCTTTTGCGTGAGGCCTTGTTAGATCAAGATCAATTACTTAAATTGGTCAGAGATTTTGCTACGCCACGCTATAAAGAAGGCTATCAAAAAGGGATTCATGATCATGATGCAGTATTGCTTCTACAGCAGCTGATACCGGCGATGGACAGTGCAGACTTGTTAAAGTTTGACCCGCTATGCCGAGCTTTAGCGCAAGTTTTTTGGGCGAATACCATTCATGCAGGGCGAGAAGATCAGTCGGTGTTGCTTGCTATAAAAGCAAAGGCCGAAACATGGCATGAGCGGGCACAGTCTGCTGCGAATATGCTGACCATTTTTAATAATCAGCGCGCCACTCAGCTGTTGATTGAAGAGGCCGCGCAATCTATTCGCTTGTTTATTGAACTGTATCCTATCGACGTTACTGAGCGTGATATTGACCGAGCGGCGGAATACCTTGTCGCAGAGCTAAGTCGTGAACGTGTCGATTTTATATCCAGTAAGTATGCTCAATTACTGGTAGATGAGCTTAAACGTACCTTAGATGATACGTCGTGGCGCAAGTACCAGTCGACACTCGAAAAACTTAAAGGGCAGGTAGCCGAGCGCTGGAATTTGAGTGCGTCATGGCTGATTGCATTGGTAGAAGGTAAGCAACTCGATCATTTAGTGCGTTATATCCCTGAAGCCATTGCCTTGGTGAATGCTGATGGGCGGTTAGAACGTCGGCCTACCGAAGTGGATGTTGAACTAACGGTTTCGGGGTTATTAGGCGATCACCCTCGGATTCAAAACCAGCAGCTCTCGTTTGCTTTAGATGAGTTTTTCCAACGACTCGATGATCATCAACAACGAGTGGTGAAAGGCTATCATGATTATTTAGCGCTGCGTCAGTCGATTATCGATGAAGAACGCGATGCGTTAAGGCTAGAAACGTTTAAGCCAAAGCCATTAAGCTCTTTTGTGCGTAATCGATTGATTAATGAATCTTATTTGCCGCTTATTGGTGATAACTTAGCGAAGCAGATGGGCACCATCGGGGAGAATAAACGTTCTGATCTGATGGGATTATTAATGATGATCTCGCCACCGGGCTACGGTAAAACCACCTTAATGGAATACGTCGCTAGCCGACTGGGTTTGATATTCATGAAGATCAACTGCCCGTCACTGGGCCATGATGTTCTGTCGTTAGACCCTGAGCAAGCTCCTAATGCCACAGCTCGGCAAGAGCTAGAGAAACTGAATCTAGGCCTAGAAATGGGTAATAACGTGATGCTCTATCTAGATGATATTCAGCATACTCACCCTGAGTTTCTGCAGAAGTTTATCTCTCTTTGTGATGGTACTCGTCGTATTGAAGGTATCTGGAAAGGCCAGACTAAAACGTACGACATGCGCGGCAAGAAGTTTTGCGTGGTGATGGCGGGTAACCCGTATACTGAATCAGGCGAAGCGTTTAAGGTGCCAGACATGTTGGCTAACCGAGCAGATATTTATAACCTCGGTGATATCTTAGGCGGTATGGATGAGCAGTTTGCATTGAGTTATATCGAAAACAGCTTAACGTCTAACCCGGTACTCGCGCCGTTGGCAACGCGGGACATGGACGATACTTATAAACTGGTGAAATTGGCGCAGGGCGAAAGCATCGCCACCACCGATTTGAAGCATCAATATAGCGGTGCTGAAGTGAATGAAATCACCGGCGTATTGAAAAAACTGTTTACGATTCAAGAGATTATTCTCAAGATCAATCAGCAATATATTGCATCGGCCGCCCAAGATGATACCTACCGCACCGAACCTTCATTCAAGCTCCAAGGTAGCTATCGGAACATGAACAAGATGGCTGAAAAAGTTTCATCTGTCATGAACCAAGATGAACTGATGCAGATGATTTCTGATCACTACTTAGGAGAGTCTCAACTGCTGACCAGTGGCGCTGAAGAGAACCTGCTTAAACTGGCTGAGCTTCGGGGCAATATGACCGATGAAGAGCGACAGCGCTGGGCACAAATCAAGAAAGACTTCTTACGCAACAAAGCCATGGGCGGGGATGATGCCGATGTAGGCGGAAAAGTGATTGCTCAACTGGTGGACTTGGTCGATGGCGTTAAGCAACTAGGCCATGCGGCAGAAAGTGTTGTGGCTAGTAATGAGTTGAGTGCAGGAGATGATTCGGGTGAAGCCGCTGCGAGTCAACAACTTGATGTGATTAACAGCTCGTTGAATCGCATAGGTGATGTTTTGTCCGAAGGCTATAAGGCGATACAGAACCAAAAGCCGGAGGCAGAAAAGGTACAGCCAGCCCCTAACGTTGAAGTGATAAACCAGCCAGTTCCGGGTCTGGATAAAGTGCTGCATGTACTGGCTAACACAATGGAAAATAGCATCTTTCCATTAGTCAGAGCCATGGATAAGAAGATTGATATTGATCTTCGAACCCATGACAAAATGGCTGAAATATCTACTCAACTCAGACAGCTAGAATCAGAACTAAAGGGCTCAAACGAGTGATTAATGCTTTTTGGAAGCGGTTTAAGATTGTATTAACCGTCTGTGCTGCAATGAGTGTAGTGCACCTGGTTAATATGGCGTTAGGTGGGCAATTGAATCAATTTGGGATACTCCCTCGTGATCCCAATAGCCTACCTTACATCTATAGCTCGCCACTGCTACACGGTAATTTAAGTCACCTGATTAATAATTTAATCGGGCTGGCGATATTCAGTTGGCTTTGTTTACTGAGAACCGTGCGGCTCTATGTCTGGAGCAGTCTGTTTATTATCACTCTAACCGGTATTCTGGTTTGGCTGTTCGGTCGTCATGCTATGCATATCGGTGCCAGTGGTTGGGTCTTTGGACTATGGAGTTTGAGTATCGCGCTCGCCTGTTTTGATCGACGCCCCCTTAATATATTAATCGCCCTTGTAGTGGTGTTTTTATATGGCGGCATGATATATGGCGTACTCCCGCAAGATGCCTCGATTTCGTTTGAAGCCCACTTTTTTGGGGCTATATCGGGGGTGTTGGCCGCATGGCTGTCTACCTGGAAGGTTTTTAAGAGAAATAAAGTTAGAAGGAAGTAAAAAATGAGACTAAAGGAACTAGAAACTCAGCTACGAGAAACGTTGGACGATATTAAATTATGTAATGATGAAAAGGTCGAGTTAAGAGCCTTAGCGCCTTCTTTGTCAAAGGATGAGCGTCGTTTTCTCAGAAACAAAGGCTTTGATTGGGTGCGGGAATGCATTGATCAAGACCCAAGCCAAACCTTTAAAGTGATTAAGTGGTTGGAGCAGGTGGTTAAAACGCTGGATAGCGGTGCGGTTGAAAATACCGTTGAAAGCTCAGCTCACTTTAGCCCAGGCGATGAGTGCCGTCGTAAGATTATCGACTTGTGTCATCAGGCTAAACAGTCGATTGATATCTGCGTCTTTACCATATCAGATGACACCCTGAGTGAAGCAATTTATAAGGCGCATAAACGGGGTATTGAGGTCAGAATTATTACTGACAATGACAAATCTAACGATTTAGGCAGTGATGTGGATGATTTAGCCGCTAAAGGTGTGAGTCTTAGAATGGATCGAAGTCCAAACCATATGCATCATAAGTTTGCAGTGTTTGATCATTCAATTTTGCTCAATGGCAGCTTCAACTGGACTCGCAGTGCGTCTCGCTATAATGAGGAGAACATCGTGATCAGCGGTGAAGTTGCCATTGTTGATGAGTTCCAGCGTAAGTTTGAGGCGCTTTGGTCGCTCTTTGGTAGATCGTCAGCTAGTGTTTGACGATGTTTGAGTCTCGCTCCAAGACCTTACCGCCTGTAATGACCATAGAGATCTTCCGGGTGTTGTTAATATCTTCCCGGAAGTCGCCATCTAGTATGAGTAAGTCTGCTTTAGCCCCTTCTGCTATATAGCCTAAGCCCTGCGTAAGGTTTAACTCCTCAAGGTATCGGCCAGACAAGTAAGTGGCCGCCGCAATGGCTTCAGCGGGCGTAAAACCACACCGTTCAACCAGCATTTGTAATTCATCATGCAGTGATGAGCCAGCCACGTTCGCCACATTAGGGGAGTCAGACGCGGCCAATATTCGGATACCTGCCGCTTTCATGCGTTTTATGTTCTCAAACTTGAGATCCTTAAACACATTGACTTCATGAGCGTAATTCTGAATTTCAGGCTTTTGATCGTCCATGGTTAAGCCAGAAGGGCGATTATTGTAGGACTCCAATAAATCTACTTCAAGAATCTCTTTATCCATCGTGTTAAACGTGAGTTCATCCTGAAAAATACGGTCCATCTGGCTGAATACGACCAGTGTTGGTGCAATCGTAACGTTGGCGGCTTTCATTCTTGCTATGGTTTGATCAGAAATACTGGATCGGTAAACACCGTGTACAAAGTAGTCAACGCCAGCGTCCATTCCGGTAATCAGGTCGGCCTCAGAGCCAATATGCGCGCCCACCTTGAGCCCTAACTTCTTAGAATGCTCAACCGCAACGGCGGCCTCTTCTACGGAAAGCGATGGAATGCCTAAAGGTATTTGATCGATTACAATCTTAGTCATCGATGAGCCCTTCGATTTATATTCATCGATGTACGCTACGATATCTTCCGCATCATCTACAGACCCTACGATTTGGCTAATAGCAAAGCTTGATGCCGGCCAGGGAAATGACTCCTTCATCATATAAGACGGGTGTCCATTACGCTTACTGATCATGGGACCGGCATAAAAAATGCGTGGGTTAACACGGTCTTCTTCAGTGACACGTTCGACTGTTTTCTGGATATCATTAATCGGGGCGCCCATATCAAAAACAGTCGTGACGCCTGAATATAGAAATGCAGACAAATTACGATCCACTAAGGTGTTATCAGGTACTCTCATTTTCCATGTAGGGGTTCCCGGGCCATGCGTATGTACATGCATATCAATAAGCCCAGGGATAATCATTTTGCCTTTAGCATCAATGATTTCAGCACCTTCTAAAATGATTTCTTGGTCGCTAACTCGTTCGATGCTGCCATTACGAATAAGAATGCTCTGGTTTACACGTACAGGTTCATCAGGGTGGCCGCTGAACAGATCTGCATTTTGTATAATAATCGCTGAAGTGTTTTCACTCTTGATAGCAAGAGGTGGGGCAGTTGAAAATAGAGAGCAACTGCTAATAATAAAGGCGCTTAATACAACCAAGCAAATATTGCTTAACGTTGATAAGTGGTGCATGGGTGGCGTCCTATTGTCACTAATGAATAAAAAGTAGTGGTGAGGTTAATGCAACTGTGGTTAATTAAGCAAAGTGTTTTTATTGATTGTGGTACGTATGTATCATATTTAGTGCGGGCATAGCGAGGGGTTAAGCATCTTTGATGTTGGAGAATAGATTTGACTGAGTCCACTGAATTAAAGCAAAAAAAGATAATCGCAGCGGCTATTCAACTAGAGGCCACCACTGGCGACGTGAGTATTAACCTAGAGCGAGCGGAGTCTTTGTCTCTTGAGGCGATCTCAAAAGGGGCGAGGGTAATTGCACTGCCTGAGTTTTTTACTGCTAGAGTCGCTTTTAAAGAAGACGCATATAACGCAGTTTTGCCGCCGGACAATGAGGCCGTTAATCTTCTCAAATCTATCGCCGCCCGTCATGACTGTTGGATTGGCGGCTCTATGTTGATTGCGGACGGGGGTGAGGTGTATAACCGGTACCACTTTGTTGAGCCCGACGGCACGACGCATCACCATGATAAAGACCTTCCGACGATGTGGGAAAGGGCATTTTATGCCCCGGGCAATGATGATGGTGTTTTTAATACCCCATTAGGTGGTGTTGGCGCAGCCGTTTGTTGGGAGCTTATACGCACACAAACCCTGCGCCGCCTTATTGGCAAAATAGACATTGCGATGACCGGTTCTCATTGGTGGACAATGCCTAATAATTGGGGAGAATTTACTAACCAAGCATTTGCAGCGATTGCTCAATACAACCGTTATTTGTCTGAAAACGCCCCAGGAGAACTAGCAAGACGTTTAGGAGTACCAGTATTACATGCCTCCCATTGTGGTCAATTTAGTACTGACTTTATGCTGATGCCTGGTGTATCAAAAACACTGCCTTACAATACGGAGTTTGTCGGTGGCACCCAAATTGTTGACGGTTATGGTCATGTCTTGGCTTATCGTCAGGCACAAGAAGGCCCAGGCATCGTGATGGCAGAGATATCCCCCGGAGCCATTGAACCTCGCCAAGAAACGCATCGCAATTTTTGGTTACCAGGTATGCCGCTAGCGATGAAGCTTTACTGGCACCAGCAAAACGTCTGTGGAAAATCTTACTACCGAAAGAAAGGTAGGCAGATGGGGATTGAAAATGCGAGGCGAATTATTAAAGAGAGTGTTTAATTTATTAGCGTTTCTTTATGGCTTAAAGCGGTTAAATATGGGTGGCTTTACTGAGCGTTTGTCGTTATTGCTTGTACCGTTAATACGTTAAGCACTCAACAGTTATAACTGATCTTTTCCTCGATAATGTCGTATATAGACACTATACTCGAACTGATATACGGTAGCCTTCTATATCAGGAGTATGGTTTCTTTTAGTTACCAATCCACCGTGTTAAATATAAAAAGCACCGTTATTATGAAGCAAACCCAGCCCGATTCTGAAGCCTCCAATTCTCTAACACCCGCTGACTGAACCTTCGGCTATGTCTAACGATGGTCGCTGGTTTGCTGTACGCACGATGCCTTATCGAACGCAAGACAACCGTATTGATGGGGTGGTGATTGTTTTTTCTGATATCACCGTTGCCAAAAATGCATCAGATGAGTTATTCGACTCACGTCAAATTTTACTTAAAATTATTGACAGTATTCCCCAGCGTGTTTATTGGAAGGGGCGAGATTCCGTTTATCTAGGTTGTAACCAAGCGTTCGCGAAAGATTGCGGTTATGAAGGTGTTGACGATTTAATCGGTAAAACGGATGATCAAATGGCCTTGCCAAATCACTATACCGCAGATGATTGCTTGGTGATGGAGAGTGGCAGGAGTATGCTTAAGTTAGAAGAAGCATTAGCTGATTCAGAAGGTACGCGAATCTGGCTGAACTCGAATAAAGTGCCATTAATGGATAAGACAGGTCGCGTGGCAGGGATGCTGGGAACCTACGAAGATATATCAGAGCGAAAGCGACTGGAAGAGAATGCTCGAGTGTTGGGATTATCTTCATTACAAGAGCGGTTTGATACACAGTCAGAGCAGTTGCAGCAAGCGAAAGGTAAGTTACAAGAAAAGAACGGCTAAAAACAATAAAAAGGAAGAGGGTATGAGTAAGCTACCACGGCACCCCACTCAAATTACCGGCTCGCTACTTCAAAAGGCTGAAGACCGCCTGCGTAATCAAGAAGCTGAAGATACTCTTTCTGAATTGAGCGCCATCGCTGATGCTCGTCTTTTACATGAACTACAAGTACACCAAGTAGAACTGGAGTTACAAAACGAAGAGCTACTTGCCGCCCGAACTGCCGCCGAAAAAGCTGCTGCTGATTATGCTGATCTTTATGACTTTGCGCCCGTGGGCTATATCAGCCTAAACCAAGACGGAAATATTACCCGAGCAAATCTTGCAGGTGCGAGCCTTCTAGGCTGTGAACGTAGTCAATTGCAAGGTAAGTACTTGAGAGCGTTTGTTACTGAGGCGTCAATACCTGAATTTAACACCTTCTTTTTGAACGTTTTTTCTGAAGATATACACCCCGGTTGTGAAATTATAATACGGGTTAATAACCAGTTATTAAATGTCCACTTAGATGCGTGCCCTAGTCGTGATGGGTTGGAATGCCTTGTTGTTTTGAGGGACACTACGGAACTTAAGCAAGCACAAGCAAAGCTTCAACTCGCTGCCAGCGTTTTCTCCCATGCTCGTGATGGAATTATTATTACCGATGCTAATGGGTGCATCGTTAAAGTTAATGACAGCTTTACGCGCATTACTGGCTATAGCCAAGAAGAAGTGCTGGGTAAGAACCCTAGAATTTTGCAGTCTGATCGTCAGACCCCACTGTTCTATTCAAGACTGTGGAAGGCATTATTGAATGAAGGCCACTGGTCTGGTGAAATCTGGAATCGTCACAAGAACGGTACACTCTTTGCCGAGATGATCACAATAAGCGCTGTGTGTGACTTAAAAGGTAAGACATTACAATATGTTGCCCTGTTCACTGATATAACGTCCATGAAAGTGCACCAGAAACAGCTCGAGCATATGGCTAATTACGATGTTTTAACTCAGCTTCCTAATCGTATGTTGTTTGCGGATCGATTAAAACATGCGATGCAGCAGTGCAGTCGGCGCGACCAAATGTTAGCCGTCGCATTTCTTGACCTTGATGGGTTTAAAAAAATTAATGATAAGTATGATCACAGCGTAGGTGATGATTTCTTGATCACGATCTCTCAGCGTTTGAGCGAAGCGTTACGTGAAGGTGACACTTTGGCCCGTATTGGGGGCGATGAGTTCGTGGCTGTATTGGTGGATCTTGAAGAGCGAAATGATTGCATACCTGTATTGGATAGGTTGTTACAGGCTGCATCCAAACCGGTGACTCATGGTAAAGAAACAATGCAGGTATCTGCAAGCATTGGTGTCACCATGTACCCTCAAAACGGCTCAGATTCAGATCAGTTACTGCGTCAGGCTGATCAAGCCATGTATCTAGCTAAAGATGAGGGCAGGAACCGTTATCAGTTCTTTGATATACACTCGGCAGCCGCCGTTAGAAACCTTAATCAACGCATACAGCATATACAACTCGGCATCGACCGTGGCGAGTTTGTATTACTTTATCAACCCAAAATAAATATGAAGACTGGCTTAGTGGTGGGTGTCGAAGCGTTGATACGCTGGAAGCACCCAGAGCGCGGTTTATTAGGGCCAGATCTATTTTTGCCGTCTATAGAGGGGCACCCCATTAGTATAGATTTGGGTGAATGGGTTATAGAGACAGCTTTAAAGCAGACCAGCGAATGGCACTCTGAGGGGCTGAACCTACCGGTGAGCGTTAATGTAGGTGCTTTTCAATTGCAAGATCATAACTTTTTAGCTCGATTAACCGAGATGCTTAAAGCTTACCCCGAAGAGCCTCGGGGTCAGCTAGAGTTGGAAATATTAGAGACAAGCGCACTAGAAGATGTTACTCAGGTGAGTACGCTGATGGAGGCCTGTAAAGATTTGGGGGTTGATTTTGCACTTGACGACTTTGGTACTGGATATTCCTCACTGACCTACCTTAAGCACTTGCCCGCGGCATCCATTAAAATTGATAGAAGCTTTGTTCGTGATATGCTAACAGACTCTGATGACTTAGCGATCGTGCAGGGTGTTATTGGTCTTGCTGACGTGTTTCGTCGCCAAGTAATTGCAGAAGGTGTTGAGACTAAAGCTCATAGTACTATGTTAATGGCGATGGGCTGCGAATTGGCGCAAGGCTATGGTATTGCATGGCCTATGCGAGCAGCTAACATCCCAGGCTGGGTAACTAAATGGGAGGCCAATGCGACCTGGGCAGTCTAAAAAATGGGCTGCTAAGATTATTAACTTAAGATATAGTCATATTTGTCTTTTACTTGCATCCAAACTCCAATAATGATGAACAGCAACCCTGAAGCACTAAGTCCATTTTTAGGCCTCGGCATCTCTTTGTTATTAGGGCTGCTGGTCGGCATCCAACGTGGTTGGATAAGTCGAAATAAGGCTTCCGGTGAACGTATTGCCGGCATCCGTACACATGCCTTAATTGGCCTTTTGGGTGGCCTCTGTGGCCTATTATCCACTATCTTTAGTGAGCTAATTCTAGGGCTTACGTTTCTGTCGCTCTCTATTGTTGTGACTGCCGCGTATATTAATAGCCAGCGTTCAAATGCCGATAATAGCATTACAGGCTTGATTGGAATTCTATTAACCTTTGTGTTTGGTGCGCTGGTGCTGTTAGGCCAACCTATAGTTGCAGCCTCTGCTGCGGTGGTTACGGTCTTTATACTCGATAATAAAACTGAGATTCACGGTGCGCTCAAAAAGCTCGAAGACCATGAGCTTGATGCAGGGTTACGCTTACTGCTTATATCGGTAGTAATGCTGCCATTGTTGCCTAATCAGGGTTATGGCCCCTGGGATGCTATTAACCCCTATGAGCTTTGGTGGATGGTCGTATTAATCGCGACTATATCATTTGTGGGCTACTTCTCTATGAAGATTGGCGGGCCAGAAAAAGGCATTATGTTTACCAGTTTCTTTGCGGGGCTAAGCGCCTCAACGGCACTGACATTACATTTTTCAAAGCTCTCAAAAGATCAGCCGTCACTTAGCCCGTTATTGGCTAGCGGTATATTAGCTGCTTGCGGTACGATGTTTCCTCGAATATTGTTAGTGGCCGGTGTGATCAATCGAGATTTATTGGTAGACCTATGGCTACCGATTATCGTGATGATGATGTGCTGCTATGTACCCGCCATTATCATCTGGCAACGAAACCGAGGCGTTAAGTTTGAACATCCCAGTGCTAAACAGAACCCCTTAGAGCTAAGTGCGGCATTTATATTTGGCTTAGTATTGCTCGTGATTATGCTGCTCTCACACGCTCTGCAAGAATGGTTTGGCGACCTTGGCGTTCTGCTGTTGTCTGTCGCCTCAGGTATTACCGATGTAGATGCTATTACACTAACCTTAAGTCGTGACACCGCTAATCAGCTATCCGTATCTACTGCTGTCGCCGGTATCACGCTTGCGGCAGCGGTGAATAGCTTAGTAAAGGGGGGCATGGCGGCGGCGATTGGACACCGCTCATTGGCCATTAGAGTGATGCTACCCATGTTTACGGCCGTGGTTTTGGGGCTGTTAACTGCCTATTTAATCAAGTAGTAAGCACTTTACAAGCATTCAATGTTTTAAGATTGCATCAGCTATTGGCAAAAACCTAACTTTAGTTAGGTCTCAACCCTACCTCGCCTTTGTCATACTCATTATCAGACCTATCGTTATTTCGATTATTACCAGTAAGGGAGAATATGATGAGTAGTGCCGTGACGCCAAACCCCGCAGATTTGATGGGGTCGGGTAATGAACAACACGTAACAGAAGAAGAACGTAAGTGGGCGGTCGCTAAGCGATATTGGTATCTTATTACCTTGATCGTACCGGTTCTTTTGATTTTTTCTGGTGTAATGGCGATCGAAACCCAATCAGGTCAGTGGTTGTGGTTGTTGGTGACCGTGTTCTTTATTGTTATTCCTATTGTTGATTTTATTTGTGGCTCTGACTCGTTTAACCCGTCAGAAGAAGAACAAGCCGTGCTAAAAGATGACCGTTTTTATGTGAAGATCCTTTATGCTGCTACCGCTCTACAGTGGGCAGGATTAGTGTCTATGACGTGTGTCGTTACACAAGGTGATTTCTCTTGGTTTAATATTCTAGGTGCTATTCTAAGTGTTGGCGCGATGCATGCGGTTGGCCTGACTATGAGCCACGAGCTAGGCCATAAAATGAATGATAAAAACCAGGTGCTGGCGGCTAAAATCTGTTCAGCTTGTTGCGGTTATGCCCACTTTAATATTGAGCATAATAAAGGGCACCATAAAGATGTAGCGACACCTGAAGACCCCGCTTCTTCGCGTATGGGCGAATCACTCTATCAGTTTGCGTTGCGTGAGTTGCCGGGTGCTGCACGACGAGGCTGGAACCTTGAAGCCAGTCGATTGAATCGTCAAAAGCGAAGCGTGTTTTCAATCCATAATGAATTATTGCAAAGCTTGGCCGTTACGGTGGTTGCTTACGGTATCATGACGTTTCTGTTTGGTTGGATGGCGCTTCCGTTTTTATTGATTAGCGCGGCTTACGGTTGGTTTCAGTTAACCATGGCAAACTATATAGAACACTATGGCTTACTACGCCAGACGTTAGAAAATGGGCGCTTTGAGCGCTGCCAGCCTCATCATTCATGGAATAACAATTTTAAAGCCTCTAACTTGTTAACCCTGCACTTACAGCGTCATTCTGACCACCACGCACATCCGACTCGCCCTTATCAGTTATTACGTGACTACCAAGATGCACCTGAGTTGCCTCATGGCTACCCCGGAATGATGGGAATGGCGCTGATTCCTCCTGCATGGCGGATGATTATGGATCATCGCGTTGTCGAATGGGCGGGTGGTGATATGGAGAAGGTGAATATTGATCCTGCTCAGCGAGAAGAAATCTTCAGCAAGTTCCATAACCCGAAACTCGCGACGGCATAAGGAGAAGCATCATGGCAACGTATCAGTGTCCAGACTGTGGATATGTCTACGACGAGAAAGTGGGTTGTGAGCACGAGGGGTATCCGGCGGGTACTCAGTGGGAGGATATCCCCGAAGAGTTTCCCTGCCCTGATTGCTTTGTTCGTGAGAAGCCAGACTTTGAAATGTTAGAAGGCGGTAAATAGCATGAGTTATCAAAAATACTGCTGCGTAACCTGTGATTTGGTGTATGACGAAGCAGCCGGTTGGCCTGATGAAGGATTCCCCGCGGGGACAAAGTGGGAAGAAATTCCCGATGATTGGACTTGTCCGGAGTGCTCGGCGTCCAAGTCAGACTTTTACTTAGTCACTTAATTCGTGCCCCGACCCCCCCCTGTAGGTCGGGTTTCAACCCAGCACGGAGGTAAAACCAAACGATTACCGGTACACTAGATTATAGCTGGAGAGGCTATTATGACCGTTGTTAATAAAAGTATCGTCATCATAGGCGCAGGCCATGCCGGCCTTACCCTGGCAAGAGAAATACGAGCAAACTGCAACACTACAACAATCACGATCATCAGCCGCGAAGCGATTCGGGGATACTATAAACCGAACTTATCCAAGGCGTTGTCAATGCACAAAGCGCCTGATCAGCTAGTGATGAAGCAAACTGAAACGATCGCAGAAGAACTCAATGCAACACTGTTAGGCCGGTTTACCGTTATCGAGATTAATTCTGGGCGAAAAGAAGTCAAAGGGCTGTTAAATGATTCAGAAGAAAGCAGCGTGATGACGATACCTTACGACTCATTAGTGATGGCAACGGGTGCCAGCCCCATCCGGCTGCCTATTGAGCGAGACTTAACAACACCGTTGTTATCCATCAATAACCTCGAAGACTATGAAACATTTAGATCGCGTATTGAGCAAAAGAAAAAGATACTCATTATAGGCGCAGGATTTGTGGGCTGCGAGCTCGCCAGTGACCTTATCTCTAGTGGTTATGAAGTCGATATCATAGACCAGTGTGAATGGCCGTTGCAGCGTTCTATGCCTGAAGTTATGGGCACAGAAATCAAAAAGGCCATGGCGGAGCAGGGCGTAAATTGGCATTTGGGCGTGACCTTATTATCGGTTACGAAAAACGAGCAGGGAGCCATGTTAGGTAGTTTATCAGATGGCACGACCATTCAAATTGATGAGGTGGTTTCTGCGGTGGGTTTGATACCCAACACCCGCTTAGCACGAGGTGCAGGCGTAGCGGTGCAACGGGGTATCGAGGTTGATGCCTTCTCACAAACTCATCAGCCCGATGTATATGCCTTGGGTGACTGCGTAGAATACCAAGGGGTTACCTTGCCTTTTATTGCGCCCGCGACCCATGCGGCAAAAGCATTGGCAAAAACACTAACCGGCACAAAGACCGCGCTAGCGTTACCTGCATTACCGGTTGCAGTAAAAATAAGGGCCTGCCCAACGGTGGTGTGCCCACCGCTGATAAAAAAAGGTATATGGCAAGTGCAAGGGGCGGGTATGAATCTAGAGGCGCACTTTATTAATGAACGCGGTCAGCTGTCAGGTTTTGCGTTAATCGGGCAGTGTATTTCGAAGAAAACCAAGTTGGCGTCGGAGTGCATACCGACATTGACGCCTATAGTCGATATCAACGCTTCGCGTGAGGCGGTTGCTTGAGCAACGTGACCGCAAGGTCGATAGTTTACTCAGCTTGTTGGGTGCGCTAGAGTGAAGTCTATCAATTAAACGGGTTATCTTGCGGTATGAATCTGCTAGCGGTGAGCGAAACCGACATTTCTCCTCCTGAGTTCCGAGGCCATTTGGTGAGGGAGGCGTTGGTTAATCAATTACAACAAACTCCAAAAAAATTAACCTTGATACAGGCCCCGCCTGGTTATGGCAAAACAGGGTTGCTGTGTCAGATTTATCGCGCTCAATCGCAGCCTTCTTTGTGGGTCAATATCCGTCAGTCAGATAACGATCCGATTAACCTTATCCAGAAAATAGGCGCTGCTATTGCCGCTCTTAAATCAGGCGAATCTTTCAAAAGCAGTCAATATCAATCTGATGGTTTTACACCCCCTTCATTCAACCCTTGGATTTTCTCATTAATTGATGAGTTGAATGAATTTAACACGCTTGATATTTATTTAAACGATGTTGATTTTCTTCAGGAAGTGTCAGTACTCGATATTCTCAATCGCCTCATTAGAAACACCTCACCCAATGTTCGTTTTTATATCACCACGGCTAAAGCTGCTTCGTTTTCGTATGCCCATTTACTGATGGAAAACCAAGTCGCCAGTATTACTCAAGAAGCCTTGAGGTTCGGCAAAGCAGAGATTGCTCAGGTGTTTAAGTTAGCCGGTGCGACTACTCCTTGTGCGGGCTTATTACAAAAAATGGTCGACTTAACTGAGGGCTGGCCTGCCGCGATATATTTTGCAGCAATCAACCTTGAAGCGTCCTCATTGGAATCGTTTTTGGCAGAACTGAGTCATGGTCAGGTGGCCTTTGACCGTTATTTTGTTGAGCGTGTATTTGAGCGGCAGTCGTTTGGTGTTCAAAAGCTGATGCTAAAGCTGGCGATGCTTGATCGATTTAATATCGAAATTTGTCAGCTTTTAAGCGAAGGTGACGATGAGACTCAGCAGCTCATTTCTTATATCAAAAACAACACGTTTATATCACCTATTGATGCATCCGGTACTTGGTTTCGGTTTCATCAGCTGTTCAATATCTTTCTTCGTAAACGCTGCCAGTTTGATCTTACTGCTAACGAACAAAATCAAGCACGCTTGAAAGCGGCGCATTGGTTTAAAGAGCTTAACAATGAGGAAGAAGCCATTGGCTTAGCCTTGCAGGCGAAAGCCTATAATCAGGCGGCGCTATGGATGGAAGAGGCATTCCCCACGGTGGTGGTGAGATATGCCAAGCATGTGACCTATTTGGATTGGTTCAAAGCGTTGCCAGAAGACGTGGTTAACCAGCATCCAAGAGTACGCATTGGCTATATCTGGTCGCTCAGTGCGGGCCGTCAGTTTCTTGCGGCAATTGAGCAGATGTCGCTATTAGGCAGAAACAAACAGTCTTATTCTGCCCGTGTTCAGAAAGAAATTACCCGTGTGGTGGCGCTAGCAAACTGCGCCGCTAAAGCTTTAAAAGATGAGGTAAAGACGGTTGCCACTGAAGTCACCCAGTGGCTCAGTGAGTGGAATGATGACTCACACTATAAGAATATTAACGACTATCACTACGAGCTGGGTATTGCCTGGTTAGTAAAGGGGTTTAGTGAAAAGTGTAACTCTGACTTTATTCAGGCGAGGAGTGCGCTTAATCATGCTATGGAGCACTTTCAAGCCTACGGCAGTTACTATGGCCAGTGTTGGGCGCGCTCGTTATCGGCCATCACCTATGCGAAACAAGGGTTTCATCATGAGGCCTTAAAAGAAGCTAAAGAAGGCTACGAACAGGCGCAAAAACAACTGGGCGATAAGTCTCACCCAGGCTATGGATTGGCGGCACTGATGGCGGCCATTAACTATGAATATGACGAGTTGGAATTAGCCGATAAGTATCTGGACGGGGCGCTGGAGTATCTAAAAGAGCAAAGCTCAACCGATATGCTGATTGCCGCTTATGAAACCAAAACGCGCTTGTTTATGAATGATGGGGCGGTTGAAGAGGGCATCGGTTTTTTAAAAGATGGTATCAAATGGGCTGAAAGTCAGTCACTAAAGCGACTCTATCTTAGACTGGCAGATGAGTTAGTGGTGTGGTTGTTACGTCATCATAGAGTGGCAGAGGCGGAGCAATACTCAAGCCATTATGATCTTATTTTGGGGGATGCGGCAGGATTTCAGCTAGACCGGTTAGAACATAAAATCGCCGCGCGCAGTATTGTTTATAGGATGCTTGATAAGCAGGAATATGAAGGCGCTTTGATGGTTCTTAAGCAACTGATAGATCGCGCTGAGCAATTTGGCCATTTAAGGCGCTTGGCGGAATGGTTAAAGCTTGAGGCGATAACCTATTGGTTAGCAGGCGAAAAAGACCCCTCTAAGCAAGCCATAACAAAAGCATTAGGCATTGCCAGTGCCCAAAACTATTACCGACTTTTCTTAGATGACGTGGCGCTACTATCCCCAATACTGAAGTACGCAGAGGCAGGCGCAAAAGGGTCAAGCCATCACGCTTTTTTACAAGCATTACTCAATAAAATAACCCCAGAAGAAGAGGGGGTTGTTAGCAATAGCGTTGATGCGCTTACCGTAAAAGAAACCGCCATCATTAAAAAGCTAGAGCAGGGTTCAGCAAATAAAGATATTGCGGCTGAGTTGTATATTTCTGAAGGTACCCTTAAATGGCACCTTCATAATATCTATTCCAAACTGCAGGTGAAAAACAGAAGCTCTGCTGTGTTGGTCGCGCGTGAGCAGGGCTATTTGTGATTTAAATATCTTCCCAGAACTCTTTAAGGGCGGCTTCAAGCTGCCTTTTTTCGTAATGTTGCTCAATGCCTCGACGAGCAGCTAATTTTCGCTGGGCTTTATTCTTTTCTTTAACGTTTGATTCGTGTTTGTTTAGATCCATAAAAATATTAACCAAATCGACTTGAACCGGTTCAACGACTGAGTTGTTGTGGTTTGGCATGATTTGCTCTCCTAAAGAATTCGCTAAACATTTTAATGTCGTGCTTAAATCTAAAGGGGAAGTATGAAAATTAAATGACAGAATTCTTACGTTAGTGTGAAGCTTTTAAAAGAACAAAGGCCGCGAGGCATTGCCCTACGCGGCCTTTGTTACTCGAGAATAGCGTTACAGAGAGCTCTAATCTTTAAACTTTCCGCTAGCCTCTTTAACAGAAGACTTTAAGGTATTCCAAGCGGAATCTACGCCGTCTTTGATTGAATCCCAGGCATCCTCTCCTTTATCGGCTAGTTGCGACAACCGTGCTTTACCTTCGTCGATCTTGCCTTCTAATGTGCTAATCTGCTTATTAATTTTCAGTTGAGTATCTGCACTGGACCCTGAAGCTTTGGCTTTAAGCTTATCTAATTCAGCTTTCCACTCATCTAAGTGGGCGCGCATTTTTTGTTGGTATAAATCTTTATCACTCATCTTGAGTCCTTTTGCTGATGCTATGATTAATTTAATGACGCAAAAGCGCGTCTAAGTGATCGACCATTTCTGTCCAATCTGAGTCATCCTGAAAAGCCTCTTCTATAAATTTCGCTTGTGCAGGCGTCCAAAAAGGAGCTTTGTCTAGGTGAACCTTCTTGTCCAAACCTTGGTGCTGGCGAACAAACTTTTCAATTGAAGCATCATCGTCAGGTAAGCCTAGCTGTGAAAATAGGCTATTCATCGTATGAAATGAAGTATCCATATAGACCTCTATGAGCGTTAAATGTAGGTTATAGCTAGCGCTTTTGAAGAAACTGACAGGCTATTCGTGCCATTAAGCTTGCTTATCATCTTGCAGCGACCATACTCCTTTGTATCAACAGAGAAGAGCTATGCTGACTGTGTGACTTAGCATGAAATTTACTTTCTTCCTGTACTTATATAGAACATTTTTAGAAAAAGGAGAACTGTTATGATTAAAAATGGCGATAAACTCCCTGAAGTAAATTTTCAGCTATTAACTAAAGACGGTATGCAAAACCCCACAACCAGTGACTTGTTTGCAGGTAAAAAGGTGGTTTTGTTTGCAGTACCGGGTGCATTTACACCCACTTGTTCAGAGGCTCATTTGCCTGGCTATGTGGTGAATGCTGATAAGCTCAAAGAAAAAGGGGTCGATAGTATTATCTGCTTGGCCGTTAATGACGCCTTTGTAATGGGCGCGTGGGGCAAGGCGCAAAATGCCGAAGAACTTATTATGCTGGCAGATGGGGATGGGGCTTTTACTAAGTCCATTGGGCTAGAGATGGATACAGGCACATTTGGTGGCACTCGATCTCAGCGTTATTCAATGCTGGTTGATGATGGTGTCGTTAAACAACTTAATGTGGAACAACCGAAACAGTTTGAAGTCAGCAAAGCAGAAGTCATGCTGGGTTGGTTGTAATAGCTGAACGCGCTTGTGGAAGTATGGTTTTTGAGGAGGTATAGCGAATGTCTCAATTTAGAACCGAAACCGATAGTATGGGGCCGGTGAAAGTACCCAAACAGGCGCTTTATGGCGCGCAAACGCAGCGTGCTGTTAATAACTTCCCGATTAGCGACCAACCAATGCCTGCCTGTTTTATCGTTGCGCTGGCACAGATTAAACAGGCGGCGGCTATCAGTAATGGTCAGTTGGGTTTATTAGATAGCGGTATGACTAAAGCGATTACCGCTGCCTGTGAAGAGGTTGCGGGCGGCCAACATCTTGATCAGTTTCCTATTGATGTGTTCCAAACGGGGTCAGGCACTAGTACCAATATGAACATGAATGAAGTCATTGCGACCTTAGCCAGCGAGCGCTCTGGCCAACCGGTGGGCCCTAATGACCATGTTAATATGGGGCAGAGTAGTAATGATGTAATTCCAACCGCCATTCATGTCAGCGCTGCCGTAGCTCTAAACCAGCATTTAATCCCCGCGCTTAACCACTTACATCAGTGCTTGATAGATAAAGCTCAATCAGTAGACGATTGCGTAAAAACCGGGCGTACCCATTTGATGGATGCTATGCCGGTGCGACTAAGTCAGGAGCTGGGCGGTTGGGCAGAGCAAATATTGAATGCCATCAACCGACTAGAAAACCTCAAACCAGAATTACATGCGTTGGCTCAAGGCGGAACTGCCGTCGGCACAGGGGTTAATGCACACCCTGACTTCGCGTCATTATTTGTTAAAGAACTCAGCCAAATTTGTGGCTTAGCGTTTTCCGTTAGTCCCAACTTTTTCGTCAGCATCAGCAGCCAAGATACGGCAGTGGCTTTATCGGGCCAGCTTAAAGTTCTGGCCGTAAGTTTGATGAAAATCTCCAATGATTTACGCTGGATGAACTCAGGCCCGTTGGCAGGGCTAGGTGAGATTGAGCTAGAAGCACTACAACCGGGTTCATCTATTATGCCCGGCAAGGTTAACCCCGTAATCCCAGAAGCCGTCGCCATGGTCGCCGCGCAAGTAATGGGCAACGATACCACCGTGACCATTGCTGCGCAGTCAGGTAACTTTCAACTAAATGTGATGCTACCAGTGATCGCTTACAACCTGCTGCAAAGCATTGAACTGTTAGCTAACGCTGCCCGATTACTGGCTGACAAATCGATAAACTCCTTTACCGTGCGGAAAGACAATTTAGAACAAAATTTGGCACGCAACCCTATTCTAGTCACCGCGCTTAATTCAATTATTGGCTACCAAAAAGCCGCCAAAATCGCTAAAAAGGCGTATGCCTCAGGGCAGCCTATTATTGATGTCGCCGAACAAGAAACCGACTTGAGTAGGGAAGAATTAGAAGGCTTATTAGATCCGATTAAACTGACCAAGGGCGGGTAGCCTTATCGTAGGTAGCCTCTCACTCATGACTTATTTAGGATATGTCGCGCTTTTTGGGTAAAGATCTAGTTTAATAGCCTCGAATACCTGATTTTTACCAAAAAGGATTTTCACCTTGCAACCGCAAACCAAAGGCTTTCTCTTTGCCACGTTAGGCTCCCTCTCTGCGGCTCTATTTTTTGTACCCTACAAAAAAGCGCTAGAAACCACTGACCCGCAAACCTATTTATTTGCGGTGTATATCATTGGCTTTTTGTTTAGCCTAGTCGGCAGCGTCGCTAAGAAAAATACGATCAAAATCAATAAAACCACCCTGTGGGGCGCACTACTATTTGCGGTTTTGTCGGTCGTTGGTAACTATGCAATCGGCCGTTCAATGGAAGGTATTGATCCTTCGATTACAGTACTGATTACCCGCACCCAAGTCATCATGGTGCTGTTTATGGGCTGGCTGTTTCTCCGTGAAGAAATGGTGAGGTTTTTAATACCCGGTGCATTGACCGCCTTTGCGGGTTTCTTTCTGATGAGCTATAGCGAAGAGGTGTCGCTGGATGGCGAGTTGGCCTTTTATTTGTGGGCATTGATGGCGGCGTTTTGCTTTGGGGTAAGTCAGGTAATTTTAAAGTCGATTATTCATCAAATAGAGCCGATTACGCTTAACTTTCTTAGGCTGTTAATGGGTTGTGCCTTTATTGCATTTATTCCAGGTGTAATGGCCGAGATTATAAAGATTGGTGCTGATATTTGGTGGTATGCAGCGGCATCAGCCTTTTTTGGACCGCTGGTTTCACGCGTCTCTTATATGTACTCTGTGCGTTATATTCCGGTTAGTCAGTCGACATTGTTTATTATGCTGAGCCCGGTCTTTACGGCTATTTTGTCGTGGGGATTATTAGGATTATTTCCGACGATTCAGCAGATGATGGGGGGGGCGATTGTGATGTTGGGGATTGTCATGCCGGTGCTGTATTTATTGAGAAAAAACTAAACATCTAGTGTAGGAGCCACTTTGGCGCGATGTTAGTTGTCCTCTTAGTGATGAAGGTGCATTAAATAGGTGCTTGTTTTGTTGGCTGTTCGGTGCATACTTCTTAATACCTTCATTTTACAGGAATAAGTCTGTGCAAGCCGAGCAGGTCGAGATTTCAAACTTTCTTTCCCAGTATCGTCCGTTCGATGAGTTAACTACCGAAGCGCGTGATGCGTTGGCGCAGTCGATAGAAATTGCTTACTTTCGAGCAGGCACCGAAATTTTACACTTTCGTGACACGATTGAAGATTTATATATCGTTCGTAGTGGCTCGGTGGAGGTGTTTCGTCGTAACGGAGAGCTACATAACCGTTTGGATGAAGGCGGTATTTTTGGGCAGATGGGCTTGTTAATGAACGGCAAGGTGCGTTTTCCGGTAACGGCACTTGATGATACCTTGGTGTACTGCATTCCAGATGAAATGTTTAAACATTACTGCGCCGAATATGATGACTTCGCCGATTATTTTGAAGCAGATGATGTTGGCATTTTAAGGAGCACTGTATCTCGCTCTGTAGAATTGAGTGACCTGACCACGGTGAAAGTAAAGACTATCTTAACAAGGTCGCCTGTGACCGCTTCACCAGACTGGACCGTTCAAGAAGCGGCTAGGCATATGGGTGAAGAAGACGTCTCCTTTTTGTTGATCTGCACGACAGACGTTCAGTCGGGCAAAAACGTGCTGAATTTGGTTGGCGTACTAACGGAAGATCATTTACGACACAGCATTGTTGCTGAAGGGATGCCGCTCACGACGCTGATCAGCGAAGTCATGTCGACAGACTATAAAGTACTCGACTCTAATGACTACATGTTTGAAGCCATGCTAATGATGTTGAGGTTTAATCAGAAGCACCTGCCGGTTATGAATCGGCAAGAACCCATTGGTGCGTTGACGCTTTCTGATATTCTTCGGCATGAATCCCAAAGCAGCTTACTGTTTGTTAAAGGGATTTTTGCGCAACAGACAGTAAAAGACCTAACTGTTTATGCCAAACAACTACCTGCGGTCTATGTGCGGATGGTCAATGAAGATGCTAACTCCCATATGATCGGCACTGCGATGGCGGTGATTGGTCGGTCGATTAAGCAGCACTTATTGACGCTGGCAGAAGAAGTGTTCGGTCCACCGCCTGTACCCTATTGTTTTCTAGCATTAGGCTCGATGGCGAGGGATGAGCAGCTATTGATAACAGACCAAGATAACGCTCTATTGTTCGATAACGACTATAGAGCGGAAGAGCACGAAGCGTACTTTATCAAGCTAGCTAAGTTCGTCAGTGATGGTTTAGCTGCGTGCGGATACACCTATTGCACTGGCGATATTATGGCGACCAACCCTCAGTGGCGTAAAACCTTCACCGAGTGGCAGGAATGCTTTGCAGGTTGGATAGATAACCCTGATCCTCAGGCCTTGCTTAATTGCAGCATCTTCTTTGATTTGGATGGCGTGTATGGAGAAATAAAACTAGCAGACACCTTAAAGGCATTTGTGGCGCAACACGCAAAAAGTAACCCCCGTTTTTTAGCCAGTCTTGCACGAACAGCACTTAACAGAACCCCCCCGCTTGGTTTTTTTAAGAATTTTGTAATGGAACCTGATGGACGGCATGGCCAGTCTATTAATCTTAAACGTCGGGGGACTGCGCCCTTGAGCGACGTAATACGTGTGCATGCTTTGGCAGTAGGATCCAGCTCACAAAACTCCTTTGATCGGTTGGACGACGTTATAGAAGCAGGGATACTGCCCGACGGGAAAGGGCGAGAGCTGAGTGATGCCCTAGAGTATATTTCTATGGTGCGTATTCGACATCAGGCACAAGACGTAGAGCAGGGTGAACCCCCCGATAACACCATCAACCCAAAGTATTTATCGACCTTTGAGAAACGAAACCTACGAGAGGCTTTCCAGATTTTAGACAAGGCCCAGCAGTTTCTAAAATATAGATACACTGCTCAGACCTCTTTAAAGTAAGGCGATATTGAATGAGTGATTATGAATCCAACGTTCCGTCGCCATTAGCCTGGCCAAACTATTACGCCGCGCAGTCTAAACGTTGTAAAGATGCACGCCTAAAAGCGTTTTTTGATGCGGGTGTGGTAGACCCCCAAACCCCGTTGAATGAAGTGCCTTTTTTGGCGATGGACTTCGAAACCACCGGTTTGGACCCCCGTGAGCATGGCATCGTAAGTGTGGGAATGGTGCCGTTCACGTTGTCACGTATTCGCTGTCGCAACGCTAGCCACTTTATCGTAAAGCCTCGGCAAACACTTTTGCCCAAGTCAGTCACCATTCACGGTATTACCCATTCTGATGTGAAATCAGCGCCAGACCTTGATGAGGTGCTGCATGACGTTCTGCCGATGTTAGCAAAGCAGGTTGTGGTGGTGCATTACCGGCATATTGAGCGAGATTTCTTAAACTTAGCCCTGTTGACGCGGATTCAAGAAGAGATGTTCTTCCCTGTGATTGATACCATGCTACTAGAAGAGCAGATACTGCAAAAGCAGCGAAGTGTTGTTGCCAGTTTACTAGGGCAGCGCTCGACGTTGTCGCTACGCTTACCGGATATACGTGAGCGTTATGGTTTACCCCGTTATAACTTACACCACGCGTTGACCGACGCTTTAGCAACAGCGGAGCTTCTGCAAGCGCAAATTGCACATCACTTTGATGATAAGACGCCTATATCGCAGCTTTGGTGTTAGTTTCAGGTTTATTCAGGCAATAAAAAAGCCCATACGCCGACACGTATGGGCTTTTTTAGGTTCAATGATCTAGCTAGCACGAGGCTCAGTTCTAAGCCCCATCATTAAGCTAACACACATTAATAACAATACCAGCGTGAAGGGCAGCCCCGTTGAAATAGCGCCTGCTTGTAACGCTTGAATCGCTTCTGTTCCGCCTATCCACAATAATGCAGCGGCAATTACACCTTCAATGATCGCCCAAAAAACTCGCTGTGGAACGGGCGCATCAATTTTTCCGCCTGCAGTAATGCTGTCTATTACCAGTGAGCCAGAATCGGATGACGTGATGAAAAACACCAATACTAATACAATGGCTACCATCGATAGAATGGAGCCGAAAGGTAATTCATCAAACATTTGAAACATCGCTAACGGTACTTTGGTTAAGCCTTCTGTACCGAGTGCACCCACACCCTGAATCACCTGATCAATGGCTAAGCCACCATACACAGACATCCAAATAATCGTTACAGTCGTAGGGATTAACAGCACGGCAATGATAAATTCACGGATGGTGCGGCCTTTAGAGACTCTTGCGATAAACATACCTACGAATGGGGACCATGAAATCCACCATGCCCAATAGAATACCGTCCAACCCTGAAACCATGCTTCGTCATCACGACCATGAGGGTTACTCAAAGGAATGATGTTCTCGACATAAGCCATGAGAGTGGTAGGAATCGTGCCTAACGCAACAGCAAAGCCAACCAACGTAACAAATGCTAATAGTGCCATCGCGATTATCATATTGATATTACTGAGTAACTTAACGCCGCCTTCTAGTCCACGCATAACAGAATAGGTCGCTAATAAGGTAACACCAATAATGACGCCTATTTGTAGTCCGACACCACTTTCAAAGCCAAAGATATGATTAATACCCGCAGCGGCTTGTTGAGCGCCTAACCCTAGAGAAGTGGCTAAGCCGAACAGTGTGGCGAGTACCGCAAGAATGTCTATAATATGACCAGCCCAGCCCCATGTGCGATCACCTAAAATAGGATAAAAAGCTGAGCGAATAGATAAAGGAAGCCCTTTATTGTAGGTGAAAAAAGCCAGCGATAAGGCCACTACCGCATAGATCGCCCAAGGGTGAAGCCCCCAGTGATACATCGTAGCACCTAGTGCAAGGCGAGCGGCTTCGGGTGTATTGGCTTCAACCCCCAGCGGTGTTTCGTACCAGCCGGTGAAGTAAGCAACGGGCTCAGCAACCCCCCAAAACATTAGGCCTATTCCCATGCCCGCAGCAAACAGCATCGCAAGCCAAGATATTCTTGAATGTTCTGGCTTAGCCTCATCACCGCCGAGGCGAATTTTACCGTAAGGGGATACGATAAGGGCAAGACAAAATAGCACGAAGAGGTTGGCAGACCACATAAAGAACGCATCAAAGCTGCCAATAATGTCCCACTTTATACCGTCTAATGTGGCTTTAGCTGTTGCTGGATCTACAGCTAAAACGGCGATGATAAAGATGAGAATAAGGCCGGCACTGGTGCCGAATACAGGGTTGTGGATATCAAACCCCCAACGCTGAATGTTGTTTTGACCGACGGTATAGTCGGTACTGTGAATACTGTATTTATCTTTCGGATTTGGCATATGATCCTCTATTAATTGGTAGGTCTATATAAAATAGGGGGTTATACGCAAAGCTGCAAGTTAAGGGTGAGCTAACGTGCAGCTGAGGAGGGAAAAGTTTTCAGCAAACTAGGCGAAAGCAAGAGCTTCAATAGACTGTTTAGCAGAGACTATGGCCGCGTCTCTCACCTCATCTCCCATATTAAGTCCTTCGGCATATATGGTCTCGACATTGGTTAACCCTAAAAATGCTAAAAATATTTTCACAAAGGGCATTTGTGTATCGCTTGGTTGGTCTTTATGGATGCCTCCGCGGGTAGTAACCAAATATACTTTTTTGTCGGTGAGTAGCCCTTCAGGCCCTGAAGTGGTGTATTTAAAGGTGGTACCCGCTCTGGCGACGTGATCGAACCACGCTTTTAACATCGAAGGAATACTGAAGTTGTACATAGGTAGGCCGATGATAATGGTATCTGCCGACCGCAACTCTTCGATCAACTGGTCAGAAAATTCAACTTTTTGTTGCTGCTCGACACTACGTTTTTCGTCTGGTGTCATCAACGCTTGTAGCCAGTCGCCATCTAAATGAGGGATAGGCTGCTGAGCAAAATTACGGTGGATAATGGTCAGTTCTGAGTTGTTCTTCTTAATCTGGTTAAGCAGGTCATCAGAAAGTTGGGTTGAAACACCTTGTCCAGAAAAAAGGCTAGTGTCGAGTCTTAGTAGTGTGTTCATGAGTGAGGCTCCCTTCAGTGTTCTATCAGTGTTAATGTTCGGCTCGGCGTGTTTCTTTGCAAAGAATAATATAAGAATACATAAGTAAATTTGATTAATGTATTGAATAATAGCTAATTACCATCTAATAATTGGATTTTTTTAGGGCTGTAGGCTTTTTCGGCTCCACTCTAAGACAGGATATATGGAAGCACTATCTTTCTTCTCACCCGCAGCTTTACCTTTCATCGCGGGGGGGAGCCTATATGACACCGATAGTCTTCCTCATAGGTTGACAGAACCTCCAGATATCCTTTAACGTGGTTTTACCAACACCTCAAGCGGGTCATGAATTGCCATGACCATTTCGGGGTAACCCCGAAGTATTTTGTAACGTGCTTTTATCAAGGCATGTACGACGCGCACTTGCAGTGCGAATAGTACATACAGCTTCAGCCAGGTTGGGGTGTTGGTTTCTTTAAAGACAAGGAGTGTGTCTACGTGAGTTATCGACGATGGGTGGCCCAATGCCTTGCTGGCGCATTTAAAGCGGGTGACTTAACGGATGCGCAACTCAACAGCCGAGGGGCTAAGACGCTGGGTGAAAGCCCGCAATGGTTAGCTGTTCTGGCCAAAGATACGGTAAAGCAGTTCAAACATGCTTGGCAATCCAGCCACCTCGCTCAAGTCACACTCTTTATTTTACAGCATAGCGAATTCAAGTTAGCTAGTTGTTTCCCTCAATCAAAATTGATTATTCGTTATGTTTATCTGTGGCCTGCTAATATACCGCCTAGCGATTCAACGATCATGCAACTGGGGCTTCCCATTATTCCTACAGAAGGGGAACTGATTAGGTGGCTTAATTTAAGTTCGAATGATTTTCTTTGGCTTCAAAATGTGTTTCGAACACGCCCTCAGTCGCAAACAAAAATGAACCATTATTGCTATACATGGATTTCGAAAAAACAGGGCCAATATCGGTTAATAGAAGCGCCAAAAGAATGTTTAAAACGTGTTCAGAAACGCATTTATCAGGAGATACTGAAACCTTTGCCGCAGTCAGGTTATGTGCATGGTTTTGTCCCCGGTCGATCCATTGTCAGTCATGCTCAATTACATGTCGGGCAAGCATTAATACTTAAATTTGACCTTCAGGACTTTTTTCCCTCCATTCACTATCGAAAGGTTTATGCGCAGTTTTCTGGCTTGGGTTATTCTCATGAGGTCGCTCGTTCACTGGCCGCACTTTGCACTCACCAAACACCTCGCGACATAGTGAAACAGCCTTCACCTAAGTGTGTGGATGCCGATTTGAACTTATACAACCAACGCCATTTGCCGCAAGGCGCCCCAACGTCACCCATGCTAGCCAATCTGGCCGCTAGGCATCTTGATAAACGATTAGGCTCTTTAGCGCATAAATTGGGTTACCGATATAGTCGGTATGCTGATGACATGGTTATTTCAGGCCCTCGACTGTCGGCGAATGCTATAGGCCGTTTTCAAGATAAAGTAGGTGCCATCGTGCTGGAAGAAGGCTTTGCGCTTAATACACGCAAAAACCGAGCAATTAAACACTCCCAGCGGCAACAGGTCACTCATATTGTTGTAAATAAAAAAACCAATATAAAAAGAGAAGAATTTGATGCATTCAAAGCACTACTATTTAATTGCGCTCGATTCGGCCCTGCATCACAAAACAAGGACGGTATTACACATTTCAAAGCGCATATTAAAGGAAAAATAGCGCATTACCACGGGATAAATCCCCAAAAAACGCTCAAGTTAAAAAGGCTGTTTAGTCTTATAGAGTGGCCTTAGAACACTTTTGAACCGTATTATGTCTAATAGAATAATTAAGGAATAAAAACTGGATGGATATCAATCAAATTGTCAATGACGCAACTGAAGCAGAGGCCAAATCTGCACTTTCATACTTCTTGCAAAGTTACATGACGCCTGCGTTTGGAGCACTACCAAAAAATGAAGTAGAACTGATTGTGCTGAATGTGCTCGAAAAATTAAAAGCGATAGATGAAGAGCCTGAACTGTATGAGTTTGTCTCAAAGCTAAAGGTCACTCGCTCTAAAGCCAGAGGTTTAATTTATGACCGTGAACTTCGAAGATCGTCTGAAGAGGAACTCAACAATAAGGTTAAAAATCTATTAAAGCGGCCATTAATTCAAAAGAATGGTGACTTATATGTGCTTGAGGTTGAAAACCCGTTGGTGTCTGATCATCTAAGATCAAAAGTACAAAAGCTGGGTTATGTCTCAGATGGGTCATTCTCACCAAACATTGTAAAGCTAGGTATTGACGCGATAACGGCTCTTATTGAGTCATACTTATCTAAACAGGAAAGAGACGAGATTAAGTCTGCATTAGTGGCCGCAGGGGCACCGGATACCTCTTTTAAAGGCATTCTAAAGGCTACGTTAAAGAAGATGGCCAGTAAATTAGCCTCGGACACTGGTGAAGCGTTAATGGACAAAGCCTCGGGTTTTATATCACCCATTATCGATGCCGGTGTAGAGGTTATTGCAGAAAGAGCAGGGGAGCTATTTGGGAGTGACTCGAAGTAAAAAGATGAGCAACAAGGGCTGTCGTTAAGGGTACTGCCCTTGAGTGACGGATTAAAGAACAAGCGCGGGTCAGGCCTTGCATTTTGCAATTACCCTGCTCACTGTTGAATAAGTAGATCGACATAAAAATGCGAAGGAAGCACTGAATGTTTATGTTTCAAACCATTCAGGGTTTAATTGATACCCTGCATTGCGACCAACCGTTTGAATACTGATAATAACGTCTTTTTTTAGTAAGTCTTGTAAGTCTCTTTTGATTGTTTCTTCAGATACGTGTTTATTTATTTTGTGATATCGTTTGCGTTGAATATTCCCTACAAATGAGCTTCCTTGATCTAGTACGACATTAAGGAACTTAATCTGGCGTTCATTGAGTACGGTTTCTCTTATTCTGCATTTATCCCAGAATGCGGTCTTTTTATTGATGTCGAAAAGTAGGACAGACGCATCATGGGCGGCTTGTTCGACCACTTCCAGAAAAAAAATAACCCAATCATTCAGCGTCTTCTCACCACGTTGGCAGGCCTCAAGTAAGTTATAATATTCCTTCATTAAGGGTGCGCTTGCCCGTAAGGTGCTAGAAAAACTATATAGTCTTAACCCTGTATCTTCGGCTTGAGCAATGGCCATATCTGCTACTGCTCTACACAATCGACCATTTCCATCATCAAAAGGGTGGATAGATACAAACCAGTAGGTAGCAATGGCAGCTCGGATATAACTTGGTTTTTTAGCGGTGTGATTAAACCAACTAATAAATGTATCCATTTCTACGGGAACCGTATCACTGGGTGGTGCGATATAGTGTGTAACTTCTCTGTTTCCAATAAGTGAAACTACTTTCATGTCTTCGTTGGATGTTCTGTAGCAACCTGTTTCTATTGGGTATCCGTATTCATCTCTACCTGTTGGAAACAGGCTGGATTGCCATCTGCATAAACGATTATAAGTTAAAGGTGACTCATAGCCTTCTGTTGCATCGAGTAGTGTTTCTATTATTCCATCAATACTTCTATTTTTAGCTTGTTTAATGTGATCGGAAGCAATACCTAAGCGTCGGGAAATTGATGACCTTACAGAGTCCCTATCGAGTATTTTTCCTTCAATGGCAGATGTATGAATGGTTTCTTCTTCAAGCAACTTTGCTTTTATATTATTTTTGTCTTTAGTTGAAAGCTGTGAAGATAATGTCTGTATTTTTGATACCGTGCGTACAGATTTTTCAAGCTGATCAGAAGCATGGATATTTGAAAGGTTCCAGTTCCCCCAATCTTTTCGTTGCCATGCCCAATAGTGTTTCGCTGTAGCCATAATGCAGTGTCGTTGCTATTCTGTTGATTAGAAATAGAATAGCAAGCATGCCCCGTTTAGTCTAATTAAACGGGTCTTTTATTGACCCATTTAAAGTCATTTTGATGAAAGAATGGCTCATTATCATTCGGTTAACCCGCGAAAGGCGTTTAAGCTGAACGCGTTATTTAATCGCATTGAGTGGTCTGAGGAAGGAGGGTAAACCCCGCCCCGAAGGGGCAGACCTATGTGTCTGCCCTTGACTTGGGTTTAGAGGCGTTGATTAAAAGTTAGATAACTCTTCTTGCAGGTCTTTCTGCAACTCGGTGGGAGGCGTCACCCATATGTCTGAATCTAGCCCAGGGATGACACCTATTTCGATGCTATCTTTCATTAGGCCAGGCACCCATTTTTCAAAGAACTCAGGCAATGAGATACTCTTTGGCGTGAGTTCTTTCGCGTTTTTAGCGTATTCAGTCGCAAATTCTGAATTAGGCCAAACCGGTAAGTACTCGAAGCCATCATCTTCTGCGTAGATCTTTAGAAACTGCTTATCGCTATTAATCAGTATCCAGACCTCTTTCTCTTCGCCGACTGCACTTAAAAAGAAGTCGTATCGTTCCTCACAATCTAGTTCCAGTATGCTTTTTAGCTCGTTATCGCTCATATAATGTCTCAATATTTGATTGTAAGAATATCGTCTTTTGAAACATATCAAATGTTGAGGCGGTTAGCGAGGCTTTAGCTATGCAACTTCGTTTGAAATTGTGTTTTATCACCCGCTGCGGCTTCTTCACTCTTAGCCCATTCTGGCGGTGCCCATAGATGCTTTAATCGGTGCCACAGGCTTTGGTTGGGCGCGCGCATATCTTTCAACATGGCTCGCCACTCATGGAACGTTAAGGTAATAGGGTTATGTGTCTGTATCTGATCGGTGATGCCGTACTCGCAGGCTAGGTTGTCTTTCTCTTCAACAAAGGTTCCAAACAAGCGGTCCCAGATAATCAGTGTACCCGCATAGTTTTGGTCGATATATTCAGGGTTACGAGCATGGTGGACTCTATGGTGAGAAGGGGTGTTAAAAATAAACTCTATCCATCCAAGTTTGGGCGTGACTTGAGTGTGGATAAAAAACTGGTAAGCCAAGTTAAATAGCACTACGGCAATAACGGTTTCAGGTTGAAAACCAAGCGCGATTAACGGCAACCAGAATACCCACATGCCAGAAATGGGGTAGGTGGCACTTTGACGAAAGGCGGTTGAGAAGTTGAGTGATTCAGAGGAATGATGGACCACATGAGACGCCCAAAACCAACGAACGCGGTGGCTGGCACGGTGAAACCAGTAATACAGAAAATCCTGCAAGACAAATAGCAGCAGGATGCTCAAAATAGAGTTTTCAATATCAAATAAGCGAAAATCGAATAACGTATGATAGAGCACCATGATGCCCAGTGCGGCAATGGCATCAGTGGCTTCATGCATCACGGCCAGCACGCCATTAGAGATCGTATCAACCCAGCTGTATTGAGCGGTAGGGAATTCAGATTGTCGGTTTCTTAAATACCAGACTTCCCATAAGATAAAACCGAAAAAAACCGGTGCAAATGCCAGCAATATGTATTGAACCTTAAACTCCATTGCTCTGATACTCCTGAAAGGGTGTTAAATTTATTAGCGCGACGTTAAATGCCTGCCTATTATTTGATGATATGGCATATTTTGGGGTAAGGTCGTTGGCATATATAGAATATATACGCCACGTTTTTTGACAAAATACGACAATCCATTCCATTTGACATGACGGCGTGACTGCCAGAAGTGAACACCAAAACAATGATAACGAGCCAAATATCTGCTGCTTATCTTCGGGGTCTGATTGATTTTTTGAGGCTTCGAAATATCGATACTGAACGCTTTCTTGAGCGTTATGAGATTGATGATGCGATGCTTGAGAATTTTCAGGCGCGGATACCGGTTGCCCGTTTTAATCAAATGCTCTATGAAGCAGAAGCCTTAACAGGTGATGCAGATATTGGGCTTCATGCGGGCGAGCAGATTAAGCCGAATCAGTACGGCGTATTGGGCTTATCGATTATGAACTGTAAAACGCTGGAAGAAGCGGTTCAGCGGCATACTCGTTATGAAAACTTGGTGTGCAATGTGGCAATCTCTCGTTATCAGGTGACGGGTGATCAGGTCGAACTGATCTGGGATACCTGTGCACCTGAGGCAACCCGACATATTGCCGAAGAAAATGTGGCGAGCTGGGTGACGTTTGCCCGTTGGATCAGTGGCACCGACCTGTCGCCTAGCTTAATTGAATTCCAGCATGCACCGCCAGATAGCACGGCTGAACATGAGCGTATTTTTCGTTGTCCAGTGCAGTTCTCGGCTGATCGCGTACGTGTGGTCTTTCCTACGGAGTTTCTAACATTATCCCTTCGGCAGTATGACCCTGCGATGCTCTGCATGTTAGACACATACGCTGAGCGGTTATTATTAGAACTCAATCACTCTGACCAGTTTGTTGATAAGGTTACGATGGCTATATCAACACACCTACAAAGCGGAGAAGTGAGTCTCGGGCATATTGCTGCGACATTAGCGCTCTCTGAAAGACAGTTGCAACGAAAACTTAAAGAAGAAGGGTTAACTTATCAGGGAGTACTGGACGAGACGCGTAAAAGTCTGGCGCTGAAACAGATAGACGATGATATGATCGACTTTTCTGAAATCACATTCTTGTTAGGTTTCTCTGATCAAAGTGCCTTTCAACGTGCTTTTAAAAAGTGGACAGGACTAACCCCCGGGCAGTATCGTAAAAGCCAAATAAATCGCCCTTCAACTAATTAATGAACGGTATAAAAACGTAATGAAAAAACAACTCATGATGCTATGGCTGTTATTGGTGGGGTGGGAATCTGCCTCGCTAAGCGCGGCAACAGTAGATGACAGTCTCAAGGTGGTCAGCAAAACCAATCAAAGTGCGATTGCCTCTCAGCAGCGTATTGATAGCATGGCGCTGCAGACGCAGAAAATGTTAGAAGAATATCAAAATATTACGCTCAATACGGAGTATCAAAACACCTACAACTATGAGCTTAAACAGTTAAAAGAAGATCAAGAAGCCGAGCTTGAGTCGCTACAAAAACAAATCGACGAAATCAATGTGACGCAGCTGCGAATTATGCCGTTGATGAACAGCATGGCTGATTCATTAGAGAAATTTGTGGTATTGGATTTGCCGTTTCATCAGGAACAACGGGTGAACGGGGTGATTCAACTCAAGCAGCATTTAAGAAACCCCAGCCTATCACTGCCTGATAAATATCGATTATTGCTAGAAGCGTATCAAATTGAAAATGATTATGGCCGCTCGGTGGAAACGTATCGCGATAGTTTAGACGTCGAAGGCGAAAGCCTATCGGTTGAGTTCTTGAGAATTGGCCGGGTAGCGCTTTATTATCGAACCCTGGATGGCGCAACCTCGGCTTACTGGAATATGGCGTCTCGCGAGTGGGAAGTATTACCTGCAGCGTTTGGACGAAATATCTCAGATGCTATCCGCGTCGCCGGCAACCAAGTCGCACCGCAACTATTGCAGTTGCCGATGGTGAAGCCTGAATGAAAACCTCAATCAACGTATCGTCTATTCTATTAGTGATGTTGTTTTCGTTGCCTAGCCTGTTATTAGCGCAGCAGCCTGCTAGCCCGTCTCAGCCGATTAGCAACTTAGATGAACTACTTGAAACCGTTAAACAAAATCGCCAGCAAGAAGCACAGCTAAACAAGCAGCGAGAACAGAAGTTTATAGAGCAGAAAAGCCGCCAACAAGCGCTGTTAGCGGAGGCCAAGAAACAATTTGAAGCTTCACAGAAAGGTAACAACCCACTCAAAAAACAGACCACCGAGAATGCTGAACGGATCAAGCAAGCGCAGCAAGCCTTGCTTAAAAAGAAGCAAGAGCTAGGGGATATCTACAGTATTTATACCGCCATGGCCGGTGACTTCTCAGCCGCCTTAAAAGACTCAATGGTGACCGCGCAGAAACCAGAACGTACTGAAAAGTTGGCCGCGTTACTGCAAACGGAACGCTTAGCGAGTATGCAAGACCTGGAACAGCTCTGGTTGTTAGTGCAAGAAGAAATGACCGAGTCAGGCAAGATTGTCAGTTTTGAGGGCCCCGTGGTCACTCGCGATGGCCATGTGGAAAACCGGCCTATTTTACGTGTGGGTACTTTCACCGCCTTTAGTGAAGGAGATTTTTTACGTTATATACCTGAAACCGGCGAATTGCTTGAGCTGAGTCGCCAACCTTCCAGTCGATATGTAAGAGATGCCGACGCGTTTTTAGCCTCATCTGGTCAAGTGCTTCCTGTCGTTATTGACCCGACAGGCGGCAGTTTGATGGGCTTAATGACCTATGTGCCGACGTTGCAGGAGCGTGTAGAGCAGGGGGGCATTATTGGTTATATTATTATCGGCATTGGTCTATTAGGCTTGTTGATCACCTTATGGCGTGCGCTTTACTTAGCGGTTATTCACTTAGCGATGCGTCGTCAGCGAGCGCGGCTTGATCAACCCTCTAACAAAAACCCACTGGGTCGGGTGCTGCTCAGTGCCGCTGGTTTTAAAGCGGAAGACGATAAAATTCAATATACGCTCGATGAAGCGGTGTTGGCTGAAATACCTCGGCTTGAACGTAGCCATAATCTTATCAAACTGCTGGCGGCTATATCCCCTTTGTTAGGATTACTGGGTACAGTAACGGGCATGATCGTCACCTTTCAGGCGATTAGCCTGTTTGGTAGTGGTGACCCCAAATTAATGGCAGGCGGCATCTCACAAGCATTGGTGACCACCGTACTAGGGTTGGTTGTGGCTATTCCTCTGTTATTTGGTCACAGCTTGGTGTCGTCGTTATCCGGCAATATGGTGCAGCGACTTGATGAGCAAAGTGCAGGCATTATGGCGCGGTTGATGGAATCGAAATCTAATTCTAATCTCGATAAACCCAATGAAGGTTAACGGGCTGATATGCAGACTTTAGTTACGTCGATACTGCATTCGCTGAATGATATACAGGCCTTTATTGAGCAAGGAGGGCCGATTATTTGGGCCGTCTTCGCGACCTGTTTTTTGCTTTGGCTGTGCATTGTTGATCGCTATTGGTTTTATAAGATGGGCTTTCCTCAGCTGGCTAAAAAAACCATTGTGGATTGGCAAAGGCGGAGTGATCATCAATCATGGCGAGCGTATAAAATTCGGGAAGGCATTATTTCAGAAGTACGCATTCAGCTACATGCTCGATTATCAGTCATCAAAACCTTAATTATTCTGTGCCCATTGTTAGGGTTGTTAGGCACGGTCACGGGCATGATTAAAGTGTTTGAGATTATCGCCGTCAATGGAACGAGTAATGCGCAAAGTATGGCTCAAGGCGTTTACCTCGCGACCATTCCCACGATGGCAGGGCTGGTGGTAGCCCTCTCGGGATACTATTTTTCGGTTAGGTTAAAGCAAATAGCCGATAACGAAACTAGCAAATTAGCAGATAAACTGATGCTGCTTTAATGGACTTTTTATGACTGCAAGACGACTTAACTTATGACCGCAAGACGACACAACACTAATAAATCAGATGCCGAGCTGGATATGACACCAATGCTCGATATCGTGTTTATTATGTTGATTTTCTTTATCGTCACCACCTCGTTTGTCAAAGAGTCAGGCATTACGGTGAACACCCCCAAAGCGCAAACCGCCTCGAAGCAAGAGAAAGCCAATGTGTTTGTTGCGATTAACGCAGAAGGCGAAATTTGGATTGATAAACGCCCCGTTGATATTCGCTCGGTAAGAACCGTAGTGGCAAGGCTGCATGCCGAAAACCCAGAAGGCTCTGTGGTGATTCAGTCAGACCAGGATGCGGCCACGCGCACTTTGGTGGCGGTAATGGATCAAATCCGTCTGGCAGGCATCGACAAAATCGCCATTGCGGCGAACAGCGTCGCGCCGTAGTTGATCTGATGACAATGCCTGCTAACCCTCTTCAGCCATTATATAAAATCAGCAAAGTGCTGGTTATTCTTAGCCTTTCAATGCTGATTACCCTCGCTATATTTCTATTTATGCAAAACCTGATTCATGCCGATAATGATGCGGTGGAAACGGTCGAGCTAGCCGCGTTTGTAGACCTATATCGAGAGCAACCCAAGCCCAAAACATTAGAACCCGAGCCTGAACCTGAGCCCATATCAGAGGTGAAGGAAGAACCTAAGATGGACACCTTACAAGCCGTGTCGGTTGAGCCAGTGGCTCAGGTAGATCAGGCCATGCCGAGTGTTGATATGGGGTCTTTGTCTATCAATGTAGGCTCATCAGCAGGTGATTGGGCGATGCCGGTGACAGGCCAAGGGTTGGGCGTGTTTGATGAGGGAAAAGACAGCCAAGGCTATGTAGAAATAACACCATATACGACCCGTCGACCGAACATCCCTAAACTGGCGTGGGAAAACAAACTCAATGGCTGGGTATTGGTCGCGTTTACCGTCGATAAATCGGGTTATACCCGTAATATCCTTATGCTCGATGCCAACCCAAAAGGTATTTTTGAAGAAGAGGTTAAGCGAGCCGTTGGCCTATGGCGCTACAATGTTAGTGCCATCAAAGGCTATTCAGGTGACATGATACTAACGCAAAAAGTCTCGCTCTATTGGAAGCACTATCCTGATAATGTGGCCTACCAATGAGCATCATGCACGAGTGGAACAGGCCGTTTTTAAATTCACCAAGGTTAATCGCGGTGCTAGCCATCATGCTATCACTCAGCCAAGGCGTTGCGGCTGAAACTTATCGCAGTAAACTCTACTTAGACCCCAACAAAAAGCTCAATGAAACAGCCAACCTCTCGTTACAAGAACTAGAACAGCAGCTCAATAGCATGACGGATGCGTATGGCAAGTCCAGCACTGGCCGCTATTTGGCTCATCAATACGTTAATCAAAAAGACTACGCAAAGGCGATAGCGTTTTACAACACAGCGCTAGAGGCAGAAGGGCTTTCAAGTGTCGCCAATCAAGAACTATTAAAAGAGTTGGCCGGCGTGTATGTGCTCGAAGAACAGTATGAGCAGGCCGTTGCGACATTTAAGCAACTGCAAACATTAGAGCTCGACTCACAATTACTATTGGCACAGTCATATTTTGGACTGCAGGACTATCTATCAACCGTTGAAACACTCGATAAAATACCGCCGACTGAAACTGATCTCAGCGAACAGCAGCTTAATCAGATGCTAGCGCTTTACTATAAAGCAGGCAGTTATCCACAAAGCGAGAAAGTATTACAACGATTGATTTATCTACATCCACAAACAATCAAATACTGGCGGCAGTTAACCTCAATATTACTAGCCCAAAATAAGCACAAACCCGCGCTTGATCAGCTCGCCTTAGCACGACAAAAGAAATTGCCGTTTGAATCACAAGATATTCTATTGTTGGCAGACTTATATGTAGCCAATCAAGCCGCAGAAAAAGGCGCGAGAACACTAGAGCAGGCGATTGCTCAGGGTGAGATAGAAGACAATGAGCAACACCGAAAGCGCATCTTCGAGTATTGGTTACAAGCCAGAGAGAAAGAAAAGGCTGCGGATTCGCTAAAGCAATCTATCCACTTAATCCACGACACCGATCTGTTTATTAGGCTTGCTCAACTGCAGATGGAACAGTCGCAGTGGAAAGATATGAACCGCACTATGCTAGCGGCCTGTCGTAACGTATTGGCAGATAAATATGTTAGCCAAGCTAATCTGTTGTTAGGGGTTAGTCAGCTCAAATTAGGCGATAAAACAACGGCACGACGCTCATTTATTAATGCAACACTACTCGGCGGCAAAGGCGAAAAAGCACGGCAATGGCTTGAGTTTATGGAGGCTGAACCGGCTACTGATGCAGAGCTGAAAGAGATAACAGGCCCTTGTCATCCTCAAGACCGTAAGGTGAGATACGCCAATATTAAACGGCAGCCAAAGGCTGAAGTGACCGCTAGCGTGGCTGAAAGTAATCAAGATCAACAAGACACTGAAGCGGTAGAGAGTAAACCGGTAGAGATCAAAACCATAGACGCTCAGTCGCTATATGGCTTAAATCTATCGGTTAAGGCCGAAGAGATAGCCGCCTCGATTAAAAAGAACGCGTTTAGAGCAGGTGTTGCATTAGTGAAGTCGGGCGGCTCCATCGACGGGCCACTGCATATAGTGTTTGAGAGTGGTGCTTCTGAAGAACGTCTGGCAGCAGGCGAACCCCTAACATTCCGCCTCGCGTTTCCCTATCAAGGCAAACCCAGAAATAAAGGCGCTTATCGAGCTAAAAAAGAAGCGGCCTTCAAGTGTGCTTACCTGACATTCAACGGCCCTGCACAAGAGCTACCTGCCGCTTGGGAACGGTTGATAAAACAAGTAATAGGGGCCGGTTATACGCCCACCGGCGAGAGCAGAATGATATTGACGATGGATGCGAGTGACCCAACGGCAGAGCCGGTTTATGAGTTGCAGTTGGGGATTTTGTAAGCGGTTTTTATCTGTAGTCGCTCAGGTCTGGCCACTACATTGTATATTTGGCTTAAAAGGTAAGCTGTGTGTCAATGTCCATTGACTCGTGCAGAATGCGCACTACATCAATCCCTGCATCGGACAAAACAAAAACAACTAAATGGTAAGCATGATGATGAATACGTACGGCAGGGGTAAACTCACTTCTTTCGGGGCACATTAGTGGGTTGTTAGATAAAAGCTGAAATATGTCAACCATGCCATCAATGTAGGCGTGTGCTTGCTCAATACCCCAATTTTGCTCTGTGTATAACCATATAGTTTCTAAATCACTTTCGGCTTCGGGCCGTAATCTAAAACTACTCACTTATAGCTTATCCTGCATACGCTGCTTGAAAGCTTCCTTATTAAAAGGTTTAGCCTCACCACTTCCAATGCCTTTGGTAATTGCATCTTGCATAGCTTTACGTTTTTCAGACTGACGTTGATCTTTACGAATTAAGTCTCGCACGTAATCGCTATTATTCGCATAAGAGCCTTCTTTTGACTGAGATTCAACCCAATCCCTCATAGGGTCAGGGAGGGATATATTCATTGTTGCCATGACGAATGCTCCTATAAGGCTGTCTATTTATCCTATTAGTTTATGCAGTAATGGCAAACTTTGCCATTACTTTTTGTTGAGGTGTACAAAAGACCAATAGACTTACTAGAGAAGCCCGGCCTCCACAAAAGCGCCGAAGTTTTAGCTTCATGCAAAACGCTCATTACCATAATTAAACTTAAAGTTTAATTATGGTTGTTTTTATAAGCCAAAGGTAATATGTGCTCATCCCATGGGTTTGTTTTCTGGAAAGATGGTTTATCTGCTCTAGTTGGAGCCTACCCTGAAACACCTAATTGTGCCTTCTTGTCATCCTCGCGAATGCGTGGATCCAGTGTTTTAGTGTAGATCGAGGTCATGGATTCCCGCCTTCTCGGGAATGATGGTCGTTTCTGGGAGGATACTAGTAATCAATTACATCGCTTTTTCGATTTAATAAAGGAACTCTAACTAAAGTATGGGATAATCACCCCCCTTATTTTTTGCTGGTAACCAGACTCCATGCCTTTACTGTCTCTCACAAATGTTTCTCTCGCATTTGGCACTCATATACTCTTTGATAAAATTAACCTGACTGTCCATCGTGGCCAGCGCACAGGTATCTTGGGCCGCAATGGCGCAGGTAAATCTACCTTTATGAAAATGCTGGATGGTCAACATATCCCCGACAGCGGTGAGCTGTGGATTCGTCCTGGTATTCGCGTGGGTTATCTAACTCAGGACCTACCCAGTGCTGATGAATCGACTGTTTATGACATCGTAGCGGACGGTTTGGCTGAGGTTGGCGCGCTTTTAAAAGAGTATCACCATCTGGTTATGGGTGATTTTGATGATGAGAGCATGAAGCAGCTAACCCGCGTTCAAGATCAGCTTGAAGCGAAAGATGGTTGGAGCTTTGGTCAAAAGATCGACTCGATTATCGAAGCCTTGGATCTGCCTGCAGATACGCCGATGAAGTCGCTATCTGGCGGGTGGCGTCGTCGAGTTGCGATGGCGCGTGTATTGGTCAGTGAGCCGGACTTATTACTACTGGATGAGCCGACAAACCACCTTGATATTCCTACCATTCAATGGCTAGAGAAGCAGCTAGAGTCGTTTCGTGGCGCGTTGATGCTAGTGACTCACGATCGTGCTTTTTTGCAGCGTATGTCGACTTCAATTATCGAGATTGATCGTGGCAATTTGCGTTATTGGGATGGTGATTATAAGGGCTTCTTGACCTTCCAAGCAGAGCAGTTAGCGGCAGAAGAAACAGCCAATAGTCAGTTTGATAAGCGCTTAGCACAAGAAGAAATATGGATTCGCCAAGGCGTTAAAGCCCGTCGAACCCGTAATGAAGGCCGAGTACGTGACCTAAAGAAAATGCGTGATGAACGTAGCCAACGTCGCGAGCGTCAAGGTAAGGCTAATTTTGCAGTGGAAACGGCGAGTCGGTCTGGCAAAATTGTAGTGGAAGTCGAGAATTTATCAAAAACCTATGATGGTCAAAAAATTGTAGAGAATTTCTCTACCGTTATTATGCGCGGTGATCGTATTGGTTTTATCGGCGCCAACGGTATGGGTAAATCAACGCTGTTAAAATTATTGTTAGGGCAAGTACAACCTGATGCAGGTAGCGTGAAAATTGGGACCAAGATGGAGCTGGCCTATTTTGACCAGCTACGTGACCAATTAGATCTGAGCAAAACCGTGATTGAAAATATGGCAGAAGGCCGTGAGTTCATCACGATTAACGGCAAAGATCGCCACGTGATTAGTTATTTGCAAGACTTCATGTTCACGCCTGAACGTATCCGCCAGCCAGTGAGCGCGCTCTCGGGCGGTGAACAAAATCGTTTGATTCTAGCGCGTTTGTTCAGTAAGCCTGCCAACGTACTGGTATTGGATGAACCTACAAACGACCTTGATATGGAAACGCTTGAACTACTGGAAGAGATTCTGCTTGAGTTTGATGGCACTATATTATTGGTCAGCCACGACCGTGAATTCCTCGACAACGTGGTCACTAGCAGTATCGTATTTGAAGGTGATGGCGTGGTTAACGAATATGTTGGCGGTTACGCAGACTTTATTCGACATGGTGGTCGATTGCCATCTATCAATAAAAAGTTGTTGGCTGATAAATAATCTTCGTTGATTATAGGTTGATTGTACTTTTGTAGGAGGGGCGCTTAGCCCCGACTAGGTGATGATTGCAGTAACGTGCAGCGCCTACAAGCACTCAGGGTTATGGTTTTTTGAGGTTGTATACACTAACATCAGAATAGTCTTGTAAGTGTAACTGGGAGAACGAAACATGAGGGTGTCCACTCGATCGTTGCTTATGGCGACGGCTATCATGCTAAGCCTAAATGTCTGGTCACATGATTTGCTTACCAAAAGTAACGGCCAGACGGTTTATGTTCCCAGTTATACTGAGTTATATATGTCTAGCGGTTTTAAAGTGAAAGGCTTTTCGACGGTTACTATTCATAATACCGACCCTCACCACTCGATTAAAGTAAATGCGGTTACCAGCTATGATACTCATGGAAAGCTAACCAAGCAGTACCTGGAAGAACCATTAGTGCTAGCTTCATTTGCTTCGAAGAACTATTTTGTTAGGTATGAGAAGGGCTTTGATGGTTCTGGTGCTAACTTTATTGTGCGCTGGACGGCTGCTCAACCTGTTGTGGCACCTTTAATCGAGTCGCGCATGTTAGCAACATCTGGTACGCAGGGTTACTCACTAAGCAGTCAGGGCCGGGTGGTAGAAGAGGTCTCTGATAATTAGCCTAGGGCAAAATAAGCTGTAATAGCGGCGAGTATATTATCGACAGCGACAGATGCTAGAATAAGCCCCATCACTCGGCTAATAATGCTGGCCCCCGCGTTGCCAATAACACGTTGAATCGGGCTAGCTAATAAGAACAACACCAGCGTGAAAATAAGCACCGAAAGCATCACTAGCGCGGTGATGATCTGCTCTTCTAAAGAGTGTCGGTGGTTATCGGTTAGCATCACAACGGACAGCATTGCACCCGGTGATGCCAGCGAAGGAATAGCCAGTGGGAATATAGCTAAATTCGCAACACTTCCTTGAATTTGTTTCTTTTCTTCTTCGGGCTTACCTTCACCAAATATCATCGTTAAGGCAAACAAAAACAGCACAATTCCCCCTGCAATTTGAAACGCATCAAGCGAAATACTGAGTTTCTCAAGCAGCAGCTGACCTAAGGTAAGAAAGAAAAGTAATATAATCGCTGCAATCGATACCGCTTTGAAAGCAATTTTGCGTTGCACCGAAGCTTTTAGCCCTACCGTGACTGCAATAAAAACAGGGATAGAGCCAATAGGGTCGATGACCACCCATAATGTAATAAACTCTTTAATGATAGCGTCCCAGTTCATGCAGATCCTTGTTTAGAGTGGAAAAATTAGTGATTAAGTGCACCACTGCTTTAGCCGTTAGAGGTATCAAGTTTCCTCTAAGTGTTTTATACACGTTTTTTGCAATGTCTGTTGATTGATCGGCTTTGCAATATGTCCGGTTGCGCCTTTTGACTGACAGTATGCTATATCTTCAACCGATGTATTGCCTGTAACGATATAGATTGGCGTGGTGTTACCGTTGTTGCGTAATGTTGTTAACGCTTCAACGCCTCCCACGACAGGCATTTCCATATCTAGCAGAATGAGATCAAATGAATGATGGTTTATCTGCTCTATCACTTCGGTACCATCTTCAGCCGTGATGACATCAATCTGCGCACCTAGATGTTCTATTTGGCGTTTAAGTAGCTTTAAGTTTACCGGATTATCATCGGCAATGAGAACGCGTCCGCTCAGTTTATACTGTTTTTCGGCTAAATATTTTTTTAGAACCTGATAAAAGTGCTGACGCTCAAATGGTTTCGCAATAAAATCTACAAAGCCAATTTTGCGATAATTTTGTACTTGATATGGCATAACGTTGGCTGTGAGAGCCAGAATCGGTGTTGTTATGCCTTGGGCTTTGAGTGTTGTTGCCGCTTCTTCTCCTCCCATTTCTGGCATTTGAATATCTAATAAAATGAGGTCAAAGTTTGCTTTAGCGACTTGTTCTAACGCTTCTATACCGTTGTTTACCATTACAATATCAAGCCCCATTCTATTAAGAATGTGTGTTAGCAGCGCTTGATTTTCAATATTATCTTCTGCAATTAGCACGTTACCGCTTAACTTAATTTCATCAAAAGGGTTCATTAAATCAGCCGCTTTCATTTCGTTGTCTAGGCTGATGGTACTCTTAAGCCACTCCACATCTGACAAGTTACCAGGGTGTATTGCTAGCACAAACTCACTGCCTAGCCCAGGCTGGCTATCGACATAAAGCTCTCCTTTTAACAAGCTTGCCAATTGTTTTGAAATATATAGGCCTAGCCCTGTTCCACCGTATTTTCGAGTAGTAGAGCCGTCAGCTTGTACAAACGGGTCAAACACACGCTTTTGTTGCTCGGGTGTTAGGCCAATACCTGTATCTTTTACTTCAAAGTAAAGTGTGTCTGACTCTTCTTCGTAGCGAATCAAAATATTGACCGACCCTTGGTTGGTAAATTTTATGGCATTACTGGCAAGGTTAAATAAAATCTGTTTGATGCGTGTGGGGTCTGATATGAAATAAGACGGTAAGGGAAAAATAGGCGAGATATTAAATGAGAGGCCTTTCTCTTCAGCTTTAAGGCTAACATGTGCTTTTAAGTCCCTTATTAAGTTCACGAGCGGAACCGCTAATTGTTCTACTTCAAGTCTATGAGCTTCGATTTTAGATAGATCAAGGATATCGTTAATAATCGTGAGAAGGTGTTTGCCACTTCTGATGATGGTATCAACAAAATGCTGTTTTTCTTCTGCTGAAATATCGTCGTCTCGTAGAGACTCGGAGTATCCAATAATCGCTGTCATTGGCGTTCTGATTTCGTGACTCATATTTGCTAAAAAGTGGCTTTTAGCGGCTTCTGATGTTTCGGCGGCTTGTTTTGCTATTAGCGCTGAGTCACTGGCTTTTTGTACTTCTTCAAAAAGTTGTGAGTTTCGGATAGCTGTTCCGACTTGAACCAAATAGTTAGATATTCTCTCTATATCATCTTCGTCGATATCTAATGGGGTTTGGTAGTTAACAAGGCCTAAACCACCAACGACCTTTCCTTCGACGGAAAGCGGGAAATAAATAATGCTTTTAGCGGGCTTAGCTTCATAAAGTTCTATATCAATGGCGCAGCCCGTTTGGGCAACAAACTCAGAGCTCAGTCGTTTAAGGTAAAGCGTCTTATTTTGCAAAATTGGCGCAACAAAAATGCTGTTTCGATCATGTGTCAATGATAGCTTAAAACCTTCAAATTGAGCGTGTTCGTAGTCACTCAATGTGTCACCGTAACTCTTTATCATGACGAGGTTTTGTTGGTCTTTGTCTATCAAGGTTATATACACTTGCTCAAATGGGTGCAGACGGTTCAGTGTTTCAATAACGCGATGCATGATCGTGTCGAGTTCAAGGTGGGCATTAACCGCGTAAGCCAATTCACTGGTTTCTTGCATTAATTCCGTTTGCTTAGATAATTTTTTTTGCGCTTTGATAAGGTCGGTATTTATTTTTACCACCGCATAGCCTAGTGATAACCCAAACCCTAATAAGCCAATTGAGGTGATTAGGGTCGAGATTAACGGCAGCGTATCTCGATACTCAAACCCTATTATAGATACGCAGATTGAGGCTCCTGCAGACATCGTGAGTATGCTTTTTAATAGCAGGTTAACACCGCCTGCGGTAAAGGATGTCATCCACATACCGCTAATAAACGCGACAGTTGATAGCGGGCTAAATCCCCAAAGTGCTATGCAGCAGCCATATAAAAAACCGTCAAATAGTATATTGCGTTGTTCGTGCTGTTTTTTGGATGATAGAAAGTATGCTAAATGAGGGTAAATGAGTGTGTGGCTAATGATAAAGGCCCATAAAAATGGGTTCGAAGAGCTATAAAATAGAGATAGATGTATGCCTATAACCACCAAGCAAGCCATGACTCTCGCGGGGTAGCCTGCGTTAACCAGTGTTGATTTGGGGCGGGGTGATAACTTATTGTTAGGCATTAACTACTCAACGGTTGAATATATCTTTATTGAGTATAGCAACGGCTCAGGTTATGAGAAGTTTTGAGATAATTGAAGAATTAAAAGCAAAAAAAAGCGGTAAACATGACGCCGAACGTTAGTCATGTTTACCGCTATACGATAGGGCTAATATTGTAGGGAGGCCCTTATAAAAACCTTCGAAAGAAACGACATAAACGGCCTGAAGGTTTATGTCGTTTCTCTCTTTTGAAAAGATGAGTCTATAGTAAGAGGGGGTGGGGCGCTTAGCCCCGATTGGGTGATGATTGCAGCAACGTGCAGCGCCTACAAATACTCAGGGTTATGGTTTTTTGAGGTTGGATACACTAACATCAAAATAATCTAGTAAGTGTAACTGGGAGAACGAAACATGAGAGTGTTCACTCGATCGCTGCTTATGGCGATGGCTATCATGCTAAGCCTAAAGTCTGGTCACATGATTCGCTTACCAAAAGTACTGGTCAGACGGTTTATGTGCCCAGTTATACTGAACTATATATGTCTAGCGGTTTTAAAGTGAAAGGCTTTTCGACGGTCACTATTCATAATATCGACCCTCACACTCGATAAAAGTAAATGCCGTTACTAGCTATAATACTCATGGAAAGCTAACGAAGCAGTACCTAGAAGAACCATTGGTGCTAGCTAAGCCAATGGCTATAGGTTTGTCTTTTTAATGTCATTATTTGTTCATCTTATCTTAATATTCCCTAAAAGAAACTGTCACATTCTTCTCGCATGATGTCTAGACAAGTTGGTTAATAAATTTCCAACTTGCTTAGACAAGTAAGCGAGGAAGAGATGGATAACGTCGTACAGATAAAATCACTTCATAAAACATTTAATAGTTCTAATCGGGCACTAAAAGGCATAGATCTGTCTGTTTTAAAGGGTGAAATGGTTGCGTTAATAGGGCCTTCCGGATCCGGTAAATCGACTCTGTTAAGACATATGGCTGGGTTAACTTGGGGGGACCGAGGTGGGCAAGGTTCGGTGTCCATTTTAGGTGAAACCATTCAAAAGCAGGGAAAACTTGCTCATACCGTACGCCATTCACGCGCGAAAATCGGTTATATCTTCCAGCAGTTTAATCTAGTTAATCGCATGAGCGTTATTAATAACGTGTTAATGGGTCGTTTAGGCCGCATTTCTAGCTGGAGAGGCACGTTGGGTATTTTTACTCAAGAAGAAAGAAGCCTTGCACTTAAAGCGTTAGCTCGAGTGGGAATGGAGAAGTATGCCTATCAACGGGCTGATACGCTATCCGGTGGTCAACAGCAACGGGTTGCTATTGCTAGAGCATTAATGCAGAAAGCAGAAATAATCCTTGCTGATGAACCTATTGCGTCCTTAGATCCAGAGTCCTCGCGCATCGTAATGGATATTCTTAAAGACATAAATGAGAAAGATGGAAAAACCGTCATTGTGACGCTTCATCAAGTGGAATACGCAAGAAAGTACTGTGGAAGAGCGGTCGCCCTAAAAAATGGCGAACTGTATTTTGATGGGCCAAGTGAAGAACTAAGCGATAAGCGGCTCGCTAATATTTACGGTGCTTCTCAGTTATCTGTTGATACTCAAGAAGCACATAAAGATTCAGAGAAAGGGTCAGTTGATCTAGGTATTTCTGGATCGATGGCTTTTGCTGAAGCAGGTTGAGAAGGTTGTAGTGATCGTCTCAGAATGAATTATTTCAAGTTAAAATTTTATTAAAACTTAATGACTTTCAGGAGTCGAAAATGATTTTACGGATAACAAAGCGCTTAATGATCGCTACTATGATGGTCGTTACATTGGTGAGTACTGCGTTTGCAGAGCAAATGAAAACACTTAATTTCGGTATTATCTCCACCGAATCCAGTCAAAATTTGAAAGCGGTTTGGACGCCTTTCCTTAATGATATGGGGAAAGAATTGGGGGTTGAAGTAAAGCCATTTTTTGCGTCTGACTATGCCGGAATCATTCAGGGAATGCGCTTTGACAAGGTTGATATCGCTTGGTACGGCAACAAATCTGCTATGGAAGCTGTTGACCGTGCGGGTGGTGAAATATTTGCACAAACTGTAGATGTTGATGGTAATCCAGGATACTGGGGTCTATTGGTTGCTCATAAAGATAGCCATTTAAATAAACTTGAAGATATCTTTAAAAACAGCAAGGAATTGACTTTTGGTAATGGTGATCCAAATTCTACATCGGGTTTTTTGATCCCATCTTATTATGTTTTTGCAATGAATAAGGTTGATCCTAAAAAAGCATTTAAACGTGTATTGAATGCGGGTCATGAGGCTAACTTATTATCTGTTGCGAACAAGCAAGTTGATTTTGCAACTAACAATACTGAGAACCTTCGTCGTTTAGAAATTACTAACCCTGAAAAGGCTAGCCAAGTAAAAGTTATTTGGAAGTCTCCTTTAATCCCTGCTGACCCTATTGTATGGCGTAAGAATTTGCCTGAGTCAGTTAAGGCCAAGCTATATAGCTTTTTCACTAAGTATGGAACAAGAGGGGATAAGCATGAAGAAAAAGTACTTGCTGACCTTCAATGGGCTCCTTTTATTGCCTCAAGTGATGATCAGTTATTACCTATCCGTCAGTTAGTTCTTTATAAGAATAAGCTAAAAATACAAAACAATGACTCATTGTCAGATGCTGAAAAAGCAGAAAAAACGGCTTCAATTGATGCTCAGTTGGGTGCCCTTGAGCGTCGTCTTGCTGCATTAGATGCTCGTAAATAATCAACCGGTAAGAATCAAGTAGCTGCGGAGGGCTTGTACCTCCGCTCAGTTGTTAAAGAGATTGATTATGCAACATGTGATGACAGCAGATAAACATCCCAATATTGATGTGGCGCCACCTAAAAAGCATTGGAGCCATTGGATTATCTGGGCGATTGCTTTTTTAATTTTGGCTTGGTCTTGGGAGGGAGCAGAGATGCGCCCCGCAAGCTTGGTTAACGATGCCGGAAATATGGCCGAATTCGCTGCAGATTTTTTTCCACCTGATTTTTCTCAGTGGAAGCTTCATTTAAGTGAAATGCTAATAACGATTCAAATTGCAATTTGGGGAACGGTATTAGCCGTTATTTTGGCTATCCCTCTCGGCATTATGTCTTCTGAGAATATTGTTCCTTGGTGGGTTTATCAACCAACGCGGCGAGTTATGGATGCCTTTCGTGCCATTAACGAAATGGTCTTTGCTATGTTGTTTGTTGTGTCCGTTGGGTTAGGCCCATTTGCGGGTGTCTTAGCCTTATTTATTCATACAACAGGGGTATTGGCAAAGCTTTTCTCTGAGGCTGTAGAAGCAACTGATAAGGGGCCTGTTGAAGGCATTAGAGCCACTGGCGCCTCAGGTTTACAAGAAGTGATTTATGGTGTGATTCCGCAGGTTTTACCTCTCTGGATCTCATACTCTCTTTATCGCTTTGAGTCGAATGTCAGGTCCGCTACCGTGCTTGGTATGGTTGGAGCGGGTGGTATCGGCGTTATTTTATGGGAAAGTGTTCGAGGCTTCATGTTCGCTGAAACCTGTGCCGTGATGATTGTCATCATTGCCACTGTAACCCTGTTAGATATGTTATCTCAGCAGATCCGTAGACAGTTTATATAAAACCAAAAACCTTGAAAAAGGTTTTTGGTTTATCAGGATTGTCTAGACATCTATACCTCTAGACAAGGTTAAGGGAATTATGATCGCTAGAGAGTGGGGAGATCTGGTACATGGCCGTTTACTTAGAGGTCGCTGAAGCACTAGAGAGTGACATCAGAAATCATTTTGATAGTGGGCAGTTTCTACCATCTGAAATGGAATTAGCCGAACGGTTTTCGATTAACCGCCATACCTTGCGAAGAGCGGTTGATGAGCTGGTCAATGCGGGGTTGTTATTACGACAGCATGGTAAGGGCACCATGGTGGTAGACAATAAAATTGAATATAGCCTTAGATCCAAAGGTCGATTTACTGAGTCCCTTGAAGATATAGGTCTACAGGCAAGTTGTGAGGTGATTTCTATACGTGAAATATCCGCAGATATTAAATTGGCTAAACGGATGTGGGTGGAGGTAGGTACTCCCATTACTCATATCGAAACAGTCCGTTGTATTGAGCAAGCCCCCGTCTGTTTGATTAGTCATTATTTAGTATCCCATTTATTGCCGGGTATTGCTCAGACGTTTAAGGAAGGCTCATTACATCAGTGGATAGAGATGCAGTATCAGAAAAAAATAAGGCGAGACCAAAGTTTGATTGGTGCCAGCCTTCCTACAAGAGCGGAGGCATTACAACTGAAATGCTCTCGTAGTTTACCTCTGATCATTGTTCGTTCGAACAACAGGTTAAAAGAGAGTAATGAGATTATTGAATATTCAGTTTCAAGAAGCCGGTCTGACGTTTTTGAAATGAAAATTAACCCAGAAGAGTAATGGCTTAGCCGTTAGGACATTTGAAATGACACTAGATGTTAAAAAGCAGGCTGCTGACACACAGAAAGTGGATAAAACTCCGCGTCAGCAATGGATGAGCGTGCTATCCAAGGCACCTGTTGATGAACTTGAACGTCGTTGGAAGGCAATGGAGCATCCGCCAAAAACGAGGTTTATTCGAACGCCTGAAATAGGGCTAATGATGGTACGTGGTCGTGCTGGAGGTAGTGGAACGCCCTTTAACTTAGGTGAAATGACTATGACTCGTTGTGTGGTTGAGCTAGAAAATGGCACATCAGGGTTTGGCTACGTTAAGGGTCGGAGCAAGCGACATGCAGAGCTGGCGGCCTCGTTTGATGCGCTCTTACAAGATACGAACGAGCATGATCTAAGCCAGCATGTCGAGCTAGTGGACGGTTGGTTAAAGCCACTTCATAAAGCTTGGCAGGCGGCACGAGATAAGCGTTCAAAGGCTGCGGCCTCTACAAAAGTTGATTTCTTTACGATGGTGAGAGGGGAGTGACAATGCAATCATCTATAGCACCTGAGAGTCATGGCGCAATTAATACGCAGGGTTTGTGGCATGGGTTTCAGAATGAGGTCATTGATGCACAGCATTGCTTTAGAAAAATTATGAAGGCGATGTCTGAGCCAGGTTTTTTGGTGACACTTGAGCCACTCAACACCACTGGCAATATTTCATCCGCAACGTTTAGTGTGGCATTGACGTTAATTGATCAAGATATTTCAGTGTGGGTTTCACCTCAACTATCAAGCCGCGAATTTATTGATAACTTACGCTTTTATTGCGGTTGCCGGCTGACATCATCACCACTCGATGCCGATTTTGTATTTATTAAATTATCGGAATGGCAAGACCTTGAAAGCTATAAGCAAGGTACAGAAGAGTACCCTGATCGCTTTCCAACGTTGATTATTGAATCTGAGGGGTTGCAGGAAAAAGGTGATATTGAGTTGCGAGGCCCGGGTATTAAAGGCCTTCGATCTGTTGGTATTACCGGTATTCATCAGCAGCATATTGATCTTTTAAAGAATAACCAGCAGCGCTTTCCTATGGGGTATGACTTTATTTTTACCCATGCAGATCAGTTAATGGCGTTACCTAGAAGCACTCAGTTAACCCAATCTAATGTGGTGGAGTCAAGTATCAATAAGGGAGCGTCATCATGTATGTAGCGGTTAAAGGCGGCGAAAAAGCAATTGATAACGCTCACCAACTATTAGCTGAGCAGCGTCGAGGTGATCGAGACATTGCTGAGTTGTCAGTTAAGCAGATTATGCAGCAGTTGAAGTTAGCCGTTGCTCGAGTAATGACAGAAGGTTCACTTTATGACCCTGAGCTTGCTGCGTTGGCGATTAAACAGGCAAGTGGAGATTTAGTTGAAGCTATCTTTTTACTTCGGGCCTACCGAACAACGTTACCAAGATTAGGTCAGTCAGAGCCTATTGAAACGGCTGATATGTCTATAGATCGCCGTATTTCAGCAACTTATAAAGACTTACCAGGTGGTCAGGTATTAGGCCCAACGTATGATTATACGCACCGGTTGTTGGATTTTAAATTATTAGCCGAAGAGCAGACCCTTGATATGGCTCAGCCTATGAGTGATGTCAGCGCCTGTGAGTTTAAGGAACCTGAAGCCCTTGTTGAGGGCTGCCCTCGTGTTCTCGACTTGTTGAATCATGAAGGGTTGATTGAGTCAGCTTCTAGTCCATCTATGTCTTCAGCAACAGAAACGGATATCACACGAGAGCCATTATCTTTTCCGACGAATCGGGCTGCTCGTTTACAGTCATTAGCGCGAGGTGATGAAGGGTTTTTACTGGCCTTGGGTTACTCAACTCAGCGAGGTTATGGTCGCAATCACCCCTTTGCCGGAGAGATTCGCATGGGAGAAGTCGCTGTTGAGATAGTACCTGAAGAATTAGGTTTTACCGTAGAGGTTGGCGATATTGAAGTCACTGAGTGTGAAATGATAAACCAGTTCAGTGGTTCTAAAACCGAAGCACCCCGTTTTACCCGAGGTTATGGATTAGGGTTCGGTCAGTGTGAACGTAAGGCCATGTCAATGGCGTTGGTTGACCGATCGCTTCGAGCAAAAGAGTTAGGGGAAGAACAATCATCAGCAGCACAGGATGAGGAGTTCGTACTTTCACACTGTGACAATGTCGAAGCGAATGGGTTTGTATCTCACCTTAAGTTACCTCATTACGTTGATTTTCAGTCAGAGCTTGAATTGCTGAGGCGGCTTCGTAAGGAGTTCTCGGCAAGTAAGGAGGTTGTATCATGAGTGAAGCCATACAGGGTTATAACTTTGCTTATCTTGATGAGCAAACCAAGCGAATGATCAGAAGAGGGCTTCTTAAAGCCATTGCTATTCCGGGCTATCAGGTACCTTTTGGCGGACGTGAAATGCCGTTGCCTTATGGTTGGGGAACGGGTGGCATCCAGCTTACGTCGGCGGTTATCGGTGATGATGATACGTTAAAGGTTATTGATCAGGGCGCAGATGACACCACGAATGCCGTGAGTATTCGTCGTTTCTTTGTTAAAACAACAGGGGTTAAAACAACCGAAAAAACAGCAGAGGCGACGTTAATTCAAACCCGTCACCGCATTCCTGAAACGGCCTTGAAAGAAGACCAAGTGATTGTGTTTCAGGTTCCCATTCCAGAACCGTTGCGTTTTATTGAGCCGAGTGAAACTGAAACGAGAAAGATGCATGCTTTGCAGGAATACGGTGTGATGCATGTAAAGCTATATGAAGATATTGCTCGTTATGGCCATATTGCGACGACTTATGCATATCCCGTTAAAGTGAATGGTCATTATGTGATGGACCCATCGCCTATCCCTAAATTTGATAACCCTAAATTAAGCGAGTCTCCAGCGTTGCAGTTATTTGGTGCGGGCCGAGAAAAAAGGCTTTATGCGGTTCCTCCTTATACCCGTGTAGAGAGTCTTGATTTCGAAGACCACCCCTTTGAAATTCAGACATGGGATGAACAGTGTGATATTTGCGGTTCAAACAACAGCTTTCTTGATGAGGTGATAACGGATGACCAAGGTGGAAGAGTTTATATCTGTTCAGATACAGACTACTGCCACTCTCGATCAACACAAACCGTTTTGAAGGAAACCTCAGCATCCAATAAAACCAACGCACCGGAGATGACCTGTGAATAATGCAATGACGGATTTTGTGCAGACTGCTGATCAGGCCATCCAAATGCAAGATGACCAGCCATTACTGACCGTTGAAGGGTTAACCAAGTTATATGCACCAGGCAAAGGCTGCATGGATGTGGATTTCAACCTTTATCCTGGCGAGGTGCTGGGTATTGTGGGTGAGTCAGGGTCAGGTAAAACCACATTACTTGAAACGCTTTCTGCGCGTTTACAACCTGACAGTGGCGGTATTCGATACCATCAAAAAGAAGGTTCCGTTGCAGATATTTATAGTATGAGTGAGTCGCGAAGACGACAACTTTTAAGGAGTGACTGGGGGGTTGTACACCAGCATCCACGAGATGGGCTGAGAATGAATGTAAGCGCCGGAGCCAATATTGGTGAACGTTTAATGGCCGTAGGTCATCGACATTACGGAGATATACGAAGCGTTGCACTTGAATGGTTAAAAGCGGTTGAAATTGACGAAAGCCGAATCGATGACCAACCAAGAACATTCTCAGGAGGGATGCAGCAACGCCTTCAAATCGCTAGAAACCTAGTGACCAGTCCCCGCTTGATTTTTATGGATGAGCCAACGGGTGGGCTTGATGTGTCAGTGCAAGCAAGATTGTTGGACTTGTTACGCAACCTTGTTATGGAGCTTCAGTTGTCAGTCATTATTGTGACTCATGACCTAGCGGTCGCTCGGTTATTAGCCGATCGGCTGATGGTGATGAGGCGAGGCCGTGTCGTAGAGCAAGGGCTTACTGATCAAATACTGGATGACCCGCAGCATCCTTATACTCAATTGCTGGTTTCATCAGTATTGACCCCTTAACAAATGGATGAAGTGATTCACATGACTGTAATGATTGATGTTCAGAATCTATCAAAGCAATTCACATTGCATAACCAAGGTGGGATTAATTTCACTGTATTGGATGACGTAAGTTTTAATGTCAGACGTGGCGAATGTGTTGCGCTACATGGCACATCAGGTAGTGGGAAAAGCACACTGATGCGCTCATTGTATGCTAACTACAAACCACAAACAGGGGCGATTTGGGTGCATAACGGCGTTCAAACAATTGATATTGCCAACGCAGAACCCCGGCAGATTATGCGACTAAGAGAGCATACGATCGGTTATGTTAGCCAGTTTCTGAGAGTGATACCCAGAGTGAGTACCTTAGATGTGGTAATGGAACCTTTACGAATGAAAGGGGCTGGGAGTGATGAAGCTGAAGCGCGAGCGGCTGCATTATTGAGACGACTAAATGTACCAGAGCGTCTTTGGGCGCTGGCGCCTTCGACGTTTTCAGGTGGTGAGCAGCAACGAGTGAATATTGCTCGAGGGTTTATTTCAGACTATCCGATATTACTGCTAGACGAACCAACGGCATCGCTGGATAGCAAAAATCGAGATGTTGTCGTTGAGATGATTTGTGAAGCAAAAAATAAAGGCACCGCGTTAGTTGGCATATTTCACGATGAAGAGGTGCGTTCAGAGGTAGCAAACCGTTTGATCGACCTGACTAATAGAACAGACGTAGAGTAAAGCACTATGAATAAGATGATATTAACCAATGCTTCTGTTGTGACCCCCACTGAAATGTTTAAGGGTACCGTTGTTGTTGGCGAAGATGGGATGATTGAAGACATTTCACAATCAACCTCTCAGGTAAAAGGGGCGATTGACTGTGAAGGTGATTTTTTGGTGCCAGGGCTGGTAGAACTTCATACGGATAATTTGGAAAAATATTTTACCCCAAGACCTGGTGTAACGTGGCCTTCACGCTCAGCGGTTGTGACCCACGATGCGCAGATAGTCGCATCGGGTATTACCACTGTGTTTGATGCATTATCGTTGGGGGATGTGGTTCATGGCAGTAGCCGCCTAAAAAACCTCGAAGATATGATAGGCGCTCTAAAATTAGCAGAAGATGAAAATGTTCATCGAGCTAACCACTACCTCCATCTTCGTTGCGAGGTGAGTTATGCCGGAGTCTTGGAGTTGTTTGATGCTCTGGTTGATCATCCAATGGTTCATCTCGTGTCGGTGATGGATCACTCACCTGGGCAGCGCCAATTTGTGAAAGAAGAGAAGTATCGAGAATATTATCAGGGTAAATATGGTTTTAGTGATGAGCAGTTAGTGGCGTTTATTCGTAAACAAAAGGAGGCGAGTGCCCTGTATAGTGCTTCATCACGTCACTCTATTGTAGATCGTTGCCACTTGAATGATATTCCACTTGCTAGTCATGATGATGCCACTATTGCTCATGCCGATGAGGCGCGAGACAACCGAATGACAGTAGCTGAATTTCCGACCACCGTTGAGGCCGCTAAAGCGTCTCATCAACATGGCCTGAGTGTTTTAATGGGGGCGCCTAATATCGTAAGAGGGGGGTCTCATTCCGGTAATGTTGCGGCTAAAGAACTGGCTGAAAACGGGGTGCTAGATATTCTTTCATCTGATTATTATCCCGCTAGCATGATGGATGCAGCATTCAAGCTAGCTAAGCTTGAAAATGGTTACGATCTACCCAAAGCGATTAAAACGGTTACTGATACACCTGCAAAATCAGTGGGGCTCAGTGATAGGGGGGCTATTGAAGTGGGTAAACGAGCAGATTTGGCTTGGGTCAAATCTGAGGGAGATCATCCTTTGATCAGGCATGTCTGGAATAAAGGCCTTAGGGTTTATTAATGCTAAGGTACCCATTAAATAATAATGATAAGTTAAAAAGCTAGGTTAATGGCGATGATAAATGAGCATGGAAGACTATTTTATCTGATGGGTGCATCGGGGTCAGGTAAGGATTCAATCTTATCGGGTTGCCGAGAGCGCCTTTCTAATGAGGGACTCTATCGGGACTTGCGTTGTTTTATAGCACACCGCTATATCACTCGAAGGCCTGAGTTACGAGGCGAGAATCATGTCTGGCTGAGTGACGAAGAGTTTAGTAGGCGAGTAGAAAGTCAAGCATTTTCAATGTATTGGAAGGCTAATAACTTTTCTTATGGTGTGGGTGTAGAGGTAGATAATTGGTTAGCCAATGGCATAAACGTTATTCTTAACGGGTCGAGAGGCTACTTACCCAGCGCAATGGAAAAATACTCAAATGCTATAGTGCCTGTACATATTCACGTTGACCCTAATGACTTGAGAGCCAGATTAATTAAGCGCGGTCGTGAATCGGCAGAAGAAATCGAAAAACGAATTGAACGAGCCAAAAAATTAAATGAAGGACTGGGCTCGTATGTGCAAACCATTGATAATAATGGTTCCTTGTCTGCAGCCGTTGACTCGTTCTTCGATATTATGAACACAGAGTGTTGCGGTGTCACCGCACTATAATGCGGGAGGTTGTTGCCAATGAACTTAAGATTTCAGGGTACGGGTGATGCTCGTCAGGTTCCCGTTTATGGCTGTGACTGTAAAAGCTGTTATTTAGCTAGAGTCGATAAGACTAAGCGACGCGGCCCTTCTGGCCTATTGCTTGAAACAGACAGTGTGACGTTATTATTAGATGCTGGGCAGACTGATTTGGCTGAGCGTTTCCCGCCTGATACGTTAACAGGTATTTTATTGACCCATTATCATATGGATCATGTTGCAGGGCTTTTTCACCTTCGGTGGGGGGTCAATACACAGATTCCTGTTTGGGGGCCTAATGATGAAAATGGCTGTGATGACCTTTTTAAACACCCTGGAATTCTTGATTTTAAGTCGCCCTTAGAAGCATTTAGCATGATTTCTTTTGGTCGACTTAATATTACTCCTATCCCACTTAACCATTCAAAACCTTGCCTAGGCTTCTGCGTGGAACATGAAGGTCAAAAATTTGCTTATCTGACAGATACCGTTGGTCTTCCAGACAACAGTCGAGATTTTTTAGCAGAGTGGAACGCAGATACTTTAATTATTGATTGCTCTCACCCGCCACAGAACTATGGTAGTGAGGTTGAAAAAGCGTTGAACCATAATGACTGGAGAATGGTTGAGTTGATTATTTCTCAGTTAAATCCTCGTCACACTTGGTTAACACATATCAGTCACGAAATGGATGAATGGTTGCTGAACAATAAACTGCCATTTGGTGTCTCCGTCGCTTATGATGATTTGACCCTTGAAATGTAATCATTAACGGGTCTGTTCTTCCTTCAAGGGAGGGGCGCTAGGTCGCTCATTATTGTAGATGATCTAACAACGTCTTGGGTTATTAGATATTTAGAAATGTGGTGGGATGAAAAGCAAAAAAAAGCGGTAAACATGACGCCGAACGTTAGTCATGTTTACCGCTATACGATAGGGCTAATATTGTAGGGAGGCCCTTATAAAAATCTTCGAAAGAAACGACATAAACGGCCTGAAGGTTTATGTCGTTTCTCTCTTTTGAAAAGATGAGTCTATAGTAAGAGGGGGTGGGGCGTACTGTAATCGTCCATAGGGCGTATTAAGGGCGTAAAATTTGTATTTGAACACATTAATGATGCTTTAGCGTGTATGAGCGTCAACGACTCGGTATGGGATTACCAGTTATCTGGGCGTTTGAACTTAAATAATAATGGGCTTTTATCGCCTGATTGTTGCCTGGGTTCTCCGTTATTATCCAACACAATGTAAATATGCTCGCCTGATCGAGCAATCCCTTCTGCTAACCCATAGCGGTCATTCTCAAATCTAAATTCGGGTGATTGTTCAGTCGCACGGTAGCTCCAGCAAACTTCAACAGTCCAGTTTTCATAGTCGCGGCGGCAAACCCTGAAGTAATTCCGCTCTAGGGTGTAGATCTTGGGTTGGCCCTGAGCATTTGTTTCTAGCCATAATCCAGTAAAGTCCGCATTTAAGGGACTAACGACCTCTTCATGGCTGATGAGCTTAAGTTTATTCATCGATGGAGGATGTGTTTTTTTAGTGATGCTCATTAAGCCCCTAGGTTCTCGTTCTAGTGCTACTAGTATGCGTGCTGAGTTGGCGGTAATGCCTTCAAACCCTGTGTTTAATGTGGTTGCGAAGCCTAGTCTTTGCACCCTAGACGTTAGACTCTGGGTGATCCAGCTAGGGTGGCCAGTAGGATCTATTTTGGCTATTGCTGTAAGAGATTCGCTAGCTAAATAGAGGGAACCGTCGATGTTGCAGTGAATGCCCTCCCAATCAAATCGCTTACTGGTCCATCTTAGAGCCCAGTCAATTAGGCGCACTTGCCAAGTTATGTTGTCAGGTAAATCAGTAAACGGTGAGATTTTTCTAAAGGTTTTTATCTGAGCGTGTGTTGAGCTTTTATCAGGTGCTGTATGTTGTGCTGATTTTGTGTTGTTTAGAGGAACAGAAAAAATGGTATGACTATGGCGGTCTGAGATCATCACTAAGTGTGAACCACAAAAAGAGAGACCTGAAGGTTGAAGATTGCTGACACCCGAAAGCGTCCAGTATTGTTCGAGTACCAACGAAGGTGTGTCGATCAGCTCTTTAGCCTCAATAGAATAGGTTGCTAAAGACAGTGCCAGAGCGAGTGCTTGATATAAGGGTAGGTCACGCATAATGGTTCCGGATCATAGGCTTATTCTTAAGCAGGTGAGCATAAATGTTATAATATTGTAATTCCTATATCTCTTTTAACGATAAGGAAGGCGTTTTTTAAACGATCATAATTTAACCAATTTCTTGACTAAAACACTCAAGTTCTCAAGACTAAGGAGGTACCTTAATAAAAACAATAGATAGAGGAAGTGGTTTTATGAGCTTAGGACATACTGTTGGGCTATTGACCCATCCCGATCAAGAGTGGGAAGCAATCCGTGAAGAGCATGAGTCTGTAAGTAAACTCTATCTCTCGCATCTCTTTATTTTAGCACTGTTGCCTGCTGTGGCGGCTTATTATGGCACAACTCAAGTGGGTTGGCAGGTAGGTGGCAGTGAAATCGTTAAACTAACGTCGAGTAGTGCTTTGCAGTTGTGTGCGCTGTTTTATTTGGCAACCTTGACGGGTATTTACATGATAGGTAGAGCTATCGACTTTTTTGCCACAACTTATGGGGTCGGAGAACACGAGCATAATGGCGTGATTTTGGCCGCTTATACGGCAACACCTTTGTTAGTGGTGGGCATTGTTGCTGTTTACCCAGTGTTATGGGTGAATATGTTGGCAGGTGTCGCGGCTGTCGCGTACTCGGTTTACCTTTTATATGAAGGGTTACCTATCTTGATGAAAATTCCAGAAGAGCGTGGTTTTATGTTCGCAACATCAGTGCTGACTGTAGGGCTTGTCATGCTGGTAGGGTTATTAGCCATCACTGTTATTGTTTGGAGTGTCGGTGTCGGACCTGTTTATGTGAGTTAATCGAGCTTACTAATACGTTAATGTTAGATTGAAGGCAGGCTATGCCTTCAATCGGCTACTGAATATTAGATCACTTATTCTCATATCGACTTAGATCAAACCATCCTGCGTTGATGGGTTCTTGATTTAAATAATCTTGATTCAACCAATCGTTAATGGCCCAGAACCGAGAGTCTGTTCGCCTAACTCCAAATTCTTGGATGAATGATTCTTCGTCTTCGGGGGTATGAATGGCGCTTAGTTGGTCGACAAAATCTGCCAGTCGAGCTTCATTTACGTGGAAATAAAAATTCGGGTAACTGCCTACATAGTAGGGTGTGACTGTGAGGGTATCGTTTTCAGGCTCTAATCGTGAATCTTCATCCAGTAGGTATGAAATATTAGAGTGAGCACGATTGTGAATCAGAGAGTAACTAATTGCTGACTCAGTCGTATTGGATGGCTCAATAATAAGATATACCAACTCAGGAATAATGTTTAACTGAGTTCCGGTTATGCTTGCCAACCGTTGTACTTCAGGAAAAACACGTTTTTCCACCCCTTCTAATTGGGTGGGCGTACAAGGCTTTTTATCACATCGGTTTAACCGGTCTGATAAGTCTAGCGGTGAGAGATGGTTCTCTATATAGCCTAGTAATTCTGTTTTGCTGTCTTCTGTTTGATAGGCAATTCGTGTTTCACGCTCTGAGCCTGCGAGCGGCTTATCGAAGTAGCTGATCATGGAATTGTGTGTGCCTTTATACCAGCTATCCCTGACAGGTTTACGTTGTGAAGAAGGTAGAAAATCGAGGAAATTATTTTCAGACTCCATCCTCAAATAATCCATATATAAACGCGTTGATAGCTGGTGACCTGCGTTGCCATAGACGTTAAAGCCCGCGACCAGAAGGTAATGAATACGCTCGAAAATAGGGTAATCGAGCACCCAAACAGTCTTGGGCTCGCGACCAACCAATCCCTTTACGACGGTTGCACTATCGTAGTGTCGAAAGATGGTAAGCGCTGCGTTATCGTTGGCAACAGGGTTGTTGCTTGCGTCTAAAAGGTTGGTATTGCGGCCACTCCAAATGTTATCTAGGCTATTTTCTATGCCGCTTTTATACCGAGCATCTAAGTATTTATTTTTAGCCTTGCGATAGTCTTTTTGTGCATTGGCAAAGCGAAACCATATATCAATAGGGCTTAGTGTGTCTTCGCTGGCAGCGGGTAGGCGGAGGTTTTCTGCTTGCTGTGTAATAAAGCCTGTGTCATTACTAATTGTGTCACTTTCAGGGTTTAAAAATAGCGTCCAGAACTGATCATCAATCACATTTAGGGCGATTTGGCCTCGACAGACAGGCCCTTTAATAAACCCACCGATGAAGTATTGGGCCTCGTCCAACAGAAAGGTGTACCTTGATTTTGCAGGGATTGCCGCAAATGTCGTAAAAGGGTTTGATGCTTGCTCTGGGTCGTAAGAGGGGAGCGACTCAACGGTATAATTTGGCGCTAAAAACAGGTGTTTAAAGCGATTCATTCGCGCGTCATTTAGCGCATACACGAGATGCGTTTTATCTACAATCGTTGATTTGACCGGGCGTAAGCGGTAGTAGACCTGGTCAACCCCAGGAGGGTCATAAGGGCGAACGGTCGGTATTTCTTCAATAGCTTTTCCTGGTGGCGTGTAAGACCTCACGAGTCGGAAGAACTCACGTTTAGGGTTTGTATCAAAACGGATATGGCCAAGAAACAAGTGTTCGTAAATATAGCGTGAGACAAGTTGTTGTTTTAATGACGGGGTATTGAAGAAGGCTTCCCATTCGATAACTGCTTGATGCGCTTGTTTAGAAATGGACGGTAGCGGGTCAAATTTTGCGCCTTCAGCGAGCCATTGGTTAATGGTTGAAAGCTCTTTCGTATTTAAACCGGGTAGACCAAAGGGCATTCCCCATAGCGGTTTTTGCGTTTCGTAGTAATCGAACTCTTCAATGGTTGGGCATTGTTGGCTTCGGTCTAGGCTAAGGTCAAAGGTGTCAGGGAGAGGTTTAGGTGTGCCGCCGTGATCTGATAATGGGTTTATAAACTTTTGATTAAGCACGCGAAACAATAGCGACCCCATTAGGTCGGCTTCAGCACTTTCTATGCGCTCATTCAGAATGGGGTAAAACCCTTTATCACGCCACTCTTGGGTGGTCTTCGCATCTATGAACAGGCGAGTAGGGTCGGCTGAAGAGAGCCGTGCCGCTTCATAAACTCGGGCTTTACTGGCGCCTCTATCAATCCCCTCATAAGACGTTAGCTTTTGTTGGCAAGGCGCATCATTACATGCGTGACAGGCTACGCAGCGAGAGTCGAGTATAGGCTTAACATCGTGGATAAAGGAGACGTGACCACGTTTTGCTCGCCCTTGAAACTCGCTCCAATCAATATTTCGGTCTGTTACTTCAGCACTGCCATAAAGCTCGTCGTAGTCAGTAGTATATATACTGCTACATCCGGCAACGATAAGGAGCAATAAAGTGGCGATACAACCATAGCGAGAAAGTGAACGAATCAGCATAAGGTATCAATGTCTTTGTATATGCAGGTCAACCTGCTTTCATCGAATGTCATCTATTTTACTATCTGTTCTCATACCGGTTTAGGTCAAACCACCCCGATCTAATGGGTTCTTGCTTTAAATAGTCTTCGTTAACCCAATCATTAATAGCCCAGAACCGTGGATCTGTTCTTCTTATACCAAAACGTTGAACAAATGCTGTTTCATCTTCAGGTGTTTGAATCGCGACCAATTGGTCTACAAAATCAGTTAATTGGCTTTCGTTTACATTGTAATAGAAGTTCGGGTAACTGCCGACATAGTAGGGTGTGACCGTCAGCGTATCATTTTCGGGTTCTAATCTAGCGTCTTCGTCTAGTAAATATGAAACATTAGAGTGAGCACGATTGTGAATCAACGAGTAGCTAACGGCTGATTCATCTTTATTAGAGGGCTCAACTCTTAGATAGGCTAGCTCAGGGATCGGGTTTAATTGAGTTCCCGTTATGCTCGCTAGTCGCTGAATTTCTGGGAGAATGCGCTTTTCAAAAGCGGGTAAATGGTTAGGTATACAGGCCTTTGTATCACAACGATTTATCGGGTCAGATAGATCTAGACTTGATAAGTGGCCTTGCATATAACCTAGCAATTCAGTTTTACTATTATCTGTTCGATACGTTACTCGTGTTTTTCGTTCTGTTCCTGTGAATTGTCTATCGAAGTAGTTTCTCACTCTGATTTTAGTGCCTTTATACCAGCTATTTCTTATCGGTTTTCGTTGTGCTATTGGTAGAAAATCGAGAAAGTTATTTTCAGACTCCATTCTCAAATAATCCATATATCGACGGGTCGATAGCTGATGACCGGCATTGCCATACACGTTAAAGCCTGCGACCAGCAAATAATGGATTCGTTCAAAAAGAGGGTAGTCGAGCACCCAAACGGTTTTGGGCTCACTGCCAATTAGCCCTTTTACGACGGTGGCGCTGTCATAATGACGGAATATAGTGAGGGCGGCATTATCATTTGCCAACGCGTTATTATCGGCGTCTTTCAAGTTATTGTTGCTGCCACTCCAAATACTCTCTAGGCTATTTTCTATACCGTTAGTATATTGAGCGTCTAAGTACTTCTCTTTAGCCTCACGGTAGGTCTTTTGGCCCTCGGCATACTTAATCCATATATCGTAAAAGCGTAAAGAGCCTTCACTAGCAGCAGGAAGGCGAAGGTTGTTTGCTTGCTGCGCAATAAAGGCGGTGTCTTTGCTAATAGCGCTTTTATCAGGGTCTAAAAATAGTGCCCAGAACTGGTCATCAATCACATTCAGAGCGACTTGGCCGCGACAAACTGGCCCTTTAATAAACCCGCTAATGAAATACTGGGCTTCGTCTAGTAGAAAAATGTATCTTGATCTTGCGGGAATAGCCGCAAAGGTTATGAACGGGTTTGATGCTTGTGTGGTGTCGTAAGAAGGCAGTGAATCAACCGTATATTCTGGCTCGATAAAGAGCGTTTTAAAGCGCTTCATACGATCATCACTAAGCTCGTAGACTAAGTGTGTTTTATCCACAATCGTTGACGTGATGGGGCGTAAGCGGTAGTAAAATTGCTCAACACCTGGGTGGTCATAAGGGCGAACGGTAGGTATTTCATTAATACTTTTTCCAGGAGGCGTATAAGACCTTACTAGCTTGAAAAACTCACGACCAGGGCTGCTATTGAAGCGGAGGTTACCAAGAAAAAGGTGCTCGTAAATATAGCGTGAAGCAAGCTGTTGCTTTAATGATGGCGTGTTGAGAAAGGCTTCCCATTCCGTCACCGCTTTTTGCGCCTGCTCTGAAACGGGCGGTACTGGGTCAAATTTTGCGCCTTCAGCAAGCCACTGGCTTACTGTTGAAAACTCAGCGGAGCTTAAGCCTGGAAGGCCAAACGGCATACCCCAAAGTGGGTTTTGTTTCTCGTAGTGGTCAAACTCTTCGATAGTTGGGCATTGCTGGCTTCGGTCTAGGCTAAGATCAAATGTCTCTGGGAGCGGCTGAGGCGTGCCGCCGTGATCAGGAAGAGGGTTAGCCATTTTTTGATTAAGCACACGAAATAATAACGAGCCCATTTGGTCTGCATCTGTAGTTTGAGTGCGCTCATTCAGAATCGGATAAAACCCCTTGTCACGCCACCCTTGAGTACTTTTTGCATCGATGAATAGCCGCGTAGGGTCTGCTGAGGTCAGCCGAGCTGCGTCATAAACCATCGCTTTACTGGCACCTCGGTCAATGCCCTCAGAAGATGTTAATTTTTGTTGGCAAGGGGCATCATTGCATGCGTGACAAGCTATACAGCGAGCATCGAGAATAGGTTTAACATCGTTTACAAAGGATAACTTGCCTTGCTGAGTCCTCACTTTAGACTCATCGGCGCTAATTTCACGCTCTTGCACTTCGGCAGGGCCAAACATCTGATCATAGTTTGTTTTGTATCCGAATGCGCAGCCCGTAACGACAAGGGCGGTTATAATAATCAGTAAAAAGGAGCGAGAAAGTTGATTGGTTAGCATAAGATATTATCGACGAATATTAGCCTAAGGTTGTTGAATTATAGAGTAAAACGATAGTCAGTCAATCATGGGTAGAGCGGCAGTTGAATACGTTTTACCTGAATTTAATGCATGCAGCTGAGGTGGTGCTTGCAGATTTAATTAATAAGAAAATTAATAATCGGGTAGAATGCGACGCTTAACATCCCTTAAATTTATAAACGTACTGACTAATGAATTACAACGCTATACAAGACGCCTTTTTTAAACTTAAAAGTAATAGACTATTTGAATTATTCGTTATATTTATCATTATTGTCTCAGCGCTTGAGATCGGTGCTAAAACCTATCAGCTACCTGACACTGCTGTTACCTTTACCCAATTTTTAGACCTGTTCATCACGCTTTTCTTTTTGGTTGAGATCACCATTCGTTTTATTGCTGAACCTGAGAAGAAGCAGTTTTTTAAAAGTGGTTGGAATATCTTTGATACATTGGTGGTGGTGATCAGTTTAATCCCCATCAGTGATTCTGAAATGGCGCTGCTTGCACGTCTGGTTAGGGTGTTCCGTGTGTTGAGAATGGTTTCGGTCATTCCGGAACTGCGGATTCTGATCAACTCATTAATCAAAGCACTACCCCAGCTAGGGTATGTTATGTTGCTGATGTTTATCATTTTTTACATCTACGCAGCTATTGGTAGTTTCTTATTTAATACGATCAATCCTGTGTTGTGGGGCAATATCGCGATCTCAATGTTAACGCTGTTTAGGGTCATGACGTTTGAAGATTGGACTGATGTTCAATATGAAACCATGGAAGTTTATCCGTATAGCTGGATTTTCTATCTCTCTTTTATCTTCTTTACCGCCTTTGCTTTCTTAAATATGGTGATTGGCATAGTGGTCAATGTCATGGAAGAAGAGCATGCTAAAGCGCGAGCAGAAGAGCATGAAGGCGAGCCAACGATTGTTGACCTTCATAGTGAGATAAAAGAGCTAAAACAGATGATCGTGGAGCTGCAAAAGAAACAGTGATTTAGCGTAAACACACGAGTTCGCTTATTTAGATTGAAGCCCATAACAAGGTGCATATTATTGCTGCACACTTGCTATGGGCTTTTTGTTACAGCGCTGCCTGCCGTAGCGTGGCCGCTGCCGACATCATGTTTTTAAGCGCGGGTACAACTTCTTCCCATTTTCGGGTTTTTAACCCGCAGTCCGGGTTGACCCATAAGCGGTCAGCGGGCACACGCTGGGCGGCTTTGTTCATTAGTTCCACTATTGCCTGCTCGCTGGGAATATTCGGCGAGTGGATGTCATACACCCCGGGCCCAATTTCATTGGGGTACTTAAAGTGGTCAAAGACATCTAATAGCTCCATGTCTGAACGCGACGTTTCAATGGTGATCACGTCTGCATCCATGTGGGCAATGGACTCAATAATGTCATTGAACTCGGAATAACACATATGCGTGTGAATCTGCGTGTCATCGGCAACGCCATTGGCGGTGATTCTGAAACTCTCAACAGCCCAATCAAGATAATGTTGCCATTGTGCACGTCTTAACGGTAAGCCTTCACGCAAGGCGGCTTCATCAATTTGAATAATTCTAACGCCCGCTTTTTCAAGGTCTTGTACTTCTTCACGAATCGCCAGTGCCAGTTGAAGGCAGGTGTCTTTACGCGGTTGATCGTCTCGTACAAATGACCAGTTTAGAATGGTCACAGGCCCTGTCAGCATGCCTTTCATTGGTTTTTGGGTGAGTGACTGAGCGTACTGTGTCCACTTCACGGTCATGGGTTTAGGCCGCGTGATATCACCCAATATAATCGGTGGTTTAACGCAACGTGAGCCATAAGACTGCACCCATGCAAACTGGGTAAACACAAAGCCACCTAACTGCTCGCCAAAGTACTCAACCATGTCATTACGTTCGGCTTCTCCGTGCACTAACACATCGAGTCCTAAGGCTTCTTGTTGCTCAATGCTGTAGCGTATCTCTTTTTCAATCAGAGTTTGGTATTCATCTTCTGTTAGGTTGCCCTGCCGAAGGGCTTGTCTGACTTTACGTATTTCAGGCGTCTGCGGGAAAGACCCTATCGTGGTGGTGGGGAAGGCGGGCAGTTTTAGCTTACTGCGTTGTTTTTCTGCTCTTACCTTATAGTGACTGTTACGTTCCCCCAATGTGGTTGTAATGTTCGATATGGCATTTTTGACCTCGGCTTTATGCACTCGTGTAGAGTTTTTTCTGCTGGCAATAGCAGCGGCATTCTCGGCTAGCGCATCGGCTACTGAATCACGACCGTGGTTGATCGCCTGGGCCAATAGCCTGATTTCTTCTAGCTTTTGTAGCGCAAATGACAACCATGATGTAGTTTCGCTATCGAGTTTTTGCTCTTTATTCAAATCAACAGGCACATGCAATAGAGAGCATGAGGGAGCCAACCATAATCGGTCTTTCAGTCTGGCGGCCACAGGTTCTAACCAATCAAGCAGGCTGTTGAGGTCTGCTTTCCAAATATTACGACCATTCACAACGCCGAGTGATAATATTTTGTGAGTGGGGAGCCAGTCAACGAGCCTAGGGACTTCATCGCGCGCATTTACGGCATCCAAATGTAAGCCTGCTACCGGTAACTCACAAGCTAGCTGTAGGTTTTCTTGTAGTTGGCCAAAATAGGTGGTGAGTAATAACTTGATAGGCGCACTTTTTAAATGATGATAAGCCTGATGGAAGGCGTATACCCAATCTCGGTCGAGCTCGGTGACTAAAATCGGCTCATCGATCTGAACCCATTCAACCCCTTGCTGACTCAATACATTAAGGAGTTCGCCATACACGGGCAAAAGGCGTTCAAGTAGGTCTAGTTTTGAAGCGCTGTCTTTTTCTTTGCATAACCAAAGATAAGTCACAGGCCCGATAATAACGGGTTTTACCTGAGGGTGAGTGGCTTGCGCTTCCAAGATTTGATCTAACAAACGTGAGGCATCTAAGCTGAAGTCAGTGTCAGCGGTGACTTCTGGCACTATATAATGGTAATTAGTATCAAACCACTTGGTCATTTCACCTGCTTGTACACACTGGCAGTCACTTTCATGCCCTGAGCGGCCACGAGCGACGCGGAAGTATTGATCTAGTGTGTTGGCTTCTTTTGCCTGTGCGCGCTCAGGTACGTTGCCCAAGGTAAAGCTCATATCTAATACTTGGTCGTACAATGAAAAATCACCCACGGGTACATAATTCAGATTGCTTTGCTGCTGCAGGTGAGTCTGGCGTAATCGTTTTGCCGTCTCATTCAATGCGTCGTATGACGCTTGTTTATTCCAATAAGCTTCTAGTGCAAATTTAAGTTCCCTGTTTGCCCCAATACGAGGAAAGCCAAGGTTGTGTGTAATGGCCATGATCTGTCTCCTTTGAATGTTATAAAACAGATTAATGGCTTTTTTTCATGAATGATAATGGTTAATTTTCACATATCTATGAATTATACTCATGGTTTTATTTGGGTTGATCAATCGTAGGTCATGACATGATAGAACGCGCTCATTTAGCCATTATCCGCGCCGTGGATGATAAAGGTACGTTAACCGAAGCCGCCGATGCGCTTTGCTTGACGCAGTCAGCTTTAAGCCACTCCATTAAAAAACTTGAGCAACACATGGGGACGGAGGTATGGCTGCGAGAAGGCCGTACCTTGCGTTTAACTCAGGCAGGACATTATTTACTGTTACTGGCCAAGCGTTTGTTACCGCAGTTTGAGCATGCCGAACAGTTAATGTCTCAACTAGGGCGCGGCGAGCGGGGCGAGTTGAGAATAGGGATGGAATGCCACCCGTGTTATCAATGGCTATTGAAAATAGTAGGGCCTTTTTTAGAGCGATGGCCTGATGTGGATATCGACGTAAAACAAAAGTTTCAGTTTGGCGGTATTGGGGCGTTGTTTAATCATGAAATTGATTTATTAGTGACCCCAGATCCACTTTATCGGCCAGGGCTCATTGTTACGCCTGTATTTGAGTATGAACAGCGATTAGCGATCAGCGCGCAACATCCATTAGCCAACAAACCTTACTTATTGCCAGAAGACCTGCAAGACGAAACATTAATCAGTTATCCCGTTGAGAAAGACCGTCTCGATATTTATACCCAGTTCTTTTCATTGTCTGAATTTACCCCTAAAAAGCATAAAGAAATAGAAACCACCGATATTATGATGCATATGGTGGCCGCAGGCAGAGGCGTTGCGGCTCTGCCGGGCTGGTTGATTGATGAGTATGCAGACCAACTTCCTATAAAGTCGTTACGACTGGGGTCAGAGGGTATCGCAAAACATATCTCGCTCTGTACTCGAGAAGCCGATGCCCGCTTAATTTATGTGCAAGATTTTATCGAGTCTGCCTGCAAAGCGGGCTAATTCAGCAAAGACACAATCAAACGTTGATAATTGAGTTGGCCCCATATATAGTGCCCATTCTTTGGTTTTTTACGTCTATGTTGTGTTCTTTATTTGTACAACATCGTAAAACTAAGAGGGAATCCGGTGAGAATCCGGAACTGACGCGCAGCGGTATTGGGGAACGAACGCGACACGAGTGGTTAACACTCAGGCACTGTTTTTGGTTGGTAATCATTAAACAGCAAGCCGTCGTTGTAGGCGATAAAGCATCATGCTTTTGATGGCCCCTAAGTCCGAAGACCTGCCTAAGATCTCATCATGGTGAGCGTTATCACTATGTTCTGAGAATTAATCATACCTTCGCGAAAAGGGTAATGAAAATGTGTTGCTACGTTTTTGTTTTGTGCTGTCTGGTCATCTAGACGTTCAGCCCTTTCGTGAAGTTATTGTCTTTTCCGCGAATTGAAAACAAAGGCGTTGATCATGTCTTCAGAATTATCTGCCCAAGTGGGGGTTAACCCCTCCATATCTACTCCTTCAATAACTAGCACCGAAGGGCTTAGCTCATTTCAGGTCATTAAACGTAATGGCCAAGCCGTTCCTTACCACGACTCAAAGATTGCGACGGCGATAACAAAAGCGATTTTAGCGGTTGAGGGCAGTTCTGCCTCCGGCTCAACACGGGTCAAAGAAACCGTTGATGCATTGACTCAAACGATTAGCGCTAACTTCTACAAAAATAAGCCTGAAGGCAGTGCGATTTCCATTGAAGAAATTCAAGATCAGGTCGAATTGGGCCTGATGCGACAGGGTCTACACAAAGTGGCGCGAGCGTATGTATTGTACCGCGAAGAACATAGTAAAACCCGAGCCAGTGACGAAGACATCTCGGCTCAGTCTAAGACCTCTTCCCACGCCAACATTAAAGTATTGAATGCCGATGGGTCCGAATCGCCACTCAATATCGGCCGAATCAAAACCATTATTCACGAAGCTTGCGCAAGCTTAGACGATGTGAATGCTAATGATTTGTTCGAAAAAGCACAAAACAACCTCTATAACGGCATTAAACAAAAAGACATCGCCACGGCATTGATTATGGCGGCGCGTACACGTATAGAAGAAGAGCCTAATTATGGCTATGTAAGCGCAAGGCTATTATTAGACTCGATGCAACAAGAAGCCTGCCAGTTTTTGGATATCGCGACGCCAGACTCCTTTCAAGATATGAAAAGCCTTTATGCTGATTTGCTCAGCGTGACCTTGAATAAAGGGGTGGAACTAGAGCTGATGTCTGCAGACTTATTGGCTTTTGACTTAAAGCGCATAGCCGAGGCGATCAGGCCAGAACGAGACTTTCAGTTTACCTATCTTGGCCTGCAAACCCTGTATGACCGTTATTTCATTCATTGGCGAGAAACCCGTTTTGAGTTGCCGCAAATCTTCTTTATGCGAGTCTCGATGGGCTTGGCGCTGTTAGAAGATAATCCGACAGAGCGGGCGATTGAATTTTATCATTTGTTATCGACATTTGATTACATGTGCTCAACACCCACCTTGTTTAACGCAGGTACTAACCGGCCTCAGTTGTCATCCTGTTATTTAACCACTATTCCCGATGATCTGGCGGGAATTTATGATGGCATGAAAGATAATGCTTTGTTGTCAAAGTGGGCCGGTGGTTTAGGTAACGACTGGACGCCGGTACGTGCTTTGGGGTCACTTATTAAAGGCACCAATGGCCAATCTCAAGGCATTATTCCATTCTTAAAAGTCGTCAATGATACGGCGGTTGCCGTCAACCAAGGCGGCAAGCGGAAAGGGGCGGTCTGTGCTTATTTAGAAAGCTGGCACTTAGATATCGAAGAATTCTTAGAACTACGCAAAAATACCGGCGATGAGCGACGTCGCACCCACGATATGAATAGCGCCAACTGGATTCCAGACTTGTTTATGAAACGCGTCTTTGAAGATAAAGAGTGGACGCTGTTTTCGCCTAATGACGTACCTGACCTACACGACTTATACGGCCAAGCGTTTGAAACTCGCTATCAAGAATATGAAACCATGGCGGCGAATGGCGAGATGCGCTTATTCAAAACGGTGTCTGCCAAAAATTTATGGCGAAAAATGCTGTCGATGCTGTTTGAAACAGGCCATCCGTGGATCACTTTTAAAGACCCCTGCAATATCCGCTCGCCTCAGCAACATAGTGGTGTCGTGCATTCATCTAACCTGTGTACCGAAATCACCCTCAATACCCGCGAAGATGAAATTGCCGTCTGTAACTTAGGCTCGGTCAATTTGGTTAACCATATTCATGATGGCAAGTTAGACGAGGCGCACCTGCAAAAAACCATTAAGACCGCGATTCGCCTGCTCGATAACGTGATTGATATTAACTACTACGCCGTACCACAGGCGAAAAACGCGAACTTGCGTCATCGTCCGATCGGCATGGGCATTATGGGGTTTCAAGATGCCCTCTATGCGCTAAAACTCCCTTATAGCAGTATCGAAGCGGTTCATTTTGCTGATCAGTCTATGGAGTTAATTTCATATTACGCGATTGAAGCCTCAGCCAACTTGGCAAAAGAGCGGGGGGCTTATGAAAGTTATGAGGGCTCTCTGTGGAGTCAGGATATATTGCCCATTGATTCACTTAAACGCTTGAGTGAAGAGCGGGGTGAGCATTATTCAGTGTTTGATGATTCCACACAGCTCAACTGGCAGCCCCTTAGAGATTTAATTAAAGCTAACGGTATGCGTAATTCAAATGTGATGGCTATTGCGCCAACGGCGACTATTTCGAATATCGTGGGTGTCTCGCAATCCATCGAACCGAGCTATCAAAACTTATTTGTTAAATCGAACTTATCGGGTGAGTTTACCGTGGTAAACCCGTGGCTGGTGGATGAGCTGAAAGCTTTAGGTTTATGGGATGCGGTGATGATTAATGACCTTAAATATTACGATGGCTCTCTCAAACATATTGAGCGCATACCAGAGGCCTTAAAAGCGCGCTTTGCGACGGCGTTTGAAATTGACTCACGTTGGTTAATTGAAGCCGCCTCACGACGCCAAAAATGGATCGATCAAGGGCAAAGCCTAAACTTATATATGTCAGAAGCGTCAGGAAAACTGCTCGATAACCTCTACAAAACGGCCTGGACGCGAGGCCTGAAAACCACCTATTACCTCCGATCGCTAGGTGCGACCCACATGGAAAAAACCACCAGTGAAGCAAGCCCCAATATGGCCAGTGTCGATCATTCAACCAACACCATGACGTCAGAGCCTGAAAGCACCGACTTTGAATTAAACCAAGCGGCTGAAGCCCCACAGTTTTGTTCAATACTCGATCCTGAATGCGAAGCGTGCCAATAACCCCCTCATCGACTGGAGAATGATTATGAATACACCCAACTGGGACGACCCACTCGCCGCAGCCATTCCATCAAAAGCGTCGGTTATATTTGAAGGGCAGCATAAAAACATTATGGATAACATCAGTGAATTGGCTGAAAAATTACCCCCCGTGAACCCAGATGATAAGCGGGTGGTTAACGGCCTGACGGATGTAAACCAACTCGCCCCGTTTAAGTACCCATGGGCGTGGGAGTTTTTCTTAAATGCCAATAAAAACCATTGGACGCCTTTAGATATCAACATGTCGCAAGATGTTCACGATTACAACCACAAACTCACGGTGGAAGAAAAGCATGTATATGAAAACGTGCTCTCTTATCTCACTACCTCTGACATTATGGCCATGCGTAATATCGGCCTCGCGGTGATGGAGAAAATGACCGCGCCTGAGTTGCAAATTTATCAGGCCCGTCAAGTCTATGAAGAAGCGATGCACACATGGACGTATCAGCACTGTATTGAAACCATCGGGTTAGACCAAGGCGAAATCTATAATCGCTACCGTGTGGTGCCTGCTATTTATCGTAAGATAAAACTGGCTAATACGCGTTTAGATTCGGTGATGCGCAGCGATATTGATTTACATAACCGTGACGATTTAGAGCAGTTCGTCATGGCCTATATTTTCTTTGCGGGTATTTTTGAAGGGTGTTGGTTCTATAACGGCTTTAGCCCTATATTTGCGTTGCAGCGCAGAGGGTTAATGAAAGGCACCGGGGAGCAATTGCAATACATCATGCGAGACGAGGTTATGCACTGTGCCTTTGGTATTCGTGTGGTTAACCAGATTGTAAAAGAAGAAAACTTAACGCTAGACCCAAAAGCGATTCAAGCGATGTTTGAAGAAGCAGATGCGGCAGAGCAGTCTTATGCAGATTACATTCTAAAAGATCCGATACTCGGCTACTCGGCTGAGGAGCATAAAGCTCAATTCAGGTTTATCGCCAACCGTAGGGCTAAACAGCTAAAATTAGCTGTACCGTTCGCCAACGCAAAAAGCACCCTGCCTTGGTTAGATGAACAGGCCAATATGCGTAAGGAGAAAAACTTCTTTGAAACGAGGGTGACGGAGTATCAGACGGGGTCTTCTTTAAACTGGTAGACAGCAACCAACAAAATGCTTCTTTAAAGGTCAACACCTTTAAAGAAGCACAGCCCCCACCCATCCCAACATACATCACGCGACCACGAGGATGACAAGCTGGCCCTTGTAGCCGTGATGCAGCGCAGCGGAATCAAGGAATCCAACCTGTGCGCTCAGCCACCATTCCCTGATTCCAGTCGTTCCTCCTTTCATCAAGGCTACAGGTCATGACTTAAAATGTTTCTGTTGATTTAGCCTAAAATCCCACAGTTCCCCACATTCGCGAGGGTGAGGATTTGGCCCTTGTAGCCGTGATGCAGCGCAGCGGAATCAACGAACCCCTCTTACCATGTATCACTCCGTTTCCTAATTTCTTTGGCATGGTTTATTTGTGATAGAATGGCGGCCTTTGCAGGTTGGATGATATCTAACTTGATAGTGTTTGATTTTTGGAGAATACGAGATGGCTGTTGTTCGTTGGGTTCTAGGGCGTTTGATTTTAACTTTGAATTGGTTGTTTAGCCCTAGAGGCATCAAAAGGTCTGCAGAAGATCAGCGCGCTGTCGATGCTCTAACCGCTAATTTGGCGCTTTATCAATACGAAGCATGTCCGTTTTGTGTGAAGGTTCGTCGTGCGATGAAGCGTAACTCACTTAAAGTAGCGCTTCGTGACGCCAAGCGAAACGAAACTTACAAAAATGAGCTATCAGAACAGGGTGGTAAGCTTAAAGTGCCTTGTTTGAGAATCGAAGAAAAAGGCGAAGTACGTTGGATGTATGAGTCGTCAGAGATTATTAACTTTCTTGAATATAAAGCCTCTCAGGCATAGTTTCGCTTTCTAGGTAACGAGTGCCTACCCAAAAACGACAGTCATTCCCGCAAGTAAGCTGAATTGCAACGTAAGAACGCGCACTCCGGTGGGCGGGAATCGATGATTTGAACGACAGTAAAGCACTTGATTCTCGTCTTCACTGACTCATTGGCATTAATCACCAGACTAGCAGGGTGAGACATGATTTTTGAATGTTTTGGTGTTCATATCAGGCTACAATAGGTCGTTCAGTCTTTGCCGTCTTAAGAATCTATCTGGTTTTATTATGTTTCGCTTTTTCGAAAATCTCATTAAGCCCTTTCCCTCTACTGTGCCTACCCAGCCACCTAACAGGCTATTGGCTTTTTGTCGTCATTATACTCGTGGAATGGAAGCGCCTTTAATACTCATGACCATTCTCACTGCTGCGCTTGCTATTTTAGAGGTGGCCTTATTCGGTTTTTTAGGGGAGTTAGTCGATTGGTTAAGTGTTAAAAACCCCGAAACATTATTACAAGAAGAAGGCGCAACGTTGTTGGGTATGGGCTTTCTGCTGCTCGTTGGTTTACCGCTGATCGTGCTGCTACATGCCGCTATCGTGCATCAGGCGTTATTGGGTAACTTTCCCATGCAGATTCGTTGGATGGCGCACCGGTATTTGCTGCGCCAGAGTATGTCGTTTTATCAAAATGATTTTGCAGGACGTATTGCAACTAAGGTGATGCAAACATCTTTAGCCGTGCGTGAAGCCGTTATGAAGCTGCTTGATGTGATGGTGTATGTGGTCATTTATTTTGCTGCAATGTTGGTGTTAATCGCTCAAGCTGACTTACGGTTAATGCTGCCTTTGGTGGTGTGGTTAATGCTTTATGCCTGCCTGCAGTATTATTTTATCCCGAAACTCAAAAAAGTTGCGACACGCCAAGCGGATGCACGATCTTCAATGACCGGTCGGATTGTCGATAGCTATACTAATATTGCGACGGTAAAACTGTTCTCTCATAGCAAGCGTGAATCGGATTATGCTAAAGAGAGCATGGATGAGTTTCTGGGAACTGTTTATCAACAAATGCGTTTAGCAACCGGTCTTAATGCCAGTGTTCATGCGCTAAATTACGCTTTAGTTTTCAGTGTAACAGCGATGTCTATTTGGCTGTGGATGGAAAGCGCCATTACTGTTGGCGCTATTGCTATTGCCGTGAGTTTGTCGCTGAGACTTAATGGCATGGCCCAATGGATTATGTGGGAAGTCAGCGCCTTGTTTGAAAATATCGGTACAGTCAACGATGGTATGACAACATTATCGCAGCCACTTGAAGTGACTGATGCACCTGATGCTAAAGACCTTTTAGTGACTAACGGCGAGCTACGATTTGATCAAGTTTGTTTTCACTATGGGCAGCAGGGAGGTGTGATTGATGACCTGAATCTGCACATCAAACCTGGTGAAAAAGTCGGTTTGGTCGGGCGATCAGGAGCGGGTAAATCTACGTTGGTTAATCTGTTATTACGATTTCATGATTTAGCAGAAGGGCGTGTACTGATAGATGGACAAGATATCAAAACCGTTACGCAAGATAGCTTGCGCGCCCAAATTGGTATGGTGTCACAAGATACCTCACTGCTGCATCGCTCTGTACGAGACAACATCCTGTACGGCCACCCTGATGCCACCGAAGAGCAGATGATTGCCGCTGCGAAGTTTGCTGAGGCTCATGAATTTATTCAAGGGTTAACCGATGCAGAAGGTCGCACGGGCTATGATGCTCAAGTAGGTGAGCGAGGCGTTAAGTTATCGGGTGGTCAGCGACAACGCATCGCTATTGCCCGAGTGTTGCTAAAAAATGCAGCGATACTGTTATTAGATGAAGCAACATCAGCACTTGATTCAGAAATAGAAGCGGCGATTCAACATAGTCTTACTAAACTAATGGAGGGTAAAACGGTTATTGCTATCGCACACCGTTTATCCACCATCGCGGCTATGGATCGCCTGATCGTATTGGACGATGGCAACGTTGTCGAACAGGGTACGCATCAAGAACTTGTGGCCAGTGGCGGTATTTATGCACAGCTATGGGCGCACCAATCGGGTGGGTTTATTGGGGTTGAGGCATAAACACTCATGAATATTACACTATCAGACCATGCAGGCAGCCTCCAACCCGAACCAACGGTTGAGCAAGCGCGCTTTAATAAACTCTGGCAAGAGGTAAAAAAGAAGCAAGCGCGCAATGAAAAGCTCAAGCAAGAGATGGACGCGTTGATGGCGACGTATACCGCAAAGGTGATGCCGGTTGAGTTAGGTATAGAAGAACCGTTGATTTTATTGGCGCGTCGTTTAGTTGATTTCGCCAGCCGAAAAAGTCTCGCCGACTGGCAGCGTGGCGAGTTACAAGATTGGATTGCAGAAACGCTGCATGAAGTGAGTCAATACAATGCGGCTGAAGCAGACGCTATTAGTAATGATTATAACCAAGTCATTGCGGACTATTATGATATATCGGTCGAAGAGTTAACGGGGCCTCCAGAGATAGAAGATGACATCGACGCAGCTGTGCGTGAAGCGTTTGAATCGATGACGACCGATGATGAAACCCCAATTGGTCAAGAAGACCTGTTTGGACTTGATGACGATGAAGATCGTGCTTTTTTTGAGCATGAAGCAGCAGGGCCCAAGAAAAGCGCAGACCGAAAAGAGCAACCGATAAACGAAAAGTGGATCCGCAACTTGTTTCGTCGAACCGCTCGTGCACTTCATCCTGATAAAGAGCAAGATCCCGCGCAGCGTTTACATAAGCAAAAGCTGATGACGCAGTTGCTAGATGCTCGCGACCAACAAGATATCATGACGATGATGATGCTTTACAATGAGCATACTGAAGATGGGGCGTTATCCCTTGAATCAGAAGAAATCGAGAATCTGTGCGATTTACTAGAAAAGCAAAAAGATATACTGGACATGGATCGAGTCGCTTTAATTGATGAAAGTCCGATGCATTATGCCGTGCATGACAAACTGTACGCGGTCAGCCAAAAAGCTCGAGATAGAAAGTTAAAAGAACATTTAGATGACGTTCAAGCCAGTATTAAGCGTAAGTTCAAGTTAGTGGAATACTTACGTAACCTCAATAATTTAAAGACAGTGTTAGAAGAGCGTTATGAAGATCATCGTTATATCTAAACGTTGTCACAAGTCTTGTTTGATAAAGATCCATTATCAACCATAATAAAACGTTAGGGTATGGTGTACCACTACACTTAAATAATAAGTGCTGTGTTAGTTTTGGCTGTATTTAGTTACAACAAACTAGTTTGGTAAAACTTAATGGATAACGATATAGAGGCTCTCGAGCGCCAGCTGCGTGATTATAGACGCCTGTTTAACGAAGCAGAAGTCGCGATAATAATTGTTGATCGAGAGGGTAATTTCAACGATTGCAATAAGGCCTACTATAGCTTGATGGGCTATATAGATAAGCCTGTTATGGGCCAATTTCATCCGAGTGATATATCGCCTTTAGAACAGCCAGATGGCAGTAACTCGACTGAAAAAGCACGCAGGATGATTCAACAAGTGCTTGAGCAAGGAAAGTGTAGTTTTGAGTGGACGCATAAAAAGCTTGATGGCTGCGAATTCGTATCTTATGTCACGTTGGACGTAATTTCTTTTAATAATGAGGATATGATTCGTGCATCTATTCATGATATTTCAGAGCAAAGAAGGCTCGATCGACTTGTTAAGGCGCGCACAAAAGAACTAGAAATAAAGAATCGAGCATTAGAGCACTTGGCAAAAACAGATTGGCTTACTGGCCTATATAATCGTATTTATTTGGATGAGACTCTTCAACAGGAGCAGCACCGTTTTGAGCGTTATCTTAATACATTTGGAGTGATACTGATTGATTTAGATTACTTTAAACAGATTAATGATACATACGGTCATCAAGTGGGTGATCAAGTGTTGATTGAGGTATCAAAGCTACTAAAGCAACATTGTCGAAATGTCGATACTGTGGCGCGTTGGGGCGGCGAAGAGTTTTTGATCATTACGCCAGAAACAAACCTCGAAGGCCTTAAAGTAATAGCAGAAAACCTTAGAGAGAATATTGAGTCCTATTCTTTTCCCCAAGCGGTAACCGTTACTGCAAGCCTTGGCATATCTATTTTCAGAAAGGGGGATAGTGTTGAGAGACTTATTTCTCGAGTAGATAAGGCCTTGTACAAAGCAAAGGACAAAGGCAGAAACACTGTAATTGAAGCGTGACCCAGCCTATTTTTGAAATTGAAGTATCGAATTTGAACCAATGCAGGTTATCGCCCCGATAAAAAACAGCATAATGCCGCCACCAAGTACGGTTAAGCATATCCACAATAACTTAGTGTATTTATGGGCCTCTCCAAGCCACTGGCTATGGCCAGAAGACTCCATAAAGTAGAGCAGCGCCCCGCCTACCGCGAGCGAGAATGCGCCGACATAACTCCAAACCGGAATTTCGCGAATACCAGCCCAAAGTGAAAAGAAAACTACCGGCGCTAAGTACATTGACGCAGTACCACTAACGGCTACAGCGCTGAACAAGTCTTTATTACCGAAAAATACCATCGCTAAACCTAGCAGCATGAATAAAACCATCACGATGCGACCATTTTGAATCGTTGGTTTGATCACCCTCATATCCACGGCCACCAATTTTGCAGAGCTAGATAACGTGCTGTCTAATGTCGACATCGCAGAGATCACCAGCGCCGCATTAAAAAGAAACATCGGCATATCACCTAATAAGCGATTAAGTACCGTATTCATCGCTTCGCCTGCACTGGCATTAGCGCCTGCAATCACACCAAATGAACCGAAAATCATGATGCATATTACGCTGACCCAGCCTGCATGGAAAAAGCTAAGGCGGGTGGTTTGACGGTCGGCTATAAACCCACGATCCATCATGACAGGGTCGTGCATCGGGTAACTCCATATCTGCAATAGTGCTACTAGCAACAATATCGGCCCAGGCTCTGACATGACAAACGGTGTTGCCAAAAGATTCTCAGCAGTCACAAGTCCATCTGAAAAAACCATAAAGACCAGCATCACCAGTACGGCAATAAATACCACCATCTGAAAAACATCGGTGCGTAATGAGGCATGCAAACCGCCTAACATGGAGTACAGTAGCGTCACTGCAGCAAACGCCATTACGGCCAGGGTATATGCCGAGCTGCCTGCGCTGCCAAATAAAATGCCAATCACCAGTATATTGGCAAACACCTCACTGACGAGTCGTAAGCCAATTACGAAGTTGTAGCAGCGAGTGCCGACAGAGCTAAAACGCGCGCGCAAAAAATCTTGAATACTGTTAAACCCATGCTTGAATCTGAGTGAGTCAATAATCAAACCACCGGTCAGAAACGATAGGTAATATGCGGCATACGCGATGGTGCCCCAAATGCCATAATAAAAGCCTAAGATAGCGGCATTTAGAAGAGAGCGCGCGAATATCCAAGTGGTCACCTGGCTGAGGATCATCGTCATTAACTTGGGTGACTGACCATTGGGAGAGAGACCCGCAAAGAAACCTGATTCAGTTCGTGCCTTGGGTGAAAGTAATATAGATACCAACGCTATAATGGCAATGGTTATCGGCAATGCAAGGCTCATTCAAAGCTCCGTTTTTGGGTGGTTAACATCCGGCCGCCATTAATAAATTAGCGATATATCATATTGGGCTGGTAATAAATGGTTCAGAGTAGAGAATATGTGATTAGTTCCCTAAAAATATCAATATATTGCAGCCGGTAATTACAATGTTAGCTCTGCAATATTTGTAACGGCAAACTCAACAGTGTGTCGCCAGAGCTTGCAAAGTACCAAATAATCGCCACAAAGCTGGCCACTGTGCCTAAATACCAAACCGTGGTAAATATCTGACCATAGCGATCAAGAGGCAGCAAATGGCTTTGGTGTCGGCCTTTCCACTCGAAGAAGATTTCAATGCTGCCAATCAGTAATAAAAAACCAAGAAGCGCTAAGCCAAGGCTATAACTCAACCAAACCCCAAACGCCGCAGCTAACACACAGACGACCAACCCAATTTTGCTATTCATTGAAAAGCTAACACTTTTTAAAATATGCCCGCCATCCAAGGGTAAAATAGGAAGTAGGTTGAAAATATTGAGCAAAGCATTAAATGTGGCAAGGCCGGCAAAGAAGATATTATCGGTTATCCAATAAGCCACTACACAGGCCAGAGACATAATAAGGCCAAAAAATGGCCCCATAATTGAGATCACCACATCTTGCCAGCGGGTGTTTATTTTTCCGTCGGTGAGCGCTAAACCACCAAAGAAAGGAATCAAGTAGATGCCTTTAGTCGGCATGTTAAAGTATTTCATTGCACGAATATGGCCATATTCATGGAACACCAGACAAGCGAGCAGGGCTAACGCAAATTGAAATGAAAAGAACCACGAATAAGCCGCGAGACTGGCGCCGGCTAAAATAACCTTGATTAACTTCGCGCTTTTCAGTAGTTTCATGCCGAGTGACGCCAAACCAATCAGGCTGAGCTTTCGTTTAGTATCAACCGGGCGCTCAGGTACTTGTTGTTCGATATCTTTACTATTCCGAGCGCCTGTAGTGTAGTTTTCACCGTTAACAAGTACGCGGTATTGAATGTTGAAGGGTTGCCATTGCAGGTCGACTTCAAGGCGGCACTGAACAAGCTCTATTAAAGGCTCTGTCGGCACTGTATCGTTATGTGTGGGTTCAGTAGGAGACTCCCTGGCTTGATTAAGCGGGGCGTTACGAACAAGTTTCATTTCAAAATGATGAACTTTAGAGTCAGAATCATCAGCAGATGCCGCAATTTCAGATACTAAGTTATCTCCCCAAAAAAGCTGCTGCCAGCCCGCCATCGAGCCCTCTAAACGAAGGTTTTTACCCAAGAACTCGACCTTTAATAATTCCACTGCTATATCACCCGTTTAATCATTGTTAACTGCGCGAGATTATGCCTGTTATAGGGGAAGGAGCCAAGCCATTACGCGATAGCCAGCAGCCGCACTACCACCGTTGGCTCGTAGCCGCGATGAAAGGAGGCGCGACTGGAATCGAGGAGGGATGTGACATACGAAGTTTGAAATTAGGTTGTGTGGGGTTTTGAGGGGAATTTCCTTGACTCCGCTGCATCACGGCAACGGGTTATGACTGGTTGAAGTGAGTTATTTCAAGGCCCTAAACGAGTCCATTCGGCTAGTGTTTCGGGAAACAGCCAAACCAACACCGCGGCGAGCGGGAAAAAATAAAAGTAAGCGTTCATCAAATGGTAGATATAAGGAGACGCGCTTTTTAGTTCCATAAAGTGGTCGATGACCAGTCGTGCTTTAATCACGATCATCGCACTAATAACAATAGTGATAAGCAGGCCGGGTTCGGCCTGTTCTGCGATGGAGGCACTCAACAGTGTTAGCGCCATTAGTATTAACCAATACACGTTGAGGTGTTTGCCACCTGCGGTTGAACCTGCCAATTTACTCATCTCGTCACCCTGTAGACTGGTGTTTACATTCTTTAGTGCTGTTAGCGCAATACGTAAAGCAGTGGGAAAATCATAATCCAAGCAAGGTCGATCATATGCCAATAGCAAGCGGCGGCAATTAGCCCTGCGTGGTTGTCTGCGGTGTATCGCCCTGACTTAATCTGTGAGATCGCCCAGATAATGCCGCCGCTACCCCACCCCACGTGAAGCATGTGGTTAAAGGTGGTGTAGTAGTAGACAGCAAAAAAATTGTTGGTATTAACTTCGATGCCTCTATCAATGTTCCACTGGTACTCCCAGTATTTAATAATCAGATAAAGCATACCGGCGCCAACGGTCATCCATAGCCACCGAACAGCGGCCTCGGGCCTGTTTTCGCGTAAGGCAAAAATCCCTTTAACCACAAAAAAACTACTAGTGATAAGCACTAAAGTATTAATGGTGCCTGCCGTAGTATGAAGCTCAAGCGGCCCTGCCAAAAACTCGTCTGGGTAGTGAACGCGGGCAATAAAGTAGATCACAAAAAAGATAGCAAATTCTGTAAGCTCAGAAAAAATGCCCACCCATATCGCGGGGTTGCCAGGGATAACCTGAGGGTCAAAGGCTTGCTTAAGGTTGTCTGTCGGTGCGGTTTCTAGCGCCAATGTGCCATCTTGTGGGTGGTTATTTGATTGACTCATATTCAGCCCTAACATCTTTAGTACAGCTTTACGTACCTACCATCATACGCCTGAATGTTGAGTGTGGAATAGATATGCATCAAGGATGCTTTGTTGACAATATTTGCTTAGCCAAATATGATGCGAGCCCATGAATAACAATACCCAAACCACCCAATATTATGCTCAGTTTTTTAAATGTCTTTCTGAACCTGTGCGCCTGAGAATTTTGTTCTTATTGCATAAACGAGGAGAGCTCTGCGTGTGTGACTTGGTCGATACGCTTGAAATATCGCAGAGTGTGGTGTCTCGCCACTTGGCCTATTTACGTACTCATGAGTTGTTGAACTCTCGTCGAGAAGGTGCTTGGATCTATTACACGTTAAGCGATGATCATGTATTTTTAAACGAAGTTATGAATGTTTTTGTTAAAGATGGCGAAAATTCTGATCAGTTTCTAAATGATATAAGCAGGCTTTCCGAGCCATCGAACAGTTGTTGTTAGTATTGAGGTAATCCACATGACCATTAAAATCGCGATTAACGGCTTTGGCCGCATGGGGCGACTCGCTTTGCGTGAAGCGTGGGCGTGGCCTGAAATTGAGATTGTTCATATCAACGAGGTCCGTGGCGATGCCAAAACCGCGGCGCACCTGATTAACTTTGACTCCGTTCATGGGCCTTGGACGCTGCAAGCGGAAGCCCAAGATGAGCGGTCGTTGTTGATTGATGGGAAGGTGGTTTCTTATTCAATGAACCGCGATATAACCGCAACAGATTGGCAGGGTGCGGATATTGTTGTTGATTGTACGGGTGTGCATAAGACGACACCTGCTTTGCAGCCATATTTTAGCCAAGGCATAAAAAAGGTCGTGGTATCCTGTCCAGTAAAAGATGGCCCGTTGAATATTGTGATGGGAGTGAATGATCACCTATATGATATTGATCAGCCTGATATTGTTACTGCAGCGTCCTGCACCACAAACTGCTTGGCACCCGTGGTCAAGGTAATCCAGGAAGGGTTAGGTATCACTCATGGTTCTATGACCACTATTCATGATCTCACCAATACCCAAAGTATTCTTGACCAACCTCACAAAGACCTGCGCCGTGCACGTGCCTGTGGTATGTCGTTAATCCCTACTTCAACGGGGTCTGCAACGGCGATTGGGCTTATCTTTCCTGAGTTGCAAGGTAAGTTAAATGGCGTTGCGGTTCGGGTGCCTTTGGCCAACGCATCATTGACTGATTGTGTTTTTGAAGTATCGCGGGATACCTCGGTCGAAGAGGTGAATGAGCTACTTAAAAATGCGTCTGAACATCAGCTAAAAGGTGTTTTAGGTTATGACGAGCGGCCTTTGGTATCGGTTGATTACCGGGGCGATAAGCGTTCAGGCATTGTGGATGCTCTTTCAACGATGGTCATTAACAAGCGTCAGGTGAAACTGCTGGTTTGGTATGACAATGAAATTGGTTATGTGAATCGTATGATGGAGTTAGCGATTAAAGTTGGGAAAAGTGTGTAGAGCAACATGAGTGGGTTGAGCCAGAGTTTAAAACAGTATCTAGTCGTCACTGGAACTTACTGGGCATTTACCATTACCGACGGCGCGTTGCGGATGCTGGTGGTGCTTTATTTCTATCAGTTGGGTTATTCCGCGCTTGAAATAGCCATGCTGTTTTTGCTCTATGAGTTCTTTGGTGTGGTCACTAACTTGTTTGGTGGCTGGTTAGGTGCTCGGTTGGGGCTTAACAAAACCATGAATTTAGGTGTGCTACTGCAAATTATCGCGCTGGCGATGTTAGCCGTTAACCCCAGTTGGTTGTCGATACCTTATGTGATGGCGGCACAGGCGTTGTCGGGTATTGCTAAAGATTTGAATAAAATGAGCGCCAAAAGTGCGATCAAGTTTCTGTTGCCGAACCAAGAGCAGAAAGGGGCGTTGTATAAGTGGGTCGCCATTCTTACGGGGTCTAAGAATGCCTTAAAAGGCGTGGGATTTTTCTTGGGCGCTGCGTTACTTTCATGGGTGGGTTTTCAAGCATCGTTGTTGGGTATGAGTGCGGCACTGGTTGGGGTGTTTATACTCAGTGTGCTGCTGCTTCAGGGGGATATGGGTAAAACCCAATATAAGCCCAAATTCACGCAAATTTTCTCAAAAAGCCGTTCGATTAATATCTTATCCGCCGCTCGCATGTGCTTGTTTGGAGCACGAGATGTCTGGTTTGTGGTGGCATTGCCCGTGTACTTTGAGGTGGTATTGGGGTGGTCCCATACTCAAGTAGGCGTGTTTATGGCGGTGTGGATTATGGGGTATGGTTTTGTGCAGGGTATCGCGCCGAAGATTACAGGCCTTAAACACGGGAACATTCCTGATGGACGCACGGCGTTTTTATGGGTGTTACCCTTAATGCTGATTCCGCTATTGATTGCTGCGCCATTAACCGCAGATGAGCTGTTCGGTGAACTCATTAATTATGAATGGTTAGTGGTCGGGGGGTTGTTATTGTTTGGCGTGTTGTTCGCGATTAACTCATCCGTGCACTCTTTTTTGATTCTAGATTACGCCAAAGAAGAGGGTGTCTCGCTGGATGTAGGGTTCTACTATATGGCGAACGCGATGGGACGTTTGTTGGGAACCATTTTGTCAGGGGCGGTGTATCAACTGGCAGGGTTGGAAGCCTGCTTGCTAGTATCGGGCTTGTTCTTATTGGTGACAGCGGTTATTTCAGTGAAACTGCCAAGGTCATATTCAGGCCTAAGTTAATCTCAATCGCTATGTTAAAGCTGACACCTGAGCAAGCGGTCTTCAAACACTGATCCAATCAACAATAGATTGCCACTCACAGAACCTACGGTGGAGCCTGAAATATCTTCTCCTGCACTTAAATAGACCTCAGAAAACGTAGGCGGTGTTGCCTCAACGTTGATTTTTATAATTTGTGAGGGGGATGGGTGGGTGGCATCACTGGCGTGTGCTAGAAAGTCTAGTAGCCTTGGGTGGGCGCCTAGCCATAGGTGGCCTACCTCGTCCCATTCGAGATTATCTGCGCCGGTATCAACCAGAATTTATCCGCGTTTACTGAGTGACCCGTTGCTAGTATCTCGGTCAAAAATACTGATTTTTCGATTCATTATTTCAGCGACATACAGTGTTTTTAAATTGGGGCTGATGGCAATACCATTGCTGAATTGTAACCCTGTTACAACGATGTGCCCCTGCTTGCCGTCATAGTAGCTAACAGTCGATAGAGGTAAGCCGAGATAGTCTTCGAGTGGTTGCATCCAATGACCTGGAGGGTAGCCATGATCGTTGGTGGCGTAAAATTGAGTTGGGCTTATTGCGACGATATCGTTGGGTGACACCAGTTCAGGGTAAGTGATGGATTGACGATGTGTGAGTGTATCAACGTCATTGATATCAAATATCTCAATCTGTTGCTCACCATTGTTTCGATGGTTAATGACAAATAACACGTCTTCGTCTTTATCATTATGGTAAAGGTAGATGCCGTGTGGGTGAAAGTCTTTAGAGAAACTTGAGGTCAATAACAGGGGGCGCGCATCAGGCTTTGAGAGGTCTAACCCGTAAATACCGCCGCTAACTGGTTTGTTGGCCATAGTGGCTCTGCGATCATCGGCTGAGATATAAGCAAATTGATTGGCATGATCAATGGTAATATCTTCTGCGCCGGTGACGCCTGTAACAGGCTTACATTGACCTGAAAAATGCGGTTCAATGGGGTAGAAAGGGCTGACACTCATATAGCCTCTATAAGCTAATATGCAGATGAGTGTAATAATACCGATGGATAATAATTTGAAAAAGTGAGGCATAAGATACCTTTATTATTGTTATAAGAGAGGCCACTTATTCATTATAGGTGTTGCTCGTGACACTAGACCTTACTGAAAACCATAGGCTTTCTAGTACATTAGTCAACTTTATTGCGTTTGTCATACCTTGTTTGAGTGTCTTGTGTGATAGGTGTTGGAACGCAGGTAAAGCGCTAACCATGGCGATGGGGGCGCCCAGTTTAGCGTGCAAACAAGCAGCATCAAACCAAGGGTTGCCAAACCCCGCGTATTCCCAGTCCAGTACCGTGAGTTGCTTTTCATGGCCACAAATATTGCCGGGGTGAAGGTCGTGATGGGTTAAACACAAAGGGACTTCGGGGAGCTCGCCAAACCTATTGATGAGTTCATCTAACAATAAGAGATAGCTTGTCTGGGCGGAATCAACAAGATCGTTGAGAAGGCGGCTTCGGTAGGCATTAAATAAGGCTGTATAGTCAAAACGGGCGGAATCAACAGGCGGTATTCGCTGCCATTGTGTAACGGACTCAATCAATAAGGGGGAAATTGCTTGGCACGCCGTTCGACTGATTGTTTCACCGTGATGTTGCATCACGCACCAGCCTTCTTGCCAATGATTTTTAATCACCTTGGGAGCCCAACGATAGCCTTGTACTAGCGCTAATATTTGCGCCTCAGATTCCCGAGATACACCAAAGGCTAAATCTGCCGCTGCATTAATCCTTAATATGAGTTTTTCTTCCCCCCATTGAGCACTTAAAAGGCGATTGGTGGACCCTTTCGACGCAATGGCTCGCCAAGGCAAAGGCGTACCAAGAAATTGATTGACGGATTCAAACATAAGGCGGTCTGATTCTGTGCTGTCTGATTTTGGGGAAGGGGTCACCTTGATAGCTCCTCCAAGGGGAGTGTGTTAGAATTTTTGCATCTCTTATCGGGGTGCCTGAAAAGTATAGTTAGTGTCCATCCATAAGTACCGTAAATGCACCTTCTTGTCATCCTCGCGAAGGCGGGAATGACAGACGTTACAGAATGGGCACAGGTTAGAGTCTATCTTACAGGCTGAGAATTTACCCGTAGAACCTGATTCGGCTAATACCGGCGTAGGGAATGAGCGATGCCAGCTTAAAATTTCTGCGCGTCTCTTGCTCTCCACGTTTTTCTTGATTGTTGTGTTTGAGGAACGTATGAAAAAAATATTGTCTGTTACCGGCGCGCTTCTATTATCGGCCTCCTCATATGCAGCCGACCTCACTATATATACCTATGACTCATTTGTATCAGAATGGGGCCCCGGGCCAAAGCTTGAAAAGGCATTTGAAGCGCAGTGCCAATGTGACATGGTGTTTATTGCGGTTGATGACGGCGTTAGTATTCTTAATCGTTTGCGCATCGAAAAAACCAAGACTAAAGCTGACGTTATTTTAGGTATTGATGATGCCTTAATTGAGGTGGCGCGTGGTGAAGAACTGGTTCAGCCGCATGGTGTAACGGTCACAGGATTAAAGCAAGAACTTAACTGGTCTGATGCTGATTTTATTCCGTTTGATTACGGCTATTTTTCATTTATTTATGACAGCCAGAAAATCACGACACCGCCTACTTCACTAAAAGCATTGATTGAATCTGATGCTCCTGTTATTTACCAAGACCCCAGAACCAGTACGCCAGGACAGGGGTTAATGTTATGGGTTAAACGTGTGTACGGTGATCAGTCAGATACTGCTTGGGAGCAACTTGCAAAGCATACAGTTACCGTTACTAAAGGCTGGTGGGAAGCTTATAGTATGTTTTTGAAAGGCGATGCTGATTACGTTTTGAGCTATAACACTTCACCGGCCTATCATGTGGTGACAGAAAATAAGACACAATACAAAGCCGCTGAGTTTTCTGAAGGCCATGTAGCACAAATAGAAGTGGCGGCGATCACTCAAGCATCAAAAAATACACCTCTTGCTAAGGCGTTTTTAACATTTCTTATTTCACCAGAGGCACAGACGATTATTGCGACTAATAATTGGATGTTACCCGTCGTCGATGGCCTCACATTACCCGCGGTATTCGCCGAACTGATCACGCCTAAACGGATTGGTTTTACACCTAAAGAAGTAGCCGAACAGCGACAGTTTTGGGTTAGAGAATGGCGTAGTGCTGCCACTCGATAAGGCTTTGTAATGATATTAGTACTCAAACTTAATGTTCGAGCAGACCGGCTTCAGAGCCCATGAAAGTAGCCGGATGGGTCAGTTTCTTTCTGACGACTCTTATCACTGTGCTCGCCTTTCAGGGGTTGATTGGCTTTAGTGACTATGGCGCTGACTGGGCGCTGTTAACTGATAGCTACTTTCACAGCATACTGATCTTTTCACTCAAGCAGGCGTTATTAAGTGCACTATTGTCTGTTGTATTGGCATGGCCGATTGCTCGAGCGCTGTATTATCTTCCTAATTTGCCCGCCCACCGTGTTTTTTTAGCGTTTTGTTTGCTTTGTTTTGTGATGCCTACACTGGTGTTGATTACAGGGTTGGTTTCATTGCTTGGCCGGTCGGGAGTGGTTTCACCTTGGCTGGTCACTATCCTAGGAGACTGGAATCTTTATGGACTTAATGGCATTTTACTCGCGCATATTTACCTCAATATGCCTTTTGCGGTTAGGGTGTTTTACCAACAGTTTAAAAATATTCCAGATAGTAGCTGGACGCTTTCGATGCAGCTTAAATTGAGCCGCTGGCAACGCTTGCGAATTATTGAATGGCGGAGTTTACGAGGCTCAGCGCTGGTTATGTTTGGCTTTATTTTTGTGCTGTGCTTTAACAGTTTTGCCATTGTGCTAGCGCTAGGTGGAGGGCCAAAGTCGACGACTCTTGAAGTGGCGATTTACCAAGCATTAAAATATGACTTTAATATCGCTGAGGCCCTAATGCTGGCTTGGGTTCAGTTATTGATAGCGGGAGGTCTATTTTTAATGGTCTCGCGCTTTGGTAACAGTCATTGGTTGTCGGTTGACACTGCACGAGAAGATTGGCGACCGATACCCACTGGCTGGCGATCATGGTTGATGAAAGGTAGTTATTACCTCGTTTGGCTCGCTCTCTTATTACCGGTGTTAGCGCTATTTGCTGGTGTGACCCAAGGAGATTTATTGCGCATTGACTGGGGGGCATTCATCAAACCCACGCTAATCACACTGGGGTTGGGGATACTCTCTGCTTCTTTAGGTATGGGGTTAGCTTATGCGATGTTAACCCCTATTCGACAGTTGAGTGTATCGGCACAACCGCGTAAGCGAGTGTTGCTCGAATGGTTGGCCACTCATGCACTGGTTGCTCCCGCAATGGTGATTTCAGTCGGTTTGTTTATATTCTTATTGCCGATTATTGATATCGACCGATGGGGGATCGTGTTTGTGGCGATTTTAAATACCGCATTGGTTGTGCCGTTCGCGATACAAAAACTCAAGCCAAGGCTTTATCAATTTGATGATCAATACGATGCGCTGACCCGATCATTGAAGCTTAAAGGTTTGCAGCGTTGGGCAATAGAGTGGCCGTTTATTCGTTCGGTATTTTTGTCGACCTATGCACTAGTTCTGGTGCTTTCGATGGGCGATGTCGCAATATTTTCTATTTTTGGTACGAGTGATTGGACCACGCTACCTTGGCTTATTTATGGTTATGCGGGTACCTACCGTATTGCAGAAGCCAGTATTGCATCGATCGTATTGTTAGTGCTGTGTGTGTTTATCTTGTGGTTATTTGAAAAGGTGCAGTCTCGTCATGCTTAATATAAACGGCTTAAAAATAGCCCGAGAAGATAAAATCTTGGCGTATGATCTGCAGTTAGCTGAAGGCAAAATACTCGCGATTCAGGGGGTAAGTGGTGTCGGTAAGTCGACATTACTAAGCGCAATTGCAGGTTTTGTAGAGCTGTTGGCTGGCACTATAAACTGGCGCGGGGAGACATTAAACGCGCTGTCAGTGGAAGAGCGCCCCGTTAGTTATTTGTTTCAAGACCACAATTTATTTGAGCACCTATCGGTAATGGAAAACCTATCGTTAGGCTTTTCTGGTGGCGCACCTAAAGATGACTTGATTGAAGCGGCGAGAGAATTAAAGGTATTAGATCAGCTGGCAAAACGACCGGGAGAGCTTTCGGGAGGGCAGCGGCAACGTATTGCGTTAATACGCACGCTATTGCGGTTACAGCCATTAGTGCTATTGGATGAACCCTTTGCAGAGCTTGACCCTAAAACGAGGCATTTGACTGTTAATTGGGTTAAAAAGACGGCTAGTGCGAAAGGTAAAACGATATTAATGGTAACGCATCAGGCAGAAGATGCAGAGCAGTTAGCCGATGAGTGCTTGGTATTGGGGGGGATATAACATACTGCAGTATATTGGTTGCGTTCTAAAATGTAGGCCGGGTTAAAGCCCGACGCGGTGGTGCCTATCTGCGTTATTCGGCTCGCGATTTAACCCGCCAAGAAAAATATTCAAACAATAAAAAAGGGAGCATATATCATGCTCCCTATCAAAACACTGATTAATCGGAACTATTAAACCCCATTAATTAAATAGTGAGTATAGATACTACCGGCATAACCTAAGCCGATGGCCCAACTCCATTTCATATGGCTGAAGAAGGTGTACATACCTTGTGATTGCCCCATCAGAGCAACACCTGCAGCAGATCCCACAGACAGTAAACTACCACCGACACCCGCTGTCATGGTCACTAGTAACCACTGGTAGCTGTCCATATCAGGCGACATTGACAATATAGCAAACATGACCGGAATGTTATCGACTACGGCAGATAGTAAACCTGCAACGATGTTGGCATTAGTAGGGCCCCAACCTTCGTACATGAAGTGTGAAACATAGCCTAAATAGCCAATAGTACCCAAGCCACCCACACAGAAAATAACACCAAAGAAGAATAGTAAGGTATCCCACTCGGCGCGGGCTACTTTGGTGAAAATATTGAATTCAACGGTTTGTTCTAGAGATCTTCTTTCGGTAATTTTGATGTAATAAGAGAAGAAGAACAAATATGAAAGCCCCATCATCATGCCTAAAAAGGGCGGTAAGTGTAGTACTTGCTCAAAGCTGACGGCAGTAATGATGGTACACATAAACAATATACAGATTGGAATGCCGCCTCGCTTGATCGATACATCTTCGCTACCTGGAGGGGGGGTCTCGTTAGGTACAGCAAAGTTCATAATGACAGCAGGGATCAAAAAGTTAACCAATGATGGGAAGAATAATACAAAAAAGCCAAAGAAGTCGATATGGCCTGACTGCCATACCATTAATGTGGTGATATCACCAAACGGGCTAAATGCACCACCCGCATTTGCGGCCACCACAATATTCACAAAGGCAACCGCAACAAATTTCGGTTTATCTGCGCCTACTGCAAGGACCACAGCGCCCATTAGTAGCGCGGTGGTGAGGTTGTCGGCAATAGGGGAGATAAAGAACGCAAGAAATCCAGTAATCCAAAATAACTGACGATAGCTAAAGCCCTTACGCACTAACCAAGAGCGTAATGCTTCAAAAATGTTTCGTTCAGTCATGGCATTTACATAGATCATTGCGGTGAGCAAAAATAGCAATAAGGCAGCATATTCTAATAGGTTGTGGTTAATAGCCCCTTCTATTAGAGCTTTACCACCTTCAACTTCTTTGGCGAGAAGGCCTACGATAATCCAGATTAACCCTGCGGCTAACATAACGGGCTTGGACTTTCGCAGGTGAATAAATTCTTCGGCAATAACTAAACCGTAGGCAATTATAAATATTACCAGTGCGGCAATACCTAAGCCGGTGGCCATCATATCTAAGCTAGCACCACCAGAAGAAGATCCAGATGCGGCTGCAGGGAGTGTTGTTGCAAAAAATAGCAACAGAGTGTGCAGGAAGGTTTTCAAGTTTCGTCCTCATTTTTAAGCTAAAAATCGTGTTTGAAACGTTTAGGGATTAGCCTTGAGTCGATCAAGCCCAGCCTCAAAATACGTAAATATGTGTATTTTGATCATTTCTCGTCATTTGTAATTGATATTGACCAAGTTAAACGGCATTTTTATTAAAAAGTGTCATTAATCATATAGACCGTTAGGTGTTAGACAGCAAGGTAACTCAAGTTAACGGCCGTCAATTTCGGGCGCGCTATTTTATACTTTTTTGGATATGCCTGCTTTGAATTTTTCAAACATTATTCTTCACTGCCGCTAAAGTGAGGTGACCCTAAGTATTTTATTTTGCGTAAAGGGGCATGAAACCATGAAAAATGAGTGGTTTTTTAGCCATTGCATTTGCAGCCTATTAAGAGTATTTTTGCACGATTATTGGCACACTGAAGCTTCCGTTATGCGTCCAACCCAAATATTGTTACTCATTTTAGTGACGCTTTTGTTTGCGGGCTCTGCTACATCTTTGTCTTTTGATGCGCCGACTTACCTAGAGGTCAGCTGCCATAATGTCGATGCACTTGATGGTCATGATGATGAAAATGACACCCATGCAGCTGTCAATTCTTATGATTATATCAATGGATCCCAGAACGAACGCTTAATCGGCAAGTCTTTTGCCAGTCCAGCTCAGTGGAAAAGAACACGTGTTACGCTCTCGCCACTGACCCCTCAAGCGCCTCCTGCATAATCTCTAAAAATTAAACAAATGGTCTGATGACAGCGACTTATTAAGTACGGCTGATGAATCGACCGTAATTTTTATGAAATTTTAAATAGTACTTATAGGTTTCATTAGTACCTAAGGGTTAAACAGTGACGATAAGTTCTCAATAGAACCTATTGCGCTGAAATATGAGGACGAACCTTGAAAAATATATTAACGAGTTTGTTGTTATCGCTAGTAGTGATTCTACCCGCCGAAGCATCTGAAGGCGTAATGGGACATTTGGATATGACGACGGCTTCTCTAGGCATTGTGGCCCTAATTATATTTGTATTAGCGTATGGACTAGTGATTGCTGAAGAGTTTATCCACTTACGAAAATCCAAACCGGTCATTTTGGCTGCTTCGATCATCTGGATATTAGTGGCTTTACTTGCTAGAGGGAGTGAACACGGTAAAGAGTTAGTAGAAGTGGCCATTAATCACAACCTATTAGAATATGCCGCGTTGTTGCTGTTCTTACTCACTGCGATGGTTTACGTCAACGCCATGACCGAACGAAATGTATTTGAAGCATTACGTTCTTGGCTGGTGCGTAAGGGCTTTAGCTATCGCCAATTATTCTGGATAACCGGCTTTCTTGCGTTTTTTATCTCCCCTATTGCCGATAACCTCACCACCGCGCTACTAATGGGCGCTGTGGTCCTTGCAGTAGGCGCAGATAAACCGAAATTTGTTGCGTTATCATTCATTAATATTGTGGTGGCGGCAAATGCGGGTGGTGCGTTTAGCCCATTTGGTGATATCACTACGCTGATGGTGTGGCAATCTGGGCATGTCGATTTCTTTGGTTTTTTTGGTTTATTCATTCCCGCTGTAGTCAATTTTTTGGTGCCCGCTATTATTATGAATTTTGCAGTGCCGAACGAAACGCCGACTGCAGCAGAAGAAAGCGTAGCGCTTAAAAAAGGTGCTTTGGTCATTTGTTTGTTGTTTCTTTGTACCATCATGACCGCCGTTAGCTTTGAACAAGTGCTACACTTACCACCCTTTTTAGGCATGATGATGGGGTTGTCTTACCTATTCTTCTTCTCTTATTACCTCAAAATTACGTTACACCGAGCGAGCGATACGGTCTCTGAGTTTAATATCTTCACTAAAGTAGCGCGTGCCGAGTGGGATACGTTACTGTTCTTCTTCGGTGTTATTTTCTGTGTCGGTGGTTTGGGCACTATTGGTTATCTTGCTTATGTTTCTCACTTTTTATATGAGGGGCTCGGTGCAACCAATGCCAATATTATTGCAGGTTTGCTTTCAGCGGTGGTCGATAATATTCCAGTCATGTTCGCGATTTTGACCATGAACCCTGAAATGGATACCTACCAATGGCTATTAGTGACGATGACTGCGGGCGTGGGCGGTAGCTTGCTTTCTGTAGGTTCTGCAGCCGGTGTCGCGTTGATGGGGCAGTCGAGAGGCATGTACACCTTCTTTAGCCATATGAAATGGAGTTGGGCGATAGCACTTGGCTACGCCGCCAGTATTTATGCACATTACCTTATTAATGGTTAGCCATTAATAAGGTAATGCATGATTTTTGGACGGCACCTTACAGAATAATAACTATAAAATAGCTCCCTTCGGGCTAACATTGTCAGCAAGATTATGGCGCAGAAAATGCGCCTTTTTTGATGGCCATGTTTATTTGGCAGAGTACCTAAGAAAACCGGGTAAGCCTAGATATAAAGGGCTCTACCGGAAATTCAAATATTGCTTCCATCGCACTGGCTTTTGCTTTTAGTGCCTTTTTATCAAGATCGTAGTTTTCAGTGCAAGCATATAAAATGATGTTTCCTGTAGGGAGTGTAGACACATATACCGTTTTAAAACTCTCTAATATGGTTTGCAAAAATGTATGCGCGACACCCTCTGCTGCTGCAAGGTTACAGACAAGCCAGCCATTATGACTAAGTACGCGATGACATTGTTTTACAAAGAGTTTTGATGCTTGCCTTATATCCATACCTGAAGAAAGGTATGTATCACTCAATATAAGTTGAGTACTGCCCGTGGCTTTTTGGTTTAAGTAGTCATATGCATCTTGCTGAATGACTTCAAGGCGATTTTCTTGTGGTAGGAAAAAGTACTTTGTAGCAACGTCAATGACCGCCGATCGTAGTTCAACGACCTTAAGCTCTAAATCAGGGATGGTGTGAAGCAAGCTGTGAACGAGTGCGCCGCCACCTAAGCCTAGCATGGTGGCTTTTTTCGGGTGGCTGAACAGCAACACTGTGATCATTGCTTGAGTATATTGATGCAGTAGAATGTGAGGGCGACTTTTGGATATGCAGCTCTGCTCATAAATCGAACCGAATGTTAATACCCGCTTGTCTTTTCGATCAAATACGAAAATTTCCCCAAAGTCATCTTCTGTTTTGAAGGTGTTTCGGCCATAACGTATGTGGTGAGTTATATCTTTTATTTTGATAAATGGCTGCATCTTCTATGACTCATGTAACGGAAAAACTACAAAGGCTAAAAAAATAGCTTTGCTCGTCTATAACCGATGTGTTGAAGTGCTTTTACGGCATCGTCGATGCTTTTAAAGCTTTGAATTTCATCGTTATCGGTGACTAGAAAATGACTTTTTCCATCGCGTTCTTTCATTAATAAAACCCAATCGCCTTTTTTGGCTGAGTTAGGCACAATATCTGCTGCGACTAATATAGACTCGTTATTACTCTTTTTGGCTTCTTCTAATCTCATTCAAGACTCTTTAATACGAAATAATTTACGGTAGAACAATACTTAATGGAGGGCGAGAAAGGTGTGCTCTCTTTAACGCAAACATTGCTTTAGCGCACTGCCTGATGACATTTATAAATGCCAAGTGTTAGGTTGAGACGACGTCTAAAAGATACTTAACTCAGTTGTATTCTATGTTTACGGCATATTATGTCAATGATACTCCGTAACAAATACCCATAAAATGTATTTAAAGGTTCATATGTTGGGTGCTGCTTTACGGGTAATGCGTCAACGTTGAGAACGTGAGGGCATAAAAAAACCCGGCAATTTGCCGGGTTAAGAAGGGTAGAAAATGAAAGGTTCTGAGAGACAGGGCCTGAAGTCTGTCTCTTGAAATTCAATACTGATAGATTAGTGGTATTGGTCTTAGAAGTCTGTTGGTGTTTTATGTGTTAATGTAAAGAAATACTACGGTAAGGCGATTTCTCGTGACAGATAAGCTTTAGAGCTGATGAAGTCGTCGGTATCGCATAGTAGAATGCAGAACTTAATGAATAAAGAAATGGTGTTAAGGCGATGGAGCCAGTTGATTTACAAGCGTTGCATGTGCAGCAAGAGCCTAATGTAGAAAGCATCGCCGCTTGGGCAACCTCTATGTTTGTGGTTGAGCTTCCTGAGCATGAGGTACTAAAAGAGGACTTGTTAGCGCATGCCTATCAAGTACGAGCGTCTGCTGACTGCGCAATCGCAAGCCAAGTGGCGGTGAGTGCCAAGAACAACCTATTTGAAAGTCGACTTAATTTTCTTGAATCTGATGCGCAAGGCGTGAGTGAGCTAAGGTCAATTCTGGAAGAGCTCGTATCGGCTGTGGCCGAGCAAGTTAACAGCGGCTGTTTAGAAGAAGGGCAGGGGCTTGATGCGACTATAGTGGAGTCTTGGTGCCATATTACCGAAAACGGTGGTTATCATGACGCCCATTCTCACCCCAACTGCTCATGGTGTGGTATTTACTATCTCGATGCAGGTGATTGTGAGCTTAATAGCCGCAGTGGGGTGAACCGTTTTTATGATCCTCGTAACTGCGCTAATCAATACCATGATGCCGGTACACAATATCTTGATGCCACAGGCGTGTGGGACTTTGTGCCAAAGAGTGGCCAGGTCGTGGTGTTTCCTTCTTATTTAACGCATTCGGCATTGCCCTATTTTGGTGAAAAAGACCGGGTCGTGATTGCATTTAATTGTCGAGTTAGTCAGTCAAAACGTTAATTTAAACGGCAGAAAAATTAACGTAACTTCTCACGGTTCACCTCTTTTTAGGTGGATAAAAGGCGTAAATAATGAGAACTCGTATATAAATTAATCAATTTATGCGTTAAATGTGTGTTTTTAATACGGATAGTAGTGTTTTTTTTAGATTGACACTCTATACTTCAGGTGAATATAACTATAACAACAAGCTATTAAGCTAGTAGTACATATGAAGAAAGCCGTCATATGAATTAATAGTCGATATTAAACTAGCAGCACCAAGGTCTAAATGAATTAGATTGCACTACTCAAAAGGGATATGAGTTATGGATATTACGCCGAATATGCACCAATTTGATTCTTATCGGAATCATGTCAAAACTCGCTTGGTCAATGAAGTGGTTGAGCTTCAGCACCGAGTTAATCAACTTCAACATTCCCCCAGTCAAAATAGAGAAGTTATTATTTCTGTTTATCAAAAATTGATCGATCAGAAACAGCATTTTATGCGTGATTGGGAAATGGCTGATCGGGCAGTACGTTAGTCGCTCGATTCAAGTAAGTGATCTAACCCTGCCGGACTTATAGTTGCACATCCGGCAGGGTTTTTGTAAATGACCTATAACTTAAACTGATTAGTAGAGTCTTTCAGTGAGTCCGATGCGCCTAGCAGTTGATGGGCTAATACCGCTAGCTCACCGAATGAGACTTCCGTAGATTCTACTGAATCAACCATCGCTGTAATGATGTCACTCACGCTCGCCACTACCATGGTCTGTTCTTCGGTCGCCGCGGCAATCGTCATGTTCATACCATTAACTTGCTCTACTTGGTTCTTTATCTGCTGTAGATAGTCACCTGTTTCGACTGCACACTTTTCACTCATTTCAGACTGCCCTTTAGCAGACTGCATAGCGCTAACGGTAGAGGCTGCAGCATCTTCTAGGCGGTTAAGTACGTTCCGTATCTCGGTGGTGGCGTCACCACTTTTTGATGCTAAAGCGCGTACTTCGTCTGCGACTACTGCGAACCCTCGGCCTTGTTCACCGGCTCGAGCGGCTTCAATGGCGGCATTTAAAGCCAGTAGGTTAGTTTGTTCCGCGATGCTGGAGATAACATCCAAAATATTGGCTACGTTCTCAGTATCTTTAGCCAGTCTTTCAACGAGTTCTGCGGCATTAATAATTTGCGAATTTAGATCTTTAGAGTTAGAAATAGTGGTGGTGACAATCTCTAAACCTTTATTGGTTCTTTCTTCTGTATCTTGCATCGCCACACTGGCTGCTGAGGCAGAGGTGCTGATTTCAGCAATAGACTGTGTAATTTCATCCATTGCATCTTTGGCTTCACGTGCCTTAATGCCTAGTTGGTCCGTCACGCCTCTCACTAACTGAGTGTTAGAGTCGAGGTCGTTGGCAGTTTCAACCAGCGGATTAGAAACATTCATAATGTTTTGAACAATCCGGCTTAGCTTGTCCATGAAATTATTGAAATTGGAGGCTGTTGAACCGAGTTCATCGCTACCATTCACAGGAATGCGCTGACTTAATTCACCTTCGCCTTCAGCGAGCTCTTTTAACGAGCTGCTTAACTGGTTAGCGGTGCTACTGATGGCTGAGGCAATATAGGTAATGAACAGGGCTAAGACTACAAAGAATATGGCGCTGATAGCGCTACTGCTATACAGCGCGTCTTCACCACTGGCGACAGCTTTGCCAATGGTAACTTTAAATTCATCGTTAATAATCTTTTGGTAATTGGTCAGCGCTTTATTAGTGGTTTCAAATAGCGCTGCTTTAGCTTTTATCTGGCCCTGTAATACTGAAAAGTCAGCTTCGTCACTCAGCATTGATTCAACTAAAGGGACCGCAATTGCTTGATACTTTTTAACATTGCTATCGATATTCTCTAACTCTGCCAAGCGCTCAGTGTCGAGTTGTTTTAACTGCTCGAGGTTCTCAGTCAATTGTACAATGCTTTCAATGCCCTGAAGTTTAAGATCATCTTCAGAGAAGCTAACGGCTTGAGTCAGTAGCTCATCAGCACGTTTTAATAATGTATCGTTAACCGTGGCTAAACGAACTGAGTCATATATTTTCTGTTCAAGCTTCACCAAGTGTTCTTGGGTTGAAAGTAATGAATTGACGCCAATGGTGGTGTTGATGCCCAGAGCTACAACATAAACAACCAGAATTAGCATAATCTTGTAAAAGATTTTTAGGTTTTTGAACCAGCTCATGTGGAATCCTGAAATTATAAAGATGACATTATTATAGAGGTTTAATAAAAATGTAGCTGATATCTGACTGTGCGTCCAATATCTGCTTGAAATTCACTTGTTTTTTCAATTGACAAAAACGGGTTTCGGTACTTTGCTTATAAGTCGACAGAGTCTACCAGTCAGGAGTATATAAATGTCAATTAAAAACCGAATGATGCAGGGTGCAGCGCTTGTTGGCGCAACCCTCGCATTACCCGCCTTAGCCTATGATGTCGAACAGATTTCGATTAATGGTTTTGGTTCAGTCATTGCAGCACAAACGTTAGATAGTGATGAAACACTGTACGGAAACGATAATGATTTATCGTTTGAAAATGAGTCCAGATTTGCGTTGCAGGTAGCCGCACCTATTGGAGAGAAATTCTCTGCCACCGCTCAGATTATGGCGCGAGGTTCAGATGAATTTTCACCTGAGTTTGAATGGGCCTATATAAGTTATCAGGCGACCGACAACTTTATGGTGATGGCTGGTCGGCAACGTTTTAGCCTTTATAAATACTCGGATTATGTTGATGTGGGTTATGCCTATCATTGGGTACGTCCACCCCAAGGCGTTTACTCTATACCCTTTAACTCAGGTAATGGTCTAGGCTTTTTATATAATACTGCGTTAGGTGATGTTGATTTTAACTTTACTTATAAGTTTGTTGGTGAAGAAATTTCGGATTACGTCCCTTCGGGTACCGATGAGGAGCCGGCAAATTTTAAGACCACTATGAGTCACTTGTTTAATTTTGACTTTACTTGGAGTGACCTGAACTTTGGTATGAATTATGGGTTGGTTCCAGAGCTTAGTTATGAAGCATCGAGGCTTGAGCCGTTAAAAACTGTTTTGCCGGCTTCATACTTGTCTGAGATTTTGGTAGAAGATGAGACCATGAACTTCTTTGGTGCTTATATTGGGTATGATCCTGGCGATTGGTTTGTACTAGCTGAATATACTTATGGTAAGTTTGATGACCCGAATGCACTGGCTGATCAAAAGTCGTTTTATGTTTCTGGGGGTGTCCGAATTAACCAGCTCACTATACATGGTACTTATGGGTTAGATGACAACGAGCCTAGTTCTGATGTCTACAAAAAAATATCTAACCCCATGCTGAGTGGGCTGGTAAAAGCAGCTGTCTCTGCACAAGAAGAAGATAGTGAAACTTATTCGCTAGGTGTTAGGTGGGATGTAGATTCAGGTGTAGCACTAAAAGCCGATTACACCACGTATAGCGACGATCTAGATAAAACTGCAGATGCGGATCTAATTTCTGCTGGCATAGACTTTGTATTTTAAGGAGGATGAACATGAATACTCGTATGTTTAAGTTAATTGTTGCTGTTCTGTTTTCCTCTTTTTTTGTGGCACAAAGCTGGGCTGAAGTTGCGGTTATCGTTCACCCATCTGTAGCTGATACAGCTTCTGAAAAAGATATAAGCAGAATCTTTTTAGGAAAGTCAAAAAGCTTACCGGGCGGACAAAAAGTGACTCCCGTGACCTTGCCAGAAGGCAATGCTGCACGAGATGAGTTTAATGATAAGGTGTTAGGTAAATCAGACAGCCAACTCAAGTCTTACTGGTCAAAATTAGTGTTTACCGGAAAAGGCCAGCCACCTAGCGAGCTAGCAAGTGATGCTGATGTTGTTGCTGCAGTAGCGGCAGATCCAGGTAGCATTGGATATGTTAGTAGCGCCAGTGTTACCGATGGCGTTAAGGTGTTAGCAACGTTCTAATGATCTAACTTAGCCTTTACACAGCCCAATAACAAGATGTTGTTATTGGGCTGTGTAAATCTCTATTTTTGTTTATGGCGCCATCCTCTCCCGCGCTTTTTTTGCAAGCTCTTTATCTGACGTTCTGTCAACGATATCTAATTTGTGATGCATGGCTGTTTTGGCCAACATGTGAGCCGTAACAGGGGCTGTAATCAATAAAAATAGCGTAATAAGCAGTTCATGAAGGCTCAGATAACCGCCTCGAAAAGATACCAATACGACAGACGCAATCAACAGGCAGCTCATGCCAAGCGTTGTCGCTTTTGTAGGGGCGTGAAGACGGGTATAAAAGTCAGGTAGTTTGGCTAACCCAAGTGAGCCAATAAAGACAAATACGGCACCGGTCACAAGAAATACTGATACGATTAACTCAATCCAAAATTCCATTCTAGTATCCTAATACGCTTCTTAGTGGGGCTTCTTACGGCTGATTATTCAATAAGGTCGCCGCGTAAAATATATTTACACATGGCTGCCGTACTCACAAACCCTAGCATGGCAATCAAGAGTGCCGCCTCAAAATAAAGGGTTGTGGCTGAAAAAATACCAAACAAGATAATCAATGCAATGCTGTTAATGTACATGGTATCGAGGGCCAAAATACGGTCAGGCCTACTGGGGCCTTTGAACAAGCGCCACAAGTTGAGAATGAGCGATAAACAAACCAACGTGGTAGCAATCGTTGCTGCGATGCTTAGCATTCGAAAATCTCCATAAGAGGCTTCTCATAGCGTTGTTTAATGAGTGCGATAAGTGCTTCTTTATCGGTTAGGTGTAATACGTGCACATAAAGCCATTGCTTATCTTCAGATACTTCGGCGCTGACAGTTCCTGGGGTTAAAGAAACGGTGCTGGCAAGAATGGTAATGGGGAACTCGTGTCGAATATCTAAAGGAACAGCGATAAAAGCGGGTGCCAGCTTCTTTGAAGGCCCAAGTACCAGTAAGGCGACTTCGAAGTTAGCGACAATAATATCCCAGACGACCATTAACGCGTACCGGGTGGTGAGTAAAGGCTTGCGAAAGCTCGGTTGAGGGGTTTGCAAGCCTGAGGTCAGTAGTGGAATAGTAATGGCTAAAAAAGCGGCTAGCACTAAGTGGCCAGGTGCCAACGTATTGTTAAGCAATAGCCAGATAATAAATAGCAAAATGGAGTGGGCCGGCATGGGAAATAAACGAAAACGAGGTTGAGCTTTCATTATTCTGACCCTCCTGGAATTAATGCATCAACTGACTGAGTGGTGTCGTGTAGCTGTGTTGCTGCCATATTAGTATAATCTGTTACTGGTCCGCCAAATATAACCAACAATGGTGATGCCGATAGCAGTAGCACTATAGCAATGACCCTTAGAGGGGCAATGGGGATATCAATATTACTGTCTTCGGTATATCGCCAGAAGATAGTCGTGCCAGCACGAGAGATTGCTATCAAGGATGCGAGGCCTGCCAGTAAAACAATAGGCCAAACCCAAGCTATTTCATCTAGCCCCTGAGCAGATTGTAAAATTAGCACTTTACCCACAAAGCCTGATAATGGTGGCATTCCTACCACTATTAATGCGGCAATGAAAAATGCAATACCAATGATTTTTCCTCGTTTCATTTTTCGCGCAATAACATAGCGATCTTCTGCTTTTCCTCGTTGCTTACTGACAAGATCAGCAAGCAGAAACAGTGCGCCTGTAACAAGCGTGGTATGTATCATGTAATAAAGTGCAGCTGAAGTCGCTGATTCGCGGTGCATGGCAATGGCCACTAATAGCGTGCCTACCGAGACAATCACCAAATTGGCAACGGTTAATCGCAAACTCGGGCTGGCTAAAACGCCAATGGCACCAATTACTAACGTTAACAGCGCTAACGGCCATAACCATGGCACTGCTATACTGGCAAGCGCACCAGCATCTTCGCCGAAAATAACGGTATGTACCCGTAAAATGCTATAAATACCGACTTTTGTCATAATTGCGAATAGTGCAGCCACGGGAGCGCTAGCCGCGGCGTAAGTGCGGGGAAGCCAAAAATGTAACGGCAACATTGCTGCTTTTAGCCCAAAGACAACCAACAATAATAAACCACCCGCTTTTACGAGGGCTTGTCCAGGCTCGTCCAATAACCGTACTTTCACGGCCATATCTGCAATATTTAGCGAACCGATGGTGCCGTATAAAATACCGAGTGCAAATAAGAAGATACTCGAACCAACGAGGTTTAAAATGACATAATGAACGTTGGCTTTGGTTTTCTGCTTACCGCCCCCGTGTATGAGCAGTGCATAGGAGGCAATGAGTAGCACTTCAAAGAAAACGAATAGGTTAAATATATCCCCTGTTAAAAATGCGCCATTCACACCCATTACCAGAAACATAAACAGCGGATGAAAATACATGCCGTCGTTATCATCGCCCGCACAAGCATAAAGTAATGCACCTAAACTCAGTACTGATGTTAGTAATACCATCATAGTAGAGAGTCTGTCAGCGACTAGTACGATGCCAAAGGGCGGTTGCCAGCCACCTAGAACGTACATTTGTGTTCCTTGTTGGTGGCTAGTCAGTAATAGCAGAGCGGATGCGATGACAAGTCCAATCATCACCGAAACCGAGAAAAAACGGTGGCGGTTGATTGAGTTGCCTATCGGCGGAAGTAACATTAATACTCCCGCGAGCATCGGTATTAATATGGGAAGAATAGGTAAATGCTGCATTAGCTATTCCTCCGGTATGACCCAGTCGCCCGAGGAGGGGGAGGAGGAACCGTACCGTCAACATGGTCATTGCCCTGATCTGCACGAGAACGCATGGCTAAAATTACTACAAAAGCAGTCATGGCAAAGCCGATTACAATCGCCGTTAGCACCAGCGCTTGAGGTAGTGGATCGCTGTAAACGGTTGATTGTCCGAGTACTGCGGCGCCATCGAGAGTGAGGCGACCACTGGCGAAAAGAAACAAGTTAACGGCATAAGACAGTAGGGTTAGACCCATAACAACCGTGAATGTTCGTCCCCTTAATACTAGAAAAAATCCGCACGTAGTTAATGCACCGACACAGAAAGCGTAAACAGCCTCCATTAATCGTTCTCCTTTGTTTCATCAAAGCGTTCGCTGGTCGATAACTTGCCCAGGTTGGCGAGTATCAGCATTACGGCGCCGACGACAGTAAAGTAAACGCCTAAGTCGAATACCATTGCACTAGCGAGTTCGAATTCGCCAATCCAGGGTAAATGGAAGTGGTCAAACCATGTACTGAGGAATGGCTTATCAAAGAGCCAACTTCCTAGCCCTGTTGATGTTGCCATCAAGATACCGCCTGCAATCATCCACTGATAATTAGTGGTAATTCGAGGCTTTATCCACTTAACACCGTGGGCAATATATTGCTGAATAATGGCTACAGAGGTAATAAGACCGGCTATAAAACCACCGCCAGGTACGTTGTGCCCGCGTAAGAATATATAAACCGAAACCAGTAGCGCTAAAGGTAAAAGGCTTTGAGAGACCATCTCAAGCATCATAGGGTGCGGATCATTACTCCAAGTGCGACCTTTGTCATCGCTAATGGGAATATATATACGCATTTTGGCGATGAGTTTAAAAATACCTAATGCCGCGATGCCTAATACGGTGATTTCTCCGAGCGTATCGAACCCTCTGAAATCAACCAAAATAACGTTAACGACATTGGTGCCCCCGCCGCCTGTTTTACTATTGGCAATAAAGAAGTCTGAAATACTGTCTAGGGGGGTTGTCAGCATGGCATAGCAAATAGTGCCTATCACACAGCCCAAAAGCCCTGAAACCAATAAGTCGCGACTGAGGCGGCTTGGGCTTGATTCTTTTAAGGTATTTTGCGGTAAAAAGTATAGTGCCAATAGCAATAGAATAACGGTGACTATCTCGACCGAAAGTTGCGTTAACGCAAGATCAGGTGCTGAGAACCGAGCAAACACGAGCGATACGATTAACCCTACAACAGATAGAAATATAAGCGCAAGAAAACGCTTTCGATGCCATATTACCGTCGCTATGGCACTCAAAATCATCAGTAGCGCACCTGTGAGCGTCATACCGTCGACAGGTAGTTGTGGGCGCGAGCCTGAATTTTGGGTCAAGTCGAGTAGTGGTAGTGCACCCATCACTAGTGTGAATAATAGTAAAAACGAGATATATCGCTGTAGTGAACCATTTTCTAGGGTTGTGGTAATGCGCTGCGTGGCTTTCACGATAGATTGAATAACGCCTTCAAAGATGTGCTTGGCATCTGGTTCATCGAAGTGTGATTGAAATTGAAAAAGGTGACGGCGGTTATAGTAAATCGTTGCACCACCGACCATTGCTAGAAGACTCATAAACAGTGGAACATTAAACCCATGCCAGATTGCCAAGTTATGGATAGGTACGCCATGAGTCAGTACTGAAAAAGATGCCACGCTTAGTAAATCACCCACTACGTAGGCAGGGAAGATCCCCACGAGTAAACAAAGTGCGACCAATATCTCGACCGGAACCTTCATATATCGAGGCGGTTCTTTAGGTGTTTTGGGTAGATCTATCGGCTCTCCGTTAAAGAACACGTCATGAATGAAGCGCAAGGAGTAGGCCACCGAAAATGCAGCGCCGACCGTTGCTAGTAATGGCACGATCCAAGACAGGGAGCCTAAGATACTTTGGTTAAGTGTTTCGGCAAAAAACATCTCTTTCGACAAAAAGCCATTCAATAATGGCACACCCGCCATCGATAGCGCGGCTACGATCGCCAGCGTTGCGGTGTAGGGCATATATTTCCACAGACCATTGAGTTTACGCATATCTCGTGAGCCTGATTCATGGTCAATAATACCCGCAGCCATAAAGAGTGACGCTTTAAATGTCGCATGGTTAATAATATGGAATATGGCAGCCACTGCACCAAGGTCAGAGTTTAGGCCTAATAGCAGGGTAATTAACCCTAGGTGACTAATGGTTGAGTACGCTAAAAGGCCTTTAAGATCGTGCTTAAAGAGGGCGATATAGGCCCCCAATAGTAACGTGGTAAGCCCCGTGAGACTCACAATCATAAACCACAGATCGGTACCGGCTAATACGGGGTAAAAGCGAGCCATTAAGAAAATGCCTGCCTTTACCATTGTGGCGGAGTGTAAGTAAGCACTTACTGGTGTTGGTGCCGCCATGGCGTGTGGCAACCAGAAGTGAAATGGGAATTGTGCAGATTTTGTAAAGGCGCCTAATAGCACCAGTATTAATGCGACGGGATAGATGGCGTGTGAACGAATCAGGTCGCCATTGGCTAATACTGTATCAAGGTCATAACTATCGACTATGTTGCCGATTAATAACAGGCCTGCGAGCAGGGCAAGGCCGCCTGCGCCGGTGACGGTAAGCGCCATTCTCGCGCCTTTTCGCGCTTCTGATTTATGAGACCAGAAACTAATGAGCAAAAACGAACTTATGCTGGTTAGCTCCCAGAACATCCACAACTGAATCAAGTTATTCGATATGACAATACCGACCATCGAGGTCATGAATAAAATTAGATAGGCATAGAACCGCCCCATCGAATCATTTGAAGAAAGGTAGTAACGAGCATATAAAATCACTAATAGCCCGATGCCAAGAATCAATAGCAAGAAAAGCAGCGATAGCCCATCTAACCGGAAAGAAAGGTCCAACCCCATTGAGGGAATCCATTCAATGGACTGACGAAGATCTTGACCATCAAATATGTCTCCTGCGTACATTAATACCAGAGCAAGGGACCAAGCAGGTAATATTGCAACGGATAAAGCACAGAAACTGCGGCCGAAACGCTCTGTTAACAGGGGGACTAATGTGCCAATAAGCGGTAATAGTACGACCCATAGCAGGTTCATAAGAGGGGATGACTCCGGGTTAAATGCGATTAAGACTAATAATAGACTGATTTATACTAATAAAAAGGAAAGGAGTAAAGAAAACAATACGGATACGAACCGCATTATTAAAGCAATCGCAGGCCGGAAATCCCTTAATTAATATGCACTAATCGATCTTATGGGCGTAGTTTGTTATTCTCATTAAGGCCACTAAAAACTCAAGGAAGTGAAAGGATGATGAATAAATTATTTGCCCCCGTTGTTGCCGCAACCCTCTGCTTTTCTATCAACGTTAGCTATGCAGAAGAGCACCATTCAGATAAAAAGATATTTAGTGTTACAGATATCAAGTCGGGTTTTCATTTTCTGCAAGGGAAGGGCGGCAATATTTTGCTGTCTGAAGGTAAAGATGGCCTGTTGATTGTAGATAGTGATTACAGTGAAATGACACCTGCACTCGAAAAAACCTTGGCAAACTATGAGGGCGGTCTGAAGTATGTGCTCAATACGCATTGGCACGGCGACCACACTCAAGGGAATCAAGTGTTGGGTCATCAGGCTGAAATTGTGGCACATGATAACGTCTATACCCGTCTAAACAGTCGTCAGGAAGTAAAATTGTTTAACATGGTGTCTGAGCCATACGAGGCGCATGCACTGCCTAGTATCACCTTTGATCGCTCTCTAACACTGCGCTTTAATGACGACACCATAAAAGCACTGCATTTACCAAATGGCCACACCGATGGTGACAGCATCATCTTTTTTGAGAATGCGAATATCGTGCATATGGGCGATCATTATTTTAACGGCATGTTCCCCTTTGTGGATGTGGGCTCAAACGGCAGTGTACGTGGGGTTGCTAAGAATATCGAAGGGATGCTCAGCAAAATTGATGACAACACGATTGTCGTCCCTGGTCACGGTGCTATTTCAAATAAGAAAGAATTGATCGCATTTAAAGATATGTTAATCGGCACGACCAATGAAGTTGAAACGATGATGGAAAATTCAATGACCGTGGAAGCGATTCAAAATAAAGGCCTGAGTGAGCAGTGGAAAGCATGGGGCAACGGCTTCTTGAACGAGAAAGTTTGGATTAGCATTGTGCATAGCAGTTTAACGCAAGATGCAAAACAAAAAGTGAAGCACTCATCTCATAAGCATTGAGTATGTTAATCAGCGTTGTTATGACAATTTGTACTTTAGATAATCTTGATTTTTAGGTGACTCTGACCCATATTTGAGATGTGACTCGGCTAATAAGGATCGCTCAGTATTGAGCTTGGAACGAAAGATTCCGTTAGCCTTAATGGCCGAGTCTTTATCTGTGTGGGATGATTGCTTAGTATGCATCTGACGTGTGTGTGACACCTTCTTATTGGAGTATCACGTAGAATACTTAGCCTCCTACACAACCTACTTACGCCGCCCGCTCTTTTCACTCAACACGGTCTACTCCGCCAACAACGTTAAACGCCTTCTTGATGGATATGCCCTTTTACGGATGATCTACATGTTTGGATAATTGGGGCCCCCGCTGCCTTCTGGTGTAACCCACTCAATATTTTGTGTTGGATCTTTAATGTCGCAGGTTTTGCAGTGTAGGCAGTTTTGCGCGTTGATTTGAAATAACGGCCCATCATCACCGTCTACTACTTCATATACACCTGCAGGGCAATATCGTTGTGCGGGCTCGTCGTAGAGAGGAAGGTTATAAGTCATCGGCTTTTGTTGATCTTTAAGCACTAAGTGGCAGGGCTGATCTTCCTCGTGGTTAGTATTCGACAGGAACACCGAGCTGAGTTTATCGAAGCTAATGATACTATCGGGCTTTGGGTAGCGTATCGTCGAGCATTCTGACGCCTGCTTTAACGATTGATGGTCTTCTTGTGGGTCTTGTAGCGTGAAGGGTAGCGTGCCTTTAAACACCCCGTAATCAATAAACGAAAAAGCCGAGCCAAGTAGCATTCCAAATCGATGCATTGCGGGGGCAACATTGCGTGATTGATGTAACTCGTCGTATACCCAGGCGTTTTTAATGGCGTGTTCGTAGTGGCTGAGGTCTTGTTGGCCTACGCTGTTTGTGTTCAGCGCTTCATAAATCGTTTCTGCCGCTACCATGCCGGTTTTCATGGCGGTATGAGACCCCTTAATCTTAGGGTAATTCATAAAGCCGGCTTCACAGCCCGACAATAAACCTCCTGGGAAACTAAGCTTCGGCAGTGCTTGAAGGCCGCCTTTATTAATGGCGCGAGCACCGTAGCTGATGCGCTTTGCGCCTTTTAGGTACTGAGCTATCTGAGGGTGGTGTTTCCAACGTTGTAATTCATCAAACGGGCTTAGGTGTGGGTTTGCATAGTTTAGGTCGGTAATGAGGCCAAGGCTAACTTGGTTATTATCCGCATGATAAAGAAATGCACCGCCTGTCGCGCCATTCTCTGATAAAGGCCAACCAAAACTGTGAAGTGTTTTGCCTGGTTGATGAAGGTCGGGGTCTATTTGCCAAAGCTCTTTTATGCCTAACGCATAATGCTGCGTGCCTGAATCACGGTCTAAGTTATATTTAGAGATAAGTTGTTTGCCTAAACTGCCTCTGCAACCTTCGCAGAATAACGTGTACTTGGCGCGAAGCTCAATACCGGGTTGAAAATGGGTTTTTTTGTTGCCTTGCTGATCGCGTCCCATGTCACCTGTAGCAATACCCATCACTCGGTTACTGTCATCATAGAGCACTTCGCTCGCTGAGAATCCGGGATAGATATCAACGCCAAGCTCTTCAGCTTGTTTAGCTAGCCAACGGCAAAAATTACCCAAACTAATTACATAATTGCCTTCATTGTGAATAACGCGTTCGGCTAGAAGTGACGGAAAGCGAATCGCGCGGCTTGAGCTATTAAAATAATAGACCTCATCACGCGTAACCGGTACCTCTAGTGGCGCACCGCGCGCTTTCCAGTCTGGGAAAAGTTCATCGAGTGCGGTAGGCTGCATTAAAGCACCAGACAGTATATGTGCGCCTACCTCAGACCCTTTCTCGACCACGCAAACGCTGAAGTCTTTATTGTGTTGCTGACTGAGTTGTTTGATCCGGCAAGCGGCAGAAAGCCCAGAGGGACCGGCCCCGACGATAACAACATCGTACTCCATGTGTTCTCTAATCGTATGCTGCGTAGACATAATGTATTTCCTCAGTGGCTGATAATTGTTGTTATTAGCCGCTTAACCAAAGCGGTATAGCCAGTCTACGAGGTATAGGCAGAGGGAACATCACCCGTGGGGGTGAACTGAGGGGTGAAATTACTATTCGCTGCTGTGCTGATTGATTTTAACGAGTGCCTGAGTACGGCTTTCAACACCTATTTTTCCGTACAAATTGCGAATATGGACTTTAAGTGTGTTGAGGGATATGTGGAGCTTTTCGGCAATGAGTTTATTGGATAGGCCCTGCGTCACCAGCGAAAGCACCTCGCTTTCTCGTTGAGTTAAGGGTGTTGCCCCCTGAATCAGTACTTCATTCACTGGTGTACTGGCTTGGTGTTCTATTTCAATAGCTAGCTCTTGGCTAGCTGATTTTAGCCGTGCTGTAATGGGCGCTGATAGCGCACCAGGAAGAAGGCTCGTCCAGCGGGTTAGCTGGCTAGCGTCAGGTAAGCCTTCGATATTGGCCAACACCTCATTAATGAGGCACACCGACTTTTCCCAATTCTCATTGATAATGTGCTGTTCTATCGCCTCTTCAATGTAGCCAAACTGTTCGAACCAGTCTCCTGCACTGCGGTGACAGTCAGCTTGTTTGGTTAAAGGGAGTTGTTTCAATCGTTGCAAAAGGAATTGCCTGAAAAGATCGTGATAGCGATACCAGGTGCGGTGATTATCGAGCGGCACCAAGAACAGATTAGCCTGTTCTAGTGTGAGTAATAGACTCTGGCTGTTGTGGTTTGAAGTGAGTGCGTTTGCGAGGCCTGCACAAAAACGGCTTGGAGCCGATGTCAGCATTAAAAACAACTGAACATTTTCAGCTTGTTGAGAGAACACCTCTTCGAATAAGTAGTCTTCTATATGACGGTCTAGACTAGAGTGCTTAATCAGTGCTTCAGCTCTGTTTTTGTCGAGATCGCTGTGGCTGCCTTGAATAGATAACGCGGCTAATTGCAGCCCCGCAATCCAGCCTTCTGTGCCCTTATGTAAAGACGAGATAGTGTCGGGTGCAAGTTTGAGTGCCATTGAATGGGTAAAAAAGTCGCTGGATTCATCATAATTGAAGGCTAAATCTTTGATGTTGAATTCAACCAGTTGGTTATTGGCTCTACGTCTGGCAAGCGACAGTGATGGCTCTTCCCTAGAGGTAATGACTAGACGAATACCGGACGGAAGGTGGTCTAAAAACAGGGATATCAGGCTAATGAGTTGTTTGTTCTCAAGAAGATGGAAATCGTCGAGAACAAGTGATACTGCCTGTGTCGAGTCGCTATGACTGCTTAATTGGTCGAGATCATTAAGCAAAGAAATAACCACATCAGATAAACTTTGGCTACGGTTGCTTTCAATCATAGCCTTAGCTTCTACGCCTACAGTAGGTTGAATACCTTGTAGAGCATTTAGAATATAACGCCAAAACTGTAAGGGAGAGTTATGGGTTTTATCGAGCGTAAGCCAGGCAAATGTGTGAGGCGTATGGTGCAGCCATTGGCTCACTAATGTCGACTTTCCGTACCCTGCAGGCGCGGAGATTAGAACCAATTGTCCGCCGGTAGATTGGTTGAGCTTATCTATTAGGGTGTTACGGAGTACCGATTGCTCTCGCAATGGAGGTAAGTAAAAACGCGTTTTTAATAGCATATCGTTATCGGTGTTTGCTCTATCCTTGAGAGAACAACGCTACCTTAAACGGGCTGGAAGATAAAATGAAATTTTTATACCAGAAGAGAGATTGATTGTTTTCTTAAAGGATTATCCACTTGGAACAGCCAGATAAGCTGCAAGCGAAATAATAACATAAAGCAACGCAGCATTTTTTATGTTTCTCCAATTCAAACAGCGATATACTTTTACAATAATAATTTTTTATAACGCTCGCAATAGCGAACGTGGAAAGGCTGACCCCATTGCTGAGAGACGCGGTATTTGGGTCTTAATATATCGGCACTGTTACTTTGTAATCTTGCAGGTTCGGTTAAGCGTTATCTTGGCTGCTCGTTCGATCGCAGTTAGCCGCTCGGCCGCTGTATTGTTAAAAGGTAAAGTCGGGGGCAAAGATTGAGTCATCGCAAATTAAACAGAAAAGCAGCCTGCTCTGCGACGGTTAATGCGCGTGGGGATGTACGAATCGGTGCGATTCAGGCTTTGCCTGATGTTCTAGCTGAACAGGGCTGCAATCCAGAGCAAGTATTTGCACAAGTCGGGTTGGATCTAAGTCTGTTCGATGATGCGGAAAACCGAGCCCAAATAGATGTGCTTGGACATTTGCTTGCCGAGTGTGTTGCGCAAACTGGCTGTGAGCATTTTGGCCTGTTGGTTGCTGGTCGCTTTGATCTGAGCGGGTTTGGTATGCTCGGTGACTTGTTGCGTAACGCGCCAACACTGGGGGGGGCAATGCGAAGCCTTGTGCAGTTCTTTCATTTAGAAGATCGGGCTGCAGCACCTCTATTGCTTACACCTTGGCCGGATGAGGTTTTACTCGGATACTCGATATTCAGCCATAGCACACCGGCGACTGACCAGATTGAGGAGGTCTCCATCGCTATTGCTTACCGCATGCTCGCAGAGCTTTATGGCCCTGGATGCAAGGTATCGAAGGTGACCTTTTCGTGTCGACGGCCACGTGATATTGCACCTTATCGCCGATTTTTTCAGTCAGGAGTAAGCTTCGATGCTGATGTTTGCGGCATCGTTTTTCCAGAGCATTGGCTCGAAAAAACGGTTCAAGGGGCCAATGCCACTCGTTACGAGAGCATAGTCCGAGCATTTCAGCGAGAAGCAAACTTAGCACCAATGACGCTTGCTGATAAGACGGAATGCATTCTTCCTCAGTTGATTTTGAGCGGTAATGCATCGACTGCAGCGATCACTCAGCTCTTAGCAATCCAGGAGCGGACGCTGCGTCGAAAGCTGTCAAAGGAGGGAAAGAACCTACGACAACTCATCAATAACTCGCGGTCCGAGATCGCTAAGAAATTATTGCATAATACCGAGTTGTCGGTAACCGCTATTGCTCTGTCGTTGCACTACGACGATCCTAATGTCTTTTCACGGGCCTTCCATAATTGGGAGGGCATATGCCCGACAGAGTGGCGCGCACAACAGAGAAATCATGTGGACTAATCTACACCGAATATTTTTCTTAAACGAAAACCCTTGCATGAGAATATGACCGAATATGCAAGGCAGCAACGCGACTGCCTTTCTATAATAATACCGGTTGGCATTTACGCTGGAGATTATGACGTGAACCGGCTGCCTCTAAAAATTCATTCGCAAAGGATAGTCCATGAAAATATTTAGAAACAATAAACGAGGTGGCGGCTGTAATTTTCAACCATCTACTGCGTCGCTTTTCGTTAGTGCACCCGTCATGCTGGCGCTGTCACTAATGGTAGCAATTTCGCAGACGGCATTTGCGCAGGAAGTTCTGCCCTTTGCACCTAAGAAGTCAGGTAGTACAGCTGGCCTCACAATGCAGGACTCGGTTTACAGCCCGCTTCCGGCTAAGAGCCACCTGCCAGAGGATGCGCCCAATATCCTTATCATTCTTGTTGATGATGCAGGTCCAGGATTGCCGTCTACCTTCGGTGGAGAAGTTCACACGCCGACGCTAGACCAATTTGCGAATGAAGGCGTCACCTACAACCGCTTTCATACCACTGCTATGTGCTCGCCAACGCGCGCCGCACTGCTAACGGGGCGGAATCATCACCGCGTTGGTGCCGGACAGATCGCTGAACTGGCTAATGACTGGGATGGCTACTCCGGTATTCAGCCCAAGAGCAGTGCTATGATCGCTGAAGTGCTGAAGGACTATGGCTATCACACCGGTGCGTGGGGCAAGTGGCACAATACGCCTGCTGATCAGACTACGGCCGCAGGCCCGTTTGACTACTGGCCTACTGGTTACGGCTTCGAATACTTTTATGGATTTCTTGCAGGAGAGGCATCGCAATACGAACCAAATCTCGTTCGCAACACCACGATAGTGCACCCCAATAAGCCTAAAGACGGAAAGCCTTACCACCTCAGTGAGGATCTCGCCGACGATGCTATTAAGTGGCTAAACGAGCATAGGGCCTTCTCTCCAGATAAACCATTCTTGATGTATTGGGCCTCTGGTGCTATTCACGGGCCGCAACAGGTCGCCAATGAGTGGGCTGACAAGTACAAAGGTAAGTTTGATAATGGTTGGGATAAGTATCGTGAGCGCACGTTTGCTCGTGCCAAGAAAATGGGCTGGATTCCACAGAATGCACAACTTACACCACGTCCGGAGTCGCTGGCTTCTTGGGACAGCATTCCGGAGTCGGAAAAACCTTTCCAGCGACGATTGATGGAGGTAGCTGCAGGGTTTGCTGAGCATACTGATGCACAAATCGGTCGTTTGGTGGATGAAGTCGACCGACTTGGTTATGGTGATAACACCTTGATCGTTTACATATGGGGTGATAACGGTTCATCGGCTGAAGGCCAAAACGGTACTATCAGTGAATTGCTCGCACAGAACGGTATTCCAAGTACTGTTGAACAACACATCAAGGCGCTAGACGAACTCGGCGGTCTTGAAGTACTTGGAACCGCTAAGACGGACAACCAGTATCATGCCGGTTGGGCTTGGGCGGGTAGTACGCCTTACCAGTCCACAAAACTCGTCGCCGCACACTTCGGCGGCACGCGAAACCCAATGGCAATCCGTTGGCCTGCGAAGATCAAACACGACACCACCCCGCGTAAGCAGTTCTTGCATGTCGTCGATTTAGTCCCCACCATTTATGACCTTATAGACATATCATTACCGCAGGAAGTTAACGGTATCCCGCAGGATCCTATGGATGGCGTCAGCTTTGCCAGCACGTTCAATGATGCCAAGGCCGAAGAAGTTCGACACACTCAGTATTTTGAAATTATGGGAAGCCGGGGAATTTATCACAACGGTTGGTTTGCTGGCGCATTTGGCCCACGTACACCTTGGACGCCAGGTCTGCCAAAGGGGTTCTTTGATGCGAAAGGAAATATTGCCTGGACACCCGATCAGGACAAGTGGGAACTCTACAATATCGATGAAGACTGGACACAGTCCAACGACCTCTCGGAAAAAATGCCCGAAAAGCTAGCGCAGATGAAACAGCTTTTCATCAAGGAGTTTGCCGAGAACAAGGGGTTCCCAGTAGGCGGAGGATTGCTTACTTTGGTGCGACCTGATCTTAAAGTCACCGCGCCTTATACGGAGTGGACTTTTGCCGGAAACATCACCCGCATGCCGGAGTTTACTGCGCCAGCATTGGGTAATACAGAAAACATCGTTACTATCGACGCGGTTATTCCCGAAAATGCAAACGGTGTGCTCTATGCGCTTGGCTCGTTCGGCGGTGGTCTGTCCACCTATGTGCAGGACGGAGTGCTCAGCTACGAGTACAACTTGTTTGAAATCGAACGTACACAGATCAAGGCGAAGGGAAAGCTGCCCACAGGCAAGGTGAAGATCGAAATTGTGACCAAATATGCCGAGAAGAAGCCAGCAGGACCGTTAGATATCGTAATGAAGGTGAATGGCAAGGAGGTTGCAAAGGGCCGAGTACCCACCAGCGCGCCGCTGCTCTTTACGGCTAATGACTGTCTGGATATCGGCACTGACTTGGGCTCGCCCGTATCAATCGACTATTACGATCATGCTCCATTCAAGTTTAACGGTGATATCGCTGAGGTGCATGTTAAGTACACGGAGTAAATTCAGCAGAGATAGTTTTATCGACTTGCCTAGGTTCGCCCTAGGTAAGTCAACGCTTGCTCTGTTCTTGAGTGAGCAAAGCTAGCCACTCGAAACAGCCAAATAAGCGACTAATGAAACAATAAAAATAAAACAGCCCACCACTAATAATCCGACAAAAATAAACATCCCGATATGGCCTTCTTCGAGGCTTGACTGGGCATTGTTTCGTCCTTGAACACCAATCAAAGCATATAAAACGCTAGAAAGGGTTTGCCAAAAGGTGAGCTTCGTCTTGGGTTGAGTGGTGTCTGACGTGTTTGGGGAGGGAGTGTTATCAGGATTATTCATCATAAGGCCCCGGAGGCTATACTGTATCAAGTGATTAATGACTTGATACAGTATAGACAGAGGCTTATGTTTTAACTACTTAACGCCTTTCTCACGTAAAAATGAGCTGTATTTTTTGTCGGTACCATTAATGTGATTGATCAACCAGCTCTTGAGATACTCTAAAAGATCTTCGACTGTTTTTTCGCTATCGGCTTCATATTCTAGTACTTTTCTGACGACTGAATCTGTCATTTTTCGATGCTGTTGGCGGTGAGCTTCAAAGTCTGGGTAGCCATGCTCTTCCATCATTTTCTCTTCGCGGGCGAAGTGAAATTTGGTGTAATCGATAAGCTCACTTAACGCATCTTTATCGAAGTTCTCGCCAGTATAATAAAGCGATGAAGTTTGTAGTTGGTTGATGAGCTTTAATAGGTTCTTATGGTCATTATCGATGGATTCAATACCTACGCTGTACTCATCTTTCCACGTAACAAACTGGCTATCCGTCGCTTTTTTGTTAAGGACAATAACGAGGGCTAATGCAACGATCAAAATCCAAGGAAGTGGGTGAGTAAGCCCTAAGGTAAAGCCTAGGAGAATACCGGTTACCAGTGTTAAAAGTAAAAATGCTAGTGCAAAAGCTTTGAGCTTTTTATTCATTGTTGTCTCCGTATAGAGCGAGCCGGGTGTTAGACGCAAAAGTAGATAATTACTATCTTAGTTCGAAATCTGATATTAGAATTGGTTTAGATCAATTTAACGGTCTTTATTTGACCTGAATCTAGTAAGAGACACGACATGACGCCAGCAATCAACAGCGTAGAAAAAGCTAAACTACCTTTTAAAGTACACCAATATGAGCATGATTCAAATGCGGCATCGTATGGTGAGGAAGCGGCTCAAAAGCTTAATATATCGGCGTCTCAAGTGTTTAAGACATTGGTGGTGGCGTTAGATTCAGGTGTTTTGGCGGTATCTGTTATTCCTGTCTCGCATCAGTTAAACCTCAAAGCAATGGCCTCTGCGGTCAAAGCTAAAAAGGCTAAAATGGCCGAGCCTAAAGCGGTTGAACGATCGTCTGGCTATGTATTGGGGGGGGTGAGCCCGCTGGGGCAAAAGAAGTTACTAAAGACGGTGATTGATCAACAGGCGCTGGATTTCGATACTATATTTGTTAGTGCAGGGCGTAGAGGGCTTGAGATAGAGTTATCCCCTAATGATTTAGCGATGATGCTACAGGCTTCTTTTGCTTCACTGGCAAAATGATGCGTCATTAAATCGCAGGCATAAAAAAGGCGACAGCTCTATGAGGCGTCGCCAGAAAATAACAGAAAGGCATGAAACGTTAAAAAAGGGTTGGACTTGAATTCCCAGAAAAAAACAGCGGCGGTACAACTTAACCCGCCGCTTATAAGGGGGATACTACTCAAATCCACAATTAAAGGATAAGAGAAGAACGGCGAATGTTCTACGACAAAAGAGTAAGGGTGCGTGAGCAATTGAAAGGGAGTGTAACAGGGTGTATCGGGGAGATGGACGATTTAAAAACCGCGACTCTTTTTCGCGCCAAAGTGGTGCTCCTACATGAGCTCTCGTATGCTTTTGAGCATTTGTAGGTGCGCCACTTTGACGTGAAGCGTGTTAGCTATTAACCAACAATCGCTAATAACTCAACATCAAAAATCAATGTAGAGTATGGCCCAATTGCGCCACCAGCACCTTGCTCGCCGTATGCCAAGTTATATGGCACGTATAAACGCCATTTTGAACCCACACTCATCATTTGAAGTGCTTCAGTCCAACCTGCAATTACGCCGCCCACTGGGAATTCAGCAGGTTGACCGCGATCGTATGAACTATCAAATACTTCACCGTTAATTAACGTACCGTGGTAATGAGTACGCACGGTTGATGCTTGGCTTGGCTTCTCGCCTTCAGCAGCAGTTAGCACTTCGTACTGTAAGCCAGATTCAGTGACAGTTACTTCATCACGCTTAGCATTTTCAGCAAGGAATTTTTCACCTTCTGCTGATAGTGCTTTTGCTTGCTCAGCTTGTTGAGCTTGCATCTTAGCGCTGATTTCTTGGAAGGCTGCTTCCATTAGCTCTTGTGGAACAGGGCTCGCCTGACCATTTAACGCATCCGCAAGACCGTTTAGTACGGAATCGATGTGTAAACCTTCAAATGGATTGCTAGCTAATTGATCGCCCATTTGACGGCCGATGCCGTAGCTTACGCGTTCTTCAACGGTAGTGTATTTATCAGACATATTTCTCACTTAAAGTTTAAAATTAAAAATGCGAGGGCAGTTTATCATGTTACGTTGATGATTTGGAGTCAGCCCTTTTATATAGGGCTTAGCACTTTTGCAGCTTCGTCACGAAGTGAGTCTGTGAGTGTGCGGCTGAGTGTTGTTCGAAGGTTCCATATATGCCAATAGAGCGGTATATCCAACGTATTACCCTCGACTAATTCGATAACACGTTTCTCGTTTAAATGCTTTTGGCTTTGAACATCAGGCACCATTCCCCAGCCAAAGCCCCTGGTTATAAACTCCAGAAACGACTCTGTGGAGGGGACTCGATGTCTGATTTGAGGGTATCCTCCGCCAAAGTATTGGGTAAGGTATTGCCGTTGTAAGTCGTCGCTATGACTAAATTCAACACAAGGTGCCGCCAAAATTGACGCTTTATTAATGCCAGAAGGAAAGTAGCGTGCTTTATAATCAGGCGAAACCAGACAGCGATAGGTCATTATCCCCAAAGGAATACAGTTGCACCCTTGTATCGGTGCCGAACTGGCACTAATACAGCCTACGACGGTGCCATCTCGCAATAAGTCATGGGTTCGGTCTTGGTCGTCTACATGTATTTCAACAAAGGTCTTACCATTTTTTAAGAGGGGCGTTAACGCGTCCAGCAGCCAGGTGGCCAAGCTATCTGCATTTGAGCCTATCGCAATTGACGCTATACCGTCATCGCTGTTGCCCGCGAGATTACTCAGCAGGTCTTCTTGTAGGTGGCTGACTTGTCGGTAGTACTTCAGTATTTTAACGCCCGCACTGGTCAGTGTGGGAGGGCTTGAGCGGATGATGAGTCTTTGCCCTAGTTGTGTTTCTAACTGTCGCAGGCGTTGTGATATGGCTGACTGAGTAATGCAAAGGCGTTCTGCGGCCTTTTCAAAACTCTGGGCGTCGATGATCTGTGCGACCGCTTCTAATTGTGGGATCTCAATACTCATTAGCAAAACTTATGTAGAAGTAGATTAATTAATTTAACTTATTATAGGGTGGGGGATAGACTTCAATTCATCAAGTAAAAACGTACTTTTTTAAAAGGCCATATTAATGCAAGAACTCTTATTACCCTTGGTAAAAGGCTTTGTGACAAGCGGCAGCCTCATTATAGCTATCGGTGCGCAGAATGCGTTTGTGTTATCTCATGGGTTACGGCATCAGTATAATGGCTTGATCGCCATCACCTGTGCCTCGCTGGATACGCTGCTTATTTTTGCCGGTATTGCCGGCATGGGCGCGTTGATAACGAATACGCCTAATCTAATGTTGGCTGCGGCGCTGTTTGGAGGAGTGTTTTTGACGGTGTATGGCTATAGGGCCCTGAAGTCGGCTATTTATCCAAAACCATTAAACGCTGAAGCGAGTTCTTTTAACTCAAGATCGTCAGCTCTGTTGGCTACTGTAGCCATCTCTCTGCTTAACCCTCATGTTTATTTGGATACAGTCGTACTGATTGGCAGTATTGGAGGGCAGTACCCGATACCTCAGCGTTGGTGGTTTGCAGGAGGCGCCGCCTTAGCCTCATTTGTATGGTTTTTCTCGCTAAGTTGGGGGGCAAAAAAACTAGCGCCATTGTTCAAAAAACCGATGACCTGGAGAGTGTTGGACAGTGTTATTTGCCTAATGATGTGGTCTATAGCGGTATCGCTATTTATGCTGGCGTATGAGTTTGTAGCCTGAGGCTATGAATAAGGGGAGGTTGTGAGAGATAATGCGAATAATATTCCTAACCTGAGACCCCTTAATGATAAATTTTGCCGGAGAAAACTGGGCTGCCCTTTTTATTGATAGCGCAAGCACCTTCGGCTTAGTGGTATTTGCCATTAGTGGCGCGCTGGCGGCAGGGCGCTATAAGATGGATCCTGTGGGGTTTGTGGTGTTGGGGGCGGTCACTGCCATTGGCGGTGGCACGATGCGTTCCCTGCTACTTGATGAGCCTGTCTCTTGGGTCGTTGACCCTAATCTGCTGCTTTTTGTGGTGCTTGTTTCGTTGCTTACCTACTTCTTTATTCCGGGACGAACGGCTCGATGGAAGGCGATGACATGGTTTGACGCATTAGGGCTAGCGGCTTTTTCGGTGACTGGCGCACAGGCAACGTTATCAGCGGGTGCTGGTTGGCAAATTGCCATCGCGATGGGTGTCGTGACGGCGACCGGCGGCGGTGTAATACGCGACGTGCTCTGTAACCAGCAGCCGTTTGTGCTGCGCGGAGAGCTCTATGCATCAACCGCCTTAGCGGGGGCGGGAATATTTGTTAGTCTCGTGGCACTAGCGTTTACCACGCCTACCGCAATGATCTGCGGCTTTGTAACGACACTGGTTCTGCGTGGTTCGGCGATCATATACGGTATTGAGCTAGGGGAGCCCGGAGAGTGGTTTCATACGACAAAAAAACGAGCCGCTAAAACGGCATCAGCCAAAAACGACAATCAAACTTAATTATGGCCTTAGCCCTTTTATCGCCAATCTAACCCATTGCCAGCGGTTGATCAGCAGTGCCGAAAATATCAGCCCGCAGCCAACCAATTGCATGAAACTCATGACTTCACCAAACCACCAACCTGCCAGTAGCGTTGTCCAAATAGGTTCGAGCGTTAAAATCACCGCTGCATGGCTAGCGGGTGCGAGCCCTTGGGCAAATGTTTGAAGATAAAAGCGAAGGCTAGTGGCGATTACGGCACTGGCCAAAAACCACGCCCATATATTGAGAGATATCTGGTCTGGCCATGCCTCTATACTCGATGAAACACTGAGCGCTACAATACCTACCACCATCAGTTGTATCGAGGTAAGCACCAATACTGGTACTTCAGCCACCATGCGGGTATTGAGGTTAAAGTGCAGTGCAAATATCGTAGCGGCCGCTAAAAAGTATAACTGGCCGCTATCTAAGTGGAGTCCGTTATCGAGTGAGAGTAACGCAAGCCCTGCAATGGCCACTGGCAGCGAAAACCAGGTACTTTTGGGCGGTGAATCACCAAACACCCAGCGTGCCATAATCGGCACCAGTACTACGCCCATACTGGTAATAAATGCGCCTTCTCCTACATGCTCAGCTTCAAATAGCCCCATAACCCAGAAGACCATAGCGATTGAAAAAACAACGCCCGTCATTAGGGAACGCTTTAGTGCTTGTGCGGATAATTTTTTGAATTCGGGTAGGCCTAGTAGTCCTAATACAATCCCCGCTACTAAAAAACGAGACCCTATAAAAAGGATCGGCGGCATGCCTTGGAGTGTTTCTTTAGAAAATATCCAACCAGCAGCAGCCAGTAAGGTCACGATTATTAAGAGAACGTCTGCTTTTAAGTGTTGTTGATCTGGCAAGTGAATCGCTCGGCTTTGGAGGTGTTGGTGAAGTAGATATACGTTATTGGTATGGTTGTTGGAGGATAACAAATAAAGAGGATGCGTAGCGAATTTTGGCTTTAGGTTTTTTTAAGGTACATTAGCTGTATGAGTTAAGGATATTCCATTTGTTAACGTAGATGGGGACTTTAACGCGTGGGCTCTTACTGCAAGATTCTGTTACTCTAGTATCAAGTAGTACAACGCTTAATTTTATGTTTAATCAACTAAATGATGCAAATACGTGAATAAACGGCCAACTAAAGCAGACATCAGAAATGAACTCGAATCTCAGGTGCAAGATTTCTTAGACCAAGGTGGAAATCTTGAGCAGGTTGAGAGAGGTGTGAGCGGCCGGTTTGATCAAAATGGCCCGATTAAATCCAATGCGATTGTATTTGATGAGCCTAAAGAAGGTCGAACGTTGCTTAATGAAGTCGTTGCAACGATTGAAGCGCGCAAACATCCAGAACCGGTTAAAAAGCCAGTTCGTCGATCAGCACCTAAAAAGAAACTGATCTATGACGATTTTGGTGAACCACTTCGTTGGGAGTGGGTAGAAGAGTAGGTTTAGTTAATGTTATAACGGGCCATCTGTAACCGGTGGAGTGGCGTTGCCTCCTGGGGAGATAACTTGGCTTACCGCGATATTAGATCTAACCGGCGAGAGCTTTAAGAATACGCCCAATGCAGCCAATAAAAATGCAGCACTAAAAATAATAGCAACAGGGTAATATAGGTTGCCCGCCAAATCTAACTGGCTGTATTTGATCACCATAATCAAACCTTCTAGTGCCAGAGCGACACAGACGGTGCCAATAAAACGAGGTAGCGTTCTTCTTAGCATCACTACCACATCATGCTCTTCTTTGTCTCCGCCATATTCTTTATTAATAACCATCGCAAGCTCAAATACCGCTAATGAAATCACGCCTGTGTTGATGGCTTTTAGGCAAAGTTGCATCAGTTCTTGGCCTTCCATAATGCCTTTTGCCATCATCGCGAAAACAGACAGCACCATGACCAACGACAGCCCAAAGAAAATAATAGAAAACAGGCTGGCAAATACTGAACGGATTGAAATACTTTGTGGCAATAAACTCATTACTGTCCTTTTATAAATATTGTCTGTCTAAATTTGGCTTAGGGCATCTCGCCAACTGCGAAGGCGCCATTCTGGAAGAACTGAACGGCTTGTTTTTTCTTCCGAGCGATTAATATCGGGCCATCATCAAAAAACAGAAAGTTTTTCCAGTTCCGTTTAAATACCGCCCATGATGTTTCAATAATTTTACTACTTTCGTAACAGAAAAAGACGGTGACATTGTCAGCCCAATCTATATGCTCTGTTATCAGCTCAGGTAAATCGGGAGACGAGGAGTCCCAAGCTTTTTGCCAAATCTCTTTGTGTTGCCAAGCGTTTTCATTCGCAGCCCAGTCACCACTCTCCCACTCAGTCGGGAGGTCAGCCTCTTTACTAATACGCTGACGCCAGAGCTGATAAGCACTGGACTCAGACAAGGGCTTAATTTGGGCTAAATCTTCGGCGCTAACAGGCATATCTTGGTGACGGAAAACCCAAGCATTGCGATATTCAGAAAGGTCGATGTAGTTCATCCAGATACCTGATAGTGGTTAAATAGAGCGCTGTATAGTTACTTGCGATAGATTTTAACAGGAGCAGGTATTAATAAGAATAGGTATTAATAAGATAGGTATTAACAACGAGCTATTTACCCCGCATTAGCTAGGGTTCAATTTTGATCTAGTTAGAGTCCATTCAGAGTACACTGGATCCCCGCCTTCACGGGGATGACAATGCGGGGGTGACAAGAAGGTGCAATTTCGGTGTCTCAGGATGGGCTCTAATTAGCGGGAGTTTTTCTAATCAGTTGAGTTATCAAGCGCCGAAATAGCGCTTAGTAGCTCATCTGTCCGGGTTTTCATTAACGCCGGATTGCCCCGAGACTCTACATTTAGCCGCGCTAAAGGCTCGGTATTAGAAAGCCTTAAGTTAAAGCGCCAATCGGCGAACTCCATGCTTAAACCATCAATAAAAGAGACGACATCGGCTTGTTCAGTGTACTGTTGCTCAATACCTTCGAGTACTTTTTGTGGCTGAGTGAGCGTTCGGTTTATTTCACCACTGGCAGGGAATGCAGACATGCGCTCTTTTAATAGCGATGAAAAAGCGGCGTCGGTTCTGCCAAGTAATTCGGCAATCAATAGCCACGGAATCATCCCACTATCGCAGTAGGCAAATGAGCGGAAGTAATGATGCGCGCTCATTTCACCGCCATAGATAGCATCGGTTTCACGCATCACTTGCTTGATAAATGCGTGGCCTGTTTTGCTTTCTATCGGGGTGCCACCAAATTCTGTTACCACCGCTTGGGTGTTCCAAGTCAGCCGTGGGTCATGAATTATTTTCTCACCAGGGTGATGGCTTAAAAATTGTTGAGCCAGTAAGCCTACAATGTAATAACCCTCAATAAAATCACCGTTTTCATCGAACATGAAGCAACGATCAAAATCACCGTCCCAAGCGATCCCAAAATCTGCGCCGTGTTCAATCACTGCTTGTTGAGTCGATGTTCTGTTTTCAACCAGTAGCGGATTGGGTACTCCTGCAGGGAATGAGCCGTCTGGATCGTGGTGAATTTTTATAAACTCAAAGGGTAGGTGGCGCTCAATTTCGTCAATCACTATGCCAGCGCCGCCATTGCCTGCATTGACGACAATCTTTAACGGCTTAAGGTCTTTAAGGTTGATATAACCCAGTAGGTGCTGGATATAGCTATCCATAGCGTCTAATCGGTATTCTGCTCCCGACATTTCAGGCATGGCGTCACAGCCGCCGGAGGCAATCATTTCTTTGATGGCATTGAGGCCGGTATCACCGTTGACGGGACGAGAGTCTTTCATCACCATTTTTAGGCCGTTATAGTCCTTTGGGTTATGGCTAGCCGTCACCATGATGCCGCCGTCCATTTGGTAATGAAAGGTAGAAAAATAGACTTGCTCAGTACCGCCCATCCCGATGTTATAGACATCTGCCCCCGCGCTACGCAGCCCTTTGCACAAGGCTTCAACTAATTCTGGGCTAGATTCACGAATATCATACCCCACAACTACTTTTTCTGTGCCCAGAATAGTCGCATAGGCAAACCCTATTTTTTCAGCCAAATCAGGGTTAAGCTGATCAGGAATTCTGCCGCGAATATCGTAAGCCTTAAAGCAGCTTAAATCCATGCTATACCTCTTCTACATTAATTTTGGTGGGCGCTGAAATGTTGGAATCAACACGGCCATATATATCTTCAAAGCGAACGATATCATCTTCGCCTAAATAACTGCCTGATTGAACTTCAATAATCTCCAATGGGATTTTACCCGGGTTGGCAAGTCTGTGTAATTCGCCTATTGGAATATACGTCGATTGATTTTCAGACATTAAAAACGTGCGTTCACCGCAAGTAACTTCTGCTGTGCCGCTTACAACGATCCAGTGTTCTGCTCGGTGGTGGTGCTTTTGTAGTGATAGACGAGCACCGGGTTTTACAGTGATACGTTTAACCTGGTGTCTACTGCCATTATCGACAGAGTCATAACACCCCCAAGGGCGATAAACCTCACGGTGAGCATTGGCTTCAGGTCGCTGCTTTTTCTCGATAGCTTGCACTAATTTTTTAACATCTTGTACTTTATCTTTTGACGCAACCATCAACGCATCTTTGGTATCGACCACGACGACATTATCGAGACCCAGCAGTGCAACCATGCGATCTTCACCATGGACATAGCAGTTACTCGTTTGCTCAAGTAACACATCGCCTTTTGCCACATTACCGTTTTCATCTTTGGCGTGCACATCCCATAATGCAGACCAAGAGCCCACATCATTCCAGTTTGCTTGTAGCGGAACGACGCAGGCTTTGGTGGTTTTTTCCATTACCGCGTAATCGATTGAGTCATCTGGGCAATGAGCAAAAATATCTGAGTCTATGTGCAGTACTTTGTCTTCTTTACGGCTACGTTGAAAAGTAGAGAGTACCTTTTCATAGATCGAAGGCTCATGCTGTTTTAGCTCTTCAAGATAACAGCTGGCTTGGAACATGAACATACCGCTATTCCAAAAGTAGTCACCAGATGCTAAATAGGCTTGCGCCTTCTCTGCGTTTGGTTTTTCTACAAAGGCTTCTACACGCAGAGTGCCATTTTCGGTTGTGGCAGAGGGGGTGGTTTGAATATAGCCAAACCCTGTTTCAGGTTTATCAGGGGTGATCCCAAACAGTACCATTTCACCTGATTGAGCCGCTGCAGACGCTATTTTAAGGGCGTGATGAAAGGGCTCGATGTTTTCGATAACGTGATCTGCGGGTAGTACAAGCATGACATCATCTTGACCATTTTCAAGAATACTAAATGCCGCGAGAGCCACTGCTGGTGCTGTATTGCGACCAAAAGGCTCTAATAGAATGCTATGAGGTGCGCAGTTTATGGCCTCGAGTTGCTCTTCGACAAGAAAGCGGTGAGCGTCGTTGCAAACCACTACCGGTGCGGAGACCTCTTCAAGAGAAAGACGCTGTATGGTTTGTTGAAATAATGTCTGTTGTCCCACTAATGGCAAAAACTGTTTAGGGTTTTGTTTACGAGATATAGGCCATAGGCGTGAGCCGTTACCGCCTGAAAGAATTACTGGGATCATAATGACGCTCCTTGTTTTAAATTGATTTCCTGGTAATGCCGAAATATCTGACGGGGCATTTCTAATCGGCTATTTATATTGGGTAGCCGATTAGAATATAGACGTTGGATATGACGGTATAAATACGCTTAATTACTTTACTTCGGTATATGCGGGAGGTGCCGCTAATGCAGATACGCTGGTGTTGAATATTCGAGTTAAGTTACCACCCAATCGTGTTGTTTTCATTGGACGTAAGGCCTCAAAGTAGGGTGAAAAAAGTTCACTTTCGGGGAAGTATTTCACATAAGGTTCCATCCAAGAGAGTGCATAGCTTGTTAGCAAGCCGTCTGTAACTTGTGCTTCCCCTGTCTTTTGTTCAAAAGGTGCTGGGTTAGCGAGGCTCTTAACGGTAAGGGTCACAAGCTTGATCAGCGCTAAACGCTCAGAGGTCTTGAGTTCGTTGTGGTTGGCTTCTGAAAAGGCAGAAAGCATAACCAAAGGCTGAATAGCGTAGTTGTGATAACTTAATGCTCGAGTGCTCCTTTTTAGCTCATTGGGTAAAAAACCTTCTGAATCTACTTGCGCTAAGCCTTCACTTAACCCATTGTTTGCCCAATCAAATAGGTCCTGACGGTTAAGTACAACACTCGTTATCATGACAGACCAAGCGGCCCAGTAATCGTGGTTGTTGCGTTTGCTCTCTGGACGGTTACTCCAGTCAATAACAACTTTTTGAGCAACTTGAGCGAGCCAATCTTCTATGGTCTTGCGTTTTTTAGCTTCAATTTCTGGCGCATTTTCAGGCGCTTTAACTAGAAAGTATGATGACGCAACCGTGCCTAGCGCCCATTTACGCACGGACTTGCCAGTGTGGTTATGGTCGTCAGATAAAAGTGCACCTGCTTGGGCCCAAGTTTCTAGCCAGCTAATTAGACAGTGACGACTGGCAATTCCGGGTTTTCCTTGCAGGTAGTCTTCTGCCAACTGAACGCTGCTTTTTTCTAGGTGAGTAATGTCAGATGTGGCTTCTTGATAGCGGCTTTCGGCGTCGGCGCTCAATTCATCTCTTGATGAATCACTGCCTTCGTATTTACTCGTAAACTGTAATGGTCCGGTGTAAGGCGTTGGCGGCATTTCGCAGGTATAGCGACTGTTTTCGTCTTTACCTTTGCCCTCTGTTACAGGCAGATAGTAGCCGTTAGGTGCTTTAAGCATTGTATCGGTATCTAGCTTCGTAGCTGCATAGCTGCCTAAGGTCAATGCCATCATTGCTGTGGATATCCATAGTAAACGTTTAGTTTTCATGGTGTTTCCTCCTTACGTTGTCGCAGTACGGTTTTTTTGTGATTGCTTGGATGCGTTATTGAGCATTTATTAGCGTAGCTCACTATCGCTTCTCTGACACAAGCTAGCCGTTACTTTTAAATCCTGAGGGTAACTGTCATCGACCTTTATATCGAATGATGTGAAAATAAAGTCTTTCCACTCATCTTCAGAACGTAACTCGAATACAAAACGACCATTACTATTCACTCGATCACGGTGCTTTAATGTGATGTTTTCTTTACGACTGTTGTGGTACCAGACTTTTGCCTGTAAGCGCTTTATGTCGGGGTTATTGAATTGAATATCTAATAAGTAATCACCGCTTAATAGGTTCTTAACCTGACCTCCCCCATTAAATAGCACTTCGTTGTTGCCTGTTTTTAGGCTGATGGTGCTAGATAATACTTTGGGCTTTGCGGCGCATCCATTGTCGACTAAAGGGATGAGCTGACGGTAATTAAAACTATTCGATAACGAGGTGTATGAAGGCACTTCCCAGATTAGTAATTTAGGCGGGGCTTCTTGGTAATCTTCGGTTGGAAGGTACTGTAAGAGTGAGCCTATAACGCCACCTCCTGCTTGACCTATATTCAAAACGTCTCTGGATAAAAATTCTTTTAGGTAACCCACAAAATTATAATTGGTTTGCGCTTTCGTAAAACTAGTACCAGCGGCAACGATCTCGGGCAAACTAGCATCGCTAAATAGGTCTGATTCACCTTCTTCAATGGTAGAGGCTTCAAATTCATTTACATACTGTTCTGGGAATTGCGTGCCACAGATTAGATAAGCCGCTTTTTGATGAGATCCGCTAACGTTTAGCAAGCCTACTCGATTATTTTTATATTTCGTTTCTGTAATAGATGAGTAAACACTAAGCTTTGTGATGGTATCAGCAACCAACTGAGCCGTTAGTTTTGCTCCATAGGGTGTCCAATGGGCATCTCTACGAAAATAAAAATCTGGTGTGCTGCCATCATTAATCAGTGTTTCTAAGTTAGGTACGATAATGCCCGTGTCTCTAATTTGTTGTAGTGCTTGGTTGTAACTGTTTGATGCCGCGATAAAATCATACTGAGCATCGACTACTCCGTCTGGATTTATCAAGCCTCGAGTGGGTTGATATACCATGACTAGCTCAGTCCCCTTCGCAGCCAAAGCAGCACGAAACCGATTCATTTCATTCAAGGTGCGTTGGTTAATTTCAAAGCTTTCGTCGAGGTCCAGTTTTGTTCGATATAACCAGCCATCAGTCCCTGCCACTAAATGCTGGCTGACTTTCAGAAACTCTGTGTTGTATGACGCAGGGTCATTGACCTCTGGGCACAAGGAGCAACAGGCTTCTAGTGCATAATGAGGCTCCGCAGCTGAATAGGGCGCATAAAGAGCCATTAGTGCCGAGACCGTCAGTGCTTTTTTAACAGCAGAAGGACGAAAAATAGACATTGTTTTCATGGTTATACTTCTCGTTTATTCTTGAACCCAAACTAATGACGGATGCGCATTGGGTTGACTGATGGCAAATAAGTTGAATATTTCACCGCGTTTAAGGGCTATAGGGCTGGCGGAAGCAATTTTCTTTTGCTCGTTAAAGACCGCTAGCGAAATTTTAACCGCATTGACTTCTCTAAAGCCGCTATTATTGGAGTCAACGCCTTTAATAACGGTACCCTTACCGTTGTCTGTTTTAAGGGTGAGAGGCGCATCTGTCAGGTTGTAGAATGCGATAAGCGCTTTCTTTCTCTGGCTAAATGCTTGGCCTTCGATGGTGGAAATTGCGCCTGATTTATTAAGGTACGCAGTGTAATAGTGACCTGCTTCTAACACTAAAGGTTGCTGTGATTGTTTAAGGTTGAGCGTGTATTCACCAGCAGGTAAAAACTGATACTCGCTAGCGCTATATACGCCTTCTGCCGTTAGTGTTTTAGAACCAATACTGGCTGTGAGCATAGCGGCTTGGCTGCTATTAAAGATGCGAATAAACGCAGAGCCTGGAGGCGCTTTGGGGCCATATAATGCTTCATCATCGGCATTAACATTTAACGTTGTAAGTAGCAGTGCAGCCATTGTAGAGAGCGACAAAAGTAAAAAGCGTGTGGTGCTACCTTTGTGGTTGCGACCTGTGCGAGATAAGTAAAGACTCAATCTGTTCATTATGCAGATGGCTCCTGGTTTGTGGTTGGTTTTTTGTCGTCGATGGCTTTGGTTAATGCCATTTCGGTATGAGTTTTGTATTTAATCGGCAAGAAACGTTCAGGAAATTCCCAAATTAAAATACGAGGAGGTGCGTTGGCGAAGTCCTCCGATGATAGATACGTTATCATCGGCTCAATGGGGCCTTTTCCTTCTTCTGCATAATTGAGAATTTCTTGGCCAAGCTGTTGCTCGAGAGCCCCTGGGAAGTTCCATAACTTATTCGCGCTATAGCTCGTGCCGACTAAGGTAATATCAAAGCTTGGTTCATCAGCAAACAATAGTGCGTCAGCATCGTCTAGGCTTGTAGCACTGTTAATTTGGGTGACTTGTGGCTCAATCGTTTCGGGTTGCGGTCCCATCCAGCTAAAGTAATCTCGGAAGGGAATAAAGCTCATTAAATCCCCTTCGTGCTGTTGGCTTGTTAATACCGAGGTTGAAAATTGAGTACTATCACCCAGGATTTCTGCATCAAGTGATGCGATCGTCTCTTTTAGTTGAGTGGCGGCTATTTTTGCACCGGCGGGTGTCCAGTGGGTATCGGTTCTTAAATACATTTGCTGCGCATCTTTGGTTTGCAGCATGGGCTCTTTAAAGCCTGTCCAATGAATGCCTTCGGCTTGAAGCCATTGCGTGAAAGAAAGGTAGCGTTGTGAAGCACTGTTACTCGGCCGATGGTCACCTAAATATTCTGGATAGATACTTGCTTTAGCAGGTACCACCGCGACGACTAGCTGTATATTTTGCTGCTTGAGCTGCGTAGCAATAGCTTTGATCGTGTCGAGGTTCTGAGCGGTATGGTTTTGGTCTGCTGAATAGGCTTTAAATTCTTCCGAACTGAAAAGCCAACCCTCTTTGCCTATTTCAACGCCGCTACGGCCTTCGTTAAAGAGTGCATACTCAATAGCGGCCCATACATTAACGCCGATGTTTTTGATCGGGAGTTGGTCGTCATAATGGTCTTCAAAAGCGGCGGCTTGATCACCGGTAATCCAGCTTTTATCTTGTATTGTATAATTGGCATAACCCCCAATAGAGAGCCCCCCGATCAAGATTAAACTTGCGCCAAAGGCCAAACCAGGGAAATTATAAGATATCTTTTTCATTATGCGTCTCCTTGAGCCTAAAACTGAAAATACAAAAAGGGTGAAAAGCTTTGGGCAGACAGTTTGAGTAAGCTCAGTGCGAATAACGGTATCACCGCAATTTGGCTTGCTTTATAAATGGTTTGTCCGCCTTGGGCTAGCCAGCGCATAATGGGTTCTTTAAACCCAGTAATAAATACCACGAGATAAGACAGCACCAATATAAACAGCTGTAGCTTAGTGATGCCGTCCATGAGTGGCTCACTTAACGAGAGTGACGTGAAGCTAAACATAGCCTTATAAAAGTAAATAGCGGTGGTAACGTCTGGGGCTCTGAACATCACCCAGCCAATGACCACCAGTAAAAAAGTGAGCCCCCAAGCGAAGATATTAAAATGCTGTTTTGAGACGGTGACGCCGAGTGCACGTTCTATTGAGAGAATCACGCCATGCCATGCGCCCCATAGTGCGAATGTCCAGTTGGCTCCATGCCAAAGGCCACCCAAAAACATGGTTAAAAACAAGTTACGGTAGGTCTTGAAGGTGCCGTGGCGGTTTCCGCCTAGTGAAATGTAGAGGTAGTCTCTTAACCAAGAAGACAAACTGATGTGCCAGCGTCTCCAGAACTCTGTAATGCTTTGGCTAATATAAGGGTGGTTGAAGTTCTCCATAAACCGAAACCCCATCATTAACCCTAAGCCGATAGCCATGGCGCTGTAACCCGCAAAGTCAAAAAATAACTGAGAGGTATAGGCTAAAGCCCCGAGCCATGCGTCGGCTGTCGTTGGGTTCGCCGTTGAGTAACAGGCATCAACAATAGGTGCGATTGAATCAGCTATAAAGACTTTACTGATAAACCCCTGCATAAAGCGGGTCGCGCCTTCTGAAAACAAGGCCATGCTGTGTTTACGTTCAATAAATTGATCGGCTAAATCTTTATAACGCAAAACAGGACCCGCAATAAGTTGTGGAAATAGCGCTATAAAGGCCGCAAAGTCGATAATATGCTTTGTAGGTGGCGTATCTTTACGATAGACGTCGATAATGTAACTAATAGCCTGAAAGGTATAAAAAGAAATACCGATTGGCAGAATAACCTGAGTAAGAACAAAGGGTTCGAACCCTAGGTTGCTAAATATGGCATTAAAGCTATCGACACCAAAGTTGGCATACTTGAAATACCCTAGCGTGCTGAGATTACCGATAACGCCGAGCGTCAACCAGCGCTTGGCTGATGGCGTATCAAGTGTTTTTGAGATCATGAGTCCGATCAGGTAATTCCAGAGTGTCACCGCGACAAATAACAGTAAGAAATCAACTCTCCACCACGCATAAAATGCATAGCTACCTAATAGTATTATTAAGTTCTTACCCCTTGCTGGGGTTAAGTAATAAACCCCGAGAAACAGCGGTAAAAACAAAAATAAAAATACATTTGATGAAAAAACCATCTCTATTCTTCCTTGAGGTGATAGTTAGCTGCCAGAATGATTGACGTGTGGATACTCAATGGGCTCAATAATGACGGCAGATTTTTTGCGGTAAATAATGTCGAGTATTTTGTGTTGGTAAGCCGCGAGAGTCCCTTTAAGTGACAGGTTTTTAGATGCACTACTGCTGATAAAACTGGGATTGTAGAGTCGAGCGATAACCTTAGGCCCTATAAAAATAGGGCCACTATGGTTCTCAGAAAGACTATCCTGAGTGACCCAGATAGTGGTTGCTGTTTGGTAGGCATCCATCGACATATCCCTGTCTGTAGCTGAGAGATCTTGTACCTCAGCGAAAATTCCGTAACCACCACTTTTTACAATGGCATTGTGGCTAATGCGGGTATTATTGCTGTTTCTGACACGAATACCTTGCCGGGTATTGTCGGCGATAACGTTGTTGATAATATGGTTATTGTCGCTTTCATAAAGCGTAATGCCGTCGCCGCCATTGCTGTAAACGGTGTTGTTAGCGACAACATTTCGCTGGCTGTCTCTGTCTAATACGATACCTGACAGGTGATTGTCATGGGTCCGGTTGTTAACAATCCAGCTATCATTGACCTCTCGTGAGATGATGATGCCGTGCTTTTCTCGGGTGCCATATACATGATTATTAGCAATCAATAATCGAGATGATCTGTCGTGAGGGTCAATCCCGTATAGAATATTGTCTCGATAGGTATTGCCGACTAATGCGACATCTTCTGCTTCATAGCAATAAAACCCATAGTAAGTATCATAAAACTCCGAGTCGATGATCCAACCTTTTGGTGCCGCTCGGTGCATGTTGTCGTGTTCTTTATATTGGGTAAATGTGATGCCGTAAGACTTACTTTGGAAGTAACCAAAACTTTCTATAGCTGAGTCTGCGATGTAGGTTTCGCTGCCACCCCATGAAACAAAAAAGGGTCGAAATTCCGTGTCTTCTTTATAGTAAGCATTAGTATTATTTTTCTCGTTCCATCCGACTATTCGGCTGTTAATGGCGAAGAATAGGCCGTCATTAACTAAAAAAGCGCCTCGATCTTGTGACAGTAAAAGTGTTACTTGGGGCTTTTGAGATTCACTGTTCTGGCTATCGGTATTCGAATCACTTCCATCTATTAATAATGTGGCGTTATTACCGACTAAAATAGGTAATCGCGCTATATAAGCTCCGTTCGGAAGCTTTTCGAAATACTGGCTATCTACCGCGTTAGCAATGTCTTCAAGCGTCGCTAAGCCACTTTCAACTTCTATAATTTTAGGTGATGACAATTGTCGCTTTGCCCATTCGAGTAAGCGCTTACCCCGAACAAAATCTTTAAGTGGCCCGCTTCGTACTAATCTTTGAATGGTTATCACCGGTTTTTTGTTAGCGGGTATTTTCGCCTTAATCGCCTCTAGGTTATAGGCTGAACTATCTGGAATACTGGGTGAGTCCCATTGAAATTGGGACACGGGTATTTCGTTGACGGCATGGGTGGCCGTTGGTTGTTTGCTCAATGCCAAGGCGTCTGCATGCGCTGCAGACGAAAACCCTAATACGTGATAAAAAAGAATGAGCATTATCCAAGGGTATCCCTTTTTAAGGGGGCTTCGTCGTTGTTTTACTGCATTATCTATTAGGTTATCCACCCGTAATCTCCGTTCAATCCTTGCCATCATGAATGCTCAATTGGGGGCCACCTCATAGGCGACCCTCTTTACTAAAACTGAAATGATACATCCATCGTAATACGGTATTTTAAGCTGTCAGCGTCATTGCCATAGGCGTCACCGGGCTTAAAAGTCGACGCACGCAGGCGCGCATAAGCGTCGCGCTCAAACCGCCAATTTACTAGTGGTAGAATTTGGCGAAAGTAATAAGAGGTGACGATGTCTACACCATGCCCTAGGTCTTTACTGCCATTAACGAGGGGTGCACTTACACCACTCGCAACAACACCTTGATCGGCGTTGTCTCGCTGAAAGTACTGGTAGACAACGCTTAAATCGAATTGGCTCGGATCAGCTAGCGTGCCGTATAGCGTTGCTACTTGCAGGTTAGTCAGCTCAGCACGGTAGGCTTCGTTAAAGCGGTGAAAGCTCGCTCGAGTACCGGTAAATCGAGAGCGGTTGCTTTGTAGACCTGTCTGAACAAAGCTATTGGGCTTATCGCTTCCATTCCCGCCAGAGCCCATCGCCATGGCTGCACCTAGGTGAACACGAGGGGCTACCGGTAACTTCCATCTAAGGCCTAGGTCAATCGCAACGTTATCGGCGGTTTCGGACTGATAACCTGCAATGGTTGATGGTTGGCTGCCAGGTGATAGTGTTGCATTATCACCATCAAAATGTAGCCAGGTTAATTCAGCGTAGTAATGTATGTTCTCTTCGCTACGATAGTTGAAGTAGTCACTTTTTGTGTTTAAGCCGAACCAGTAAAAGTCGCCCCTTGCTAGATTATTTAAATCATCTTGCGAGGCTGTTTGACCTACTGCTTCAGGGTCAGCGTCTACGTTCTTATAAAGCACTCGCGAGCCGATATGGTGACCCGGTTGCCACTGCCACGACAGGGTTGTGAACAGGTTAAGCTGATCTTTATCGCTATCGCTCAGTTCATTCTCATCGGTTCGATATTGATAAAACTGTTGAGCAACGCCTGCAAAAGCAAAAAAGGTTGTGGTATCAAATATCCAGCGGATAGATTCAATATTTTTATCCCACCAGATACCGTCATCTTCTCGTATTCTTTGTAAACCTAGTCTTAAGGTTTCACCTGGGTAAGAGGTAATACCTTTATAATCAAACCAGAACTCTCTGGCACCCAAGAACCCGTCTGAGCTTCCTCCGCCTTGGTCTGAATCAATCTCAGTGACGTCTGTGGCAGCAAATGCCTGTAATTCAGTAAAGAAACGCCAGTCTTCATTGAGCTCGGCTTTAATCCAAGGCTTTAGGTTGATTTGAAATTCGTTAGTATCTCCGTTCGGCTTTAGGCCTAAATAACGGTCATCATCCCAACGGTATGAGAACTGAGTGCTTACGCCCCATTCATAAGATGGGTAGTCGATAGGCGAGGCCTCAAAGTCGGTTGTAGCGACTGAAGACACCGTAGGCGTAGAAAGCGCTATTGCGTCTTGGTGATCGCCTGCTCGGAACTGTTTTTCTTGCGCTAATAAGCCTTCAGCTTCTGATTGTTGCTTGAGGCTTAGAGTCTGCTTGATATTTTCATGCAGCAACGAGGCTTTAGTTGAACCTGCTTCGGCAGCAAGTCCTGAAAAAAGGTAGCTATAAGTAGGGTTAGGCGCTACGCCTGCACCACCGTTATACATCTCTGCCAAAGCATAATCAGCGCTTTTTGAGCCTGCTCGCGCGGCTAATAGAAGGTGGCGTTGCCCTTTTTGGATATCACTTTTGCCTAGATAGCCTCTTAGGTATATTTGGCCGAGCCAATAATCGGCTGCTGCGAACTGTCCACTCGCTTTTAGTAGATTTTTCTCGGCTAGCACTGGGTCTAGTGGTACAAGTTTACCGTCATAGTAGAGCTTCCCCGTTAGCATGTTTGCTTCAGGCAAATGCAATTGTTTTGCTTGTGCTAAAAGGTGAAGGACTTCTTCTGAATTGCTGAAGTAGGGGTTGTCCAGTCGTAAGCGAATTCGGGCAAGGAGTGCTCTTGGGTATTCGTCTTGTACGAGTTGGTAGGTGTCGTCTGCTAGTGTAGGTCTAATCTCTGACTGCTTAGTTTTAACGAGCACATTTGCCATACGATAAAGAATCGAGGGCTCTAAAAGCTTCAGCTGATATTGCTGTTTAGCTTTATTGAAAAGAATGCTGATTGATTCACTATCATTGGATACTTGATATATTTCAGCTAATTCAGGATAACAGCCGACTACTTGACTGAGTACCTCTTCACAAAGCAAGGCCATTTCAGATAAATTCGCCTGTTCATAGCCTTGCCGCTTATACAGTAGTAATAATGCTAGGTTAGCGTCAGGCAAACCTCTCAGTTTAGCTTCGTTAATAATTCCTAAAGTATCTTCATCTGGCCACAGTTGTGGATGCGCCATATGCAGCTTAACCATTAGAGGGAGTACTTCATCATTGCCCTGCTGGTATAGCTTACGGAATATTTCGTCAGACTCTTTGAGCTCTGCAACCGTGGCGTTCTGCTTTCTTGCTAGCAGTTTTGCGAGCCGGACTTCTGCATACCCTCTGGTCTTAGCATTAGTGCCATCTACTGCCGTTTTTCGATAGCTCGCTTCTGCTAAACGCTCAGCGTTTGCGTGATCTTGTTGCAGGTAGGTATCACCCAGATAAATAGCTGCATCAAAATAGCCGCTATCCGCTAGTGCTTTGTAGTTCTCGATGGCTAGCGCATAATCGCCGTTTATCTTTGATTGTTTGGCTAAGCGCATGTCGGGTAACGTGCTGCAACCTTCCATTGTCAGTACGCCTGCTAAGGCTAACGAAAGAGCCTTAACAGGAGACGCATTCATCCGTTGATTCAAGACTAAAGCTCCGTTGCTGAGTGTGCAGCAGTTGCTGTAGAGATCGTGTTACTGGTGATCATGTCGTTGATGGTTACCGCAACAGGTCGGCCGTTAAGTCCTGCGGGTATGTTATCTTCAAGCTTGATGGTCGCGATTAGGCTTTGACCAACTTCAGCCATTGCAACGTCTTGTATTGTGCCTTTTGCGGTACCTGTAGAGCCTGGTATTTCGACATCTACCACTCTACCAGGTATTACATATTGACTATCTTTTAGATTAAATCGGGCTTCTACAAATGGCTCAGCGTCTACAGGTACCAACTGGAACGCTGTTTTTCCTTTGGCTAAAAACTGACCATCGACAATAAACTGCTTTTGCAGAACACAGTCGCATGGGCTTGATATAGTCCCGGTCAGTGATTGATTAAATAGTGCTCCAATTTTTTCAGCCGATAAATTATCTTCGTTTAAATGTCCTTTTAACGCATCCAGCATGGCGGTTTCGTAACTGGCAATAGGGACCCCAAACTTAACTTGGCCATCGTCTGGAATTAAGCTATGCAGCTTTCCGTCTCGTGGCATTTCGACATTAAAAGACTCTATTTGAATAACGGCTGCTTCTGCATGGGTTAAGAAGTAATTGCTATAGAGTTTGTTTGCGATGAAACCAAGAGCACCGAGCCCCACTAGGAAAACCAACAGGCTCATTGAAAGTGCTTTAGCGCGGGCAAAGCCACTCATGGCAGGTAGCGCAGCTTTATTATTACGATCTTTAGTAAAGTTTTGACGAGCGAGGGTATTAATAACATCTCCTGCGGTGACCAGTTCGCCACTAAGGAAGGATGTGATCATCAGGCGAAGTGCGGATACTTCTTGTTGGCCCATGCCTTGAAACTCACAACCCAAACGGCCTTGTTCATCGCTAGCCTTTACTAAGAAGGATATCTTTATTTGAAATTCAATAGCATTGATGCTGAACTTGAGGCTTCCTTTGTGAAGACTGCCTAAAGAGAAGGTCGGCTCAGACGTTTCTAAGCTGAAGCCGCCCGCGGAAATATCCTGCACAGCTAATCGAATGATCTTTCCATTATCCAATTTGACGGCTAACTTGGCTGGCAGCTTTATTCGAGCATGCTGGCGTTGTGCCTCGGCTTCATGAACAAGGTTAGTGTTGGCTGCTATACCCATGGTAAATCCCTATAATGATAATTAGTGTTGTCTTTTTTTGAGAGCCTCAAACCGAGATTCCCTTAAATAACTGCCAGCATGATTGCGCAAAACAAGCTTGCTGCTGAAAATGTCATGGCTCTAGATGACCAGCGGTTAAACCATTGCTGGAATGATGCTAGATCCCTTGTTAGCTTGGTCGGTTGGCGAGTCCATGACTGCCGATCTAAGCGAAAATATACGTAGATTTTGACTAATGAACCGAATAGCTGGTTGTAATACAGTATGATTGGATAGGCCGGCCCCACCTGGTGGCCCGAGGCCAATAGCATTACGGTCATGATGAGCCGCGTAATACCAATCCAAAGAATGTATGCCAACAGAAATACAATCGAGTATTTGATACTGGCGATAACGGCACTGACGGGGGCTAATAAGCTACTCCACATCGAAATACGCTGATCAAACAGCACGTAATAGGTAAACCACCCTAAGCGCTTAGGCCCAAGCAGTTTGGTTGCTCGGCTGTTTTGACGTAATGAGTTACCATACCAGCGAAACATCAACTGACGGCTTGCACGGACGAATTTTGGATCAGGCGGATGCTCAACAGTATTAATGGCTGCGTCAGGCACGTAAAATGTGTCGTAGCCGAGACGCATGAGACTGAACCAACTCGATTTATCATCACCGGTTAAAAACTTGAACTGGCCCAAACGCCAATGGTTAAGTGAGTCATTTTCTACATCGGCGATAAAAACAGGGTCCGTTACCACTTGGGCGCGGAATACTGACATTCTTCCCGTTAGGGTTAAAACGCGCTTTGATAGCGCCATTGAACTCATATTGATGTGGCGCTGTGCAAAGCGTAGCTTATGCCATTCGCTCATTAAGTAGCTGCCACGGACTTCACAGAATTCGTTGGTGGTTAGCCCCCCAAGGTTGGGAAACAAATGGAAATAGGGGACGGTTTTTCTAACAACGCCTGGCTCAAGAACCGTATCGCCATCGATGACGGCAACAACCGCGTGCTTGTCGGGCATGTCGCGTGAAATAGCGCGAAACCCTTGCGCGAGACCATCTCGTTTACCGGTACCCGGTATCCTGACAAAGTTCATACGAACTCGCTCAGGTGGGCTCATATCTTGCCAAAGCGCTTTAAAGATCAGCTCATCTGACTTTTCTACAATAGACGCGACAATCGTTGTCGGCAGTTCGCACTCAATCGCTTCTCTTATAATTGACTGATAAACCATCGCTGTGGTTTTTGCATCAATACGGAAGCTTGTGACCATGAGATAAACGTGTGACGGGTTTGCTGCCTCCCCCATCTTTCGTACCTTACGGCGATAGTGCGGAAATACGATATGTAGAAATATCATTCCTCTGATAAAGTGAATAACGCCCATTGAATAACGCCATATACCTATGGCACCAATCACAAATAAAAATTCTTTGGAACTGGGTATGAACGTTTCTTCTGGCAGTAACAGAGCGATACCTGATAGCACTACCAAATAAAATATCCAGCCGGATGCATTGTCCAGTAGATGTTTAAAAGTACTCATAATAGATTACTAGCTGATTAAGTTTTGCCGACTACAAAATAACGTTATTAGTCATCGGCAAAACCTTAATTAATACACAGGTGTTGAGTGTGCATCCAAGCCTATTTTTTAACAGGCCTCGATAGCGTTAGGCTAAAGGGAATAAAACTCAACGATTTAGTCGGTATGCTGGACTACCAGCATATGCCTTCTAATTCTCCATTGGAGGCGTGCTCCATGAAACCCACTAGATCTATCACTTTCTTGCCTTGTGGCAGGTTGGTGAGAATAGTTTCAAATAACTCATCTTTGTTACCAAGAATGATAACGTCAGCAGAGTCAATTACATCATGCAAGTCTGCTTTAAGTAATGACGAAACATGAGGGATTTTGGCATTGATGTAGTCGGCATTAGCGCCGTGAACCCGTGCATATTCTACGTTTCGGTCATAAATGCTAAGATCAAAACCTTTACCGATTAACTGCTCCGCTAGTTCAACTAGCGGGCTTTCTCGCAGGTCATCTGTACCCGCTTTAAAGCTAAGACCTAGCATAGCGATTTTACGACCGCCTGATGCTGTGACCATTCTGACCGCATTTTGAACTTGGCTGGCGTTGCTGTTCATGATTGAGCTAAGTAGCGGATGAGCCACATCAAGCTGTGATGCTCTATAGGTTAACGCGCGAACATCCTTAGGTAAGCAAGATCCACCAAAGGCAAATCCTGGCTTCATGTAGTATTTAGAGATGTTGAGTTCTTTATCTTGGCACACGACATCCATGACATCACGACCATCAACACCGACAGCTTTAGCGATGTTACCTATTTCGTTGGCAAAGCTGACTTTAGCCGCGTGCCAAACATTACAGGTATATTTAATCATTTCTGCTAGTTCAATGGTTCTACGGATAATCGGCGCATCAAGTTCTTTGTAAAGTTCTTCAAGCATATCACCTGACTGCTTATCAAACTCACCAATTACGGTCATTGGAGGGAAGTCATAGTCTTGGATGGCGGTACTTTCACGAAGAAATTCAGGGTTCATGGCTAAACCAAAATCTTTACCTGCTTTCTTGCCAGAATACTCTTCAAGTATAGGCTGAATAACGTTTTTAACGGTGCCCGGTAAAACGGTACTTCTGACGACAACCAAGTGGTATTCGTCTTTATCTTTGATGGCACGCCCTAAATCACGGCATACGGCCTCGATATAGTCTAAGTCTAGGTCTCCATTGCGCTTGCTAGGAGTGCCCACGCAAATCATAGACATTTCAGTGTTAGATACGGCTTGGTAGAAGTCTGTGGTGCCGCGAATTAACCCTTTAGTAAGGCCTGTGCTTATGAGTTCCTCTAAGCCTGGCTCTACGATAGGGGACTTTCCCTGATTGATTAAATCAATTTTAACTTGAGCAATATCGACACCCAGAACAGAGTGTCCTCGAGCGGCTAAACAAGCTGTACAAACCGCACCTACATATCCTAGACCTAATACACTAACACGCATTTTTATCTCCTTTAATACGCTATTACCATCATTGTTATGCTAGTTAGGCAAAAGACTATTTGGAGTCATCTGTCCTAACGCATGGAACGCCAAGCAGAAATAATCTTTCTGTCTGGTTAATCCAAATCCTTTTTTCAATGCGGGTTTTATTTTTATTGGATCGCTATATAGGCAATTTGATTGAACGAATTGCTTTAATTCTTTTGATTGTCTAATTCTGAGCATCGTGGAGGCGAAATAAATGACAGCTACACTCCATGTGCATCTTAAACCCTTCGAAAGCTGTCGCTTTTCGAATGAGTTAAATCCTTTAATGATATTATTTTTATTAGTTGACTAAATACGCTTTTAGCAGAGGCAAACTATATGCATCTTTTTTGAATTCTCGAACATGTAATTAATAATACCGTTTACATCACATATTGTTTTGAATGTCAGCATCCTGCCTTTTAATGACTACAGTTTAATGACAGGTGACACCATAGGTCAAAATATTTTTAATATTAATTTTGTTTGCCTTATAGTTTGATCGTTATATGGATTTAAAACGGTTAATGGAGATAGGTAAATATGATTCTGACGCCAGAGTAACTTCCTGGCATTCACTCTACGTAAGGCTTGAACTATCATTTTTGTGAAAACACTTTATTTAACGTGGGCTTATAATGTACCTATCATTACTAATTGATTGAATTATCTATATTAATTATGTAATCATTGTCGCGCTTTCAATCTGCTGGAGTGTTGATTGACTGTTATTTTTTACGTTAATTCTATTTTGCCATGGAGGCTTCATTGAGAATTCTGTTTTTAATATTTCTTGGTGCCACGTTATTCTGCTCAATTTTCTCAGTGCAAGCGGCAAAAGTTTTCATAGATAATGTTGCGGGGGATGCAAGTCAGGAGCACCGAGTTCCCGCTAGTATTTCGGCTGACGGCCAATATATCGTCTATGCGTCAAACTCGGCTAATTCAATCGATGCCGGCACGCAAAAGGTATCAGATGTTTTTTTAAAGAATATCCGCAGTGGAAATGTAACGTTACTTTCATCTGGCCTTGCGGGTGCTAAAAGTAATGGAGCAAGCGTTAATCCCGCTATTTCAGCTGACGGCCATTATGTTGCTTTTGCTTCAGTTGCGGGTAATTTGGTATTAGGCGATCAGAATAACGCTGTTGATATTTTCCTGTATCAGAGAGCCTCAGGTGAACTCGAAAGATTAGTAGAATTTGCTGATTTCGCTAAAGCCAATTTTGATCATAAACTGCAGTGGCCAGGTAACATTGATCTTTCGGGAGATGGGCGAATTGTTGTTTTTGATACTGCCCAAGGTCAAAGTGCAGACCTTGGGCTAGGCTCGAACTCAGATATGCGGTCACAAATTTTTATCATTGATAGAGATCGCCAGCATATTGAGGTCTTACATATAGAGGGGCATTCTCAAAGCGATTTTAGGCACCCTGCAATCTCTGAAGATGGCCGGTACGTGGCATTTGAATTAACGGCGTTCAACAGTGGGATAGGTGAAAGTAGTACACTGACTCGCGTGCTTTTATTTGACCGAGAGCTAAATAAAGCTATACCGGTAAGCCTTAATACAAAAGGAATTGAAGGTAATGGATCATCGTTTCGACCTAAGATTTCAAAAGCGGGTCGTTATGTATCGTTCTATTCTGATTCAAGTAATTTAGCGGCATCAGATATGTTAAACCCCAGTAACCCTGATGTTGTAAAGGGTATTTATATACGAGATCTAACGTCAGCTACAACCCAGCTGTTGACCTCTGCAAATCGAGATTGGCCTAATGCCGAGGTTAGTCCAGTGTTTGATATGAGCCCCGATGGGCGTTTTATTGCGTTTTCATCAAAGGCCAGTAATTTAACTGATGATGGCCAACTAATGTGTGAAAAAAGAGGGCTGAGTAGCGGTTGTTTTTGGCAAGGGACCAGTCAAATTTTTCGTTATGATCGATTGCTTGATCATATGCAGCTGATATCAACCGATGAGGCGGGATTTCCTCTTGATAAAAGCTCCATAGCCCCATCAATTTCCGCGGATGGGCGTCGTTTAACATTTACCTCTGTTTTTGAGCCTAATAGTATTTCGAGGCGCCTTTATCTGGCGGAACCGACTTATTTATCAGCTTTAACGTTGCTTTCACCTAGCTATAATGTATTTGAACCATACCCTACTTATTCGTGGGATGCGTCATCTAGTGCAGTTGCCTACCGAGTGTTAAGTGATGATGGCGCTATCACCCGCTGGCTTTCAGCTGAAGATTTAGGCTGCGCTACAAGCAGTCGATGTGCTGTTACACCACTAACGGAACTAGATTATGGACTAACCCCCCTTTATGTTCAGGCTGTGACTGCTCGAGGAGAGTTATCGCCATTAGCTGCCCCTCTATATGTTTATAGACGGCCTGAAACCCCAGTAGCTCAGGCGTTGAGTATTCCTGAAGGGAGTTTAGCGACCTTAAAGTGGAATAAGGTAGCAGATGCGGTTAGCTATCGCATACTGGTGCTCGATAAGATGACCAGAGAGGTGATTGTTAATGAAGTGGTGGGCGATGTGGCGGCTCACACGTTACCGTTTAAACTCGCCTCTAGTACGGAGTATTCCTATGCCGTTAGGGTGCAATCGCCAACGGGGGTGTACAGTGATTGGGCGAGCATTAGCTATCGCCCCGAAGTAGGTATTCCTATGCCGTCTTTACCGTTAGGTAGCACTGATAAGCTGACCCCTACATTTACCTGGAGCCAAGTTGACACGGCAGCTCAGTACAGGATTATTATTCAGGACATAGATACAGGTGAGATGACTAACAACGTGTTAGGCGGGGAGAGTCGTTATCGACATAACGCTTTATTTGAGCTCGGTCATCGTTATCGCTGGAAGGTTAGGGCTCAAATGCCTGAAGGGGGTTACAGTCAATGGCAGTATTTTGAAGTAGGTGATAACACAATATTTAGGGGGGAGCACAACGTTACTTTAAGGTGGGCGGCACCCGATAAAAGGCTAGATGGTTCAGCGTTGAATGACTTTGAAATTAGTCACTATGTTATCGAGTATCAGCGAGGGCAAACAGGAGAAGGGCATCGTATTGAGGTTGGCCCTCAGCGACGGGCGCTAGCTTTAAATAGTCTTACTGAGGGCTATTATCAGTTTGTCATTAAAGCAGTAGATCAGCAGGGATTGGCTAGCGATTCTTCAAATAGGGTTTCTGTTAATGTCCCCCTGAGCGCTGGCCAATAGCGAATATATCTTAATGTTAAGCCGGGTTATTCACAAAATCCGCTAACATCTCTGCTGATTCTTTAGGTACTTCCATCATAGGCACGTGGCCAATGCCTTGCATGATAATTTTTGTAGACCCTTTGATGAGTTGTTCAAACGCATCGGCATTTTTAACATTGATAACGCGGTCTTCAGTACCCCAAATAATCAATGTCGGCGTGTTGATTTTGGCAATTTCTGTTTTGAATAATGCTCTGTCACCACTGCTGATGTCGGTGAAAATTTTGGCGTTTATTTTCTGTTTCTGACTTGCTTTTGCAGCTGCGGCTTCGGTGATTGGCCAAGGGATGAAAGGTGGTTTTTCCATCGCAAATTTGAGTAAGCGTTCAAAGCTTTCGGTGTCTGACACGATGAGTGGGTTTACGCCTTCTCTCAAGTGTTTTTCAAGATCACTCTCTACATCATGGATTCCTGCAGGGTCGTACAATGCAACGGTTCTGATCTCGTTGGGGTAGTTTGCGGCATAGAGTGCTGCGATCGCCCCGCCCATAGAGTTACCTGCAATATTAAATTGGCCAAGGCCGAGTGTCTGAACTATTTGATGAACGAACTCAACTTGATGTTCTAAACCATAGTTGAATGTTAGGTCTTGGCTGCTTTCGCCATGGCCAGGAAGATCAATAATCACTACATGGAAGCGGTCGGTGAGCTGAGCAGAAAAGCGTATCCAGTTTTCTTTTGCCGCGCCAAAGCCATGAATCAGTAACAACGTTTGGTCACCCACACGGCGAGGCCCTTCAAGGTAGGCAATATCGAGACTGTCTACTTGAATGTGCTTGGCGGTCAGCTGAGCTTGCTTGCGTTCAAACGATATAGCAGCGTCATAAATGTCATACTTATAATGTGAGCCTGCCCAGTACAATGAGCTGCATAACACCGCAATTAGCAGGATAGCAAAGAGTAGTTTTGACTTGAGCATAAAATTGAAAGTCCTTTGTTCATGTTAGGTTGTAAATTAGTTATGGCACCTGCGTGGCGATATCGGTGTTAGAAACGTTATTGCCGCTATCAGCGCCTTCCCAGTGATAGTGTTCGGTGATTACACGCCGGGTACGTGCACGGTACTTGATGGTCGTGCCGGGCCAGAGTGTAAAATTCTTACCGTCATCTTGGGTGTACCAGCTACTGCAGCCCGAAGACCAAACGGTATCGTTTAATCCGGCTGCTATTTCTTGGTTGAACGACTCTAATGCATCTTGATGAAGATTCATATAGCGCGCATTTTTCTTCTTAAGTAGCGTTAAGCTTTCAATAATATAATGCACTTGGCACTCGATCATAAAAATAACCGAATTATGGCCTAGCGCGGTGTTAGGGCCGACCAACTGAAAGAGGTTTGGAAACCCTGACACGTTGATGCCAAGGTAAGACTCCGCGCCTTTTTCCCACTGCTGTAACAGTGTTCGGCCATTAAGGCCGGTGATGGTGAAGTCTTTCATATAGATACGAGGGTCTGTGATAAAACCTGTGCCTAGGATGATCGCATCAATGGGCCTCTCTTTGCCATCTTGAGTGACGATGCTGTTTTCTTTTACTTCTTTAACGGCATCGGTCACCAGCTCAACGTTGTCTCGATTAAAGGCAGGGTAGTATTTGTTCGATATCAGCACTCGCTTACAGCCAATGGTGTAATCAGGCGTCATTTTCTCAACCAAGCTGCTGTCGTTTAAGCTGCTTTTAATGTGCCACTTGGCAAAGTTAGACAAAAATTTTGCAAAGGTCGGGTTATAAATAGGCAGTACTCGTATCTCATTACTGAAATAGAGACGAGCGCGATGTAGTTTGCGGAAAAGAGGAATGCGCCTAAATAGTTTTTTTCGGAAATTAGAATAGCGACTCTCAAATCGCGGTAATATCCAAGCAGGCGTCCGCTGAAACACATAAAGCTGCTTAACGTCCGGCGCGATCTCAGGCACATACTGAATGGCACTACCGCCCGTACCGATAGATACCACATTTTTACCTTTAAGGTCGTAGCTATGATCCCACTGGGCGGAGTGAAAAACCTTGCCTTTGAAGGTGTCTAACCCTCTAATCGACGGAATAGAGGGCACATGAAGAGGCCCCGACCCCATGATAAAAGACTTTGCTTTGTAGAGCGTTCCATTGCTGGTGCGAATACTCCACCTTGCGTTAGTCTCATCAAATGTGGCGTCTTTGACTTCACTATTAAAGCGGATAGAGGGGCGTAGATTGTATTTTTCGGTGCAGCGAAGAATGTATTCTTGTATTTCTTTCCCTCCGGGATAAGACTTAGTCCAGTCAGGATTTGGTTCAAACGAGTAAGAGTAAAGGTGCGATTGCACATCGCAGGCGCAACCGGGGTAGGTATTTTCGCGCCAGGTTCCCCCTACATCGTTAGATTTCTCTAGCATAATGAAGGAGCTGATACCGGCTTCTTTGAGCTTAATAGCCATACATAGACCCGAAAACCCCGACCCTAGAATGACGATATCGTATTCTTCGCCTTGAACGTCTAAGGCTTGGTTATGAGCGCCTTCGGCCATTGTGAATTCTCCTTTTTTATTTTGCGGTTAGATGTCACATTTTAAGCAGTATAGTCGCCTTGTTACGTTGAAAGATATGCTAAGGTTGAAGCCTAACTTGATAATTTCGGCCATTATGAAAAATAACATGACGACACGCTCAATACTGGGGCTGGCATATACGGTCAATAGCCTGAAGTCTCTTGGCTATTTGCCTCAGCCGGTACTTGAACGCCACGGCATAAAGCTCGAAACACTGGACCCTTTTGCTGAAATCGAGCGTTCGCTAGAGTTACAAATACTCAGTGAGTTATTTGCGCCGGTGGCGTCGCCTCATATTGGTCTCGAAATGGGCATCCGCATTGGCTTAGCGGGCTATGGCCCTTTCACCATGCTGCTTATGTCGTGCCAAAATGCTTATGAGGCCTGTAGAGCTGGCGTCCGATACCAGAGTGTTGGTTATTCCTACGGTGAAATTCGATTAGACACCGGTACCGAAGTCACCGCACTGTGTTTACAGCCTGCGGCACTTCCTAACGCCCTTAATCGTATTATTATTGATCGAGATGTATCAGGTACTTACCGTTTAATTAAAGATATATTATTGAACATTGAGCAGGAGGTCAGCCTAGCCGAAGTCTGGTTTTCTTACCCCAAACCTGATGACGTAAACCCTTATGAAGCGATGTTTCAATGTGAGGTTAAGTTCGATCAACCCTACTGTCGTATAGCGATTAAAAATACCGAATTGAGTACGCCATTTCCTAATGCAAACCAGACGGCGTATGACTATTACCGTGCTCAATGTGATCAGGTGATTGCTAAACGAACAGAATCCATCGAGCATCTTTCTGGCAAAGTCCGAAAGCATCTTGAATTATTTGCCTATGAACTACCGTCAATCGTCGACGTGGCAGAAGCCTTTGGACTGGCAGAGCGGACTCTAAGACGGCAGTTAAAAAATGAAGAAACGTCTTACCAGAAAATATTAGACTCTGTACGATTTGATAAAGCCAAACAGTTATTGCAGACGACGAACCTGCCGATTGATGAAGTGGCCAGCCGCCTAGGGTATCAAGAAGCGGCCAGTTTTAATCATGCCTTTCAGCGTTGGTCAGGAACGACCCCTTCAAAATTCAGAAAGAATACTTGAGCCGACGTTGATCTTTTTAGTGCAGAATTAATTAAAATGTTAAAGCGATAGTCCCACGTTAAAATGGAATTACCAAATAGTGGTTATTAATTGTTTTGAAAAGATTTTTTTACTAGTTTTAGCTTGAAAATTGAACAATGTCGAACTATTCTAATTTGCTTGGAAAGTATAAATACGGGATGTGGTTACCGTAGCGTTGTTGCTTTTCACTCTCTCCCATTCAAGCGAAGGCAAGGTAATTTAATCGTTAGTGTTTAACTACTTAAGTCAGACTTCGATGGATATGTTGATAACCCTAGGAGGGGTGTACATGAAAACGATAACAAAGCTAATCAGTGTGGTAATTTTTACCCTTGTGGCGTGGCAGGCGCAAGCGGCCGATAAAACCAATATATTATTTATTGTTTCTGATGATACCGGCTACGGTGATCTTGGCCCTTATGGTGGTGGCGAAGGGCGCGGTATGCCAACACCGAGTATTGATCAGTTAGCCAATGAAGGCATGACGTTTTTCTCGTTCTATGCTCAACCAAGTTGTACACCCGGTCGTGCCGCTATGCAAACGGGTCGAATTCCAAATCGTAGTGGTATGACCACCGTAGCCTTCCAAGGCCAAGGCGGCGGGTTACCTAAAGAAGAGTGGACGCTAGGTTCGGTACTTAAAAAAGCCGGTTATAAAACCTACTTCACGGGTAAATGGCATCTTGGTGAGGCCGATTATGCACTGCCTAACGCACAAGGTTATGATGAAATGCGTTATGTCGGCTTGTACCACTGAAATGCGTATACCTATGCTGACCCTACTTGGTTTCCAGATATGGACCCTGAGTTGAGAGCGATGTTCAAAAAAGTGACCCAAGGCGCACTGTCAGGTAAAGCGGGCGAAAAAGCCAAAGAAGACTTTGCTGTGAATGGTCAGTATATCGATACGCCTGATAAGAAAACCAAAGAATACCCTAACGGTGTGGTGGGAATTCCTTACTACGATAGCTATGTTACTCAAGCTGCGATAGATTTTCTTGATGATGCAGCGAAGAAGCCTAATGAACCGTTCTTTATCAACGTTAACTTCATGAAAGTGCATCAGCCTAACATGCCTCACCCCGACTATAAGCATAAGTCACTGTCTAAATCACGTTATGCAGACTCTGTTGTTGAGTTGGATGCTAACATCGGCAAAATTATGGATAAGTTACGTGCTTTAGATATGGATAAAAATACCCTTGTTGTTTACACCACCGATAACGGTGCATGGCAAGATGTTTACCCCGATGCAGGCTACACGCCGTTTCGTGGCACTAAGGGCACCGTGCGTGAAGGCGGTAACCGTGTACCTGCCATTGCCTGGATGCCAAAAAAGATTGCTGCTAACAGCAAAAATCACGATATCGTGGGTGGTTTAGATTTAATGGCGACATTTGCTTCTGTTGCAGGTATTGACTTACCTAAAAAAGACAGAGCAGGCGAGCCGATCATATTTGATAGCTATGATATGTCACCTCTCTTATTTGGCACTGGAAAGTCAGAGCGTAAGTCTTGGTTCTACTTTACCGAAAATGAGCTAACGCCGGGTGCGACACGTGTAGGTAATTATAAAGCCGTGTTTAACCTACGTGGTGATAACGGCCAGTCTACTGGTGGTTTAGCCGTTGATTCTAATCTAGGCTGGAAAGGCCCAGAGAAGTACGCAGCTACCGTACCTCAAGTGTTCGACCTGTGGGCCGACCCACAAGAGCGTTACGATATTTTCATGAATAATTATACTGAGCGTACCTGGACGTTGGTTACCATTAACGAGGCGATTAAGGCCAAAATGAAAACCTATATTGAGTACCCACCAAGAAAGCTACAAAGCGAAACCTATACGGGCCCTATTACCATAACGCAATACCAGCGTTTACAACATGTGCGCGAACAGTTAGCTAAAGAAGGCTTCTCCCTTCCGATGCCGACGGGTAACTAATCAAGGTGCCCCTAGTTGCTACAAGGCGCTAGGGGCAATGACTCTCATTTTAGCATAGCGATCCTTGTCTTAGATTCTATGCCATGTCTCTTTTTGCTGGGAACACCACCATGAGAACACGCCTAACAAGACACGTTTTAGTCTTATTATTATCTATTACCATAGCACTACCCATTTCTGCAAAAGCCGCAAGTGACCCACTACCTAGCTGGAAAGAAGGGCCTACTAAAGCGACTATTATTGACTTTGTTAAACGCGTTACCGATCCAAAATCTGATGACTTTGTTCCGCCAAGTGAGCGTATTGCTACCACCGATAACGATGGCACTCTCTGGAGTGAGCAGCCTTTATACTTTCAAGGCCTATGGGCGTTAGATCGTATTAAAGCGTTAGCTAAAGACCACCCTGAGTGGACGCAGCAAGAGCCTTATAAAAGTGCTATTGCTGGCGATATGAAAGGCATGATGGCACAAGGGAAGGGCCCACTGTTAAAGATGCTGATGGCAGCGCACAGCGATATTACCGCTGAAGAATTTGCAAGCTCAGTGTCTGACTGGCTAGCCAAATCACACCACCCAAAAACCAATATGCTGTATACCGATATGGTCTACCAACCTATGTTAGAGCTGCTAGACTATTTACGCGCTAATGGGTTTAAAGTATTTATTGTCTCTGGTGGTGGTATCGACTTTTTGCGCGTTTTTTCTGAGGAGCGTTACGGCGTACCGCCTGAACAAGTAGTGGGTACCACAGCTGATGCCAAGTATGAGCTACGTGACGGTATTCCTACCATTGTTAAAGAAGGCAACATCACACTGATTGATGACAAGGGTGGAAAGCCTGTTGGTATCTACCGCCATATTGGCCGTCGCCCTATTTTTGCTGCCGGTAACTCTGATGGTGATATGGCCATGTTGCAGTACACGACGATGGCACGAAATGCAGATGACAAAACACCGACACTGGGTTTAATTGTTCATCACACTGATGCTGAGCGTGAGTTTGCTTATGACAGAAAATCTTCGATGGGCAAACTTGATAAAGCCTTAGATGCGGCCGCTGAACAAAAATGGTTAGTGGTTGATATGAAAGGCGATTGGTTGAAGGTGTTTCCGAAGAAGTAAGGTTGATCAGGCAGGCGTGTAGTTTTGAAGCAGCGAAGAGGCTGTGAAAGTATTCATTAACAGTGCTTCGCGGCTAAGAGCAGCTCCTACAAATGCTTAATAAACATGCGAAAGCTCGTGTAGGAGCGCCACTTTGGCGCGAAAAAGGGTTCAATTTATCACGACTTTCGCGTTAATAAGTTTGTAGGTAGATACTTCCTCAACCTCGAAGCGGAATCAGGGTTTTCTGTTAATTCTCAACAAACGCCCGTTCAATCACATAGTGACCAAGTTCCCCATGCCTAGCTTCTTTAAACCCTTTGGCATCTAAAATAGCGCAAGTATCTTTAAGCATACTAGGGCTCCCGCAAACCATAAACCGGTCGTCTTCTAAGTTAATTGGTGGTAAACCAATATCGTTAGCTAGCTTTCCGCTATCGAGTAATTCAGTGATACGACCCTGATTCACATAAGGCTCTCGGGTGACGGTAGGGTAGTAAATGAGTTTATCTTTAACCATATCGCCAAAATACTCATGGCTTGGTAACTCTGATTGAATCAAATCTTGATACGCTAACTCCGATACTTCACGCGTACCATGAGTCAAAATAACATTATCAAACATCTCGTAGGTTTCTGGGTCTTTGATAATACTCATAAAGGGTGCTAGGCCTGTACCGGTGCTTACCAAGTAGAGGTTTCGGCCAGGAAGAAGATTATCAATTAACAAGGTACCTGTTGGCTTTCGGCTCATTAAAATTTCGTCACCGACCTGGATTTTTTGTAGCTTAGAGGTCAATGGGCCGTCTTGTACTTTTATGCTAAAGAACTCTAATTCTTCTTCATAGTTGGCGCTAGCAATACTGTACGCACGCATCAACGGGCGGCCTTCTTGTTCAAGACCGATCATAATAAAGTGACCGTTTTTAAAACGAAACCCTGGATCTCGGCTTGTTTTAAAGCTAAATAGGGTGTCATTCCAGTGATGAACGCTTGTTACTTTTTCTTTTACGAATCCAGCCATTGTCATTTCCTAAATAGAGCGTCCGCTACAGTATTAGCGTTGGACGTATGCTGATGTTTTTAATTGCAACCAATATACACTCGCGCTAACCTATCTGTGAAACAGGTTTTATAAATTAAATTAATCGGTTTTTCCGATTTGTAACTGTTCACCCTTTATAAGCGACTTGATTATGAGATATACGCTTCGACAGCTTGAGGTTTTTTTAGCGACTGCCCACTTTGAAAATATTACTCAGGCGGCTGAAAGTATTTCACTGTCTCAATCAGCGGCAAGTGAGGCCCTTAAAGGGCTCGAGAAACAATTTGATATCCAGCTCTTTGATCGTGTGGGTAAGCGCTTACAGTTAAATGAGTTAGGTCGACTATTGAGGCCAAAAGCAGAAGCGTTAATTGAGCGGGCAGAAGACTTAGAGAATGCGTTTAGGCAGCATAAGGATATTGGTGCGCTAAAAGTCGGGGCGACGTTGTCCATTGGTAACTATTTGGCGGTGAATATTATGGCAGAGTTTATGAGACTACACCCTAAAGGAGAGGTCTCGCTGCAGGTTGCTAACACCACTACTATCGCCAATAAAATTTCTAATTTCGAGCTAGATGTAGGGTTGGTGGAAGGCGAGCTTCACCGGCCTGAATTAGAGGTGATTCCATGGCGGGATGATGAGTTGTGTGTATTTTGTGCGCCTTCTCATCCGTTGGCTAAACACGTGAATTTGACGGACAAGGATCTGCTGAATGCAGTTTGGATCATGAGGGAATCTGGGTCTGGAACGCGGCAGGCATTCGACTGGGCCATGCATGGGCTTTTGCCTGAGCTGAATATTTTATTAGAGCTACAACACACCGAAGCCATTAAGCGGGCTGTGGAGACTGGGTTGGGAATCGGGTGTTTATCAAATATCACCTTAGAAGATGCGTTTGAACGAGGTAGTTTGGTTAGGTTGGATGTTCCTCACCGAAACTTCCATCGTCGCTTTTACTTTATCCTTCATAAAGATAAGTATCGTAGTGCAGGTATTGAGAGTTGGTTGGAGCTGTGCCGGAGCAGTTAATGACAACCTGGCTTGATGCCGTGACATTGTGGCTTTACTATCGTTCCCTATGAACTAAGCTGCTATTTAAGCCCAAAACCCAGTACTTTGAGGTTTCAATCAATGCAACGCAGTGTAGATGGTGTTGCAACTGTACTCTTCTTCTGATTCATCAAACTGTCCTGTAATGACTAGATAAAGCAGCAAAATTTTGTTTTACTGCAGCCGTTTTTAGGCCGTTCGGTTTATAGCGATTTATAAACATACTTGATGAAGAGTGATAAATGCAGAGCGCGAACTGTGCATTTATCATTTATAGAGAGAAGGCTTAATATGAATAAGCGATCTGAATTGCATCATGTGGTGATTGTCGGGGGAGGAGCCGGAGGCTTAGAACTGGCGACTTCGCTAGGCAACAGTGTTGGGCGCAAAGAACAAGCGCGTGTAACGTTAATTGATGCGAGTTTGACTCATGTATGGAAGCCTTTATTGCATGAAGTCGCTGCAGGGTCATTGGACTCTAGTTCAAATGAAGTGAATTATCGTGTTCACGCCAAAAGGCATCATTTCGAATTCCAACTCGGGCGAATGCAAGGGCTAAACCGAGAAGAAAAGCAGGTTGTTGTAGAGCCATTATTTGATGAGTCAGGCGTTGTGGTCGTTGAATCTCGGACTATAACGTACGATACGCTCGTGATTGCTGTAGGCAGTACAGCTAATGACTTTGGTACCCCAGGTGCAGCAGAAAATTGTATCTTTTTAGATAGCCTTGAGCAGGCGCGTAAGTTTCATCGCCACCTTCTTAATAGTTATCTTAAAGCAGAATATGATGCTGAAAAGAAGCAAAAGCATTCGCTTGATATTGCCATTATAGGAGCAGGCGCTACAGGCGTTGAACTGGCGGCAGAGCTTCATCTAGCTTCACAAGAGTTACCGGTATATGGCTTGAGCCACCTTAAAGAAAAAGATGTACATATTAGCGTCATCGAAGCCGCGGATCGTATTCTTCCCGCGCTGCCAGAGCACTTATCCAGTGCGGCCACTCGCGAACTCAAGCAGCTTAATATCAATGTATTGGCAGGGCAGCGAGTGGTGAATATCTCACCCTCTGATATCGAGTTTGCGAATGGTGAGCGATTAGCTGCAACGATAAAGGTTTGGGCTGCGGGTATCAAAGCGCCTGAATTTTTAACGCGTTTAGATGGGCTAGAAACCAATCGTATAAATCAGTTGGTGGTCAGGCAAGACCTTCAAACGACTTATGACCGGAATATATTTGCCTTTGGCGATTGTGCTAGTTGCCCACAACCGGGTAAAGAGCACCCCGTACCGCCGAGGGCGCAAGCTGCGCACCAACAGGCTGCTACGTTAGTTAAGTCGATTAAGCTAAGGTTAATTAATAAGCAAGCTATTCCCTATGTTTACCAAGACCGAGGGTCGCTTATCTCATTTAGCCGCTATTCGGCGGTAGGCAATTTGATGGGTAACCTAACCGGCAAAAACTTGATGGTTGAAGGGCGTATTGCCCGCTTGTTTTATATTTCGCTTTACCGAATGCATCAAATTGCACTGCACGGGTTCTTCCGTACTTCGTTGATTTGGTTGGGTGATAAAATCAATAAGGCCTTACATCCTCGATTAAAACTACATTGAGGTAACTCGCAGTATTCATGCCCCTCCCTTGTAGGAGGGGCACTTTGCCCCGATTTCTTTAAAATTTCTCATATACATTATTTTCAGCGACAAAATATGTCGTTTCAATGCATACACTCTTTATCGTAGACAAAAAAGAACCACCCCAACGATCATTAGGAGAGTGTTATGTTTAGAGTGAATGCATTTACTGAGAAAGGCACTAAATTTCGTTTTCGTATAAAAAGCGATAGCATTTTGGATGTTAGAAAGGCGCTAGGAGAGATCTTTAAAGGGCGTGAAATGAGACTCGTATTGGTTGAGCCTCTTTAGACAGTAGATAATAGCTAGAAGTAAGACGAGGAGCGAAGTGTGATAGATGTTAAATAGGCGGCGTGTTAGCAGTACCACCGCCTACTTTTTGCTAATTTAAATTAGGCTTCTATACCGACAATCAACCAAGGTGCATTGTCTTGTGTTGTGTCGCGCTCAAGATGCCAAACATCGGTAATATCTTCTTCAATATTCTCAACCGTATCACGGTAACGACCACTAAATTTAATGCTTAGTTCAGCAATACCAAATGCTTGGTCTGCCCGTACTAATTCTGCATCCACAAACATTACTTCAGTATGCTGTTCGCCCGATAACGCTGCACGCTCTTCTTTAAGCTGGGTGAAAAGTTCTGCATTAACATACTCTTCAATCATTGCTATATTATTTTCGTTCCACGCCTGTTGAATGGTGCGATAGTGATCACGAGCACCAGATAGAAAGTTAGTCATATCGAAATCGGCAGGTAGATTGAAAGGTACAGACTCTTCATTCGCAAAGCCTGTTGGTTTTTCATCGTTGAACGAGGCGTCGTTATTGTTTGAGTTGTGACTATCGCTAGAACCGAACATATCAGCGCCTGGACTTTGGCGTGTTTGGTTGCCTGCATAGGCTGGTTGTGCCTGCGCCATTTTGGCTTGGGCCATGCCTTTAAAGAGTCGAATGGCAATGAACGCCACTAATGCGATGAGGATAATATCCATCAACTGAATACCTTCAAACGCGCCGCCGCCTATCATTGCGGCAATAAGCCCGCCTGCGAGTAACCCGCCTAGCATACCTTTCATCATGCCGCCTTTAGCGGGAGATGTCGGTGCAGCCTGTTGCTTTGAGCCTGATGACGCAGGTGCCGATTTTTTTGAAGGAGAGGTGAAAAATGATTTTCCGAACGATTTTCCGCCGCCGAACTTTTTAGCCTCTACGTGCGAAGTGGTTAGCGTGAATGCAAATAGAATGGTCATAATGACCCAGAATTTTTTCATTAGTTATTTATACCTGCTAGATTTGGTGAACGAGCGCAAGACGAAAAGTTCGTCAGTCTAAATGGGTTGCCGAACATCCTACCGACAAGGGCTGCGATGTCAATAAGTAGATTATGACGAAGGGCGCTAACAGGCCGTTAATATGTTTAGACCGTTAAGTGTTGGTAAACCACCTATGCCTCCAACTATGGAGGCATAGGTGGTTTGGTTGATTGCCGGTCAGTTTGACTAGGATATTTTAAGTGTTTTATTCACGTCATCCCGAGTCTTACGATAGAGCGATGCATCGTTTTCTAGTTTTTGTAAGTCATGAACGGCAAAGATCTCGTTTAGTTTTGCTTGGCTCTCTTCGTGCTCTACTAGTGACGGCATAAGTTGTTCTAAGCAACGTAGCATGATTTCGGGTGACACAGACGCCCCAGGAGATGCGCCTAGTAAGGTACCGAAGGTGTTATCATCTGAAATGACGATTTCTGTACCCATCTGTAAATCACCATCTTTGATAATTTGTACACGCTGACCCGCTTGGATTACCTGCCAGTCGAACTGTTTACTAAGGCCTGGCGCAAATCGCTCGAGTTCGTCAAACATACCATCTTTGTTGGTAACTGTTTGAGTTATCAGGTATTTCACTAGTGGGAAATGTTTCATTGCGACGTTTAGTAGTCCAGGAATATCATGCCAACGCATAGACCGTATATATTCTAAAACGCCCCGATCTTTTTCGAGTTTTGGCATAAATGTCGCAAAAGGACCAAACAATAAGAAATGTTTGCCTTTGGCTGCACGCAGGTCGAGGTGCGGTACAGACATAGGTGGAGCGCCTACTTTTGCTTTTCCGTAGGTTTTAGCGTTGTAGTGTTTTGCGGTTAGTTCGTCGATGGGCGCTAAGAGAAAACGGCCGCCTACGGGGAAGCCTGTAAAACGTTTACTTGCCGGAATATGGCTTTGTTTCAGTAATGGAAAGGCACCTCCACCTGCACCAACAAACAAAACGTCGGCCCTAAGCTTTATATCTTCCTCGCCTTTTTTAGCTTCGACTAACCAGCGCCCAGTCGGGCGTTTATGTATACGTTTTACCTGCGTATCATAATGAATGTTAACGCCCTTTTGTGTAGCCAGATAAGCGGCCATTTTTTCTGTTATGACCTGAAAATTTACATCAGTGCCGGTATCAATTTTGGTAGCCGCCATTCGTTCGGTTGTGGGCCTGTTTTCCATGACATAAGGCATCCACGACTTAATTTCGTCGAAGTCTTCAGTATATTGCATGTCCTCAAAAAAATGGTGAGTAGACATTTCCTTAAAGCGTAGGTTGAGAAAGTCGATACCTTCTTCGCTGACTATGGTGCAGTGTTTGGTGGGGTGAATAAAGCAGGCAGGGTCGTCGATGATGCCTTTTTTAACTAAATAGGCCCAAAACTGCTTAGCTACATTAAATTGGGCGTGTATTTTGAGCGCCTTGTGTAGCGCAATGTCTTCTCCGTCCACTGGCGTGTAATTTAGTTCGCAGTTGGCTTCATGGCCCGTCCCCGCATTGTTAAATACACTCGAATTGCTTTGGCCAGGGCCAGAAAGCCGTTCAATCAAGGTTATTTCAAGCGATGGTGAAAGCTCGCGCGCTAAGGTGGCGAGTGTCACCCCCATAATGCCCGCGCCAACAATAACAAGATTCATTTTTTACCTCCTAGTGACATACCGAAAGACCGAGGTCGACCCCTGTAGAGCTAAAACCAACAAAATTTCAGTTGATCTAATCAGACTGAAAGCCGGGAAGCTCATCTGCTGCAAAGGCGTCTACCTGAATAGCATCATTGACGGCCTCTTCTGCCTCCCTAAACAGTGTCGCCTCCTGTTCTGAAAGAACGTCTAGTTCAAGGGCTCGTTTAGCGAACACTTCCAGGTCATCTGAATGCTCTAGTTGACCTGATTTAACCGCCTGTTTTATCTTTTGATCTATCTCTTTATTTGCTAATTTCTTCAAAAACGCATTTTCGACACGGCCTATAGGGTCATCGGGTCGGGTATTGCGATAAACGCCTTCTACCAAACGATCACGGGCCTTAGAAGGGTTCATTAAAAGTTGTGCGATTTTATGTTCTAGCGCGTCATTGGGCTTTTTATAACGACGTCCTAGAGGGAAAACAATGCCTCTAAGCAATACTGCCACGGGCTTTGAGGGGTAGTTGTTGAGTACCGCGATCAGTGCATCTTGTAACTGGTAGATACTATGCTGCATTGCCCAGTCCAACAGAGGCTGATCTTCTTCGGGGCAGCCATCGTCAGCAAAACGTTTTAATGCGGCGGAGCCATAATAGAGTTGACTGAGACAATCACCCAAGCGGGCGGAGATCTTTTCTCGTCGTTTGAGCTCTCCACCTAGAAGCATCAGCGTGAAATCGCTGACGACAGCAAAAGCGGCTGACAGTCTGCTAAGGTGGCGATAATAATGCTGACCGTAACTAATGCCCGCAGGGGTAGACGCCAAACGGCTGTGAGTGAGCCCGAGTACAAGACTACGGACAACCATCTGCGTACTGTGGCCGATATGGCAAAATAAGGCCTTGTCGAAATCAACTAATCCCTGATTGGTATCTGGGTTATGTAACGCGTCCATCTCTTTTAGTAAAAATGGATGACAGCGAATAGAGCCCTGACCAAAAATCATCATACTGCGGGTTAAGATGTTAGCCCCTTCGACCGTAATGCTGATCGGGACGGCTTGGTATACGCGGGCGATATAATTTCGGGGCCCCTTAATCACACCGCGACCGGCATGAACGTCCATGGCGTGGCTGACGACTTGTCGCATGTTTTCGGTATTGTGATATTTGAGAATTGCGGACGGAACGGACGGCTTTTCACCTTGGTCAACTAGCGAGGTGGTCAGCGTTCGAGCACTGTCCATCAGATAACTCAGTCCGCCAATCTGCGCTAGTGCTTCTTCAACTCCTTCGAAGTAACCGATGGGCGTATTAAATTGTTCTCGAATGCGGCTATAAGCGCCGGTCGTTAAGCAAGACAGCTTGCCAGCCCCCGTACTCAGCGCAGGCAATGAAATAGAGCGACCCACCGACAGGCAGTTCATCAACATAGACCAGCCTTTGCCAATGTTCTCTTCTCCACCGATAAGATAGTCCATGGGGATAAAAACATCTTCTCCCCAGGTGGGGCCATTCATAAAGACCATATTGAGAGGCAGGTGACGATCGCCAATGTGAACACCGGGCGTTGATGTAGGGACTAATGCGCAGGTCACGCCTAATGACGCTTGCTCACCCAGTAAGTGGTCGGGATCATAGGTTTTGAATGCCAGCCCCAATACCGTGGCCACTGGGGCGAGTGTAATATAGCGTTTGTTCCAAGACAGCCTAAGGCCGATCACCTCTTTACCCTCCCATTCGCCCTTACAGATGATGCCTTTATCCGGCATAGCGCCTGCATCGGAGCCCGCTTTAGGGCCTGTAAGTGCAAAGCAAGGAATCTCCTCTCCTTTTGCCAGTTTAGGAAGGTAGTCGTCTCGTTGAGACTGTGTGCCATACATTAACAGCAGTTCTGCAGGGCCTAATGAGTTAGGCACCATGACCGTTACCGCTGCAGTGATACTGCGGGTTGCGATTTTCATAACGGCGGTTGAGTGCGCCAAGGCTGACATTTCAAGTCCGCCGTATTGTTTAGGAATGATGATACCGAAAAATCCATGGTCCTTAAGAAACTGCCAGGTTTCAGGGCTCAGATCATAGCGTTGGTAGGTTATTTCCCAGTCGTCGAGCATTTCACAGAGCGTTTCTACCGGTCCGTCAATGAAGGCCTGTTCTTCTTGGGTCAAGACTGGTTTTTTGAGTTCATGGAGTTTTCGCCAATCAGGGTTGCCTGAAAAGAGTTCGCCGTCCCAGCTGACTGTGCCGGCCTCAAGGGCTTCTCTTTCTGTGTCGGATATCTCCGGCAATACGTCTCTCGCCCACTTTGCTATCGGGGTACTAATATACTGACGACGTAATGCGGTGAAGTTAAGAAACAGCACAAGGCCAATAAAGAGAGGCCAGAGTAATAGCAGGCAGATTAACGATGGGCTGGTGAAGAAACTGTAGTACACCAGACTTAACCCAAAAAACGCACTCCAACCAACCGGACCGATGCCATAGAAGGCAGCACCGATGACAATAAGCAAGAACATTACTAAGACTAACATTATGGCCTCCTTGGCATTTAACGTAGGCAGAAATTGTTCTGTAAGTAATGCTGAGTTTAGTACACATTGTTTGCTTTGCGTGTTTAATGGGCGATATATTTTAAGCCTAGACAAGTTTTAACTGTTAATGTGATTGAGTGTGATTTGCCGTGTTATGGACTATATTTCGAGTAACGGTAGCCAAACATAGGTTGTTCAACTGAATAACAATGAATAGGTGGTAAATGTCTGCTAAAAAGAAATTGCTAGTCGTTGCCCATGCGCCTTCTGAAAATACTCAGCGAATGGTTGACGCGGTGTTGAAAGGGGCGCGTCATGAAGACATCGAAAATGTTGAGGTGACGCATATCCCTCCTTTGCAAGCGAATGCCGAAGATGTATTGGCTGCTGATGCGATTATTCTGGGCACCACAGAAAACCTTGGTTATATGAGCGGGGCTTTGAAGGACTTTTTCGATAGGACGTATTACGCGGTGCTTGAAAAGAAACAGGGGCTACCGGCTGTAGCGTATATTAGAGCAGGGCAAGATGGCACCGGTACCAAGCGAGCACTGGAAACCATACTTACAGGGCTAAAATGGCGCTGGGTTCAGGAGCCGTTAGTTTGCCGAGGCGAATTTAGCGAAGACTTTATTGCGCAATGCGAAGAGTTGGGTTTAACCATGGCTGCTAGCCTCGATGCGGGTATTATTTAAGCCCAAGCGTTAGTTTTTTCGTCATCATCCCCCGTTTTTATCATTCTCACCTTAACTAACCTCTTCAATACTCAGTTTTTATCTAATGTCATGCTAAAATAGCGCGCTAATGTCCAATGGGCTTACGATTACCCTTAAAAGCCCCGTAAAATATCTTGCGATTACTTTCAGCGAACAACAAGGAAATGAATAATGAACATTAATCTAACCGCAGCCCCGACTACATTCGATATGCTTCATTTAGGGCTGGCCATCTTAGCGGTGTTATTTTTTGTATTGTTCTTAGTTAAACCGCGATCAACGAGTCATGTTGTGACCAACGAAAACACTGCAGCTGCACCTGAGGCTGTAAAACCAGTTGCTGAAAAACCGGCGGTTGAAAAAGCTAAGCCTGCGCAGCTAAAAGAAGCCACGCCAGATGCTGCGCTACAATTATTGACGTTATTGCAGCAAGAAGCGCGGTTTATCGATTTTACTCAAGAAGACCTCGCTGGCTATTCTGATGCAGATATTGGTGCAGCGGCGCGTGTTGTTCACGAAGGGAGCAAAAAAGCGTTAGAAACTTATTTCACCTTTGCCGCGGTTAGAAGTGAAGACGAAGAGACACGTATTACGTTACCCGTAGGGTTTAATGCGTCAGAAGTTCGATTAACTGGAAATGTGGTGGGCGAAGCACCGTTTACCGGCTCGCTTATCCATAAAGGCTGGAAAGTAACCGATATTCGATTGCCTAAGCTGGCCGAAGGGCATGACACATCCATTGTTGCGCCTGCAGAGGTGGAACTATGATAGACCCAGTAACCGCAGGGCAGGGAGCCCGTTTCTCTGTTGGTATCGATTTAGGTACGACACACTGTGTATTGTCTTATTTAGATTTAGAAAAGGCAGCTGAAAACCCTACGGCTGAACCAGAATTGACGATTATGTCGATTCCGCAGCTCAGCCAGCCAGGGTTGGTAGAAGAGAAAAAACAGTTGCCTTCATTTATTTACAGACCGCATGAGTCTGAACTTAACCCATCAGATATTGCATTACCGTGGAATGATAAGCCCGATGAGATTGTCGGCAGCATTGCACGAAATTTGGGCAGTAAAACACCTATCAGATTGGTGGCGAGCGCTAAAAGCTGGCTTTGCCATAGCGGTGTTGATCGTCATGAAGACTTTCTACCTGCGGGTAGCCCAGAGGAGGTGAATAAAATATCACCCTTAACGGCGACATTTGAATACTTAGATCACTTACGGTCTGCGTGGGAGCATCAGTTTCCTGAATTTCCACTGGCACAGCAAGAAGTCACCATTACTATACCGGCCTCTTTTGACCCCGCTGCTCGCGAACTCACAGCAGAAGCTGCCAGTGCCTTGGGACTTGATCACCTAACATTACTCGAAGAGCCACAGGCAGCAGTTTATAACTGGATACATGCCAGTGGTGATGCGTGGCGTGAACAAGTGAATGTGGGCGATATCATCTTAGTCGTTGATGTGGGCGGCGGCACGACTGATTTATCGTTAGTGGCGGTGACAGAAGAAGAGGGTAATTTAACACTTAATCGAGTCGCAGTCGGCGATCATATATTACTGGGCGGCGACAATATGGATTTAGCACTCGCCTATCGTGTTAAAGCCAAATTAGCAGCACAAGGTAAAGAGTTGCAGCCCTGGCAAATTCAAGCGATTACCCATGCCTGTCGTGATGCAAAAGAGCAGTTGTTGCTAGATAACGATACCGAAAGCATGCCCATCACGGTGCCTAGTCGAGGGTCTAAGTTATTAGGCAATACCTTACGTACAGAGCTGACGCGAACTGAAGTGCGTGAAACGTTAGTAGAAGGCTTTTTCCCGAAGGTAGGAATCAGTGACCACCCTAGAGCGACTCGCCGCAGTGCATTAACCCAGAAAGGCTTGCCATACGCACAAGACCCAGCTGTTTCAAGACACTTGGCGGCTTTTTTAAGCAGGCAAGTCGATGCTGCAAATGATGTATTGGGTGCTGAAAGCGCAGAAGAAATGCCTTTTGACCCACTTGCTGGTGCTTTTGACACCTCACAAGCCACTCACTTTATTAAGCCAACCGCGATTCTGTTTAATGGCGGCGTACTTAAAGCCCCTGTATTGTCTGAACGGACCCTGACAATTATTAACCAGTGGCTTACCGATGCCGGTGCTGAGCCTGCTCGTTTGCTCTCTGATGCTAATTTAGATCTCGCGGTGGCTAGTGGCGCGAGCTATTACGGTTATGTCAGACAAGGTCAGGGTGTGCGCATTCGAGGTGGGTTGGCGAGTACATACTATGTAGGCATTGAAAGCGCAATGCCTGCAATACCCGGTATGGAGCCGCCCCTAGAAGCATTATGTATTGCGCCTTTTGGTATGGAAGAAGGTTCTGAAACTAATGCTGGCAGTGCAGAGTTTGGTTTAGTGGTCGGTGAGCCGGTGCGTTTTAGATTTTTTGGTTCCAATACACGACGTCACGACGAAGCGGGCGTTCAACTGGATCATTGGCAAGACGGTGAGTTAGAAGAACTACCAGAACTTCAGGCGACCCTCTCGATTGACGCAAGTGGTTCTGCCAACGGGCGTCGCAAAGGTGACGTGGTACCGGTGCGATTGATGTCAAAAGTGACAGCGGTCGGCACACTTAAACTAGAAGCTATCTCGGTTAATAGCACCGACAGCAGTGGCGAATCAGAACGTTGGCAGATTGAATTGGATGTACGGGATTAAATGACAAATCAACAGCCCCAATACCTTATCGGTATCGACTTAGGCACCACGAATACCGTCGTAGCTTATGCGGATATGCAGCGGCCGTTAACACCGGATAACTGCCAGATATTTGAAATAGAGCAGTTAGTGGCGGCAGGTGAAGTCGCTAAACGACCGTTGTTACCGTCTTTTAGATATCACCCAACCAAGGGCGAGTTGAGTGAGTCCGATTTGGTTTTGCCGTGGTCAGGCTCTGTAGAGAGTGAATTATCGGGTGAGCTTTCGCAAGTGGTTGTGGGTGAGTGGGCGAGAGAGCTAGGCGCCAAGGTTGATGGGCGACAAGTAGTGAGTGCTAAAAGCTGGTTGTCTCATCCTCAAGTTGATCGCAGTGCTGATATATTACCTTGGGCGGGCGCCGAAGGCGTGGATAAAGTGTCGCCGGTATTAGCGTCTTCAAGTTATTTATTCCATGTGCGAAATGCCTGGAATACGGCTCACCCTAGTGCGTTGATCGAGCATCAAGAAGTGGTGATTACTGTCCCCGCTTCTTTTGACGAAGGCGCAAGAGCGCTAACCGTAGAAGCCGCAGAGCGAGCTGGGTTCGGTAAGGTCTTATTGTTAGAAGAGCCTCAAGCGGTTTGTTATGACTGGTACGCACGACAGGGTGAAGATGCACAAACTGCGCTCGCTAACATTAAATTATTGCTTGTTTGCGATGTGGGTGGTGGCACGACAGACCTTAGTTTGATCAAGGTGGCTAAGGGTAAAGATGACCAGCTTACATTAACCCGCGTAGGCGTGGGCAATCACTTGATGCTTGGCGGGGACAATGTTGATCTCGCATTGGCTCATAAAGCAGAGTATCAAATCAATGGTGGTTCATCTGCTAAAAAACTTAGTACCGCCAACTTGTCGCAGTTAATACAGCAAACCCGTCAAGCTAAAGAGTTATTGTTAGGCGAGAATGCACCCGAAAGCGCTAAGGTTACGGTATTAGGGAGTGGCTCTAAGTTGATAGGGGGCGCCAAAAGCTGTCACCTCACTCAGCAAGAAGTCAGAGATATTGCGCTAGATGGGTTTTTCCCTAAGATTAGTTTTGAGCAACGACCTGTCGCTCGCCGCAGTGGCATGGTTGAGTTTGGCTTGCCTTATGCCCCAGACCCCGCGGTGAGTAAGTACCTAGCTGAGTTTATTGCTGATCACCAAGATGCTTGTAAGGCATCATTAGTGGGTGATGCGTCTTTTGATAGCAATGATGTCGCGATACCCGATGCAGTGTTATTTAATGGCGGTGTTTTTAATAGCTCAATACTGAGTGAACGTGCATTAAGTGTGCTGACTGATTGGCGTAGCGATAAGGTCACAATGCTGACTAACAATAATCCGAACCTTGCCGTGGCTCAAGGTGCTGTCGCTTATGCTAAAGCCAGACGCGGTGCTCAGCTTAAAATTGGCGGAGGTTCTGCACGTACTTTCTTTTTGGTATTAGAACAAACTGAGACGGCTAAACAGGCTATTTGTCTGATGCCAAAGGGCACTGAAGAAGATCAAGAACTGACATTAAGCGAGCGAAAGTTTGCCTTACAGCTAGGGCAGCCAGTACAGTTTCATTTGTTATCAACCACGGCAGATCATGTTTACCAACCTGGCGAAATTATCACGATTGATGATGAAATGTTCGCCAAGCAGACATTTATTTCGCTACCGCCCTTAGTGGTTGTGCTAGAGAAGACTGAATTAGACTCAGTCACGGTGTCACTCGCGACGAGCCTGACAGAAGTCGGCACATTACAGATTGATTGTGTTGGCGAAAATCAACAGCGTTGGCATGTAGAGTTTGAAATACGAAAACAGCTATCTAGCCAGCGAGTCCACCAGGCTACAGAAAAGCTTCCTGCAGGGTTTGAACGTGCACGCCAAAAAGTGGAAGAGGTGTTTGGCAACAGCAAAAAAGAAGCAAACCCCAAAGCGGTTAAAACCCTGAGAGTTGATATTGAAAAAGCGCTGGGTAAACGTGATAGCTGGGAAGTACCCGTACTACGGGCGCTGTTTGACGAGTTATTAGAAGGCAAAAAGCGCCGTCGCCGCTCTGCCGCACATGAACGCATTTGGTTTAATCTAGCAGGCTATGGTTTGCGACCAGGCTTTGGTTATCCGATTGATGATTGGCGCATTGAGCAAGTGTGGGATCTGTACCAACCGGGTTTGCAGTTTGGTCAAGAAACTCAAGTCTGGATAGATTGGTGGACGTTTTGGAGAAGAGCCGCAGGCGGCCTAAACGCCGTTCAACAGGTCAGTATTTATGAAGATATTGCAAAATACCTAAAACCTGCCGCGCTAACGAGTCGAAAGCTACAAGCCGAAGCGAAGCAGAAATCATACGACGATATGGTCAAGCTGGCCGCTGTGCTTGAGCATTTACCGGTTGAAGATAAAACGGAACTGACCCAGTGGTTATTGAAAAGACTAGAAAAACCTGCTGAAACCATTACCAGTTGGTGGGCTGTTGGCCGTATCGCCTCGCGCATGCCTTTTCATGGTAGCGCGCATAATGTGATTGCTAAAGACGATGTGCAACGCTGGTTACCACAGTTGTTAAAAGTCGACTGGAAGAAAAATCAGCAAGTCGCCTTTGCGGCGGTATTGATGACCCGAATGAGTGGTGATAGAAGTCGGGATATTGACGAAGATTGGCGTAATAAGGTTGTCGAAAAGCTCACGCTCGCAAAAGCGCCCGCCAGCTGGGTTGAGATGGTTGAAACGGTTAAAGAGTTGGACGAGGCAGAAACCAAGCGGGTATTTGGTGAAGGCTTACCTGTTGGCCTTAAATTGATCCAGTAATCGTGGCGTATTTAGTAGAGAGGGTTTGAATCGTGGAGCTAGGGCTTTGGACCTTTGTGATATCCATTACGGTATTGACCCTTACGCCGGGTGTCGATACCCTGCTGATTGTACGTAATACCACGAGAGGTGGTTGGAAAGACGGTGCCGTCAGTAGTTTGGGCATTTGCTTTGGTCTTTTTGTTCATGCGACGGTTTCTGCTGTAGGTATCTCGCTAATATTGCTGCAAACAGCGTGGGCGTTTAATGCTTTAAAGCTCGCAGGCGCGTGCTATTTGGTGTGGTTAGGCATTGGTAGCTTTCGTAGCGCGTTTCAGCGTGGTATTTCTCTAGAGCCTAAGTCAGTGGCGCCGTTTCAGGCCTTTAATATTTATCGCTCATTTCGAGAAGGTTTATTGTCGAATGTGCTCAACCCCAAAACTGTTATTTTCTATATGGCTTTTCTGCCGCAATTTATTAATCCGCAAGCGTCTGCGATGGCTCAATCTTTGTTCTTAGCCGCGTTGCACTTCTTGATTGCGATGACTTGGCAGTGCATGTTAGCGCTTATTGTTATTAAAGCCAAAGACGTCATGATGCAACCTAAAATGGGTCGGTTTTTTGAGGGTGTTGCGGGTGCATTGTTTGTGGGGTTAGGAGTAAAGCTCGCATTAGACGCTGATTAAGGCACTGTTTTGTCTTGTGGCATCCACCAATGGGTATCAATAGTCGGAGCGTCGCTTGGCACTGTTGGGTTTATTAGTGTTATTAGGTTCCTTGATGCAAGGTTAGACCGCGTTAATGTATCTTGGTAGTAAGCTAAAAATAGCGCCTTGTAAGAACCGTCCCTTTTAGCTATTTGAAGTCCTTTTTCAAGCTGTTGAGCCAGTTCAGGCCGATGCTTGCTGACAAAAAAGTAGACCGGTTGTGGGTAGTAGAGCATGATATTATCGGCAACCACCACGTCATCCCCATACTTTTCTAACTCTCCCCAAATTTCATTTACGCCACGATGAAAGTAGTCGAACCGTTTATTTTTGAGCATCTCAAAAAGTTTTTCATATTTAACGGCAGTGACTACTTTTAGGTTATTGGCTTCATAAACCGGTAAATCTGCCCAGTGCCGGCCATGTCCTCCGATGAATGCTTGTAACGCGTTTAGGTTACTCACTTTACTTATTTGAGTATTCGACTCTGGCGTGACGAGTAATAGTCTCAAACCTAAAAGACCTTGATATATCGGTATTTTAATGGGGATCATTTGAGCTTCTCGCTGAGTGGTAGCAGATAAAAACTCAATATCATAAAAGCCGCTAATTACGAGGGCTTCGCCTCTAGCTTCATTGACACGCTGAAGGCCTGGGCCAATAATTTTATAGTCAGCGTCTAGCTTGCTGAGTGAGAGATCTAATACTTTAAGGCCGAATGCGTAACGGGCATGTTGCTGATAATGTTTAACGATGGTGACGTCATTAGCATACGCTAATGACGAAGTGAAAATAGATAATAGTAAAATGTGTACCAGTAGAGCAAAGGGCATCAGCATACCAATAGGTGGAGTTTAGTGATCTATTCAGTAGTCTAGCATGAATATAATATATTGATTATTTAGAATAAGGCATAGAAAGGGTCTATGCTTTACTCGCAGCATGCTAAATAGAACGATTTCACTGAATAACAGAGGGTGTTCCATGTTCAATAAGATTTTAATTCCGGTAGACCTTGAAAATGAACTGTTTGCAGAAAAGGCATTATCCGTGGCTATTCAGCAGGCGGAAAGCTCAAAGGCTAGTTTGCATGTGGTGACCGTTATTCCGGGGTTTGGCATGTCGATGGTAGGGTCGTTCTTCCCAGAAGATGCGATGGAGAAGGCGATAACCGCAGTCAATAAGCGGTTAAAACAGTATGTCGAAAAAAATGTACCCAAGTCGATTAAGGTTAGTATTAAAGCGTTGCAGGGTAAATCGCATAAAGAAATTTTAAAAGAATCAAAAGCGGTGGGTGCAGACCTTATTGTGATACCTAGCCATAACTATACTAGGGTCGATAAAGCGCTGCTAGGCTCAACCACTAGTCGGGTGGTTGAGCGCGCTAAAGTGTCAGTAATGGTTATTAAACCCTAAAAACCAATACTTAATTAAATGTCAGCTGAACCTGACCCGATACACTGACGTTAATCGTGCTATTGCCGCCTTCAACCGCGGGCCCTGGTGAGTCTGATGCCATTGCCATTTCAGATCGCATCATCGAATAGCGAATAGGTGGGCGGCTAGAACCCGTATTAACGTCCGCCGTCACAATTTGATAACCGCTTGCGCCCATGGTTTTTTGTACCAGCAAAGCGTGCGCCTTAAACTGACTGAGCGCGTCTACAGCAAGGCGTTGTTCCGCTTTTTGACGAACGACTTTGCTCACTTCAAACCCCATTGATGATATCTTAAGGTCCTTTTGTAGCTTGCCCACAAGAGTGGATAACTGGTTGAAATCAGCGCTTTTGAGCTCAATTTCTTGAGAGGCTTTCCATCCGGCTATTTGTTGGTTTTGATAAATAGGCTGTGTTTGGTAATTGCCGGTCTCGTATTTAATGTTTGATGTTTTTTTGAGTACCTCTAATGCAGAGGTCATTTGCTTATTGACGACTTTGTTGGCTTCTGATGAGAGGGATGCTTGATGAGTTGCTAGCAGCGTGACCTTCATGATGTCATTGTCTATTTCATCTTCGGCGCTAACAGATAGTTGGTACAGGTTGTAATTGAGGTCTTCAGCGTAAGAGGGCAGCGATAAAAACAATGTCGCCATCATTGTGATTACTAATGTATATCTCATAAAAAATTCCTTGTGGTCGAGCTATATAGACTATTGAATCCTAGCAGTTCTTGAGCTTTGGTTATAGTGGGTTGTTTTAGATAACTACTTCTAGGGTAAAATAGTATTCAGCACCACAGAGTATTGCTAAGCTATGTTAAACGTTCTGTAAAACCTAAGTTAAGGAGTTTGTAATGTCGAGTGCAGGTATCGCAGCGGTATTGAGCTTAATTATTCCGGGTGTCGGGCAAATTTATAATGGTTATTTTTTAAGAGGCATATTCTGGCTGATTATCACGCCTGGCTTTTGGATTGGTTCGGGGGGGATGTTAGGCTGGATTTGTCATCTTATTGCCGCATACACAGCGTATCAAAAAGCGGAAGAGAAACTGGCGCAAGACGCGGTGGATGGTTAGGCGGTGATAAGCTGAGTACTATGGGGCATATAAGTGAAGGTTAAGATGAATATACGAGTAGTCGTTGCATTATTGATGATGACCCTTGTCGGCTGTGCGGTTAATAGTCAGCCAACCAATAGCGGTCATGGGGCATCTATAGCGTCGATGGGGCAACCTGTACGAGAGGTATCTGCTTATGGCTTTATTACCCAAGTATCGGTAGCAACCCATGTTGTGAACATTAAACATGCACCTATACCTGAGATGAACTGGGCGCCGATGGTCATGAATTTTAATGTTGCTGAGAGTGTTGATTTATCGCCTTTTAAGCGGGGCGACAAAGTGCAGTTTGTTTTAGAAGTAGACCAAGCGTTAAATTATCGAATTAAAGCCCTATCAGCGCTAGCAAACTAGTATCTTCATCGGTTAACTATGTTTGGTTGCATGCTGCGCTATCAGCTTAATCATAAGCGTTACCCCCACCAAAGACAGTACAGAGAACGCTACAAATGAATACTGCATAACTGATAGATAACGGTCTAACGATGCTCTTATGGTGCCTACACCGATCAGTGACGACATCAATAGAGTGATAATCACCATACTGATCACCATTCCTAAATAGCGCGTTTTTGAGGCTAATGCTGACGCCATACTATAGTGCTCGGCAGCTACGCTGCTCATAATCATAGTCATATTAGGGGATGAAAACATCGCAAACCCTAAGCCTTGTAAAATGATGGTAGTGCAAATATAAACAAGAGAGGTATCCGCGCCCACTTGGGTGGCCATCATTAAACTAATAGCAGTTGAAATTATGCCTGCTAGTGTTATTTTTGTGGGCTGTACTCGGTCGGCTAAGCGACCAAATAGTGGGGCGGTTATGGCCATTAATACCGGGCCTATCACCAGTATTTGACCCGCTTCTTGAGGGGACAGCGCTTTAACTTCTTGTAAATACAGGCTGTAAAGAAAAGTCATGCCGAACGATCCAGAATACATCAATAATTGTGACAGTAATGCATTAGATAGCACTGCATTTGAGCGAAGTCTGTCAAATCTAAGAAGAGGCTGATCGACTCTCTTTTCGATCCAGAAAAACACTGGAATGCTGATAAGGCCAACAACTAATAAAACCCCTCCCCAATGAGTCTCATCTAAAATAGCACTGCCGGCAATTAAACAGATAATGATAGCAATCACCGCTGCGCTACCTAGCCAGTCGACTTTCATTTGAGGCCGCTTCCACTGGCTGTTCATAAGGGTATGCGTGAGTAAAAACGAGAGTAAAAGGACTACGCCGGTCATAAAATAGACCCACCGCCAGCCAAACGAAGAGGTAATAATACCGCCAATAAAAGGCCCTGCGGCTAACCCCGCGTAGATAGCGCCAATCGATAACCCCATCGCCTTCCCAAGATTCTCTTTTGCAACAACTTCAGTGATAAGCGCCATTCCTGTGGCCATGACCATAGCTCCGAAAACGCCTTGGATGATCCTTAGCGTAATAATAAGGGCGGGGCTAGACGCAAAGCCAATAGAAAGCGTTAGAAGTCCATATCCGAGTAACCCCACTTTAAAAAGTGTCTTTTTGTCTGTCGCGTCAGCGAGTCGGCCAACAGGTAAAAGAAAAGCTGTGACTGCACCTAAATAGCCCGTCTCAATTAAGCCTAGGGCGACCGCGCTTGCATGCAGTTCTACTCCCATTAAAGGTAGGGTGATTCCTACGCCTGAAAACATAAAAGGCATGGCAAACTGAGTTAACGCGATGACATAAACGAGTGACGAAATTTTTGAATGTGAGTTCATTTTTCCTCGAAATGGTTAATAAGGTCGCTAACTGGTGTAGTATTCTGAATGCGACAATTTTTAAATAATGTCCAGTACTTTAACCAATGTTGTAGAACTTACCTATGTCTTTAGCTGAAAAATATTGCCTTACCGCTGCATTCATTTTCTTTATGACTGGCTTAGTGTCAGGAATATGGAAGTACCGACTTATGGTCAAAGGGTTTGACCACCGTGCGCGTTATTATGTTGATATCACGCACCGATCTTCGCTGATGTATTCATTTGCTGCTATTTTGCTAGCTAAATTTGCTGAGCTAAGCGTTTTCCCCGCGGTGGTTAATAATACTGCAGCATTAGCGACATTAATATTCTTTGCTGCGGCTATTTTTACTTATATTGTTCATGGCGTTTTGAGAGATACTACCAATCAGTTGGAAGAACCTCATCGAGTAGGAAACACTAAACTACCTGCATGGCTTACCCCACTATTTATGCTATTACTGATTATTGCTGAGGTGGGTGGCAGTGCGGTATTGGGGGTAGGTGCACTACTTTCTATTTGGTGGTAGGTTAAAAAACATACATTTTTGTTGATATAAACGGTGAAAATGTTCTTTTAGCGATGTATGATGGTCTTTGTGTGTACACTTGTACACTAGAGATAATGACACCGTTAAAAGGAGCCTGCTCATGAGTGACGCAGAATACAAAGCGAAAAAAGGATCGTCAAACGTTGACTACCGTTATTGGGGCAATGTTAGCAGGGCAGTGCTTAATGGTGTTGTAGGGGATTACCTCGTCTCACAGAACAATCCTTTAGCGATCGATATGGGCTTTTACCATCAGGGTAAACCGTTATCGTTGCCAAACCCCGACATGACGGTGACGAATAAAGTTGCAGTGCTATTACATGGCTTAACCAATCTTGAAACAATTTGGGATATCGATACAGGCCTGAATGCTGATTCAGGTATAGATGTCGAAGGGGGCGAGGCTCGTTCTAAAATAGCTAATTATGGCGCCTACTTACAACGTGACTTTGGTTATACGCCGCTTTTTTTGCGTTATAACACGGGTCTGTCTATAGAAGAAAATGGCAGGCAGTTTACTCAATTAATGGATGCCCTTATTACGGCATACCCAAAACCAATTGATGAGATTATCTTTGTCGGTTTTAGTTTGGGTGGTTTGCTGATGCGTTATGCTCAAAAGAATGCCATTGCCGCCAAAGCTCTCTGGTTAGAAAAACTTACTCAATGTTTTTATCTTGGCACGCCACACGAAGGGTCTTATTTTGAGCGTTTTGGCCATTTGGCCAGTTCAGTCGTACGTTCTGTGCCCAAAGAATATATTAATCACTGGGCTGACTGGATTGATGTGAGAAGTGAAGGAATTCAAGACCTTAAACATGGCTTAGCGCATTTACGAAATGTAGAGAGTGAGAAGGATGATGCTCATGGCTCGTGTGGAAGTTTTTATCAACATGCTCGACACCACTTTATTAGTGGTTCGTTGTCAGGAGAAAGTAATAGCGTATTAAATAAGTTATTTGGTGATGCATTGGTTTCAAAGAACAGTGCAAACCCTAACTCCGCGCCAGAAGGTAGCCAGTTTACCCACTTTGAAGGTATTCCTCATATCCCCTTAGCTCATACCGAGACGGTTTATCAGCAAATTAAACAATGGATTGAAGAGGCTGCCACAACAACGCAACTAATGACTTACCACCCGTTAGAAATCGACTATACCGTTCCGCCGAAAGTAATGCAGTTAAGCCATGTTGATGGGAATTTATCAGGGTTGAATACTGAACAGCGAGAGATGGTTGCAGGGGCGTTTGATTTAATGGCGGTAGGGTACGAAAAAACAGTCGAGGCGGTTGAGAAAGTTCATCTCTCGATTGCAAAAGAACCACATGCTGTCTTGAGCAGAATACCCGTTGTGAACTCGGTATCCACTATAGTTGAACGTTCACAGGTAGGAATAACGGAGGGGGTGTATGAGTCTGTTAAGTTGGGCGGAATACTGTTCCGTACGGCGTCCAAACTATTAAAAATTTAGCGGGGATTACTGGCTCTTTATAGCGTTATCACGATAAAGAGCCAGAACAAATCAACTAATGTTTAGAAACGCTTAGTTAACTGCAAAGCCAACGCGTAAGCACTTAGCTCATAAGTACCTTTTGCGTTTGAATAACCTATTTGGCTACCATCGACACGGTAGTCATGTTCATCAATTTTCACGTCATCAATAAACAAATAACCCAGCGCGCCGTCTAATACCCAGTCGCCTTCCATCTTATACTGAGCACCTACCGTGAACCAGTTACGATCGGTTGCCGGTACACGCGCAGTACGGAACTCTTTCTGAATAGGAGACTCATCGTATGCATAACCTGCCTTAAGTGTAACGGCATTTGAGTATGCGTAAGAGGTACCTACAGAGAATGCCCACACGTTTTCCCATTGCTCAGGTACATGGCCAATCATGCCAGCTTGGCCGTATTTAGGACCCGCTAGAGCTGACACAGGGCCTGTACCCTGACCACTTAAAATATCAAGGTTCTCAAACTGAGACCAACGAGTCCAGGTTGCGCCCGCATAAAATGCCCAGTCAGTATTAATCTGCTGCTTTAAACTCAACGTCACACTTTCTGGCAGTGTTAATGGAACCAATGCTTTTTCTTTTAACGTTACATAGGCAATAGGGGCGGTTGGGTTGCCTGTTTTTGCGGGTACATTGGTGATAGACGCATCACCGTTCAGTTCGATATCTACTTTAGATTTATAGTTAAATCCGATAGTAGTATCCGCTGTGGGTTGATACATCACACCGAAGTTCCAACCTACGGCGTTGTCGTCACCTGAAACGTCAAAATGACCTTCTTTAATCATGGACAAAGGAATGCTATTTGTTACAGATAATGCTGAGTAGTCCTGAAATTTAGTTAACGTGCCTTCAGCATGAATAAAATCAATCCCTAAACCCACAGACCATTGATCGTTCACTTTGTAGGCAATGGTCGGTTGAACAGCTAGCGCCTTCAGTTCAGTTTCATCTGCGAAAAAACGCCCAACGAAGTCATCGTTATAGTTGCCTGATGTACCGAAGGGCGCGAATATGCCGATGCCTGCGGCCCATTTATCATTGATTGGGGTAGACATGTAGAGGTTCGGTACTACGGCTGTTCCGACAAAGTCACCGCCCATAGAACCGTTGACTGGCTGACCAATAGTATTGGTTGCGCTGCCCTTGAAGCTGGTATCTACATTAATAAAGGCAACACCGCCGGTTACTTGAGCTTTATCTAAATGAGTCAAGCCCGCAGGGTTAAAGTACTGGATAGTTGCATTCTCTGGGTTTGCTGCAGAGCCCGCATTGGCCATACCTGATGCAGAGGCACTTTGCTCGTTTAATGCGTAACCAGAAGCCAGTGATAAAGTGGGAAGTGCGGCGAGAGATAATGCACTCGCTAACGCGGAAATTGACCTTACTCTTTGAGACATACTACAACTACCTTAATACATTGATATAGGAAGACATACTCAGGAGTGAAGCACTCTTTACGCGAGCACCTTTTAAGATATTGTATTTGTTTTAAGGCGTTACCTGAGCGACTGGGACGCATTATACGTAATTTTTTGCGAATTGCATCACGCCAATAAGGTCTATTGTGTCTCTTTTTGTTGCGTTTCGAGGCTGTTAGCGTGCTTTATCGCGTTAGTTATACCAAGAGGTGCGACATTTTGTCACTTTTAGGGCCGGTTGATAGCTGTTAATCTACCCTGTTAAGATCGTTATAATACCCTATCTAGTTGAAATACAAGTACTTTTTGTAAAAAATACTTGATGCTTATCAAGCAATCCGTCGCATATAAATTATACAGTCTCCAAAACTTTTAATACGGTAAAGGTCTCATTATGTTCAAACTCAAAGTGCTTTCTCAAGTGGTTGCTGCAACGGTTGCTTCGTCTTTTTTAATGGGGTGTGGCGGTGGTTCTAGTTCAGGTTCTGCAGCATCGACCACGACGAATGTGACAGGGAGTGCGTTTGCGTCTTATGTTTCGGGAGCGAGTGTCGTCGCAATGGATGGTACGGCTGAGATTGCAGGCCCTGTTACTACTGCGGCTAATGGTGGTTTTACATTAGCAATACCGAATGAGCACTTAAGAAGTCAGTTGGTGTTTATTGCAACGGGTGGTTCTTATACAGATGAAGCGACGGGTGAAGAAGCTGCGTCAGAAGAGCTTTCAGTGGTTGCCGGAGCGGGGACGCTACAAGCAGGTTCAACCATACATGCCACGCCTTCATCTTCGATCATTCAGAAGTTAATAACTAAGCATGGCCTAACGAAAGAGGACGCAGAAACATTATTTGAAGCTGCGTTTGGTTATCTGCCAGATACATCCGTAGCCCCAGTTGATGCGACGAAAGAAAGTACCGCAGAAGAGGCATCAAAGTTAGCAGGGGTTAGGGCTGCTGCTTTTAGTCAGTTGCTGGCTGAGCTTGAGCTACCTAAAAACGCACACTCAGCTTTGCTAGATGCATTAGCAGAAGACTTGGCTGATGGGGATGTCGATGGGGTGAATAAAGCGGGGGCCGCTGTTCAGCTTAAAGGTGGCGATATGCGTCAAGACATGGCGGCTCAGTTTTCACTAGCGCTGCTGAACTTTGCTAAAGGAACACAGAACAAAACAGGGTTAAACCCAGGAAAAGTCGGCTTGATCAAGTTTAACCCTAAGGCTCAAAGTGACGATTTCGTCTACGAATTATCACCCAAAGGGATGGTTACAGAAGGTAAAGTGACTTTTGATTTAACAATTAAAAGCGCTGATACAGATGGCTCTCCAGGGGAGCCTAAGAAAGATCTACAGCCTAACATGATGCCTATGATGTATATGGCTGGCGGGCATGCGCATAGTACGCCTAATTCAGGTTGTACATTAACCGATGAGGATGGGGTGGCAGAGTGTACGGTTTACTTCCTCATGGCTTCTTCAATGGCGAATGGCAGTGTAATGGGAAACTGGGATCTTAAATTTACGGTCGACGATGCCAATGAAGTGCATTTCTTCCCAGACGTTAAGATGGCAATGGGTGATGATACAACCAGACTTAGATTGGAAGGAGGCGCGGCTGATCTCGATAATATTAATGGAGCGGGCCGTTCTTACTTTATCTATAAAGAATCTATTGCAGAAGTTGCAGGCAACTATACCGTTAAGTTTTTTATAGCAACTAAAGAGTCTATGATGAGCTTTCCTGCCGTTAATAATGATGGTGCAGCCAGTGGAGGGTTAGATGCTCCGGTATCTCTCACTGTTGATGGCCAGCTTGCAGACTTTGAAGCGAATGGCGTTTGGGCAATAACTGGTCTGAGCAAAGAAAGCCTCAGTGATTTAGAGCTAGTGTTAACGGTTAATGGTGAACCAAAGCCTGCAGGCACCTTCAACATCACCCCAACAAGCATGTAAACAGGACGCCCCATGAGAATTAGACGTACATGGGTCAACAACGCGCTGTCAATCAGCGCGTTGTTGTTATCCTCCTCAACCGCTTACGCCGCCTCTTGTTGTGGTGGCGGTAATGCCACTTCACTGGTGCTCCCTAAGTTTGGCAATCAAATGATCGATGTTTCATTTGATATGGAAGACTACAAGGGCTATTGGAATCAGGAAGGCGACTATACGAAAGACCCTGCGGGTTCAGATTTAAACCAATATCGATTGAACCTAGGCTACGCTCACCGCGTTGCCGATAACTGGCAGGCGAGCGTAACACTGCCGTATGTTTGGAATGACAATACCTATCCTGGCGTCGTATCAAAAGAAAACGGTGTTGGCGATATGAGTGCCAGTTTTTGGTATGAAACATTTGACCAAGTCACCTGTGTTTATCAGGTTAATAGCCTTGCCGATTTAAGGCCGGCTATTTACATTGGCGGTACACTCACTCTTCCTACGGGTAAGTCGGCCTATGGTGATGACGCAACAAGTAGTTTTGATATCACCGGTCGAGGCTTATACCGGTTTGATGCGAATTTATTGATTGAAAAAACCGTGTATCCGTTTACCGTTACCTTGCAAGGTTCTTACGGTAAGTACCTTGAGCGAGATGTAAATCAGGAATACGGAACCGCCGTTGCACCTTATAAAAAGAACCTAGGGGATCGCACTTTCGTCTCTGCCTCATTGGGTTACACCTACTTTCTTGAAGAACTCGACACATTGACCTTTACCGCAGCGTTAGCCGATTTAAGAGAAGGCGAAGGTGAGATTGATGGTGTTTCTGACCCTCTAACTGAGTTTGAAAAACAGTCTGTCGCGTTGACCACTGCTTATGCTTCATCAGATCTGCGTTGGGTATTTAAAGGCACATTCAGTCATGCGTTGAGACAAGACGGTAGGGGCGAGAACTTTCCAACGACTGATATTTTAACCCTAGGGGTAAGCTATGCGTTTTATTAAATCATTGTGCATCGCACTGACTCTGGTTGCGATGACAATTTCAACAACGGGTTGTCTTGAAGATTTAAAATCTGAGAGTAAAGACCTGAGAACCGATACATCAGTAGGCGGCGACGATTCAGCCCCAGCAGTAGACTTTATTGAGCTCAGCACCGAAAGCGAAACGATACAGCTAAGTTCTGAGTTAATGAATAACGATGCAGTGGTGCTTTATTACACTATGTGGTGTCCTATCTGTGACAGCCATATGAGCCATCTTCGTAGTAACGTGGTCGATCACTATCGAAATGTACGATATCTCGTTGTGGATTATGTGTCGGGCTCGGTTGCCCAGTCACGTAACTCACAAGTGTCTAATGGTTATGCGTCTTTTACGGTTTTGTCAGATAGCGATCAGTCGTTAATCGAGCAGTTTAATGCCACGATGGGTACCACGGTGGTGATTGATGACCAGAATAAAATACTGATGAACGAAGACTATAAAAATGGTGCCCGACTAATTGAAGTACTGGAGACACTACAATGATAAAGATCCAAACATCTACAAAACTGCTGGTAATAGGTTTACTGGGGTTGTTCTCAACATCGCTTTTGGCAAGCCCTGGCTATGAGGGAATGAAAGCAAAAAAACCTGAGCAGATTATACTGGCGCCTGACTTTTCACTGACAACCCTCGATGATAAAGCGATCAGCTTGTCTGATTACCAAGGCAAGGTAGTGGTATTAAACTTCTGGGCTACCTACTGCATTCCTTGTCGAATTGAGATGCCATCTTTAGAGAAATTTTCAAAGAAACATCAAAATAGTGATGTGTCAGTGGTGGCGATATCCCTTGATGACGGTAAAGAAAAAGCGATTCATAGCTTAGTGAAAAAAATGGATTTGACCTTCCCGATTGCGTTAAAAGGGCAATCTGCAGGCCATGATTATCAAGTATCCGTGCTCCCTGTGACGTATATTATCGGTAAGCAAGGCGAGTTGTTAGCAAGAGTTGTGGGCGATAGAGACTGGGCCAGTGAAGAGGCTGATGAGTTAGTCAAAGCCGTATTAGCAGGGGAGTAACGCCCCTCGCTTTTTGTTCCTTCCGCCTGATTTATTCTATCTAGTTCACAGAACTACGTATTCTTTCGTCTCTTTCTTCGCTACTTGACCTGAGCTAAGCTAATTAGTGCTAGTTCGTGGCTTTATCCTAGATTACTATCTATTTATTAATAGATTTAGATTCTTTAGTAAAAATAAATATAATTTATTGAGATTTTAAAAGAGAACCTCGGAGGGAGTATGAAGACGGTCGTTAGTATTAGTCTAGGGAAGGATGCGCTGGATTATGATTTTAAAACAGAGTTTTTGGGGCAACAATTTAGGGTTATTAGAATAGGTACCAATAACGATGTTAAGCGGGCTGAGAAACTACTTAGAGAGTGGCAGACAAAAGCTAACGTTATTGGGTTAGGGCGTGTGCGAGAGCACTATAGTGTCGGTACCCGCAATTTCGTTCAAAAAAACACTCGAAACCTAGAGCATTGTGTTAGCCAAATACCGGTTACAACAGGGGCAACTTTGCGAGGTATTTTGCATGAGTGGGCCATTCGACATACTCAAATAGAGCAAGGTAATTTCTTTAATAACTCTAGGGTGCTATTTTTAAACGGTGTCGCTAACTATAAAGCGGCTGCAGTATTAAGTGAATACACCGAGAACCTCCAATTTGCCGACTCAGTGCTTCAGTTAGGCGTGCCGAAATTCATTAACTCTTTGGCACATTTAGAGTTGTTTGCAGCGGGTACTCATCCACTTAATAAATGGTCATCTCCTCATGTGCTTTCACCTAAAGTCGTCGCGCTTAGAGAGTGGAATCGTTTTATTGTTAAAAAGGCGGCTCAGAAAGCCGATGTGATTGCGGCTGCTTATGAAGAAATAGAAGACTTTTCACTAGAAGAGTTAGGAGGTAAGACACTTTTAACCTCAACTATTTCTCAAGAGAGACTTGATAGGTTGAAGTTAAAAGGTGTGAATATGGTGGTGGATATGTGTCCACAGCTATTTGACACCACAGTCGGAATTAACGTGATTGAAGCGATGATTCTAGCGGCGCTTGATAAGAAACCGGGTGAGCTAACGCAGGATGACTATCTTGAAATACTCACCTCACTCGATACCGAACCCCGTATTTTATATCCAGCAGGCTATAAGCGCCTTAACCGTTTCGCATTTGTGATTCATCCGTTATCACAGCAGTATCTCAGTCGAGCAAAACCGCTAGATCTCGTTGCTAAATTCTCGCCTCCAACGGTTATGGATACCGTTGAAAAAGTGATGGCGTATGCACCTCCATTTGTTTATTCCCATGTGTCAGGTATTAAATCACCCACTGGCGATGAAGCTGAGGGTTGGTTGATTACTGTCGGTGGTACACCAAAGGAGATTATGGCGCATAGCCCTGAGTTTACTTATCGTCGTCTTTTAGCTGCAGCGCGTATGGCCAAACGCTTGGGCGCTCAAATTATGGGGCTTGGCGCGTTTACTAAAGTAGTAGGGGATGCCGGTGTAACGGTTGCGAAAAGAGCACCTTTACCGATTACTACCGGCAATAGCTACAGTGCTTCGGGTGCATTATGGGCGGCTAATGAAGCCACTAGACGCTTAGGACTTGTTAGAATTGATAAGAAAGGCAAGGTGCAGGGTAAGGCTATGGTTGTTGGTGCAACAGGGGCTATTGGTTCTGTTTGTGCCCGACTATTGGCAAAAGCCGTGATCGAGATTCACATAGTCGCGCCTGAAACTGCTAAACTGCTTGCGCTAAAAGAGACCATACTTAAAGAAACACCCGATGCCAAAATTCATCTGGCGACATCTGCAGATGCAGATAAAGGTTTGTCCGAGATGGATATGATCGTAACGGCAACGTCGGGGGCAGGTAAGAAAATCCTCGATATCATGAAAGTTAAGCCAGGCTGTGTCATTACGGATGTCGCAAGACCGCTCGATATCCCTGCGAGCGATGTGGCCAAACGCCCGGATGTTTTAGTGATCGAGTCAGGCGAGATCGAAATGCCTGGCGATGTGAAGATGAAAGATATCGGCCTTCCTCCTAACGTAGCCTTTGCCTGCCTTGCAGAAACCATAGTGCTTACGCTAGAAGGACAGTTTGAGAACTTCACTGTAGGCCGTAATATCGAGTGGGAAAAGGTGAAGGAGATATACAAGCTAGGCCTTAAACACGGTATGAAGCTCGCAGCTATTTCAGGTGTTAATGGCGTTTATTCCGATGAGGATATTCAGCGTGTTAAAGAACTTGCGATAAAGAACCGTGCTGCACTGAAAAAGAAAGAAGATAATAAAGTTGTTAAGATTAAAAAATTAAGAGCGGTTAAAAACAAAGCGGCTATTTAACGTGTTAAACCTAGTGGCTTGATAGATACATCGTAAACCAACGGCGACCCGAAACGGTCGCCTTTTTTGTTTGTCCTACCCTAAAGCTTCTTTATATACCGACCTTCACTTTGTCACTCAGCTATTATCCAGCGACTGACCTGCCTCTTGTTTATCAGAAAAATACTATTTTTTGTGCATTAAGTACGTTTTTTGACCACATTACTGTTGCAATCATAATATTCTAGGGTACACTTGTGCGCTCAAATTATGAGATTTTTATAGTATGAGTATCAATACCAACACACTTGATATAAGACACACAATCTGGTCATGGATAGCACGAAACCTAACGAATAATGTGAGTTTCAAGGCCTACTTTGAACCGTTGATTCAGTTGTTTTTTCCTCAGTGGCGCGCTGATCGATTTCGTAGTAGTGTAATCGATGTGCGCCGAGAGTCTGATGATATGTATTCGTTGGTCATTAAGCCCAATAAACAATGGAAAGGGTTTAGGGCAGGGCAATATATTGAGCTTACCGTCGAAAAAGAAGGTGCATGGGTGAGTCGCTTTTTTAGTATCTCTAGCAGCCCTCGTTACTTTAACGATAGCGGCCTGATTGAAATCAGTATTCGTATTCAAGAAAACGGCCAGATCACACCATGGTTACCGCAAGCGTTAAAGGCTGGGGGGGTGGTTAATTTATCTCAGGCTGAAGGCGAGTTTTGTCTTGCAGATTCAACAACGATATCGGGTGTAACCGCTTCAACACCCACAACAAAGCCCATTCTAATGATCGCAGGCGGCAGTGGTATTACACCCTTTAGATCAATGTTGCAGCAAATCTCGCTCAATGGCTTAGCCGTTTCGAAACCTGTCAGCCTAATGTATTACGCACGCAGTCCTGAACACTTTCTGTTCAAAGAAGCGCTTAATACTTATCAGCAACAAGTGCCCAACTTGACGGTAAATTTTATTGATACTAATGAACTAGGCTTTTTCAGCGATGCTCACTTGCTTAAATACTGCGACGATTTTGCTATACGGGATATTTATATCTGCGGCCCAAGCCCGATGATTATGCATGCTCGTAAGGTACTGCAAAATCAAAACGTAAACCAAGAACAAATCCACTATGAATTCTTCGGCCCAGAACCCGTATCGCTCGAAGGTTCAGGTCAGGCATCAAGCGTATTATTTCAGCAATCGGGTAAGCAGGTTACCACCAACAAAGACGAGCCTAAAACCTTGCTAACGTTAGCAGAAGACGCGCAATTAAAACCGCTGTCGGGATGCCGTATCGGTGTATGTCATCAATGCATTTGCCAGAAGAAAAGTGGTGTGGTGTACAACAGCAAAACCAAAACCTATAGCGATACCGGCCAAGAAGAGATTCAGCTATGTGTGAGTGTACCGGTAGCGGATGTGGTTTTGGCCCTATAGTGAGCGACGACTCTGAAGGGCCACAATTATACTTCTTGTCATCCTCGCGCAGGTGGGGATCCATTTTTATAGCGGTGTTTCAAAGTGAACACTAGCCAGCGACTTACTTGATACGCTTTAGCCGTTTAAATGAATTTAATTAAGGATTAAAAATGAGTGCAGCCAGTAATAATGCCAGACCTGATAGCGCAACGCTTGAGCTGTTCGCGCAGGACCTAGACCAGATTCGATCTAATACTATGGCCAAGGTAGGCCAGAAAGACGCCAACTATATTCGCAATGTTATTCGTGTGCAGCGTGTTAGCGAAATCGGCGGTCGAGTCGCATTAGTATTAGGCTTTATCAGTCCTGTCTGGTGGGTGGTTGGTGTTTTGTTATTAGCGTTTGCTAAAATCCTAGACAACATGGAAATCGGTCATAATGTCATGCATGGCCAATACGACTGGATGAATGACCCCAATATCAATGGACGTAATTTCGAATGGGATCACGCCGCCGACTCAGACTCTTGGAGACGCTACCACAATCACGAGCATCACACTTACACTAACATTATCGGAAAAGATCGAGACTTTGGGTATGGGCTATTAAGATTAAGTGATGATACTTCTTGGAGGCCTAAAAACCGCTGGCAGATTCTGACCTATTTAAACTTAAGCGCCATGTTTGAGTTAGGCGTGGCCTATCATGAAGTCGCGGGCGAACGCATCTTTATGGGTAAACGCCGCAAAACCAGCAGTTTACCGATAACCCGAAAAGAGTTGCGAAATGCTTTTTTCAGCAAAGCAGGGCGTCAGTTTTTTAAAGATTATGTTTTTTTCCCGTTGCTTTGTTTTCCGATGTTTTTACCGGTACTCGCCGGTAACTTCTTAGCGAATATTTTAAGAAACCTGTGGACTAGCACTGTGATATTTTGTGGTCACTTTACTGAAGAGGTTCATACATTCAGTATTGAAGACTGTGAAAACGAAACCCAAGGTGAATGGTACTACCGCCAGATTTTGGGTTCATCAAACTTTGAAGGCCGTCGTTGGTTGCACATCTTAAGTGGCCACTTGAGCTGTCAGATAGAGCATCATCTATTTCCTGATGTGCCGGCTTATCATTATGTTGAAATGGGCAAGCAGGTTCAGGCGGTGTGTAAGAAATATGATATTCCATACAATACAGGGTCTTTTGGCAAACAGTATTTGACGGTGGTTAAGCGAGTGCTGAAGTACAGCTTTCCGTCTAAGATTGAGGCGGCCAGTGTTTAACCGCTACCAGGGTTGATTTATGTGTCTTCCCTGGTTTTTGACCTGTTTATCACAACCAACTCATCAAACTCTGAACCCGCCCCCTAAAAGCTAAGCGCTGTTTAGACGTGCGGCGCTTAAACTACAGCTTTTGATATCGGGAATGAAGAATGCCCACCCTCTTTACATAGTTTTGAGTTTCACGGTACGGAGGAATACCCCCATACTTTTTCACTGCGTTTGGCCCTGCATTATAAGCCGCTGAGGCTAATTCGACATTGCCATCAAACCTATGAAGTAGTTGGGCAAGGTATTTCGTTCCGCCGTCAATATTCATCGTGCTATTGAAGGCATTATCAACGCCAAGTTCTTTCGCCGTTGCGGGCATCAGTTGCATAAGCCCCATCGCTCCTTGGCTTGATTTCGCTTTATCATTGAACGCAGACTCTGCATGAATCACCGCCTTGATTAATGCGGGATCAACTTTATATTGTGTCGCTGTTTTACGAATTTGATCAGAATATTTTGATTTAAATAGCTTTGTTGTATGCCAATTTACGGTTGAGTGAGAGCTGCAAGCAAAACAGGCTACCTTATAAACCTCGTGGTTAATGCCCTTGTCGGGGGCCTTGTCAGAATAGGTAACAACACCATCGTCATGACGGAATTTGAATATTTTGTCGAGCGACGATCGTTTCTGAGAACTAATAACTTTAGCCCCGCTATTTTTAACATTGGTGTACTCTATGCGTCCGTCGGCATGAACTATCTTTTTAATGCCTGCAGAAGAGAATGCTAATGCAGGCGCCAGAAGGAATGAGGCGCCTAAAATAGCCATTAATAACTGCCTCATATTTTTCGACATCCTGCTGGTCATCTAAGCATTCCCATTTTATTCGCTTAAAGTGAGTGATAATTTAAATGTGCCTGACATCTATAATAGCAAAAAGGTTCATCTATTGACGCTGTTTATGTCCCACGTTTTCAGTCATTCCCACGTAGGCGGGAATGACTGTGGTGGAGAGGGCTGGTCGGTTATAGCGGCTACTGGTTCGCTTTAACTGCCTCTCTTTGCTGGTGGCCATCGCGTAAATGGTCAATACTTTCCCCTGTTAACGAGTTGCCCGCTATGGCATAGGCTCGGCCAAAATCTTTGACATATCGGCCACCTATGGGGGTTAGCTTGAACAAATTAAAGTCTGTCATGCCTCTGAGGTTATGAATCCTATCTCCCTGTTTTTGGTACAACGCCTCAATGGCTAGATCGTACTCAGCCCCTGCGTCTAACGGTATATGCTCAGCGACCACCTGATAGTTAACGCGAATACGGGCAAATATGGTTTGTGATTCAGACTCGTCTTCAACAATCAGTACGGCTGCTTTCGGGTTATTCTTCAAATTAACGCCATGTACGGCAATATCACTAAGCAATACATAGATACAATTTTCACCCGTTGCATAAGGTGCGTAGGATGCATACGGGTGACCATTTTCATCGATTGTTGATAAATGAAGCGTGCGGCGCTTTGCTAAAAATGCTTCTAATTCTGTGGCTAGCCTAGCTTCCATTACTTTGTTTTTCATTGGGTTTCTCCTAATCTGTTATTTCGGTAAAGGCCGTGTACTGCTGCTTATAAGCTAGGTACTGTTCTTTTTGTGAGGGATGTAACTGGCCTTCTGCATCGCGTCCTAAAAATATTTTGAAAATGCATTCACCTTCACTATCGTGAAAGACAAAGGCATGGCTTTCTTGTCCTCGATGCAATTTGCTTTGAAACTTTATTACGTTAACTTTATCTAGGTTCAAATGGCCTTCGAACCCACTTTCACCTTTTAAATTGTAAAAACCATGGGCTAGCTCGCCTTGAGGGAATACGCCCTTAAATTCAAACACTGACCCGCCATGTAAAATGATGGTGGTGGTGTTTTGCCATTGGCTTATGGTTTCTAGTAGTTGCTGGGCTTTATCGCCAGGCATACTGGCTTCTGCATTGTCATTCATTCGTTGTTTGCCTTGTTCCAATGTAGATATGTTGTTTAATTTGACGATTAAAAACTATATTGTGCGGCTACACGAACAGAGCGGCCTGCCTCGTAAACTGAGGTCCACGCATTGCGATAATTTTGATCAAAGGCATTCGCCACGGTGAAGTCGATCTTAAGCCCTTCAAGTGCCTGACTAGAGGGCTCCCATGCGGCATAAAAATCAGCTGTTGTATAACCGTTATAAGGGCCTTGGCTGTCGTCGCTAGGCGTATGCTTTTGATCGCTAGCCTTGAGTACTTTAACACCTACATTAGTATCAATCGACCAAACGCCATAGTCGAGGGTAGCCACCCATTTGTCTGCAGGAATACCACTTAGATACTCGTTAGTGTCTTCATCTTTACCGCGGGTTTGCCCGTAAGTAAGCGAGGCGGTTAATGCGTCTATTTGGTATGCCGCGCCGAATTCAAAGCCTTTTAAACGAGCGTTTGCGACGTTTTCAGAGGTTGAGGTGCCAGCACAACCTGCACCCATGCCCGGTGCAAAGCAGTAACCCGGCATGGTGCTGGGTACGGTCACGCTTAGTTCGATAAAGTCTTTCACTTTGTTCTCGAATACACTGGCAACAAGGTTGAGTTTGTCTTTACCGATTAGGTTATTGAAGTTGAACTCGCCTTTTAATTCAATATTCTTTGACGTTTCTGGGCTAAGGTCGGGGTTGGCGATAAATACGTTAGTTGGCCCACCTGGGAAGAACGCAAAGTGTGTACCGTCCATATAGAGTTCATAGACATCAGGGGCGCGGAAGGCTTCATCATATCGAACCGATAGTGCCGCCCAATCAATCGCCTGCCATCGGATAGCCGCTGCCGGCGATAGTGCAGACTCATCACTGCTCTCAAACCCTTGCGCTTTAGAGTCAAAGCTATCGTAGCGAACGCCGGCTTCAAGGGTTACATTTTCGACTATCGCGTAATCACCATATAGAAAGGCACCGAGGGTAGTGGTCGATGCGTTAGCAGGTGGGTTGGGACGGCCATCTCCGCTAGCAGGGCGTGCGGTGTCAAGGTTGTCTTCGTAGCCGTCAATACCGCCCAGCAGGTTAAAACCACCGAAGGTTGATTGATTGGTCACCGAGAATCCATTGGTTTCGATCTCGCTAATGTCTTCGCTGCCAAACAGGTTGTCTTCTTCAATACGGGTGTTATTTTGGTATAGCTTAGTATCAATATTGATAGCATCGCTTTCGGGGTTAAATTGGTAGCTAAGTGCGATGTTCTCATCGGTTGTTCGACGGTCTATCAGTTTATCAGGGTCATTGAGCTGCTGATCTGAACTGCCTACCGCAGGAGGGTGGCCATCGTTATTAGCGTTTCTGTAGTTAATTCCAATGGTATTACTTTCGGTTATTTTCCAGCCTACTTTAGCGATGCCCGTCGCGTTTTGGGTTTCGCTGCCATAGAGTGTATCGCCATTACCTTGCTCCATTTTACCGCTGTCTAGGTAGCTTGCCCCTAATAGCCAGCTGATGGTGTCATGCTCACCCGCGATCGCTGAGGTGCCGGTCCATTGATTACCGTTATCATTAAAGCTGGTTCTGACAAAACCACCGAATGTCTCGTCTTTATCTAGCAGGTCGCTGGCCGATAGGGTTTGTTGTGAAACCACACCGCCTACTGCACCCGAGCCCCATAGAGAGCTTACAGGCCCTTTAACGACATCAATTTGGCTGACCAAAGAAGGGTCTAAAAAGTAAGAGGGTCGATGGTTGAAGTTGGTGTTAACTCGTGTTCCATCTATGACTTGCAGAATTTTATTGCCTTCTAATCCGCGAATATTAATGGATTGATTACCTGGAATAGGGCCGCCAGTGACCGTGACATTCGGCTCAAATTTTAGCGCCTCAGCAACAGATGCAGGCTGAGCTTGATCTAATTGATTTCTATCGACACTGTCGATACTGCGCGTTTCTTTTTGTGCGGTTTGTTCAATCCTTGATGCTGAGACGACCACCTTATCAAACACGGTCACCGAAGACTCTGTCGTGTCTGCATGGGCAGAAGGCAGCACGACCAAACTACAGCCTCCTGTAATGGCCAGTAAAGGAAGAACACTTTTCATTTTTAACTCCGTCTATTTTGCAGTATTAATCTATTGAGATTTTCGAGCGTGATGATTTTAGGGGGAGCATGCTATACCGAAGAAATATGAATGTAAATACAAATCATTATCATTTGCATTATCTTTTAAGTGTTGATAAAGTGCCCACATTCAATAACCCGTGGATCACAACTGACACTCATATGAGAGCAATTAGAGCAGCTGGAATTGCCGTTGCATGCGCTGTACATGGCGTAATGTTATTAGACGCTTCACCGTCAAAAGCGGTAGATCTCAACAGTGGGGCAATCAATGCCAGCCACTTCGCGTTATCGATTAACTATCAACCGGTCACTGCATCAAATGATGTGAGATCAAAGGCTGAAGACGTTTTACCTGCTGAAAAAATAAAAACCGTTCCCTCTGCTGCGGTTAAGCCAGAGGCAGTGGTAGAAAAGGTGAGTGACGTTAAAATTGACAATAAAGTGAGTTTAGAAAAGCAGGTAACTGACGTTAAAAGCGCAAAGCCGACTGAGATTACCCAACAAGAAGTAGCGAAAAAACACCCCGTTCAACCCAAAGAAAAGGTGATAGAAGAGCCTACACCGCCGGTGGATGCAGCCCCTACACAGAACCAGAATCAGGTTCAAGGTGTTCATGAGGCCGTTATTGCAAAACCATTATTCGCCGCTCCGCCAGAACCGCCGAGCTACCCCAAAATTGCTCGAAAAAGAGGACAGCAAGGAACGGTGTGGATTGAAGTGCTATTAGCTAAAACCGGACAACAGATACGCGCTGAAATACATCAAAGTTCCGGTGTGTCGTTACTCGATCGGGCGGCACTCACTGTGGTTCAAAAATGGCAGTTTATTGCGCATCAAATTAATGGTGTCGCGGTGGCATCCCGTATTCGTATCCCTGTTGAATTTTCATTGGATTAACCTGTTATGTCTTTGTACGACCAACTTCATAGTCAGCTTGGCTATCTTACCTTTCCACTACTACTTTGTTCTTTGGTAACGCTTGCGCTGTTATTAGAGAAACTCGTTGTATTGACGGCTGAGTCTTTAAAAACACGTAAGGTTAACGAAGACGCCCCTGTGCTGGGTGGGCGGTCTAGGCCTTTATTAGTCGCTAGAGGCATTAATCTGTTATGCCATCACGGTAAAGAACAACGATCTTTACGAGAAGAGATTGCCGCTGTTTGGCTAAGCTCTCAGCGCAATAAATTATCCAGTGGTATTCGGTTATTGCAGGTGATGGCGCTGGTGACCCCTTTACTCGGGTTGCTAGGCACCGTGCTTGGGCTGATTCAGGTATTTGATAACCTATCTAATCATAGCGGCCCTATTGAACCGTCTTTACTGGCAGATGGGCTAGGCCTTGCCATGCATACCACTGCGGTGGGTTTAATTATTGCCTTGCCTGCGCTGGCGGGCGCTCATGGCTTTCAAATCTGGATTGACCGAATTATCTATCGCGTTGAACACGGCATGAACCAAATGAATTTGTTTATGGACGGTGTTGATATGAGCAAAAAGAATGATTAAGTGTCAGAAGCCCGATGACAAAACACTGGGCTCACCCGAATTAGCACCGCTGATCGACATCATCTTTATGGTGGTCGTATTTTTATTAATTACCGCCAATACACCACTGCTGACACTCCCCATTGATGTGCCCAGCACCGATAAAGATGCAACGCTTAATGTCGCGACTCAAACGGAACTAACCATCACCATCACGGCAGATCAACCTTATTGGCATATGGATAAACAGGCGTTTAGTGAGTGGGGAGACTTTAAGCGTGCATTATTAATGAGCACTCAAAACAAGCAACAACGCCTGACCATTGCCGCAGATAAAACCGCTCCGACAGAGCCACTATTAAAGCTGTTATCGCTATTAGATCAACACAAAATAGCCAACGCACAAATTATCATGCAACAACGGAGTGAATAATATGACCCCCTATCGTCTTTCTTTACTATTATTACTGGCTTTAACCATCATCAGTAGTGGCTCAAATGCAGAACCGTTAGCCAACCATCAACACCGTATTATTAGTACCGATGCAGGTGTTACCGATGTATTGTTTGCGTTGGGTATGGGGTCGTCGTTAGTGGGTATTGATGCAACCAGCGTACTGCCGTCAGAGGTTGCTAGCGATAAAGTTGCCAATCTTGGTTATCACCGAATGTTGCCAGCGGAGGGTTTGTTAAGTCTTAACCCAGATCTCATTATTGGCAGTGAGCATATGGGGCCACCCGAAACCATTGCAGCCATTAAAAAGGCAGACCTTACGTTAGAACAACTACCGGTCGCTAAAGATGAAAAAGCCTTAAAAGAAAACATCAAAGTCATTAGTGAGTTGGTCGATAAAAAGGCGCAAGCCCAAGCACTATTGAGTCATATCGATGAAACCATGGCCTTAGTGCATCAGCAACAATTACCAGCCAACAGCAAAGTGGCGTTTTTGTTGCAATTAGAAGGGCGGGGATTACGACTGGCAGGCAAAAATACCACCGGTGAAGATATAATCGCGTTACTGGGTGGCAGTAACATTGCTCAGCACAATAGCTACCAATCAGTGTCTGCTGAAGCATTGTTGAGCTTAGAGCCTGATGTGATTATTGTTGCAGGCCGAGATGCTAGCCAATCATCAGTCGAGGTGTTGTTAAAAAATAACCCGCTATTGCAACATACTCCAGCGGTTCAACAGCAAAAAATCATCGAAGTAGACGGCCGATTATTAGTCGCAGGCATTAGTTTATCGGCGGTTGATGCCTTGGCAGATATGGCGAAGAAACTCCATTGAGCCAGTCAGCCATGTCGCGTATACCATTCTCAATTTTATGGCCTGCCTTTCTGGTGAGTGCCTGTGTCGCCGTTGCTATTTCGCTGACTAGCGGTGCGATGGCGCTATCTACCAGCGAAAGTTTGCTCGCCCTCTGGGATAGTCTTTGGGGCACAGAGTTTAGCGGTCTAGCGGCCTATCAACAGCTCGTGGTATTAGATTTACGTTTACCTCGAACATTACTGGCGTTATTAGTCGGTGCGATATTGGCACAGTGCGGAGCAGTGATGCAGGGGTTGTTCAGAAACCCACTGGCTGACCCTGGCATTATTGGTGCCTCTTCGGGTGCTGCATTGGGTGCGTCTATCGCGATTATTTTATTGCCCCTCGCCATACAAGGTTTTGCGATACCCGTCGCCGCGTTTGTGGGGGCATTACTAACGACCTTGTTAGTGTTTAATTTAGCACAGAGCGAAAACGGCACCTCAGTGGTGATGCTGATACTTGCAGGCGTCGCGGTGACGGCTTTTGGCGGTGCGGTCATGGGCTTCTTGAATGTGATTGCTGATGACCAAGCATTGCGCGATATAACCTTGTGGCAGATGGGGTCGGTGGCTCATGTGAGCAACCATAGTTTACTGCTTTGTTTGGTCGTAATGCTGGTGATGGCCTGGTACTTTCAGCGACATGCTCAGGCGCTAAATGCCCTGTTGTTAGGGGAGTCCGAAGCCAGACATTTAGGTATTGATGTAGAGCGACTCAAACTAAAACTGATTATTGTGGCGACTGTTGGTGTCGGCGTGACGGTGTCAGTGGCAGGTATTATTGGCTTTATCGGGTTAGTGATTCCTCACTTAGTACGCATGCTAACTGGCCCTGACCATCGAACATTGCTACCGTTGAGTGCCATTGTAGGGGCGCTATTGTTACTGCTCGCAGATATTGGCGCACGCTTATTGATGGCTCCATCTGAACTGCCTGTGGGCTTACTAACAGCCGTGATGGGTGCTCCGTTTTTTACTATTTTGCTGATTAAGCAGCGTAAGACATTTATATAGTATGTTAACTCTCAATAATTTAAGCGTCGTCATCAACCAAAAAACCTTATTAGATATTGATCACTTTACCTTGAGCGAGGGGGAGGTGTTTGCAGTGTTGGGTAAGAACGGTGCGGGTAAATCCACCTTGTTTAAATCGATCTGCGGCGATATTAAGGCGACTGGAACGCGCATGCTTCACCAGCTTGATATGGACCAGTGGCCAAAACAAACCCTTGCCCGCCACTTGGCGGTGCTACCTCAAAGCAGTCAGCTTAGCTTCCCGTTCACCGCGCGTGAAGTGGTTTCGTTAGGCTTAATACCCTTGTCGATCAATCACCAACAAGGGCAGCAGTTAGTCACAAAAATGCTAGCGTTGACTGATACTCTAAGGTTTGACGATAGACTGTATGTAAGTTTATCCGGCGGCGAACGGCAGCGGGTTCACTTTGCTCGCGTCCTTGTGCAGCTATCCCAAGCAGAACAGACACCGCTGCTGCTGCTAGATGAACCCACCTCCGCACAAGATCTTGCCCAGCAACATCAACTATTACAGATGACCAAAGACTTAACAGCAGATAAAGGCTACTCAGTGTTGGTGATTATGCATGACCTTAATTTAAGCATGCGTTATACCGATAGAGTCGGTATGTTGGATAACGGTCGATTTGTAGATGTGGGCAAACCGGAGCAAGTGTTAACCCCCGATTCGGTAGAACGTCAGTGGGGGTATCGACCTCAGCAAGTGCAGACAGAATCAGGCTTGTTAGCCTTTCTGTAGGAGCTGCTCTAAGTCGCGATTTTTTAGATGCAATTAAACTCGTTTCATAAAACCACTTAACTTCAACGCACAAAAAAGATGCCTGTTTTGTGTAAGCTATTATATTCAATAGACTATTTCAAAAAAACTAGCGATATAGATGTCACTAGCCTATTATTAACTGACTAAAAAAGATGTCTTGTTGGCGTAAGTTAATGTGGTCAGTAAAAATGATTAATTTTCAATTAATGTTGACCTTTTATAAGCTAGGAGATCATCGACCGAAACCTATTCGGGGGAGGGTGTTTGGCAGTTGTCGGTTTTTGTAAAGGCCAGCTAAAGATCAAGCCTGAAAAAATAATAAAACCGGAGACTATAATGAAAACTGCTCGTTCCATCCTCGGCATGGCTGCTGCCATGACCCTGACGTCTACAGCTGTACTCGCTCAAGAGCCGACGCCTGGCTATAACTACCACATCCCCGCGAAGGTTATGACACCCGACACGGTAGAAACTCGAATCGGGACGCTAAAGTTTTTCGACGGAATGCCACACAACGAGACGGTCGAGAAGCTTTATGACAACTTGCTGCATATCCGAGGGGTAGAAACCTTTCTCAATGGTGTTCCTGCCACGTCTATCGAAGGGCTGCGTCAGGGGCAATTAAGTCTTGGTGCCGATGCCTCTCATAAAGTGGTTATCTTTGATAAGCTAGCGGATTCTGCCGCGCTATTCCTTACCGCCAACACTGACACCGTTTATACTTCCGCATTCCTCGACCTTCAGAAGGACGGACCCACCGTGGTCGAGATTCCGGCTAAGTGCGGTCCCGGTACTGTCAACGATGCCTATTTTCGTTTTGTAGTCGATATGGGCGCCCCCGGTCCTGATGCTGGAAAGGGAGGGAAATACCTCATTCTGCCGCCGGATTACAAAGGCGAACTTGAAGGTCCCATCGGAGGTAAATCCACAGAAATCGACGGTGAGTCGTACTATGTTGTTAAATCACCTAGCTACGTCAACTGGCTGATCTTGCGTGGTTTTCTCGTGGATGGTAAACCAGACGCTGCAAACGCTATGTTTAAGGAAGGGCTTAAGATTTACCCACTATCTAAAGCCGCTAAGCCACCGAAGATGGAGTTTATCTCTGGCTCAGAAAAATTCTGGAACACGGTTCACGCCAATAACTACGAATTCTACGAAGAGCTTAACCATGTTATTCAGCGCGAGCCGGTTTCATTTTTGGACCCAGAACTACGCGGGCTCTTTGCTTCGGTTGGTGTATACAAAGGCAAACCATTTGCACCCACTGAGCACCAAAAGAAGATCCTGACCGATGCCGTTGCCATTGGCAATGCCACTGCACGAGCATTAGTCTTTCAGCCGCGACTTGAAGATGTTCATTACTATCCTGGCAGTAAATGGAGTACTGCATTCGTCGGTGGTGATTACCAGTGGCTAGGCGATAAAGGGCAGGGCGGTCGTAACCTTGATGCGCGTACCCTTTTCTTCTATCAGGCTACGGTGAACACTCCGGCCATGGTGTTGAAGATGATAGGTAGAGGTTCTCAGTATGCCTATATCGCCAGTGACAAGAGCGGTGACTATCTTGACGGTGGAAAGAACTATAAACTGACAATACCCGCTAATGTGCCAGCCAAGGACTTCTGGTCGGTGGTGATTTACGATCCACAGACTCGCTCCGAGTTGCAGACTAGCCAGCCTTTCCCCAGCAAAAACAACAAGCGGGACAAACTCATTGAGAATAAGGACGGTTCGGTCACGCTCTATTTTGGACCAACGGCGCCTGCCGGCAAGGAAAGCAACTGGACTCAGACTGTTCCCAAGAAAGGTTGGTATACGCTACTTCGCCTCTATGGACCGCTTGAACCTTGGTTTGATAAAACCTGGCGCCCGGGTGAAATCGAACTGGTTAAGTGAGGCAAGTTGTCTGGTAGGTTTATTCAGCACTCTACTCTATTAAGTCTGAACGCAAAGAAGTAGTGTTTTAATATTCGATGGGTTGATAGTGGCGGCAGTGAGATTATTCTGAAAAGCCTCATCGTACCGCGATAGGCCGTTGTAAAGTCGACCTGTCGCATTCGAATTATCGCTGCGTGTTGTGTAATGAAGCGACTTCATTTTACGGTTGTGCTGAAACTGCTTGCTGTTTTATAAGTCAACTTTTTAATCTAATTTGAGAAACGATATGATCAACCATATTAAAAAAACCCGCCTAGCCGGAATGCTAGCTTTGGTCGCGTTTGTGCTATCAGGTTGCGGCAGCATCCCAGGTGATACTAAAGCCGAACAAGTAGAAACGATTGATTCATTAGTCGATAGAACGTTGGCCGATTTATATAAGCAAGATTCTGCCACCGAAGAAGAAGTCGCCCATTCGGTGGGGTATATCATCATGCATAATAAAATAACCAAAGTACCGATGGTGGGTGCGGGTGCAGGTTATGGTGTTGCGATTGAAACCAAAACCCAAAAGCGAACTTACTTACACATGGCTCGATTTGATGTCGGCGGTGGATGGGGTGCCCGAAGCTTGAGGCCGGTACTGATATTTCAGAAAAAAGACGTGTTTGACGACTTTATTAATGGCAAATGGGAGGCCCAAGCAGGTGCAGAAATGGCTGCTAAGGTAGGGGAAACAGGAGCAGCCGGTGGCGGTGGTAGTAGTGATCTGCCAGATCAGGGCTACACTATTCACATGATTACCGATGCAGGTGTTTCAGCATCAGTGACGGCAGGTATTCTTCGGGTTAAGCCCATTAAGCTTAAAGAATAATAGTTAAAATTGCGCAGAATAACCTTTCGAGCCGTTCTTGTGTAGGAGCGGCTCTAAGCTAAGGTAAGAGTTGGGCTATAGTGACTGATTTTCGGTTAGGTTTAGCATTTTACCGCGTCAAAGTGGAGCGCTTAAAAGGTCGCGATAGGTCTTGTTTACAGCATGCTCTCAGGCACTATGAATGACATCATGCGTGTGGAAAATCGTTTCCACCAACTAGTGTCGGGCTCTTTGTCGAATCGTATTATTTCTTCGTTTTTCAAGGTTTCCCAAACTAAGTCTCCATCATTTAGTTTAAGTCTGTAGGCGACCTTCAAAATCTGCCGGTCAAACATCTGAGAAAATGACTGGCTGAACTCAGGGCTCTCAAAATAGACTCCCTGTTCTGTGTTCAATGATATCGATCGAGGGTCAAGGTTGAATGAGCCAACAAAAATAGCCTCTTTATCAAAGACAAAACTCTTGGCATGGAGGCTTGATTGTGAGGAGCCAACCCAGCCGTATTTTTCCTTATCTTCAGCTGTCTGAGTTGCTCTGAATTCGTAGAGTTCAACACCTCCTTTAATCAAGTCCTTGCGGTAATCCATATACCCTGCATACACCACAGCAACATCAGTGGCTGCTAACGAGTTAGTTAAGATGCGGACTCTTACGCCTGAGGATACCTTGTCGATCAGATATTCTTTGATGGCATCACCGGGAACAAAGTAGGGAGAAATGATAATTAAATCATTGGTTGCTAGGTCGAAGGCTCTTTTCAGGTTAGGTGCCAGATAGCTATCCAGGGCCAGATTGTTGGCATCGGGTTTGTCTGGGTCATCACCAATAAAAACCCAGGGGCTCCATGTAATAGGTAATTCGTTAACACTTCCGTATTGCAATATTTGCGTGTTTCTCAGCGACTCTGCAAATTTTGACTGCTGGGCCTCCTTGAAATATTTGGCAGAGCGTAGACGTAGAGCCTGTAAGTCTTTCTCTTTATTTTGGTCGTCTGGTGAAAACGCGGCTAAAGACAATACCAAAGGGCTGTTCCAGTACCGATCAAACGAGGCAGAAACATCTTTGGCAACGCCCCCTGCCGCCAAAACATCAAGATCATCAAACGCAACTTCTTTGGTTACACTAAAATACTCATCACCGATGTTACGGCCACCGAGAATAACGGCTTGATTGTCAGCAATAAGCGCTTTGTTGTGCATGCGGTGATTGACGCGAAACGGTCTAACGATAAAGTCCATCGCTCGCGTCTTGCGATATATGAAGGGGTTGTAAAGCCGTATTTCAATATTCGGGTGAGCATCCAGTGCAAATAACGTTTCTTCTTTGCCTTCCGTATCTAAATCATCTAGCAATAACCGTACTCGCACTCCGCGATCGGCCGCATCCAGTAAGCGATTATGCAGAAGTCGCCCGGTCAGGTCATCGTGCCAAATGTAGTATTGTAAGTCGAGTGAACGCTGAGCATCTTGAATCAAAGCGATGCGGGCTGCCAGAGCATCTTGCCCGAGCGAAAGCATATTAAAACCAGATAGACTGGGGTGCTGGGAGAATAGATGTGCCAGTGACTTCCCTAATTGAGTGTCAGCGGTATGTTTTAATGCATATGATTCTATTCGACTATTGTCGTTTGGCAGTGACGCACATGAACTTAGGGTTAGCATCATTACAGGAAGAAATATGCATGTTGAGCTCAGTATTAAATCTTTTAGGCGCGACAATAAAGTGGGCTTTAGAATTATTATGATATGGGAATACCTCATTATTATCTCTTTCGAGCTGTTTTGCATTTATAGCGTACGTTGATTAGCTTTTGGTAAGTGATGTCAAAATGGTAACGAAGCGGTAGCGAAGACTGCAGTGCCCTCGACACGATGTTTTGCCGAGAACTCCCAGTAAGCGCGTAGGTTGAGATAGGCCGCCTGGTTATTCATAACAAATGAATAGCCCACTTCTGGCCCTACCGCAGCGATTCTGGACTTGATGTTGTCATTGTATTGCGTTGGACTTGAATCGCCTGATAACTGACCATACACATAACCCGCAACACCGACTTGCCAATTGTCGTTTAGAAATTGTGATGCGGCCCAATCTAAGTGAGCATCAATTCCGTTTTGATATTTTGTGTCATCGTTTTCATAGTTGTAGGTCAACCCAACAACCGCTGAAAATTCTTGCATTGTGGCCGGGTTAAAATAGGTATAGCCACCACCACCATCAATTGCGGCATGACCGATGCCTAAGTTTGCCAGTCGATTTGGGTCATAGTCTCCGGTTGGAATGTCACCCGTGACATAGGTCATATAGTTATTGTTGCCATCTGCCCAAGCCAGGCTCGCGATAGGGTATAGATCAGTAAAACCGGTTACTGAATCACTACGCGATAACCCATTAGGAAAGCCTGATACCGTGACATTGGCATCTGCATCGCCGTAGCCCCATCCAAAGCCCAACCCTAATGCGAGCTGGCCACCCCAAACTTGGGTCTCGGGTGCATAAGTAGGCTGTATCATCAGCAGTGGTAATGATGAATCTAGGTTAGCAGACACTTGGTTTCCGCGTTTAAGCTCTTTGTTAGCGGAAACACCACCATTATAGTAGTAGCCTTGAATCGGCATCGACCAGCCAGTTGCGACGGGGACGGCGGCAAAGCTTGAATATTGGCCTGAGAACCAAAATGCGACGCCGCCTTCGTCGGCAGAAACGCTGGTTGACGTTAGTGCCGCCATGGCAACCAGAGATGTACAAGTCTGAAGCACTTTACTCCTGAACTTTGGGCTGCAGTGATTCATCGTATGGTTTATCATGAGTCGTTCCTTTTTATTCTTTGTTCGTTATTTTTCTTTTGATCCGATTGAACGTGTCTTGTGCACTCAAAGAGAAAGCTCGACGTCTTTTATGAATATTGCTCGTATCAAGCTTTTATCGTGAGGAAGAAGACGATATTGGCAAGAATATCCCATTAAAAATAGCGCATTCAAATAATTAACGCTAGAAAAGAGGGGGGGGTATATAGATCGCTTTTTGAGAGTTTAAGTCGGCAATAAATTAAGTTAAATATTGCACAAAGTAACACGGCTAATCTATTTTAAATGATTACTATAATTGTTGTATAGGCTGTTTTTAGTTTAAGATCCTGATTTATTTGAGGAATAATAAATATTCCTCACCCCCGAATTTATCAAATTTTAATCTGAATACTCGTCTCCTATACGGGTGAATCTATCAGGGTCTAATGTGAAAAAAGTACGGTATCAAGCAAGCCTTCTCATCGTGTTAGTAATATTTATTTATGGATGTGCATCTACTAGACCTGCCGCACTGCCAAGCGACGAATCTGCGCGACTACCTTGGGGAGCGCTAGATTTAGATATTGAAAGCGATCACTCAGAATATACGCTTAAAAAAAGCATGGGCGAAGCGCTAGAAATAAAGCTCAAGAATTACAGCGGTAGCGAGACAGCCATTCCCTTGAATATTTTAGCATTATCTGGAGGCGGGTCTGGTGGTGCTTATGGTGCGGGGGTTTTATCTGGTTGGAAAGAACGGGGTGACCTGCCTCAGTTTGATATTGTAACGGGGATCTCTACAGGCTCAATAATGGCTTCTTTCGCATTTCTGGGTGGGGAGAATATAGATACACTGCAGGATATATTTACGACACTTGAAACCGAAAATCTATACACCAGTCGTTTGCTGAATTGGTTTAGTCAGGCCTCAATTAATGATACAAGGCCACTCAAAGAAAAACTCATAAAAGGTATTAATGAGCCGTTTTTAGCTAAAATTGCGGCGGAGCACAAAAAAGGTCGCCGTTTATACATGGGCACCACAAACCTAGATACAGGGCAGTTGGTTGTATGGGATATGGGAGCGATAGCGTCAAGCAACCGACCAAATAAAGTGCAGCGCTATCGGGATATTATATATGCATCCAGTGCCGTCCCTATTTTGTTTCCACCGCAATTTATTGAAGTTGACGTTGAAGAAAAAAAGTTTTATCAAATGCATGTTGATGGCGGGCTTTACTCAAATGTATTTATGATAGGGCTGCTAGTTAATTGGAGTGATGTGCTCCATGTAAGCGCCAAAAATCGTGATCGTTTTGATGCTAATTTATATGTAATTGCTAATCGTAAATACCGCGAAAGCCACGCTTATAAACCATCGCCCCTTGAGGCGACTGAAGTGATCGGCTCGCTTCTGCTTGTCGCTACCGACCTTCTGTTTGATCGTACGATCCATCGGATATATGAAAGTGCACAAACGAGAAATATTAAATTCCATATGGCGACCATACCCAATGGTACCGATTTTATAAGTTCACCGATGGACTTTATTCCTGAAGAAATGCAGGGATTGTTTAGTTTAGCCTATGAACAAGCATTGTCTGGTTACCCTTGGCAGACCAAAATAGAGTTGGATGAGTATGACAAGAGTGGACGCTAAATCTTCTTGGTAAGAAGAGCTCCAGAAGATTTTAATAAATAAAAATGCGTACTTATCTAAGTACGCATTTTTTGTTGCCTCGCATAATACTTAATAAGTATTACAACGTAGTGACTTAGGCGACTTTCTTATTTTGCAGCAACGGTCACTTTATTGATTTTACCGGTAAACCGGGATTTAGCTTCGGAACCAATCGCTTCAACAACGGGTGTCGCTAAATCAATACCCACATCGGCCGTTTCATCGGCAGAGAAGACCATTGGTTGGGTGCTCTCTATACGCCCTTCAGCTACTTTCTTATCGTTGACAAATAAGGTGCCGTTACCGCCTTTGGCTAAACCGCCACCGTCGTAAGCAAACTCAAACCGAATGGTTGCTTTGCCTGGTTTTAATGCTTTTGAAGAGGCAACAGTGGTTCTTTTTAAACCAAGGAAGTTGTAAGTATATGCAGGCACACCATCATTAACATAAAGAGACCAGCCACCAAAACGACCACCTTGAACGATAATCGCGCCATGAGCACCGTTTTCAGCCTCTGATAAAAACAGCTTTTTCATTTCAGCTAATTTTTCAGGGTTTTTAGCAGACAGGTCGTTCACTAAACTAAAGTCTTTAGACGTATCGTAAAGTTCCCAAATATCTTCAGTTAAAGGTCTGCGTGGCTTTTGTTCCCATGGTACGCGGTGAATAGTTCTGGCAAACCAACCGTCTTTATAAATAGCGCGGTTACCAAACATTTCGAAATATTGAACGTTATGCTGTTCTTTTGCATTAGCATTATCGAAGGTATACATCATACTGACACCTTCGATTGGGCGCTAAGTAACGCCATTTACGGTTGTTGGCTCAGGGATACCTGCGGCCTCCAAAATGGTTGGAGCAACATCGATAACGTGGTGGAACTGTGTGCGTAGTTCACCGGCCGCTTTAATGCGCTTAGGCCAATAGAGTACACTCATCATCTGAGAGGGTATTCCCGTCAGGAATTGCTTTAGGTTTAGGTGCTAGTGTGGTGCCCTTAGGTACGATGCCCAGTTTGATTTGGCGGTCAAGAACTTGCTTGCGTATTGCGTCCCAGCCCTGGTCGAACTTGCCTTTATGCTTAGCTATCCATTCTTTGGGGACATGGTGCGGAGCATGTACAGCGCCAGGGGCAAAATAAGTAAAGAAAGGTTTGTCAGGAGTGAGGGCTTTTTGATATTTAATCCAGGAGACAGCTTGGTTTGTCATATCTGTCAGGAAGTGATAGTCAGGATCATCAGGTAACTCTACCTGGTGTGTTCCGTCGTATATAAACGAAGCCCTTGCCCTGCGATTTGGTCAAAGGTTGGAGTACTGACGGGGCCACCAAATGCGCTGGTACCGGCAAAACCTAAATCATCGATTAATACAATTAGCACGTTCGGTGCGTCTTTGGGTGGCTCCACAACAAACCGTGGTGGAGGTGTTGCATTTCGTACATCAAGTGTCGTCGACACTGTCGGTGTAGGGTCAGCAATTGGTAATATACTACGATCTAATCCTTCTGCTGCACTTAAGGAGCTTAAACCTGAAAAAAACCAGTCCAACTCCTATTAATAGTCTATTAAATTCCATTTTTAGCGCCTTTTTAGATAAAGAAACGTTGTTGTTTTATTAGTTAACGCAAATTTATATTATTGCTATTAACTAATTAACATCAATCCCTTTTACCTGAAATCTTCTTTACCTAACCCCTTTATCTTCTAATGACATACTGGCTTTTCAATACGAGCTTTTGTCCGCCAGAGCCTACTGACTGAGAAACCAGTTATAGTCTGATCTTGAGTTTACTTTTTGTGATAAATATAACCCGAGTTCTTTCAATTGAGACTTGTCCTGGTACTTTTCTATAAGCATTTTTAATCTTTCTAAAGCTTGCTTGCTTTGGCCTGATGAATCCATTGCTAATACAACTATGTAAGCATACTGAGAGTTTATGGGCTCTAGTGCCATGGCTTTTTCAAAGTGTGACAGTGCTTTGTCTGTCTCACTCAGGCGGATTAAATATAAACCGTAAGCATAATGTAATACTGCTGAGTTTGGATTGTATTTAATGCCACTTAACAACACAGAACCTGCCTGAAGTGTTTTTTGCTGAGCACGGTATAAATCAGCCAGGTTGATATAGCCACCATCAAAATAAGGGTCTATTTCTGTAGCGTGCTTAAATGATTTTTCTGCGTCGCTTATTTTACCGGAATCAATCGATAAAATGCCTTGGTTGGAGGCACCTTCACCACGCCAGCTATTAACTTTATTCGCGTAGATTAATGATTTGAATGCTTTATCAAAAAGCAGACGGTTAGTTGCGGGAATATTGCTTGAAACTAAACTTTTGGCAGCGGCAACCCTGACGGCTTTGTATTTGTCATCTAATAATGGGCTTACATATTTTATTTTATCTTTCTCTGGCAGCAGTAAGGCAACACTTGCCGCAGACATACGCAATAACGCTTCACTGTGCTTAAAGTAGGGTGCTAGCATATCACCTGTGAATTCTGCGGCTGAGTAACTGAGTAACTGAATGGCCGAGGCTCTGCTAATGACATCAAGCTTTTCATCATTGATGATTTGTAAGTGTTGCTCCAGGGTAATGGTTTGGCCGTTATTTAATGCCATCAGCCTTTGCTTGCTGGTTAATATCTGTGATGGTTTACCGTGCCAGCTTTCCAGTTTTTCTTTGGCCCATTTATTTGTTTTATCATCATGGCACTTTGTGCAGGCATTGGGTGTATTAAACGCAATTGATAAATCGGGGCGAGGGATTTTAAAGCTATGATCACGTCTATCGTCAACACCCATATAGCGTGATTCTGGCATATGACAATTAACACACTGTGCGCCGGAAGAATTGTTTTCATGCTGATGATGGCTTTTTTGGCTGAACGTATCTACGTTGTGGCATTGCAAGCACAGCCCATTTCCTTCTACTTTGACCTTCATCGTATGTTTATCATGGCAGTCTAAACAGTTAACCCCTGCAGAAAACATTTTGCTTTGTAAAAACGACCCGTAAACATAAACTTCTTCTTTTATCTGGCCGTCAGCATGATAAAGAGGCGGGAGTAAAAGTTGTGGCGTGAACTGGTCTAAGAAAGGTTTTTTGGGTTCTATGCCATCATTTAGTGGTGATCTAAGTGAGTGACAAGCAAAACAGTCATCCATAAAGGAGTTATCTCGTGCTTCGCCTTCCCAGTGTGCGGTTTTAGCTCCGGGCTTATTTACCATCCATTGTCCGGCAGTAGGTTGAATTACGGGGGGGTTAGTTGCGTCACCCTTTGTGGTTCTTAGCCTGGCATGGTCGGACATATCTCCGTGGCACGATAAGCACCCAACATTGATATTATCAAATTGGCTGCTGAAGTTATTTGTATCTGGGTCGTAATGCCGGACCAGGCCATCAGAGTGGCAGTCGGCACACATACCGTTCCAGTTTTGCAATGGTTGACGCCAATGAAGCCTGTCGTCAGGGCTAATTGCTTCGTGACTGTAGTTATGAAACCAGCGCTGCCCGCCATCAGCTGTTTTTCTGTTGTCCCAGGAAAACGGCAATACTTGAAGTGTGCCTTGCTTTGTTTCGACTAAATATTGCTGGAGCGGGAAAAAACCGAATGTGTATTTTATGGGGTAGGTTTCAACTTTTTCGCCATAAGAAATGGTGGTGAAATACTGATTTTTGTCGATAAAAAACAGTGCTTTCTGGCCAAAGTGATTTGCTTCGGCATCATTAAAGTTTGCCAGTATATTTTGCTTATTAGCAATGGCCATCGCTTTAGCATGATCAGACTGTTGCCAGCTGTTATGTTCCTGCTGGTGACAGGTCAAACATTGCTGATTTGAAATTGGCTTGTTTTTTTGGAAGTGATGTCCGGCAAGTTCTTTTGCGTTTATTGAAAAGCAATAAAATAAACAGATTAACGTTGTACAGAGAAGGTATAGTTTTTTCAAAATTCAAACCAAATTAAGCTTACTGTTATTATTTTAGAAGGCTCTGACAGAGGCTATGGCATTAAAATCCGTTACCGCAGACATTATTCAAGTGAAACACATCAAGTCAAAAGATTAAACTTTTTTAACCAACACTTGAAGAAACATTCCAGAGCCTTATATATTAAGTGTAGTCGCTTCGTCTTTGATAAGAGTTTCGACTCAATCTCATGATTTTATTGTATTTTGCTTCTTAATGGAGAATTTATTATGAACTCAATTGACTTAACACCACTTTACCGTAGCAGCATCGGATTTGATCGTCTGGCATCGTTGTTAGACAGCTCGTTAAAATCAGATAGTAGCGTAACGGGTTACCCACCTTACAACATCGAAGTATTAGACGATAACCGTTATGGTATTTCGTTGGCTGTAGCGGGCTTTGCAGAAAATGAGCTCGATATTAAGGTAGAAAAGGGCGTATTGACGATTCGCGGCCAGAAAGAAAGTGAAGGCGAGCGCAAGTACCTTCACCAAGGCATAGCCAATCGAGCCTTTGAGCGAAAATTTAACTTAGCGGATTATATTGAAGTCACAGGAGCAGATCTGAAAGATGGGTTGCTCACGATTAGTTTGGTGAAGGAAATCCCCGAGGCAATGAAGCCAAGGTCTATTGCCATTAACCAAGATCAAAATGTGATTGAACATAAGATGAAAGATAGCTCAAACGATAAAGCGGCTTAAGTAAAAGTACAGGCTGCGGGTAACCGCAGCCTAGTTAGCCCTAAACACCCAATTCAAGTATAAAATCGCGCCAAAGTGGTGCTCCTACAGGGGCGTGGGGCTAGGGTTTCTGGTTTTTTCTGCATCTAATAGGGCTTGCTTTCGCTCTAATCCCCAACGATATCCCCCAAGGCTGCCATCCCCTCTCAACACTCTATGGCAAGGGATAAGTACACCAATTCGGTTAGCGCCGCAGGCTGATGCGGCTGCACGAAATGCTTTGGGTTTACCTATCTGTTCGGCTAGTTGGCTATAACTCAGTACCTTGCCTTCGGGAATGCTGAGCAGGAATTGCCAGACCTGCATCTGAAACGCGGTGCCTCGAATATCAAGCGGGAGATCGGGTCTTGCGGTGCCTTGGCTGATATGCTGATCAAGGGCGTCTATCCAGCGATTTAATTCAGCTGTCGATTGAACGGGTGAGGGTACCCGTTCTGCTTTTGGGAACTCGTCTTTTAACGCAGCCAGCAGCGCCTCTTCGTCTTCACCAAACTGAACAAAGCAAACGCCTTTTTGGGTTGCCGCCATCGCTATAAGGCCAAGAACGGTATTTTTGTGCGCATAGGTTATGATTTCTTGTTCAGCCGACATTAACATTTATTCCTCATAAGCGAAGATCATAATTTAGCTTTCTTCTTGGGGTGCTTTACCACGATAAAGCGCCTTTAAATCTTCCAAAATCATATAATTCACCGGCACTAAAATCAGCGTAATAGCCGTGGCGAAGATAATCCCAAAGCCAAGGGAGACCGCCATGGGAATTAAAAACTGTGCCTGTGTACTCTTCTCAAACATCAACGGCATAAGACCAGCAAAGGTGGTCAACGATGTTAACAGTACAGGGCGAAAACGCGCAGCGCCTGCGTTACTAATCGCCAATAACATCTGTTGGCTATTTTTGCTATGCCGGTTGATATAGTCGACTAACACCAAACTATCGTTCACCACTACGCCAGATAGTGCCAATATCCCCATCAGGCTTAGCAGTGTTAAATCCATCCCCATAATCCAGTGACCCATGACCGCGCCCATGGCGCCAAAGGGAATCACTGACATCACTATAAAGGGCTGTAGATAAGAGCCAAAGGGAATGGCCAGTAGTGCGTAAATCACAAATAGCAGCCCTATTAACCCTAGCCATAAGCTATGGAAAGACTCTTCTTGCTCCCGGGCTTCACCCTCTAGCGTATAACTCACACCCGGATAGCGGGGTAATGTTTCTTCAAGAAATTGATTGATGTCGCGCTTGATGGCTTCAATATCCGCTTCTTGCTTGTTGATATCGGCGGTTATATTCAGCGTGCGGGCACGATCAATTCTTGTAATAGACGCGGGGCTGGTACTAGGTTGAAGCTCTGCCACTTGATCAAATGGCACTTCATAGCCTGTTGAAGTACGAATTAGCATGGTGTCGAGATTATTTAGCGAGGCGCGCTCGCTAGCAGGGTAGCGTACCATGACCTTGACATCATCACGGCCACGCTGAATGCGCTGAACCTCATAACCCCAGAAGGCGCGACGTACTTGTTGGGTAATATCGGACAGCGTAATGCCGAGTAAGTCGGCGGTCGGTTTGAGTTTAATTCGTAACTCTTGTTTACCATCAGAGAGACTATCACCAATATCAAACACGTTGGGATACTTACTCAGTAATTGCTTTAACTGATCAGCCACTGCACGCAAGTCCTGAAAACTTTGCCCACTAAGCTGTACATCAATAGGGTCGCCGGTACGGCCTATTTCGGCTCGATAGGTTAATGATTCAGCGCCAGGGATATCACCGATCATTTCTCGCCATTCGTTCGCCAATTGGGTGCTGCGAATATCCATTGTTCGAGTTTCGGGAGATTCGACTTCAAAAAACACACGCCCTTTATTGGTATTGCCGCTGCCAGTACCGCCGGCATGGCCGGTTGAGGAAAGAATATTTTTGATCACCGATTTGCCGTTCTCATCTCGATACTTGTCTTGAAGTTGTTGAGCGGCTTCGCTCATTTTTTGGATGTATTGATCGGTTGTTTCAAAGGCTGTGCCTGCCGGCATGGTGAGGTATGCGCGTGCGGTTTCGCTTTCCACTCTAGGGAAAAATATAAACTTGGTCCAACCGCTGGTGATCAGCGCAATGATGATAATTCCCGTGCCGATAAACAGTGATAAGGTAAGGTATCGGTGCGCAAGTGCTTGCTTTAGAACAGGGCGGTAGTATTTAAGAATGGCCTTTTCTAAACCGTTCGCAATACTTTGCTGTACGCGCATAAAGCGCCCCTGTTGGGCTGGGTCTGAAGGGAGTTTTTTTAGATGCCTTAAATGGGCCGGTAAAATCCACTTTGATTCAACCAATGAAAAAAGTAACACGGGCACGACAATAAGCGGTATCTGACCAAATAATACGCTACGGCGGCCTTCGATAAGCGCTAACGGTATAAATGCTGCAATGGTGGTGAGTATGCCAAACGTGACCGGAACAGAAACCTCTTGGGTGCCGCGTATCACGGCTTCCATCGGATCATCGTTACGTTGGATGTGAGCGTAGATATTTTCTCCAGTGACGATAGCATCATCCACCACGATGCCGAGCACGAGAATAAAGGCAAAAAGGCTAAATATATTTAGGCTGACATCAAAAAACGGCATGGTTAAAAAACCGCCCATAAAACTAACGGGAATCCCCACGCAGACCCAAAAAGCTACGGCCGGTCGGAGAAATAACGCAAGCAACACGAGAACAAGAAAGCCCCCCTGAACGGCACTATTAATCAATGTGTTAAGGCGACCTTTGACGATTCGGGAGCTATCGCGCCAGTAACCTACCGAGATTCCGTCGGGCATTCTTTGGTCTGCTTCAGCCACATACGCCTTAACGGCATCGGCTATCTCAATGGCGCTTTGGTTGCCGACTCGATAGACTTCAACGAGAATGCCTTGTCGGTTATTGAAGCGAATTTTAACGGGGTCTTCTTCAAAACCATCGTTGATATTAGCGAGCTCTTTTAAGGTGATGCGAGTGCCGTCTTGGCGCGTTAAGATGGTTATTTTCTCGAAATCTTCTTGTTGATAGGCCTGCCCTTTGGTGCGGATTAATACTTCTCCGCCTGCTGTTCTTACACTGCCTGCAGAGAGGTCAATGGAGCCGCCTTTAACCGCTGATGCGATATCATCCATCGAGAGGTTATACTCACGTAAAATACGCTCTGGCACTTCAATAGCGATCTCGTAGGCACGAGTGGATTCGACAAAAACCTGTGTAACTTCGGGTAAGCTGTTGAGTTCATCTCTTACTTGTTCAGCGACGACGCGGAGTTCTTTTTCTGACTGCTTGCCAGACACTACGACACTGATCACTTCACGTTTATACTCAGAAATAGCAATCGAAGGGCGGTCGGCATCAGCGGGGAAGTTGTTAATAGAATCTACCCGACTTTTGATATCATTAAGCAGGTCGCGCTTGTCGTAGCCGTCTTCTAGTTCTGCCGTTACCACACCGGCGCCTTCAAATGACTTGGAGGTAATTTTTTCAATGCCTTCGAGGTCAAAAATGGCCTCTTCAATAAGAATTGAGACGCCTTCTTCGATCTCTTCAGGCGACGCCGACGCATAACCGACCGCGATGTTGATGGCGTCTCGCTCGATACTGGGGAAGACTTCTAATGGGATTAATTTCGCTAAGGAGAAACTGCCTAACCCTATCAGCGTCATCATTAATAAGTTGGCGGCAACGGCGTTACGCGCAAACCAAGCAATAAGACCGTGCATTATTGACTCCTAATGGTTACGCGTGTGCCAGACACAGGGTTACCCAGCGGGGTTGTGACCAACCACTCTCCGGGGTTGAGGTTGTTGCTGATCACCGCATGGGTTTCATCCGACCAGATAACCTCTACATTGCGACGGACTAACAACTTATTTTCAACCAGTACCACGGTTTTACCTTGGTAAAGTGCTGAACGGGGTATCACAAAGACGTTGTCTATCGTATTGGCGGTGATGACAGCTTCGATAAATTGACCAATTTTTAGGGGGGGGGTGCCATCGTCGCGCTGGCGATAAGGATCGTTTAGCTGGGCAATTACGTAGAGTTGGCGGTTATTGCTATCAAGGGTACTTTCGGCTCGACTGATAAAGCCCTCCCACTTAAACGTTTTGTGCCCTTGTCTGGCGATCATCTCGACATGAGGCCCTTTTACTGGCGAAGTGTCGTTGCCTCGGTACTGCTCAGGAATGGATAAGTATCCTACTTGTTGTGGGCCTAGTGGTAGGCGTATTTCTATGTAGTCAGTGGCGTAGATATTAGCGAGTTCGGTATTGGTTGATACGAACTGTCCGACATCGACTTTTTTATCCACAATTCTGCCCGCATACGGCGCTGATATTTCAGTACGTTGCAGGTCGAGTTTGGCTTTATCGAGGGAGGCTTTGGCCGACGCGACCTTGGCGCTAGCGGCGGCAAGTTGGGGTTTACGGAGGACCAGCTCAGAGGCTTGCTGACCCTTACCGATACGCTGCCAGTTGGCTTCTGCTTGCTGGCCTCGAGCGCGTTCTTCTTCTAGTTCAAATTGCGCTTGAATAAGGTCTGATTCTGCCATCGTCACTGCAGCAATATAATCTCGATCGTCAATTTGAGCAAGAGTCTCTCCGGCCTCAAAAAAACCGCCATTCTGAAATTGCGGTGAAACCTGAGTGAGTGTGCCAGATACTTGAGATACCAAGGTGCCTTCTGTTCTGGGGCGAACCTCACCATATGCGTTAAGTTTTACAGTGTAAGAACTGCGAACAAGGGGAATGGCATCGACATTAAGTTGTGCTTGTTTGGCTTGCGGTGCTTTGCGGGCCTGAGTCGGGTTTTGGTTGATGGTAAACGCAGCCGCAGCGGAGATAGCCAAAATGATGATAGGCAGAAGTACTTTTAGGCTTTGTTTTGCTAGAGGGTTCATTTACTCAAAAATCCTTTGGTCAGGTCAGTACTGGTTTTTTGTTTGGCGTCTTGCTGGTTGGATGTGTCATCGACAAATGCGCCTCCCAGTGCCAAGTAAAGGTTGATGCGGTTTTGTAGGCGCTGATTGCGCACGTCAATCTCTGTGCTTTGAGCATCGAACGAACGGCGCTGTGATTCGAGTACTGTTACGAAGTTTAGTAAACCACTTTGGTATTGATCAAAGGCCAGATCTTCAGCGGCTTGTGATTCTTCAGACGCGGTCTTTAGTGCGGCTTCTTGCTGTTGTAATAAGGTTTCATTAATAAGGCCGGCTTCGACTTCTTGAAAGGCATTTAACAGCGCTTGATTATAATTGGCTTCAGCCATTTTTATATTGGCGACGGCTCGTTCTTCTTCTGCTTCAAGCCGACCACTATCGAAAATCGGGGCAGTCAGGCCTCCAAATACCGACCAAACTAAATAGTCGCTACTGACTAAGTTACTCAGGTCGTTTGACCGCGTGCCAACGTCGCCAGTTAAGGTCAACCGTGGGAATCGGTCAGCATGTGCGGCGGCTGCGAGCTCATTGGTTGATGCCAAGCGTTTTTGGCTGGCGATTAAATCGGGTCTTCGCTGTAACAACTCAGAAGGTAGTCCGCTAGGAATAGGTGAACGGAGCGGTGTTAGGGTTGAGGTACTGTTGATAAGTCCTTCTGGATACTGGCCTAACAGTATTTCAAGTGTTCGCCTTGCACTCAGTAGGTCGGAGCGTCGATTGGCAATGCGCGCTTGCTCACCGGCCACATCTGCACGGGCTAAATACACATCAAGAGCATCCCTCAGACCTAATTTGAAGTCTTCTTCAATGGTGATTAAGTTGTCGCTTAAATTTAGTAACCGCTGTTCAACGAGGTTAAGCTGTAGTTGTGCTTCCGTGAGGTTAAACCAGCTTCTTGCCACGCTAGCAGCCAGCGATAACTGGGCGGCTTGCCACTCAGCTTCAGACACTTCAACGTCTAATGTGGCAGCGTTGGCGCGGTTTGATAGCCGCCCCCATAGGTCGACCTCCCAGCTGATATCAACGCCTAAGCCGAGGTCTGTATTGTAATTATTGCTGACGTTGCCGTTATTCTCTGAATTAGAACGTCGCCTTTGCGCATCCATATTGCCATTAACACTTGGGTTTAGAGCCGCTCCTGCAATGCGAGCTTGAGCTAGTGCGGCTTCAACGCGAGCCGCAGACGCTTTCAAATCGTGGTTATTAGCTAAGGCCTGCTGTATGAGTGCTTCAAGCTGAGGGTCATTAAAATCTTTAATCCATGCCGCTTTTTGAGTCGCTTGCATGCTGACCGGCTGCTGCCATGCGACAGGGATTTCAGCCTTAGGGTATTCTTCTCTAGGTACAGTGCTACATCCAACCACTACAAAGCTGAATAAAATAATCATAGAAAAGGGTGTGTATAGCTTCATCATGTAGATAACTTCACGTTACTAGGGGAGTATCCCCATATTGAATTAGAGGTGTCATCTGATTGTTGCCACTACTATATTATGGCTCGATACGATTATCAGGTCATTTTACACAAAATTTACGTTGCCGAGTCCTACACGCTACCACAAAACAAGGCTGTTATGCTGAGTATCGCCAGAGGGGCGATAGACACTTCATATCACAGCCACATTGATTATGACTATACTCTGAAGAAGGGTGGTACTCATGGGTAATCTCATTTTCTTTACAAAGAACATTTCATGAAATTAAGAACGAATAATATTAAAAAACTCAGCCAAGATACTTTTGATGTGCTGGTGGTTGGGGGCGGGATTAATGGTGCTGTATCTGCCGCAGCACTAGCAGCCAGAGGTGCGAAAGTGGCGCTGATCGATAGGCGTGATTTTGCCGGATTTACCAGCCAACAATCATCTAATCTTGCCTGGGGTGGCATTAAGTATATGGAGACGTATGAGTTTGGTTTAGTCAGAAAGCTCTGTATGTCTCGTAATAAGTTAATGCGTAGTTATCCCTCAACGGTAAAAGAGGTGCGGTTTTTCACCACGATTAATAAAGGTTTTCGCTATCCTCCGTTATTTTTATTTATGGGGACGCTGCTTTATTGGTTGATGGGTAACGGGTTTACTCGTCTGCCACGATACTTGTCAGCCCAAAAAATAAATGAAGAAGAATCCATTGTTAACACTGAAGACTGTAGTGGCGGGTTTGAGTATTCTGATGCATACCTTTATGACAATGATGCTCGATTTGTCTTTAACTTTATTCGTTCGGCTATGAACTATGGTTGTGTTGCGGCTAACTATGTTAGCTCGTTGGGTTCTTCGCGTGAGGGTGGTTGTTGGGTGACACGCGCACAAGACGAAATCACAGGCGAGTGCATGACTATTCGATCTAAGGTGTTGATTAATGCGTGCGGCCCGTTCGTCGATGAACATAACCAGCTATCTGGTCAGAAGACTAATCACCATCATATTTTCTCCAAAGGCATTCATCTCATTGTTGACCGGCTGACACCGAGTCAGCGGGTACTGACGTTTTTTGCAGACGATGGGCGGCTATTTTTTGTTATCCCTATGGGCCCCAAAACTTGCATTGGAACAACGGATACTAAGGTGGATGACCCCATTACTGCAGTCACGGCTGAAGATCGTCAATTTGTTTTAGATAATATTAATGCTCGACTTAAATTGGATAAACCGCTGACTGAGCAAGACATTGTCGCAGAACGCAGTGGCGCTAGACCGTTGGTGGTCGAAGGCAACGACACAGATGAAACCGACTGGTTACAGCTATCGAGAAAACATGCCGTGGATGTAAATCCTCAAGACAAACACCTCAGCATTTATGGTGGCAAGCTCACCGATTGTTTAAATGTTGGCGATGAAGTGAGTGAAATAGTAGAAACCCTCGGTGTTTGTTATCCGTATCCCCAGGCGCGTTGGTATGGTGAGCCGCCTGCGCCCGTAAAGAAGGAATTTATGCACCAAGCGAGATTGATAGGGCTAGACGAAATGACCCATGCCTCTTCATCTGAATGTTTGTCGCAACGGTTATGGCGGCGCTATGGCGCGCATGCGTTTAATCTACTCGAGTCGATAAGGGCTGATCCGCAAGAAGCTGAACTCTTGATAGAGAATGCTGAATACCTACGCTGTGAAATTGAGCAGGCGGCGCGGCGCGAGATGGTGACTAAGTTAGAAGATTTTTTAAGACGACGCTCTAAAATCTCATTAGTGGTGAAAAAAGAAGATATTAAACACTCGTTAGGGCTGAAAAAAGCATGTGAAATACTCTTTGGTGACGAGGCAGAAGCCAAGTGGAATGAATACTTTGATAGCCGTTAAGGTAGCGAATCTATAATCATGTTTTCAGATTTTTCAATCAGTGCTTGAAGTTCGCCAGAGGCTTCCATCTCTTGCATTAAGGTAGACAGCTTTTCTATCAGTACCGCATGTTTACGATGTAAGTAATGATAGCCAGGGGTTATTTCTAAAGGCGGCGACAGTTTAATAATTTCGTGATGTAGGTTTAGTGCCTTGAGCGTGAACAATCCGTCAAGCTCTGTAAATACTGCCGCGTTGATACGTTCTAAATAGAGCATTTTGTAAAGTGATTTCGGCGAGCTTATTATGGCCGGATGGAGCGATTTACTTCGTTCTTCTATTATTTTAACACCTCTTATAATACCTATTTTGTAAGGCTTGAGTGAGCCCCAGCCTTTGACCTCAAATGACCTTTCTTTTTTTGTATACACTACATGTTTGATTTGGGCTATCGGAGTGGGGATTCTAATGAGGTTATGTGTGATATCTTCGACCGCAGTCGTCCTGATTAGATCTCCATCGACCCTCCCCTCATCTGCTAGTGAGAGTGCACGATTGCCTGGGTGTTTACTCAACTGAAGCTCTATATTGAGTCGGCTATAGATCTCACGCATAACCATTTCACTCACACTAAGGCGGGGCGCAGCTTGATCAAAGGTGGTAATGTTAATGGTTGATGTTTGTGCTGTTGCCGTTTGTGTCATCGATAACAAAGAAAGCGGCATAATGATGAAGATAATCAAACTAGATTTTAGCATTTAGTTAAACCATTTTTTATTGTTGGTAAAGTCTTACCCTTAAGAAAGTATAGAAGAACATCGCCTAAGGCGACTAACTATTTTCACCCCTTTGTTTGTGTTGTTAAGTATGATAGTTTGCCCACCCTTTTCTTTCAGGTGGTGTGGCAGAGTCATGTTTGCGGGTTTTGATTACGGTAGTTCAAATTGTGCAGTGGGTGTGATGGACCAGGGTGCGGTTAAACTGCTGCCTCTATGGGGTGAGCAGCGTTTTGCTCCTTCAACCCTTTATGCTGCAGACCGCGGTTTGATTTGTGAGTCGGTAGCTCACAATATAGAATCAGACGCGTGTCGCGAGGCGTATGTTCAGCAGCGCGCGGCGGCGATTCAGCGAGCCTCTCAAATACGTCGAAACCTCAACATTGGCGAACAAGACAATATCTTGTTTGTCGGTGAAGAGGCGATTGACAACTATATTAACTTCCCCGAAGAAGGCTATTTTGTAAAATCGCCGAAGTCATTTTTAGGTGTGAGTGGTTTACGACAAGAGCAAATAGCCTTTTTTGAGGATATTGTGACCGCCATGATGCAGTCTATCAAGCGTCAGGCCGAAACATCTCTTCAGAAGTCTATTACTCAAACTGTCATTGGTCGCCCCGTTAACTTTCAGGGCAGTGGTGGAGAAAAGAGCAATCAACAAGCCATTGAGATATTAACAACGGCTGCTCAGCGGGCGGGTTATCAGCAGGTGGAATTCTTATACGAGCCTTTAGCCGCAGGCATCGATTTCGAAACCAATATGCAGCAAGATCAGGTTGTTTTAGTGGTCGATATTGGCGGCGGCACCACCGATTGTTCCGTGGTGCGTATGGGGCCATCACATCGTATTAAAGCTAATCGTGAAGATGATTTTTTGGGGCATAGCGGGCAACGCGTTGGTGGTAATGATCTGGATATTCATCTGAGCTATAAGGCGTTTATGCCGTTGTTAGGGCTAGGTAGTAGCTTAAAGAGCGGTTTAGTCATGCCAAGCGAACCTTATTGGAATGCGGTCCGCACTAATGATGTTAACGCTCAAATGGAGTTTAGTAGTCGAGCTAATGTTGAATTGCTAGCGCAACTCTGCCGAGATGCGAGTAACCCTGCATTAGTAAAACGCTTACTGGATTTGCAGCAGCATAAGACCAATCACCAGTTAGTACGTTGCGGAGAGCAAAGCAAAATTGAACTGTCTGATTCACTTGAAATTAGCAAAGCACTAGGGTTCATAGAACAAGGATTAACTCAGCCTGTCACAAGAGCCTTGTTTGCTGAAGCGATTCAAGGCCCCCTTAATAGAATATCTGCACTAATGAAAGAAGCCGTAACACAAGCCCAATGTTCCCCTGATTTGGTTTATGTCACGGGCGGAACTGCAAAGTCGCCCGTGATCCGAGACGCGATTCAGCAGCAATTAGGTGAGATTCCTATCATGGATGGAGACCACTTTGGCAGTGTTACGGCGGGGTTAACTAAGTGGGCTGAGAAGTTGTTTGGTTAGCGAAAGAGTCGCAGCAAAGTGCAGCTCCTACGGGGTGTGTGGGGTTTTTGTAGGAGTGGCTTTAAGCCACGAATAGGTATGAGTTGAAACGCCACTGTGGCGCTAAAAAGACATAAGGAGGTGTCATGAATAATCCACAATTAGGCCATAAATCATTACGCAAAGGCCGCGTATCGCTTCATCATTCCATCTACTTGGTAACAGCCTCCACCCTCAATAGAGAGCCTCTATTTAATTTTCAGGTAGGGTCTGTGGCCGCTAGAAGCTTTGAAAATAAAAGTCTATTAGCAGATGCGACCTTAATGTGTTGGGTGCTAATGCCCGATCATGCACACTGGTTAATTCAATTGGGAGACCGTTATGACCTGGGTGCAGTTATTAATCGTTTAAAATCTGGCAGTAGCCGTGCGGTTAATCGATCACTCTGTCGTAAAGGTTCGGTGTGGGATGCCGCCTATCATGATAGAGGAATTAGAAAAGAAGAGGATATACGAGCGGTTGCTCGGTATGTTGTGGCCAATCCGTTAAGGGCTGGATTAGTTGATCATATAGGGCAATATCCTCTTTGGAATGCCGTGTGGGTATAGATATATCTTAATGCAGGTGTAAACATCGCAGCAAAGTGCAGCTCCTACAGGGTGTGTGGTTTTGTAGGAGTGGCTCTAAGCCACGAATGAAGGGTGATATTCGTGCTGTGGGTTTTGAAAATAATCGCAGCAAAGTGCAGCTCCTACAGGGAGTGTGGTTTTTTGTAGGAGTGGCTCTAAGCCACGAATGAAGGTGATATTCGTGCTGTGGGTTCTGAAAATAATCGCAGCAAAGTGCAGCGCCTACAGGGTGTGTGGTTTTGTAGGAGTGGCTCTAAGCCACGAATGAAGGGTGATATTCGTGCGGTGGATTTTGAAAAGAATCGCAGCAAAGTGCAGCGCCTACAGGGTGTGTAGTTTTTTGTAGGAGTGGCTCTAAGCCACGAATGAAGGTGATATTCGTGCTGTGGGTTCTGAAAATAATCGCAGCAAAGTGCAGCTCCTACAGGGAATGTAGTTTTTGTAGGAGTAAGCCCTCACTCTTTATGGCTGGATTTTTCGAGACGCTTTCGCCACCCCAAAGTCTTCTAAAATGCTATAAAAACAAGGCACCACGAAAAGCACTAACAGCGTAGAGCTGGCAATACCAAAGAAAATACTGGTTGCTAGCGGGATCAGTATCTGCGCCTGCAGGCTGGTTTCGAACAACAATGGCGCCATACCTGCCATGGTGGTCAGCGAGGTCAATAGTACCGCCCTAAACCGGTCATGGCTGGCGCGTGCGGCGGCTTCATGAACCGACATACCTTCTGATACATGGCGTTTCACAAACTCCACCAGTAGAATTGAATCGTTAACCACGATGCCTGATAGTGAGACAAACCCCAGCAGGGAGGGCATGGTGATATCAATGCCCATTAGCCAATGACCAAACACTACGCCAATAAAGGCTAACGGAATGTTTAGCATCACTACCAGTGGTTCAGCATAAGATCTGAACTGGAAACTCAGTAAAATAAAGACCCCCGCTAAGCCTAAAATAAAGGCTATCCTCATAGAGCCTTGAGTTTCTGCCGCTTCTTTTACTTCACCCTCAAAGTTGATTTTAGTATTTGGGAATTGCGCCTGAAGTTCGGCTACTTTACCTTTTTTGAGGTCGGCAAGAACCTCAGCAGTGTTGTTTTTGTCGCTGTCTATGTCGCCATAAATGGTGACGGTGCGTTGGTTATCGACCCGGTTAATACGAGAGTAACTTCGGGTAGGGGATATATCCGCTACATGGGCAAGGGGAATAATAGCGCCTGATTTGGGATGAATGATGGGGAATGAATCAAAGTCAGCCAGTTCATCTTTCGAAGCTTCATCGAGCATGACGCTGACTTCGTAGGTTTCAAGCCCTACCGTTGAATCAATCACTTTGGCGCCATGGTAGGCGGCACGTAGCTGTGAGGCCACTGTCTGAGCGTCAATACCCAATGAAAATGCACCGGCTTTTAGGTGGAGTGTAAATTCGGGTTTGCCCGGGCGTAAGTCGTCGATTAAGTTGTTCACACCTGGATAGCCTGCTAGCCAGTGCTGTAACTCATGGGAGGCTTGAGATAACTCGTCAAGGTTTTCACCCTGTAAGCGAATATGAATAGCGCGCCCGCCAGGCCCAATGCTAGGGTCTTTAAATGCAACGCTCCATACGTCAGGAACAACCCCCGCTGTGTCTCGCCAGTCATCCATAAACGCGTTTAGCGTAAAGTCTCTCTCTTCTGCGGTGCGCATATCAACACTAATAGTGGCTAAGTGAGGGCCCGCTTCAAACGCGTCTGCATGGGTGTTAAATTCAACGGTGACCGCTTCAACGGCAGGGTTACCTTTTTGAGTAAAGCGCTCATTACTAAGCTGCAGGCTTTCAGTGTAGTGCTTCACCACTTCTTCGGTGCGGTTCAATGAAGTGCCTGTTGGCATCAAAATTCTTGCTTGAATAAGGTCGCCTTCGACATTGGGGAAGGGGGAGAATTTAATAACGTCTGAGGCGAGTATGCTTACGGATATGATAAATACCGCGACGACCGTTCCCATAAACGCATAACGCACATTGATCAGTTCAGCAACCCAGCGGTCGATCATTGCCCGGGCTTCATCAAACTTTGTGTCAAAGCGCTCTCTGAAACGGCTTTCCCAGCCCTTCGCTTTGTCAGCTTTGTTTTGTTGAGTTAATGATTTTTGTAAATGGTGGGGTAGAATAAAAAAAGCTTCGATCAAAGATACAGAGATAACTGCGATTAGTACCGTGGGGATAATCACCAATATCTGGCCTATGTTTCCTTTAAGGAAGAGTAGGCCTGAGAAGATGCATAGTGTGGTCAAGAAGGATGAAATCACCCCCTTGGCAACTAATTTAGTGCCATCTACAGCGGCGTCGATCGGTTTTTTACCCCGCTTCATTTGACTACCAATGCTTTCACTAATGACAATGGCATCATCCATTAAAATGCCTAATGCCAAGAGCAATGCCACCATCGAGAACATATTAATGCTAACGCCAATGTTGCCAAGTAAAAACGCCCCTGCCAAAAATGAAATAGGTAAGCCCATAACCACCCAAAAGGCATAGCGAGTACCAAAAAACAGCCACATGACGACAAACACCAAGATAAGCCCTTGCCAGGCATTGGTGGAGAGCATTTCGATACGATCATTGATGATACTGGTTTGATCTTGCGTGAGGTAAAGTTCGACCTGTTCTGGCAAGCGCTGTTTCTGTTCTGCTATAAACTGCTCGGTGGCGTCTAATATTGTCAGGCTGTCATCGCGGGTGTTTTTGTTAATTTTTAAAAAGGCGGCGGGTTTTCCGTTGAAGGTGACTTTGTCTTCTTCGTTATCAAAACCGTCGGTAATGGTGGCAATATCTGCCAGTCGGACTTCATTACGTTGACCGCCCCCAATAATGACCAACTGTTTAAGCTCGTCTATGGAGCGCTTTTCATCGCTAAAACGTATTTGGTAATTTCTGTCTTGAGTGGTGATGTCGCCAGCGGGGAGGTCAATGTTCTGCTTGCTAACCAAGAGTGCGATATCTTGCAGGCTTAGGCCGTACTGTCGTAGATTATGTTGTGAGACTTGTATTTTAAACTGGCGGGTAGAAAAGCCCTGTATGTCGACCAGTGGGACAATCGTGTCGCGTAGCATACGCTGTTTCATATCTTCGGCCAGATTTTTTAACTCGGGACGAGGGATGTCAGCTACAACCGCTACAGTGATGACACTCTGAGTTCTACCGAGCTCAGTGATGACAGGCGTTTCTGCTTTATCAGGAAAGCTATCAATGCCATCGACCGCGCTTTTTATATCCTCATTAAACTCCCTAAAATCCCCTTCGTCTAACATTTTAATCGTCATATAACCGATAGAGTTTCTAGCTTCACAACGCTTCTCTTCGGTAAAGCTGATGCCATCTAGAGCGTCCTCTAAAGGCCTGCAAATAGCTTGCTCGACATCGATGGGCGAGGCACCAGGGTAGGGCACGGCGACTTGTACTTCATAGGAGTTGATCTGCGGAAAGGTTTCTCGCTTTATCTCAGGCAGTGTTAGCACTCCCGCAAGCAGAAATAAACCCATGATGAGTCTTGATGCAGTAGGGTGTGCAGCGAAAAAATGGATCATTGCTGAGCCTCCAGCCAATCAACAATCTGCCGCTGCTTTGCGTCATCAGGCGTTGGTTGGAGTTTCATGCCCGTAACAGCGGGGAATAAGTCGGAGGTAATAATTTTGTCGCCTACATTTAAGCCGTTTTCAATCAACAGCATGTCGCCTTGCGCTTCGGATTTTATGTCGATTCGTTTTAGCTGGTTGTTTTGATCGACAAGAAATACCTGTTTCTCATGTAAGGCATCTCTGGGCGCGACAAAATATTGTTTAGGGTTACCAAAAAGAATCACTTCCGTATACATGCCTTGCATGAGTGGTGGCTTTATACCAGGTCGAATGTTTTTGTAGGGCTCGTCTACGCTGACAATAACGCCAAGTGTTCGAGAGGCTGGGTCGAGGTTTCCGCTGACGCGTTCTACTTTGGCATCCCAAGTGATGAAATTATCACCAGCGATTCTGACCTTTGCAGATAAACCTAAGCGAGAAAATAATGCTTGTGAATCACCACTCTCAAATGCCTCTTCCAGCAGCGTGCTATCTTTAAATCCTCTCGCCAGAATTCGGAATTGCTCCAATTGGAATTGGGCGTTAATTAATACCTTGTTAATAGTCTGTGCTGAAAACAACAATGCCCCTTGGCCGACGAATTGGTTTTCTTCTACCGAAAGGCCGGTAATGCGTGCATTAAAGGGGAGCTTAATAACGGCGCGTTCAAGGTTACGTCGCTGAGTTTCAACGGTTGCCTGAGAGATAATGATTCTGGCTTCTTGAACGTCTAACTGAGACGGAAGTGTTTCAAGTCGGTTAGTTAGGCTTTGAACTTCTTGTTTCAACTGCAACACAATGGTTTGTTGTGCCCCAATAGCGGTTGGTGATATTGACCCGTTTTTAAGTAGCTGTTCGTTACGACGGAGGTCTTTTGTGGCAATGCCTAGCTTTTCTTTTGCCAACTCTAGATTAACTTGGGTGTCATTTAAGTTGAGTTTCATCTCTTTTAAGTTTCATCTCTTTTAAGTTGGCTTTGCTAACGGCTAAATCCGCCTCAGCCTGTTTGAGGGCAAGAAGGTAATCGTGATCTTCAATCTTAATGACGACAGTGTCTTTTGCTAGAATGTTACCCGTTCTTAACTGTGGGTTTACATAAACAATTTTTCCAGCTACTTCTGCTTTTGCGTCCAACAGTATGTCGGGTTTAACTTCACCGAAGCCCGTAATTGAGGGTCGGACTACATGCTGGCTCACATCAATAGTGGTGACCTGCGTGATCATGCGAGCCTCGGGCTGATGCTGCATCGAAGGACGGGATTTAACGATAATAACGGCGGCCAGAACGCCTAATGCAACAATGATGATAAACATATAGCGACGGCTTAGTAGTGTGGCAGCCATGATTTGTGTCCTGTTTTTCGTTAAATTCAACTTTTAAATTTGGGTGTTAATGGGTTGCAGGGTGCGGTGTCTTGCAGCCAGACATATAAAGGTGATAAAGCTGATCTGTCCAAGCGTCACTGGTGATGTCTTGCAGACTGATACCCCATGCCTTTTCTCTTGCAGGTGCCGCTATAAACGGCATCACAATCATGCTCATTAACGAAAATGCCGCCCACTTAGGGTTAAGATCTGCGTGTATACGGCCTGCTTTTTGTTCGGCCCTAATCAGCATCGGTAAGAAGGTCGCGATTTTTTTGGGGATTATGGTTAAGAACTTATCCCCAAGGTCACTCTGTTGGGTTAACACCTCGTCAGCAATGAGGCGGGATAAAGCCGGGTTCTCAGAAAAATGGATCACGGCCTTTTTGATAAATGCTTTGATAGGCTCAGGGCTTTTTAATATGGCTTCAAATTGAGTTGAATTAGTCGCAGCATAACGCTCAATTAAGGCGGTAAAAAGCCCTTCTTTATTGGTGAAGTAATAACTGATCATCGCAGACTTCATACCTGCTTGTTCGGCAATCTCGCGAATGGTAATCGCGCGATAACTTTTTTGGTTGAGCAGTTGGTAAGCGGTATCCATTAACTGCTCTTTGCGCTGTTGCTGAATCGCAGGGTCAGAAGGGCGGCCGCGTTTATTCTCTTTTGTCATCGTTAGTCTGACCCGAATAGTATTTAATTAATCACTTGATAAACTATATCATAATCGAAGTTTGGCAGATGGCAAGCAATGGATTGTAAAGATCGTGAGAAGGATCAACTGAGTGTTGAATATAGGCTGCTTTTACTGGGTGCGATAATAGACTATGCTCAAAACTGCTTTCTATCTAATTTGGTCAGGCATTTCAGTTTTTGGAGTATTCATTGTTAACCGCGCTTATTAATAACTATCTAAAATTACTTTTCATCATGACACCGTTTTTTGTGCTTTCTTCTTTTATCACTATGACCAGTCATATGAATGAATTGGAGAAAAGGCAGACGTCCTTAAAAGTAACCATTACGGTGTTAATTAGCTGTTTATCGATGTTTTTCTTTGGGAAATATATCTTTGAGTTGTTTGGTATTACGCTGGATGCGTTCAGAATTGGTGCGGGATCACTGCTTTTTTTGAGTGCGGTATCTCTGGTTAACGGGACTCGCAAGATTAGTTCAAATGAGCATGAAAATGATATCGCCGTTGTGCCATTGGCTATCCCGATCACCGTAGGCCCTGGGGTTATTGGTGTCTTGATGGTGATGGGGGCAGAACCCCGCAGTGCTTTGCAGTTGCTGGAGTTCTTGGTTTCGTTGGTGGGGGCGACCGTGACGATCGGTGTTATGTTATTGTCGTCTAGTTGGCTGCAAAAATTTATCAGCGAGCAATCTATTTCAGTGATGCAGAAAATTACTGGGCTATTCGTATCGGCTATTGCCGCGCAGATCATTTTTACCGGCGTGCAAGGTTTTTTCCCTGGCGGTTAAGTTCACCTATTAGAGCGCGCCGTTTACTCGATTATTGAATGCCCAATTGAAGCTCGGCTACTACATCGCCATTTGCGCGAGAGAGTCTGATGAATGTTCTTCCTTCGCCAGTAATGGTATGTCCTTCTGCAACCGCTTGAGCCGCCAAGTTTTGCCATATCAGAGGAAGTTCTGAGTGGGGGCCTTCATGCGTAAAGTTAACGCTTTTAAAGGCTTTAACCTCTTTGTATTGATAGCTATCGACGCCGTCTATGGCTTTTTCTACCGGCCAGCCTATTTGGGCTGTCAGTGTTTGAGGGTCAAATGATTGAACATTTTCAAAAATATACATAAAAGGACCGTTTAATACGGTTCTTGTTTTAGTTGCGATGGTAAAGGCGGTTTTCTCGGCGATTTTATCGCCTTGTTAATGCATGTATCCTAACATTCAATGGGGATGATCATAGGGTCTTCATTCAGCCGCTTTTTGATGAATCATGCTTTCAAGGTGGTAAGAAAGTTCGACTAATTGTCTATGACTTACTTCCCTTAAAAGCTTATCGATTAGCTTTCTGATTCCTTTTTCAGCTTGGTTTATACCCATATCTGCTGTTTTTTTACTCATACTACCCATTTCTACTTTATTAATAGGTTGGTGGTAGTAGTTGTAAAGGCTTAGATCGACAAGCTCACACATCGCATCAATGACGTCATCTATATAAGCGTTGGTGTTTTTTTCATTTCTTACTTGGGCAATGAGGACTATTGCTTTTTGGTGCAATTCATCATGTACCCCAAACACTAGGTGTGGTTGGTCTTTATCGGAAGGAGTCCAAAGCATTTGCTCCATATAAAGGCTTAAAAGTTTAAGCTCTTCATCATTTCTTTTTTTGAAAAATTGCTTGATGACTAATTGAATAGCACCCATTACCGCTTTAATGCCGGTGTCGGCTACTTTTTTCATCGTCGGGTGAATTGGCACAATCTCAGTAGGGCGGCGGTAGTAATTTTCGAGGCCATGATGTGCGAGCTTTACAATAATTTTAGCCGCTTCTTCGTTGAGTTGTTTTGTGCCTTTACCGCAGTCGTTTTGTATCTTTTGGACGGTATTATGAGCGTCTATATGTAGTTGCTCATCAATAGGGAAACCCCATAACGCAGTGACTTCAGTCATTGTTGACTCCATTTAGCATTCGACAGGTTTAATAGCGTGCAGTATTCCGCTGTACACCTTTTTATTCATTGACCGATTTGGGCATCCGTGGTGTCGCTTTGGCCAATAGTGTTCAATACAGCGAAAATTCTATGGACGTTATTATACTATCGGTACTAATGTGCCGTATTTGAATTTGGTTCCAAAATATAAAAATAAATACGAATAAAGCTTTTAATTATTCGGGTTCTACTTACAAGTATGGTGGTTTCTCATCATTGAGAGGGGCGGCAAAAAAGATAATTATGATGGTGTGAATTGTTTCGCTGATCAGAACTATCAGGACGTTAACCGCTATGGAGGTACTCATGATGAGTGACATACAAATAAAAACACAGCATCATCAACTCGTTCGTAATGACCTAGAAAATGAAAACGTTAGCTTACTTACGAGTCATGAAAAATTCATTAAAAAGTCACGTAAAAGCACGAAGCGTCAATATTTAGCTGATGTCGTTTCATTAAACGCCAATAGAGTGATCTTAAAAGCCAATATCAACATTGTTAAACCTCGGTTGCCGAGCTCGATAGTGGTGAGTGACTTTAAGAGTGAGCAGGTCCCTTATATTGAACAGTTAGGTTGGGTACTGGTTTATCTGTTTAAACGATATCCTGAGCTAAAGCAAACTAAAGGCTTTAATAGTGAGCATATTAACTGCGAGGAACATATATTGCGTAAAGGTTTTTATGAAACGCATGTGTTCAGCAGAATTGATGTTGGGTGTGCAAGCCCCCAGCAAAAGCATATGACGATTGAGATTGCTCATGGCAAATTCGATGAAAAAAACACTCGTTGGTCGGTAGAGGTTTTGGCGGACGGAGGGTTAGTCAGAAAGTATATTTGTGAAACACAAGATCAGGTCGTCTCTAAAGTAGATCAGCAGTTGCATAAATACGGATTGACTAAACTGGCGTGGGAGCAAGCACGAAATGTGAGCTAGCTATTTTCACGCTAAGCTAGAGAGTTAACTCACTAGCTTAGCGTTGTAGAGTTAAATTCTATTTAACGACGTTATCGTTCGACAGATTCACCAACCAGTAATCTAGCTAGCTGGATAAATTCACTTCGATAACCATACCGATCACTCCCTTTTGCTTTCTCAGCTTGATCAATAACGTCGTTAAATGTGTATGCGTTTAGGTATTGACTGTTTCGCAAGAGTTCTGAAAAACCTGCTACAGATGAGGCAAAACGATAAGCGTCGCTGGTGCTGCCTTTACTGGTTTTAATCCGGTCTTTGTTGACCGGAAATTTGAGTAGTTTGCTGGTGCTCTGCTCAGGTAATTTATAACGTATTCTGAGTAAGCCAAGCTCGTTTGAGTGGGCGCTTTCTGCTTTTTCTTTTGGTGAGGTTGCGAAGTGCAATGCGTCGCTCCAAGGCTTTTCTGCTCCCGTTAAGGTGAGCTCATAGATGGCTGTCAGGCTATGTCCGGTGCCAATATCACCTGCGTCGACTTTATCGTTATTGAAATCTTCTCGGTTTAGTAAGCGATTTTCGTAGCCAATAAGGCGGTACTCCTGAACCCATTGCGGATTAAATTCCATTTGCAGCTTAACGTCACTGGCAATGGTTTGTAGTGTCGAGCCTATTTCATCAACCAATACCTTCTGGGCTTCTTTAAGGTTATCAATATAAGCGGCATTGCCGTTGCCTCTGTTTGACAGCTCTTCCATTAACGCATCATTGTAATTGCCTGTACCGTAACCCAGAACAGAAAGCTGTAAACCGGTTTTGCGTTTACCCTCGATATATTGCTTAAGTTCGTCAATTGACCTGAGCCCAACATTAAAGTCGCCATCGGTGGCTAGCATCACCCGGTTAATGCCTTTATCTATGTGCGCTTGTTGACCCAGTTGATAGGCCAGTTCAATGCCTGCGCTTCCATGGGTTGAACCGCCCGCTTGCAGTTGATCGATGGCTTGTAATATTTCAACCGTTTTATCGCCTGCCGTGGGCTCCAGCACTACTTGGGCAGCCCCTGCGTAGGCGACGAGTGATATTCGGTCGTTATGATTGAGTTGCTTAGCTAGTAGGCGGAGTGACTTTTTTACGAGTGGAAGTTTATTTTGACTGTTCATTGAGCCAGATACATCCACTAAAAACACTAAGTTGGCAGAGGGGCGTTCGGCTGATAGGTCTTTATACCCTTGTATGCCAACATGCAGCAGTGTTCTATCACTATTCCACGGGCTTGGCCCCAACTCATAATGTACGGAGAATGGCTGCTCTTTGTTTGAGGGGGTGGCGTATTGATAATCAAAATAATTGATCAGCTCTTCGGTACGCACGGCATGAATAGGGGGACGTTGTCCGTTATTAATAAACCTGCGCGTATTAGCGTAGCTCGCGGTATCAACATCGATGCTAAAGGTACTGACAGGCGATTCACTGACAGACATCACGCTATTTTGTTCGATATTGCTATAACGCTCATTGTTAACCGGTGAAGTGGGTGCTGTTCTGATATTTGAAGTGGTCGCGTGCACTGGGGATTCTGAATCAGAAAATAATGGGTGAGCGATTCGCTTTGCTTCAGTGGTTTTCTGATTGTTTGCCTTATGCAGACGGGATTCTATGTCTTTAGTTTGAGAGACCTTTTCGGCTGGTGGTGCTGGGTTATATTGGGTTTCATTAGTACTGCAAGCAGACGTCAACGCAGCAGCGGAAAGCGCCATTAACAGAAGGTTTTTGCTTGGCTTTTTGTGACTAAATACCGGATGTGTGCTTTTTAATGTGGTCATGTTGATACCCTTCATCAATCGTTTTGTCTGAGTGTGTGATGAAAGGTTAATGGATTGAGATCAGTCGTTAGAAGGTAAAAATGGGCTAAAATTGGTCTTCCGGAAAGATATAAAGTATGTTAGCTATATAGGTTTTTATAATCGCCGTTCAGACTACAACTAATAAAATATAAATAGGATTTAATCATGGATCTACAAGGTGTACCTGCAATTATATCGGGTGGCGCGTCAGGTTTAGGTGAGGGGGCTGCAAGAGTGTTAGCCGCAGCAGGTGCAAAAATCACGTTGCTAGATTTGCAGATTGAAAAAGCCGAACAGCTAGCTGCAGAACTAGGCGGTATTGCTATCAAGTGTGATGTTTCTAATGCAGAAAGTGCCGAGCAGGCCTTAGCGCAATCGCTTGCGGCTCATGGTCCTTGTGGTATCGCTGTAAGCTGCGCGGGTATTGGTACTGCCGGACGTATATTAGGCAGAGATGGCCCGATGGATTTAGGCCTTTTTAGTAAAACGATCAACGTTAACCTCGTGGGCACGTTTAATATTTTGCGACTAGCCGCTGACCAGATGCAGCATCGTACCCCTAATGCCGATGGCGAGCGCGGCATTATTATTAACACCGCGTCGATTGCCGCGTTTGAAGGTCAGATTGGTCAAGCCGCTTATTCTGCTTCAAAGGGTGGCGTGGTTGCTATGACGTTGCCTGCAGCACGAGAATTAGCGCGATTCGGCATAAGAGTAAACACTATCGCTCCTGGGTTATTTAAAACACCGATGATGGAAGCGATGTCTCAAGAAGTGCAGGATGCATTAGCGGCTGGGCTGCCATTTCCATCTCGACTAGGTCACCCGGAAGAGTTTGGTAAGTTGGTCAAACATATGGTTGAAAACCCCATTATGAATGGCGAAACGGTGCGGTTGGATAGTGCGGTTAGGTTGCAACCTAAATAGGGCTATAGGCTTCTTTGCAGCGGATTGACGGTAAAGGATTTTTCTAAAATGCCTAATCTATTTTGTAAAATCCACCGACTTAAAGCACAAGGCTGGACGTGGGATCGTTTTCTATTAGAACTTGAGCAAGTTTATGCGGGGGGCGTTGATGAAAAGACATTGAAGTCTCATTATCGACAGCCGCATAAGCGCTCTGCCAGTCATACTCAGCAGTTAATTGAAACCTTGCATAAACAGTGCTTTCCATCACCATTCCCTGCTGATGCAGAAGCATTGATGCGTATTTATAACAACCTCATTGGTTGCCAAAAACACGTAACTAAAGCCTCTGATATTGCTGATCTGAGGGTGTTTTTGAGTACTGAAGTAGAAAGGGAACATAAACCATTATTAAGGTCTTCACGTCTATGTTGGCTACTGGCCAATACTTACTTTGATTGCGTGGGTGAGTACAGACAAGTGGGGAAGAAAGCTGCGCTACTGGCGTGTCAGCAACAAGCTATTCACTATTATCAGCAGGCTATCGCATTGATAGAGCAGCATAATCAGCAAGATAGTGGCGATAAAGTGAGTGAGTTTATACTGTATAAAGTCCGGCAAAATATTCTGGCCTGTTATCTGAATGCCATTGACCCTGAGCAGCGTGAAAGTGACCTTAAAGTGTTAAATTATCTAGCACATTCTGACTATTTGACTCAAAGTGAGAGAGTGTTAGTGCAAGAGCCTTATTTGTGGGTGGTGGCCCGAAATGGCTTACGCTTTGGGTCATTGTTGAAGTCGCGCGAACAGTGCGAACGATTTTTTGGTTTGCTGGTGACGTCCAGCGCCTATTTTGAAGACTTGGGCTATAGCCCGCTAGGGTATCCGGCCATTAGTGAAAGCAAAGAGTTTGAATGGGCCTGCAAAGTGCTCAAAACTTAAGCACTAATCTTTTGTAAGGGGCTGCTCTCAGCCTCGATTGGCGTCTGACTCATACGGCTGTGTTTGCGGTTGAATACTGAGTTTTATCGCGCCAAAGTAGGCGCGCCTACAGGTGATGATACCTGTGTGTTTTGATTGAGGATTTATTATGTTTGAAAATTTTAAGGCTTTGCTGCTTTTATTTTCGTTTGTGTTTTCATTGTTGTTGGCAGGTTGTTCTTCAAATGAGACGAGCAGCCCTGCGGCAGACGTCGATAGTGTTAAGTCTTCTGCGCCTGCTGAAATGGAAGAGCGGGCTTACCATAAAACAGTTGATGAAAAAGAAGAAGCTGAAAAGCTTAAAAAGCAAAAAATCAGTGACGATGATATGGAGCGACTAGATTAGCGCATGCTAACCTGCTTTGCTTGCAGGTTATTTATGTCTGCATGAATTTGTTTTACGTCAACGCAGTTTTGAGGGTATGACTTATATTGACTCTCTTGACGGTTGGTTGAACAATACGGCACTTGCGTTCTGAGCGATGATTGCGTATTAAATAGGCCATTAATTATAATTTTAGGAGAGACTCAGTGAGCCACCCATATCCAAACCTTTTTGAACCACTTGACCTGGGTTTTACCCAGCTAAAAAACCGCGTCATTATGGGGTCGATGCATACTGGGTTAGAGGATCGTCTTTGGAACTACGATAAGCTAGCAGCCTATTTTGCAGAACGCGCTAAAGGCGGTGTTGGCCTTATAGTAACGGGTGGTTTTGCACCTAATCTTGAAGGTGCGTTAGCGCCACTGTCATCTAGCTTAACGCATTCGTTGGTTTTGCCTTGGCATCGTAAAGTAACCCGTGCTGTTCATAAGGAAGGTGGTAAAATCGCCATGCAGATTCTACACGCTGGACGCTATGGGTATCAGCCCCTTGCGGTTTCTGCGAGTGCGATTAAGTCTCCGATTAGCCCGTTCAAGCCAAGAGCATTGAGCTCTAAAGGGGTGAAAAGCCAAATAGACGCATACGGACGTTGTGCCAAATTGGCCAAAAAAGCCGGTTATGACGGCGTTGAAATTATGGGGTCGGAAGGGTATTTCATTAACCAATTTCTTTGTACGCGCACCAATAAACGAACTGACGAATGGGGCGGAAGCTTTGAAAATCGTATGCGCTTGCCGGTTGAGATCGTTAAGAAAGTGCGAGAAGAAGCCGGTGACGACTTTATCATTATCTACCGCCTATCAATGATCGACTTGGTGGAAGAAGGGCATACCTGGGAAGAAGTAGTTCAGTTAGGTAAGGCGATTGAAGCAGCGGGTGCGAGCATTATCAATACCGGTATTGGCTGGCATGAAGCTCGAGTGCCCACGATCGTGACGTCTGTGCCGCGAGCAGCCTTCACTTGGGTGACTAAAAAATTCAGAAAAGAAGTTAACATTCCTGTTGTAACCAGTAACCGTATTAACACCCCTGAAAAGGCAGAAGAAGTACTGGCGAATGGTGATGCTGACCTGATCTCAATGGCTAGACCGTTCTTGGCTGACCCTGAGTTTATGGTCAAAGCAGAAGCTAACAAAAGTGATGAAATAAATACCTGTATCGCCTGTAACCAAGCTTGTCTTGATCATGTATTTAAGGCTCAGCGTGCGAGCTGTTTGGTTAATCCAAGAGCCTGTTTTGAAACTGAACTTGTTTATATGCGTACTCTAAAGCCTAAAAACATTGCGGTTGTAGGTGCAGGTCCTGCAGGGTTGGCAGCAGCAACAACCGCGGCTAAAAGAGGCCACTTGGTGACGTTGTTTGATCAAGCTGATGAAATTGGCGGGCAGTTCAACATGGCTAAACGTGTGCCGGGTAAAGAAGAGTTTTATGAGACACTTCGTTATTACAGTAAACAAATTGAGCTAAATGGTGTTCGTCTGAAGCTTAATACCCGTGTAGAAGCGCAAGATCTGATAGACGGTAACTTCCATGAAGTGATATTGGCAACAGGTGTATCTGCGCGTGAATTAACCTTCCCTGGGGCTGATCATGAAAAAGTTCTGTCGTATATTGATGTGCTTCGTCATAACAAACCTGTAGGCAAAAAAGTAGCGGTGATTGGTGCGGGTGGTATCGGTTTTGATATCAGTGAATATTTGGTTCATAACGAAGGTGAATCACCGAGCCTTGATATCTCACTTTGGAAGAAAGAGTGGGGTATTGATAAAACCCTCAAGCAGCCAGGTGGGTTAGCCAAGAAAGGTAAACAGACAACGCCTCCCGCTAGACAGATTTACTTGTGTCAGCGTAAAGAAACTAAAGTGGGCGCAGGATTAGGCAAAACATCGGGTTGGGTTCATCGTGCTACGTTAGTTGATAAAGATGTTGAAATGATTGCAGGCGTGACGTACGACAAGGTTGACGATAAAGGGCTGCATATCACGGTTAATGGTCAGGCGGGCGTGTTAGAAGTGGATAACGTGATTACTTGTGCTGGACAGACCCCTTGCCGTGAATTACATGAGGCGCTACAAACCGCGGGTGTTAGTGTGCATTTAATTGGTGGTGCTGATGTGGCTGCCGAGCTAGATGCTAAACGTGCTATTCGCCAAGGGTCAGAATTGGCCGCTGAATTGTAATTACGTTTTTATTAAGTTTAATAGAAAAACAAAAAACGCTGCATGAATGCAGCGTTTTTTTGACACCTGAGTTTAAACGCTACTCTGCACGTCCTAACATCCGTACTTCTCGCTGCGGGAACGGAATCGCAATGTTGGCTCGCTGTAATGATTGGTAAATCGCGAGGTTTGCTTCGTAGCGAGTATGATAATGTTGTGTTGTCGGAGCCCAAAAACGAATCCCGATATTGATCGAACTATCGGCAAATTCATCGACACCAATTTGTGGTGTGCGTTCAGCCACTGCGGGTATGGTGGCTAAGGCTTCACGGATTTTATTGATGGCGATGTCTAAATCAGTGTCATAAGACACGCCAATCCCCGTTTCAATTAATGTATTTTCTTGTGAATTATGTAAGATTTCACCGACGATAAACTTATTAGGGATGGTGATAAGTTCTTCTTCTTCGTTAGTGAGGAAAGTGGCGCCAAGCGCAATATCTTTAACCACACCTGTAATGCCTTGAACGGTAATAGTGTTGCCGATGACGAATGGGCGGGTGAGGATAATCGTCAGCCCGGCAGCATAGTTTGATAACAGCCCTTGAAACGCCAAACCCGCACCGAGTGAGGCCGCGCCTATTGCTGCTACAAAGGGCGTGACACTGACGCCTAATTTTCCGAGACAGATAATTGCCACCATTATAATAATGACAATACGCAAAATATTAGACAAAAAGTTGGTCAACGTGATGTCTACATTATGTTTGGCGCACACGTTAACTAAAAACTGAGCGGCCTTTTTAGCAACAAATAGGCCAATAATAAAGATGACCACAGCACCAAATAACTGAAAACTATAGTTGACGAAAAACTCTACCAGTATGTCGTAGAGTTTCATTACCTGCGTTACTTCTTGATCAATCATAATACTGTTCTCTGATAAACGTTTTCTGATACATTACTGATGTTTTAACTATAGATTAGCCTGCTCACTTTAGTTGGCGAGTTTTCTAAGGCTTATTTTAACCGATTATTAGGCGAGAATATTATGGCTTTGAGTGGAAATACCCCCATCCCCAAAATTATTGCATTAACATTGTTAGTGTTCGGTATTGGCTTATTATTTTGGGGGTACGATATGTCGAATTCACCTGTTAATCAGCTTTCATCGGCGTTAACGGGTTCTCATTCTGATAAGGTGATGTACACCTATATCGGTGGTGCGGTGAGTACGGTGGTTGGATTGTATTTGTTTCTTAAGCATTAGCGTTAAGTTTGACTCCCTAGCTTAACGTTATAGAGGCATCGACGGTCTGATGCCTTTTAACGGCCTTCTTTAATCCTTTCTGATAAACCACCCATGCCATGAGGCCTGCTGCCAGATTGCCAACCATTGCGCCGCTCATTAACCCGTCCAACCCATCCAGTTTGCTGCCAAGCCACAATAGTGGGAGGTAGCAGAGAAATAGTCGTAGACAAGATATGACTAACGCGCGCATAGGTAGCCCCATTGCATTGCAGACCGATACCATAATCATGCAAATACCGAGTGCACCGTAGCTAAGAGGGACGCTAAGAAGGTAGTTTTTTAAAACGGCTGCGACTGAAAGGTCAGTCGTCATCAGTCCGCTGATACTGTCGGAAAGTAGTAGCCAGATAACCGCAATAGCGAGCTGCCAGAGTAGAACAAATTTTACCGCAAGCTTCACCAGTTGACGGATGCTTTCAAGGTCTCCCGCCCCCCAATAGCGCCCCACCATAGGCGGCATCGACATCGTTAGTGCAAGCACTATCACAATTGAGAAAAACTCTAAACGAGTGCCCAAGCCCCATGCAGCAACGGCAGAAGTACCATAAACCGCAACCAGTGATGTCGCGAACATTGAAGAAAGAGAAGGCATAAACTGGCTGAGCATCGCAGGGCCAGTAATACCGCCTAACTGCTTAGTTGAAGAAAACATTGAATCGGGTGTGATGTTAAACGCGAGCCACTGTCGAGAGATTATTTTTGGGTAGATGATTAAACACCCAAGAGAAAACGATGTGATGGTTGCGTAAGGTGCACCTGCAAGCCCCCAGTCGAATACAAAGATGAAGAGTGGGTCGAGTGCAATATTGAGCAGGCTAGTAAATACCATTGTGATACCCGGTAGCATAGTGTTGCCATGCGCTCTGCAGAGGCTGTAGCCAAAGTAGAGCATCGCACCGACCCAAGCACTTGCCAGCCAAGGCATCCAATAAATTGATAGTGTAGGTAGTAGTGAGGGCTCACCGCCTAGCATATTGAGTATTGGGGCGCGTAAAAACCATAGCAATAAGCAGAGTAGTGCAATTGAGGTGGCGCCAATAATAATCACGACCCCGCCGAGTTGTTTTGCGTGGTCTGTTTGCTTTTGTCCTAAGGCCTTTGAAATGAGTGCGGTGGTGGCGATCCCCAGTCCTACTTGAACACCAATGATTAGCTGATACATAGGCACCGTGAAACCCACTGCCGCTAGCGGGTCGACACCTAACTGACCAATAAATATGCTATCGGCTAATTGAAAACTCATTAACGATAAAACGCCAAACAGCATAGGCCATGTCATCTGAAACAGTGCGCGGCTTAACGAGACTGGGGGGCAGGTATTAGTGGTCATGATGGCCTTCGTTGAAGGTGAGCAGCTGAATGTAATAGTCGATGAGGACAGTGAATAAACAGAGCACGGAGTCTATCCTAATCTGGCTTGATTGAGAACAAAGGTAAAGCATCTGACGACTTGTTCACAAATACTCAATTTGTCGCTTAATGTGTCGCATTTAGTCCCTCTTATGGTTGTGAAGAGTCTTTAACATGCTCGTATTAGAAAGAAGGAGGGCTTTTCTCGTTACTTTCTAAATAAATGCTTCACAAAATAATAATAACTCGAATGTAATGTTCGATAAATTGAGCTAGAAGGGAAAATTCATGTTAAATAGAATATCGATTTTTATCCTCAGCATGCTGATAGCGTCGATCAGTTGGGCTGAGTCTTATGTCTATATCACGAACAGTACGATGGAGACATTATCGCTAGACACGGTTCAAACCGGTTATAGCAATATCAGTGAAGGTAATGAGTGGCAGCAATTAGCCGAGACGGTACCACCATTAGCAACGGTTAAATTTCTTAGATATAACCGCGATAAAGGTATCAAGTGGGGCAAATCTTATAATTTCACGACCACTGTTCAGGGTGCGACTAGCTCAGTTGAGTTGACTCAACGCCTTGTGGGTACGATGACCTTCAGTAAAATGTGGCTCTCTGCTGAAGATGACCCTTGGTACTATGATCGCGACATTCATAGCATACCGATGAGTTTTGATGGTAAAGAATCGACACTGGCCTTTAGGTCGCAGCCTGCTCGAGCCTCTGGCGATGATATCTACTACGTCATTAATAATGACTGGAAAAAAGAGACGCCTGAAGTAGCAAGTAATAACTTTAAAGTACTCACCTACAATACTTGGGCTTTGCTACCGGGTATAGAAAGCAAAAACACACATGCACGTCTTGATACTATTGCCGAAGATATTGCTCAAGGCTACGACGCGGTTGTTTTTCAAGAAGTGTTTGACCCTGCCTTAACGGCCCATTTCCGCAAAAAAATCAGTGCGGAATATCCTTATTTAACTCGGATTCCTTTTAAAGTCGGCAAGTTACTGACCGGTGGATCATTTATCGCGAGTCGTCACCCTATTATCGAGCAAGATGATCAGGTTTATGATGCATGTCGAGCAGAAGGCTGTTTAGCCTCAAAAGGAATGAACTACGCGAAGATTGATAAAGGCGGCAAGACCTATCACTTATTTGGCACGCACACTCATGCTTATGCCACCGCAGATGATATTTCGGTTCGTTTTGACCAGCTAGCGCAATTAAAGGCATTTATTGATAGTAAAAACATACCGGCTAACGAGCCTGTGCTGATGGGCGGTGACTTTAATGTTGATAAGGTGAATTTCCCACAAGAGCATTATGATTTCTTGACCCTGATGGACGCGACAGAGCCTATGGCATTAGGTGAATACCTTCACTCATATGCAGGTCCTGTTAATGTGTATGCCACCGACAAGTATGTGGAATACCTAGACTATGTGTTGTACTCAAATGCACATCAGGCGCCAGTATATTCTCATAATAAGCTGTTAGTGCCACGCAGTATTGCGCCAGAGCACTTCACTCGATGGGATCTTTCTGACCACTTTCCTGTTGCAAGTGAGTTTGTCTTCCCTGCTGAGTAGTTCATGGTATTGATACATTGAAGACTAGTTATAAAAACCGGCCTTAGTAGCCGGTTTTTTCTTTTTTTCTTTTATATTCTTGCGTTTAACGACGATCTTATTCTTTAAGTTCATGCCGATTACCTTTAGTATTAGTATCGAGACCAATATATTCCCGAAGTTAGGAGCCTTCCATGGAGCCATTGCAAGCGCTTAGGAAAATCTTTCAAGAAGCGGGTGAACTTTCATCTGCAGATGAGTTGCTCCACCTGATTGTTACGCGTGTTAAAGAGGCTACTCGGTCAAATGTTTGCAGCATTTATTTAGCAGATGAAGAACGAGATGATTGGGTTTTGGTGGCAACCGAAGGTTTGTCCAGTGACGCTATAGGTAAAGTTAGAATGCGTACAGGTGAAGGGCTAGTCGGGAATATCTGTAAAAGCCAAAGCCTGCTCAATCTAAATGATGGCTCTACACATCCAAATTATCGATACTTTCCAGAAACGGGCGAAGAGCACTTTGCGGGTTTTCTAGGTGTCCCCGTTATCAGCTTCCGAAGAGTTATCGGTGTGCTGGTTATTCAAAGCCTTGAAACTCGGTGTTTCTCATCAGAAGAAGAAGCGTTTCTGATTACCATCGCGGCGCAATTGGCCGGCCCACTAAAAACGGTCTTAAGCCAAGAAAAACTCGCGGCTTTAACCAATGAAGACTCTAATGATCAGATAAAAGTACAGGGTATTAAAGGGTCGGCGGGTATATCGATAGGCAAAGTTCATTTCTTGGCGCCTTATAAAGATTTGGCAACGGTTAAAGATACGCTTTGTGAAAATGTAGACGTAGAAATTGATCGCTTTCGCGATGCGCTTGAAGAGGTAAAATTAGAGGTTCAGTCTGGCGGAGATAAGCTAGCATCAAGTGTACCTCAAGACGTGCATGCGCTGTTTGGTGTCTATTTGATGATGCTCGACAACGATATGATCGTAAAGCAGACCGAAGAGCGAATTCGAGAAGGGTTTACAGCGTCATCTGCGTTAAAACACACCATCGAGCGGCATGCGCAAGAGTTTGAACGCATGAACGATGCTTATCTACGGGCAAGAGCAGAAGACATCCGTCACATAGGTAATCGAGTCTATGCCCGCATGAATGATCAGCATAACGTGGTTGAGTTGCCAGAAGAGCCGGTTATCTTAGTCTCCAAGTTATTGAGTATTACTGAAATTGCGCAGTTCCCTGCCGACAAACTTGCGGGCATTGTCTGTATGGAAGGGTCATCACTTTCCCATACCGCGGTGTTGGCAAACGCATTGGGTGTGACTGCTGTCATGGGGATTGGCGATATTCCTCGTCATAAAATAGATCAACAGTTAGCGGTCATGGACGGGTATAGGGCGCAGGTGATTTTTAACGCCAGTGAGCCTTTGCAGTTAGAGTATCGCAGACTAATAGAGCAGGAAAAGAAACTGGTCAGAGGTCTCGATAAGCTGAAAGACTTGCCCGCTGAAACCACCGATCACCACAGAATTAATCTATACGCCAATACGGGGTTATTAGCTGATATCTCACCTGGTTTGGCACGGGGTGCTGAGGGTGTTGGGCTGTACCGGTCAGAAATCCCCTTTATGCTGCATGAAACTTTCCCAACGGAAGACGAGCAAACACAAATCTATCGTGAAGTGCTACAAGCCTATGCTCCTCGGTCGGTGTATATGCGTACTTTGGATATCGGTGGCGACAAGCCACTGCCATACTTTGGCTACTCAGAAGAAAACCCTTACCTCGGGTGGCGAGGTATTCGCTTCACGCTTGATAACGGCAGTATTTTTCTAACTCAAATTCGGGCGCTGCTTAAAGCCTCTGCTGGCTTAAACAATATGAAAATAATGTTGCCAATGGTCAGCCGAGTTGAAGAAGTCGATGCATTTCGAATATTGTTAGACGAAGCATTGGTTCAATTACGAGAAGAAGGGCACGAGATTAAGCGGCCCTCTATAGGCGTCATGATTGAAGTGCCCTCTGCGATGATGATTATTGGGCAATTGGCAAAACGGATTGATTTTATTTCTATAGGGTCTAATGACTTAACGCAATACCTGTTAGCAGTAGATCGAAATAACCCAAAAGTGTCTTCGTTATATAACTTTTTAAACCCTGCAGTTATTTATAGTATTTACCGAATTGTTCGAATAGCTCATCAGCATCGACTAAAAGTATCGTTATGTGGCGAAATGGCGGCAGACCCTGCTTCTGTTTTATTGCTGATAGGAATGGGCATCGACACGCTGAGTATGAGCGCATTTAACTTGCCAAAAATAAAGTGGGTGATACGCACCATTAGTCGAAAACGAGCGGAAGCTTTGTTAATTAAAGTGTTGGCGCTAGAGAGCGAAGATAGTATACGAGAGATACTTGAGTCAGAGCTCATTCAAGCTGGATTGGCAGGCCTAATTCGTGCCGGTAACTAATCAAATGCAGCAATCGTCGCCTTATGGCAATAACGTGATAGACCGTATGAAAAGCAAATTATCATTAGCTGCAGGGCTGATAGTTGGTATCTTTTTATTGTCAGGTTGTGCAACGTCGCCTCCTAGTAACCCAGAAAATATATGCTCAATTTTTGAAGAAAATCGAGACTGGTACGAGGCCGCGATTGATACTCGTGAAAAGTGGGGGGCGCCCGTTCATGTGCCTATGGCGATTATGTACCAAGAGTCTTCGTTTAAGCATAATGCAGCCCCTCCAATGCAGTATTTTTTATGGATTATCCCTGTTGGTCGAGCAAGCGATGCCTGGGGGTATTCTCAGGCTAAAACAGTATCATGGGATGAGTATATTGATGAAACCGGTAACTGGTTTGCAGACCGAGAAGATTTCGATGATGCGATCGACTTTATGGGGTGGTACATCCATAAAACGAGTCGAGTCAATAAAGTATCGAAATGGGATGCCTATCACCAATACCTGAATTATCACGAAGGTAGAACGGGATATCGGCGCAAAAGCTACAACAAGAAGCCTTGGTTATTAAAAGTAGCGCGCAAAGTAGACAATAGAGCCAAGCGTTATAGTCAGCAGTATTGGGGTTGTAAGGATGAGCTTAGTCGTAACTGGTTTATGCGTACATTCTTCTAGTTTTTGAGGTTACAAAAACAATGCTGAGCCTTAGACAAAAGGCGTAGATAACGTCTTTTTACCTGTTAATTTATTGACCAAAATCATAAATGAACCATACTTCTAAACAGGGAAGTGTCACATCAAAAACGACATCAAGTACTAAGTCAACAGCACGGTAGTGATATGTTGATAAGGGCTAGGTGGCCACCCTGTAGGAGACGACTCCGCCGGCAGCCTCCAGAGGGTTGTTATTACAATTTTCGAGATGATAAATCTAACCTATGCCAGATAGCCCCGTAAAAGATGACATCCTTACATTTTTAGATGATGACGTTGACTCAACAATTGGGGGAGTGCCTCATAAGCTTGATCCATGGCGAGTTCTGAGTGTCGATGATGATGAAGATGTTCATGTAACGACTCAATTAGCATTGGATCATGTTGAAATACTGGGTAAGCCGGTTGAACTTCTAAGAGCGTACTCTGCAAAAGAGGCATTAGAGGTATTAGCGACCGAAAAAGGTATCGCGGTTGTTTTACTAGATGTGGTCATGGAAGATGATCACGCGGGATTAGATATTGTTGATAAAATTCGTAACGAATTAGGCCTCGTTGATTTGCGAATTGTATTGCGCACAGGGCAGCCGGGATATGCACCCGAGTTAGAAGCTATTCGTGATTATGATATTAACGATTACCGTAATAAAAGTGAGCTAACCCATACCAAACTCTATACCACATTAACCTCAGTTATTCGTTCATACTCACAAATACGCGCACTTGAAGCGAGCCGAAAAGGGTTGGAGCTGATTACCAAGTCATCAGGCGAACTGATAAACAGTAAAGGCTTTGACGGGTTTTCGTTAGGTATTATAACGCAGCTTTCAGCACTCTTGGATTTATCAGATGATGGCATTGTGTGTACCCGCGCTAATGATGATAGTAATCCCGACGCGGGTTATACCGTGGTTGCTGCGACGGGGCGATATCAGTCGTCTATTAACAATACGCTAGATGAATTAAAAGAGTTCAATGTTAAACGTGCTTTAGAACAGTGTATTCAGGAAAAGAAAAATTTATTATTAGATCATGCAATTGTACTCTATATTTCGGGTCAGGCTGGCTGCGACCTTATTGCTTTTTTAGATCAGACAAGGCGGTTAGACGACACTGAAAAACGTTTGTTGGATGTTTTTTGTTCTAATATATCAGTTTGTTTAAATAACGTGTTGATGCTGTCTAAACTCCATCGTTATGCCTACTTTGACTCGTTGCTTGATATTCCCAATAGGCTAGCATTTGTAAATTGTATTGAAGAGTATAAATTCAAAACGGAAGCCGCTTCAGTGGTGTTGGTCGATGTTGATCAGTTTAGTGCAATAAACGACACCATCGGTATCTTAAACGGCGACTTCTTATTGGGTGTGGTGGCTCAGCGTTTGGCTGATAAGTTTAAAGGTAGTTTTCTAGCCAGAATTTCCGGTGATGTATTTGGTTTAGTCGGTGCAAGAAATGCACTCAGGCCTAAAAAAGTTAAAGAAATTTTCTCCCAGCCTTTTGAGGTTGCGGGTCAAGAGCAGTTGATTTCAGTCACACTAGGTTTATATGATCTAGATGATAAAAATGAACACAGTCAGGAGGCGTTAAAAAAAGCCAATATAGCACTTAAAAAAGCAAAAGAATCACTCAGAGGAAGTCACTGTTACTTTACCAGAGAGATGGAACAGGAGGCCGAAACACGGTTCCGCTTGCTGCATAACCTGAGAAAAGCATTTGATGCGGATCGGTTGTTTATGATGTTCCAGCCCCAGGTGTCGGTGGCAGATGGTCGCCCTGTCGGGGTGGAGGCGCTTTTGCGTTGGCGCACTGAGGAGGGCGAGATGGTGCCACCAGATCGTTTTATTCCGCTGGCAGAAAGCTCGGGGTTGATTATTCATCTTGGCGAGTGGGTTCTGCGAACAGCGATGCTTCAGCTCAAGCGGCTACAACACCAAACGTCATTTAACTTAAGAATGGGCATTAATGTTTCAATGGACCAGTTCCGGCACCCTGAGTTTTTAGATGTGCTTGACCGAGCCATTGCAGAAACGGCTGTAAATCCGCAGTGTATAGAGCTAGAGGTAACAGAGTCAGTCGCCATGATAGATCGAATAGCGGTTAATAAAATACTCTCATCCATCGCCAGTAGAGGCATTAAAATTGCCATTGATGATTTTGGTACGGGGTTTTCGTCATTGAGCTATTTAGAGCGGCTAGCGGTTCATCGCCTTAAAATTGATAAATCATTTATTGATAAGCTGCAGGGGGATTCAGCTGACCCTCGATTGGCAGAAATGATTGTAAACCTTGCTAAAGACCTGAGTTTAGACGTAATTGCTGAAGGCGTTGAGTTGGCTGAGCAAGCAGAGTGGTTGAAAAAGATTAATTGCGATGAAGCTCAAGGGTACTTTTATGCTCGGCCATTAGAAGAGGCCCGTTTGATTGAATGGCTACACGAGCAAGAACAAAGACTCGCGTAGCAGAAAGCTAAAGATAAAACTAAAGGGATGTAATGGGCGCTATGGAAAGAATAAAACAAACGACTGCAATTTTGTTTCTTTGTCTGACGGGCTTATTAGGGTGTGAAGAGCCGCCCAAAGTGAAAATCGGTTTTATCGGTGGAACCTCAGGCAAGGTGGCTGACCTTGGTGTTGCCGGTAGGAATGGCATTATACTGGCGGTCGAAGAACGAAACAAAGCAGGCGGTATAAAAGGTCAAACCATCGAGTTAATCTTAAAAGATGACAAGCAAGACGCAGAACAAGCAAAAAAATCGGCAGAAGAATTAGTCGCACTAAAAGTAGAGGCTATTCTAGGTCCTATGACAAGCGCTATGGCTGTTGAAGTTGCTGAGGTTACCCAGTTATCAGGCACGCTGACAATGGGGGTCACGCCTTCGACCAATGAATTAACAGGTAAAAATGATTTCTTTTTTAGAACTATTTCCGCCACGTTAGAGCACGCTTCTGAGACAGCAAAATACCTCCGCAATATAAAAAAATCTAAGCGCATTGCGATTATTTATGACTTAAAGAACCGCTCTTATGCTGAAAGCTGGAGTGGAGACTTTGCAGCAGCCATTAAGCAGCTAGGCGGAGAAATTATTCAGACGGTGTCTTTTCTTTCAAATAACCAAGTGAGATTTGAAGGTCTTGCTCGAAAAGTATTAAAAAGCGGACCCGATACAGTTGTATTAGTGGCTAATTCTGTTGATGCGTCGTTGCTGGCGAAGCAACTTAAAACGATAAATTCAGATATTCAACTTGCGGCATCTGAGTGGGCGGGTACAGAACGTTTGATAGAATTAGGCGGGCGCTATGTTGAACATACCGTAGTTCCTCAACACTTTGACCGCGAAAGCCAAGACCCTAGATATCAGCGGTTTCATAGTGTGTATACGGAGCGGTTTGGTCATTTGCCAGGGTTTCCTGGTTTAGTGGGGTTTAATGCGGCTAATGTTGTGTTTGATGGGCTTGAGGCAAAGCAGAAGGATGAAAGCTTAAAGCAAGCTATTTTAAGAATTAAAACCTTTTCAGCTGTGCCTGAGTTGGTCGTTTTTGATTCATTTGGTGATGCGAAAAGTAAAACCTATGTAACCGAAATAATTGACGGTCAATTTAGGTCGAGAGCACCACTTTGACACAGAAAATGCAACGAAAACTGTCTCTTAAGTCATTTTTAACGCTGCACTTTCTGTTGGTTTCTCTTATTCCTATTGCATTGGTATTAATGCTAGCAGGCGTATTTCTTTTCCCTCATCTTTCTAAAAAAGAAACACTCGACCAAGAGGCGTTGGCTCAAGCGATTACCTCGAGAATTGAAATTCAGCTTGAATCAGCTAAACGGGAGCTTCAGCGATTTTCGAAACTTCTTCCTATTCTAGATAATGAATCTCATGTTCAGCAGTTTCTCGATAACATAGCTGATATAAGTGATGTTTATGAAGCTGTGTATATTGTCAATAGTGACGGGCTTGTGACGCATGTTGGCCTGCCTGCGCTCTATCAGCCATATCGAGACAACTATGTAGGGCTAGACATGTCTCGCAAACCGTTCATTATTGAAAGCCGTAAAACTCAGCAAGAGAGATTTTATGGAACATTTCTTTCGGCGGTTAGTGGGCATTTATCTGCAGGGTATTTGATTCCTATGGGAGAAAAAATGTTGGTGGCTGAGGTGTCGGTTGACCAATTACCTGAGTTGTCAGCCTTTCTGTCAAAAGAGAGCGGCCAAACAATTATGATTCTCGATAGGGAAGGACACCTACTGGTACACCCCGACTCTCGATTTGAACACCAGCAGTTAAATTTGAGCCACATACCTCTTATAAAAAAAGGCCTAGAGCAGAATGGGGCGAGTGGGGCTTTTAGTTTTCAGGGCATTGAATACTTTGGTACGGTGGTCTTGACCGGTAAAACCGGTTGGATTGTGGTTGTTTCAAAAACACTAAAGCAGTATCAAGATACGCTATTTGCCTCAGGGTTGATCCTTTTTGCCTCATTATTAGTGGGTATGGTGGTCGCTGTTATTATCGCTCAAGTGATCGGTGGCGTTTTTAGTCGGCGGTTTAGGCTCTTTATGCGTTTGGCTGAAGCCATTACTTCAGGCCATTATGATGCAAAACCTGCTCCCTCTAAGATTAAAGAAATAGAGATACTAGGCCATGAAATATTAAATGCCGGACAGCAAATCAAAAATAGAGAGCAAGCGCTAGTTGTTAAGGAACAGCGATATAGAGCATTGGTAGAACAAAGCCCAGTAGGGGTTATTGAATGGGCGCCAGACTTGGAAATTGTGGGTTGGAACCGTGTCGCTCAAAGTATTTTAGGGTTCCTTGATAAAGGGGTGATCAGTAGTGCTGTAGATTACTTAGCTCAAGAAGAGAATGAGCAGAAATTAGCGTCGCTCGCTATCCGTTTTGCGAGCGAAGCTAGCTTTGTCGCGGAACATCAATTTAAGAGCAGTGCGGGTGAAAACATCATCTGCCGATCATTTAATACGTCTATTATAGATGATGACGGTGATTTGCTCGGGTATTTGAGCCTGGTTGAAGATATTACTGAGCAGCGTCGTACTCAAGAAGAAATTCAAGGCTTAAATGCTCAGTTAGAGCAGCGAGTGACAGATAGAACGGTGGCGCTTTCCAACACTAATGAACAACTCAAGCACGCCCTTAAAAACCTAAAGCGAACCCAATCAGAATTACTAAGAGCCGATAAGCTTGCAGCCCTTGGGGCGATGGTGGCGGGTGTGTCACATGAACTTAACACCCCTATCGGTAATGCGGTTATGGCCATTACCACGCTAGAGAAACAGACGCATATTTTTGAGGCGAAATATCAAGCAGGCGATATAAAGCGGTCAACATTTGAGGATTATTTAGCCATCAGCAAAGAATCTGAGCAGTTAGTGGCTAAAAATTTATTTAGGGCGGCTGAGTTGATTACCAGCTTTAAGCAAGTGGCTGTTGATCAAACTAGTGCTCAGAAACGCGTGTTTGAGTTACGCCAGCATATTGCCGAAGTTTTACTGACACTTCAGCCTCAGTTTAAAAAATCGACAGTGACACTAAAAAGTAATGTACCTATGGGTATCGAGCTTAATAGTTTTCCTGGTCCTTTAGGGCAAGTCATTACGAACCTGGTGAATAATGCCTTGATTCATGGCTTTGAAAAAGGTGAACGTGGGGTTATCTCTATTTCTGCAGAAAAATTAGCAGATGATACGGTGAGAATAATTGTTGAAGATAATGGTAAAGGTATTCCTGAAGAGAACTTGGAAAAAGTCTTTGACCCATTCTTTAGCACACGACTGGGCGACGGAGGAACAGGCCTAGGGTTACACATTGTCCATAATATTGTGACCGATGTGCTCGCTGGGTCTATGGCGTTAACTAGCACGGAGGGTGGGGCTCAGTTCACGGTTATTATTCCACTTGCCGTATAGTTTGTGAAGATTGAAGCAATTTAAAGTCATGAACAGCTAGATATAATGCTGTTGACCTATGCGTCCCATTACTGATATTGAGGCTAGTTATGAGTTGCGTGAGCGAGCGGCCCTTGATCACAATTATAGCGATAAAGTGGGTTTGTTATTGTTCGATGGCTTCACCAATCTCTTTACACCATTCTTCTGCTTCTTTTCGTGAGCTAAAGGCTTTAGCACCCCATGTAATACCGAGTTGTTCAGATACCTTAATGTAATGTTCTATTAGCACAGTATGAATAGGGTTATTTGTAACTAGAGCAATGCTCGGGTTATGGATTGTAATGGACGCAAACACGTCTTTTGCGGCCATACCATCAATATCTTCTAGCGAAAGAGAGGACATATCTGCTTCTAGAAAGTCAAAGAGTTGGTACTTACATTGACGAAAGCGCGGGTCTGAATATAGTGCTGCACCAGCCCTATTTATTTCATTAATATCTAAATCACCTCCTAGACTGACGGTAACCCCGTTCTCCTCCCAAAAAACCATAAACGCCATATAGACTAAAACCTTATATGTTTGATTTCTACTGTATTGATGCTCGTCGTGTGATTAGTAAAGCATTTTTATAATGTTTTAATTCATTTTTGAATAAAATGCTATACCCGTGTAGCGTTTTGTTGGGGCAGGTGAGTCTTATTTTTTTATTTTGCGCTATAATAATTATACGTTTATGTGTGCTGATACATATTTAGTTAATGTGCTATGGCCCTAGGGGTACTATGAGAGTTGCGTTTCTGTTTGTAATATTGATGTTTTTTTCTTACGCAACCGTTGCGGCCGATCTTAAAGCCTGTGGCCATCATGATTATGCCCCTTGGAACTGGAAAAAAGGAGGTGAAATCGTAGGTGTCTGTGCTGAAATCACAAAGACTCTGATGGGTGATCTTGGCTTGACGGTTGACTTAGCGTACAGAGGTCCATGGAAACGGTGCCAGAAAAATATCGAAAATGGATGGATTGATATTAATATTTGCTCGTTTATTAATGAAAACCGGCAACAGTATTCTGACTTTGTAATGACACCTGTTGGCATCAATGAGAATGCCGTTTTTGTAGCAAAAGCACATCAATTTTCATTTGAAACCTGGCCTGATTTAAAAGGCAAAACGGCGGGTATGGTCGCGGGTGTTAGTCTCGGCCAGCGCTTTGATGACTTTATAAAAGAGAACTTAAGGGTTCAACAGGTCAACGAGTATTTACAGATATTTAAAATGTTAGAGGTGGGCCGAATTGACTTTGTGCCCACTGGCCGACACTCAGGTAAGGCAATGTTGAGGGCTTATGGCTTAGACGATCAACTTACTGACTTACCAACCCCGATACTTTATGGAAACCTATATATATCCATGTCAAAAAAGTCCCAATATATCTCATTACTCCCTGAAATAGAAAAGGCACTTCGGAAGAAAAGCCACACCGTGTGGGTTGATGGACTTATTGAAAAATATACTAAAATATATGCTGAGGACTATGTAAAAGAAAGCGAAAAGCAAGTGACTCCTTTTGGTCAAGCTCGCTGAACGCTTTACTGCAACTGTTCAATTGTAATCTACCGTTTACACCAATATCTGCCGAGTAGTGGCAATAAAGTTATGTACTTGGCGTTCAGTTTTTGCATCAATCATCACTTCTGGCCGACGATCGTTGGGGCAAGGCATACGCGGCGTTGTGCCAAACAGTCGGCAGATCAACGGGCGTTCCTCATATACCTCGCACCCATTAGGCCCTAGGTGTACGCAATCAAAATTTTCTAACGCCGCATCATGCTCAGCATCTGTCTTTATCGGTAGACGTGACATTTCTTCTGAGGACGTTGTCACCGGGCCACAGCAATCGTGGCAACCCGGCACACATTCGAATGTCGGAATCTCCTCGCGCAGACGTGCAATGATCTGTTGATTATTGTTCATTAATATCTGTCATTGATAGCGTTCGTTGTTGTGGGTATTCTGTATGGGTTTAGATATCCCCAATACTCGCTACTGAAACTCCTCCATAAAGTCTAGTGCATACTGATGCCTTACGGTTCGACGATGGTTTGCCCAGAGTTCCTTGATCTTGTCTGAATTGCAACGCTGCCTATCAACAAGCACTCGTGTATTTAATTCACCGATGGCTTTTGTCGTAGGGCATTTGCTAAACACAAACTGGTTGCTGATGAGGTCCATAAATGGGCCTGATTTGCTGGTAGGCATAATAAACAGCAGTTGTAACCCAAGTGTCTCGGTGAGGTACTTGATGACCTCACGAGAGCGGGTTTCATCCATTTTAGAGAAGGCTTCGTCGACCAGCACCATGCGCAGGTGGCTGTTGCCTTCATTAAACTTGAATGCAGATGTGATTGCGGCTGAACGGATAATATACGCGGGTGTTTCGAGCTGACCACCTGAGCCGGTACCGTATTGGCTTAGGGCAATAGCGGCTTTACCTTCAGGTTGCTTGTATATCTCGTAACTACGGTAATTTCGGTAGTCTGAAATGCGCTCTAGCTCTCGCATCGACCTAACTTCATCATCAGACAGTAGCATTTGCATCAGGCGATCTCGTACTAGCTGTGATTTTTGGCTAAGTTCTGCCTCAAACAGCGTGGTACCGTCACCCAAGTTAGGTAAGTCGATAATCTCTTTAAAGAAGTTCCAGTATTCTTTAAATTCTGGCACCCAGTTCCAATCAAAATGGAACGATTCTCGGTCTGCGCCAAATCGGTGATGTTCTAACTCATGGTTCATGTTTTCGAGGATCTTTTTACCATCGTTAATTGACTGGTAGATCGCATGACATAAATGCGTGACAAAGGCGTTATTAAAGGACTCTTTAATTTTGGTGAGCTTTTCTTGTTTCTCAACCAAAATATTGTTCTTCAGTCGGTTGTGAACCAGGTCATTATCACGGCGTAAATCACAAATAGATTTAAAGAATGCTTTAGAGTGATTCTCGCCATAGTCAGGCATGTAGGCGATATTGTCTGCTAAGTTGCAGTGTTGGTTGTGTTCAATTACGCCATGTTCAATATCGTGAGCAAGCCCGTTTAGACTACTATAGGTGTCTTTTAGATCGTTAATTAATATCTCAGGGCGCGTTTTTTCAGCCCGCTTATCGGCCTTCTCTAGTTCTTTTTCGCTGTCGAAGTCAGGCCATAGCGAGACGATGCTGCGGAGGTTTTCTTCTTTCTCTTCTTGTAGCTTTTCAGATACTTCTTGCTGATTCGAAAGTTTTTTGCAGCGCTCAGTGATATCCGAAATTTCAGTCTTAAGTGAGCCTGCACGCTCAATTTTGTTTTCAATCTGCTGACTGAATTCATTGTCTTGGGCTTTGAGTGTCTCAAGCTTTTGCTCAAGTTCAGCAAAATCTGAAAGGTCTAAATGCTCTAGTTTACCTTCAGCGTCTCGTAATTCACGCTGGGTATTGAGCATTTGTTGCAAGCGGTCTGCATAGCTTACAGTGCCAATGCGGTCGATGGCATTTAGTAACGATGACAGCTGTTGCTGTTGGTCTTCAATAGATTGGTATTCCGCTAATAGTTTATCCATTTCGCCACGTTTGGCGGCTAGGGCGCGTTCTCGAGCGCCTTGACCAAACACCAGTTCACTATCAGCAATATCACAACGCCACATGCTGTATGAGCCTGATCCTAGGCCGTTACTGGTAATGCCTCGACGTGTGTAGCGAAGCTCTTGTTCAGAGTTAACTCTAATGACGCTGCCATAGCTCGCAGCAATATAGTGTTTTGCTGTAGCATGGGAAAATGCCATGGCGTTAACAATGGAGTCTTTATCAAGCTGTGTACGTTGGTAATCTTTACTGGCCTTTGAACCTTGAATAACCCGCGCGCGATTGTCTCTGCCGGGCATGTTTCGCACAATGCTAATGGCTTCAGCTTCAAATTCTTGCTCGACGATTATCGAGAAACGAGCGCCGCCGATATAACCTTCGATAGCATTTTGCCACTGCTCATCTTTAACTTCGATGTAGTCGCAAAGTACCCGAGGGTCGGCTTTAGGGCATTCGCGTCTGATGGTATCAAGTGCATTTTTAATGTAATAAGGGTAGGTGGCTTGGTGCCCCTCAAGACTCTCAATTTCTGCTTGTTTTTGCTGGCGTTGTTTTTCCAGTGTCTTGCTCAGAGTTTGGCGTTGAAATAGCACACTGTTGACTTTGTCTCGTACGCAAATGCCATCGGCTGAAAGCTCTTTGTCATGCAGTAGTCTTTGCCACTGGTTCGCCTGCTGTTGGATGGCGACTGCATCTTCAAGGTGCGCTTCTAGTGGTGATATATCTACCCAGTCTCTACCGAGTAAAGAGGTGAAGTCGACGGTGCTTTTATCTTGTTGCTGAGCAAACGTTTTGGCGGTTGATAGAAAATCTTTTTGGCCTAAACGTGGGATATCTTTAGCAATTTTGCTCTGCTGTAATAGCGCTAAAATGCGATCAGTCGCTTTAAAACTATTGTTTAGGCGGTTGCTCTGGTCAAGGAGTGCGGGCGCTTGGTCATGCAGTAAGCGAGTATTACTCTCAACCAATTTTTCGAGATCATCTTTTTGTTGTAAAGGCTGATAACCCTGACGTTTAGCTTCTAATTGAATGAGTTCGTTACGCGTTTGTTGGTGACGGGCTTCTAAGATATCACGTTCTTGTTGGTTGGCCGCTTGCTCGTCCTGAAGGCTTTTTTGCTGACGCTTAGCATTCAGGTAGGTTTGTTGATCGTTTAGATACTGTATTCGGGTGTCGATGTAGTGAAGTACGTTGAGGTTAATCCACTGCTGTATATAACCGTCGCTCTTCTCTGCGGTTTGCTCCAGTATATTGATGGAGTTTCTCAGGTGGGTGGCATCGCTTTCCATGCCGTGAATCGTTTTCATCAGCTCCGATACAGAGCGAATAGCCTCACCTAGGTCTTTCTTTTCAAGAATTTCATTAGCCACGAAGTCGTTAATGCTTTTCACTGGCTTATAGGCCATAAAGCGAGAAAAGGCGCGCGCGGCGTTCATCGCTTCGCGCTCTGATACCGACTCACGCTTACCTTTTAGGGCGCCATAAAGGCGCTTTAAGTAAGGCTTTTTAGCATCATACTTTTCAACGGCATCGGGGCCAAACTCATGTTTTAGTGAGTTATAAATCTTATCTAGCCCAACAATGTGCTTGTTACCGTCTTCTTGCTCTTTAATAAAGTGGTCTAGCTGCAGCTGCTCGCCAGGGATAATCAGAAAAAACAACTCACTTAAACGGGCAACAGGCTTGCTACCGGCAGAGTCGAGGTAAGCTCTTGCAGACACCACTGCAGTGAAAGGCTCTGAGGTTTCTCCTTGAGTGGGGTAGAACGTCAGTGCGATGTAACCATCGGTCGGTTGTGGGCGTGCATAAGAACCATCATCACAACCTAAGATATACGATTGCAATGTACGAACTTGCTTACCGCCTTTACCGCGCTGGGTGGTTTCATCTTGCCCAGGGTTATACGCAAATAGATAATCGTATGCCGCGGTCATCACCGTTTGAATAGCGTCGGCAGAGGTTGTTTTACCTGAACCATTACCACCTGAAAGCAAGTTGATAGGGCCGAAATCAAACTCAAGATGAGGGATATTTCCCCAATTTACATAAATACATTTTTTTATAAACATAAGATTCTTAACGTATAATTTTGGATTGCTGTTAGCGACTAAACCGCGTAACTAACCTGTAGGAGCCACTTTGGCGCGAAGTTTTTTAAACTAATCGCGGCTTAGAGCCGCTTCTACACGTTCTAATTCTGTGTCTTTGGTGTCTGTTTGGCTTTCTTCTTTAAGCACCGACAACGCTTCATCACTCACAAAACTAACAATCATCGGGCGAATACGAATCCAAGCATCACCGTTGGCAACATCGTCTTCTGCGCCAAACTGAATAAGGCGAAGTTGCTTGAGTCGACTAAATAGTTTTTTACGATCGAGCATATGCTCAGGCAGTGCACGTCCGAGCAAGTTGTGCATGGCAATACTTAGGGCTTCTAAAGAGATTAATACTTGCCCGTGGTCATCTACAGCGCCTTCTCTTAATGACTTATCGTACTGTGAGCGAAGGACTAATATCACGGCGATTTCTTGCTGCCCAAGACGTTGGCGTAAGCCACTATTGAATGGCTGATATTGCTCATCGTGCATACCGGGAACTTCTGCGCCAGGTGGGTAAGCCCGAATGTATTGAAACTGACTTTCGTGCAGTAAGCGAATATGTAACACCGACAAATAGTCTTGCACCAGCGCTTCAACTCTTAAAAAACGGTCATAGAGATTTTGTTCTACTTGGCTTTCTTCTCGACAGATAACGCTGTAGTCGAGTAGACGTAAAACAAGCTCACTAAATTCAGTGAGAGTGATGCCTTCATGGCTGAGTGCTTTTTCAAGAGATTGCGTAACGATCATGGTATCAGTCACTTATCAGCTGGTTAATGGTTGGACATTGGTCTGACCAATCGCCTGGGTTTTGTTCTGTGTTTCAATATCCGTTTTATTCAGTGTTTCGATTTCTATGGTGAAATCATCGGCTGCCAGTAAGTAATCATTACTGGTCACTTCGCCGGTGGGCACAACATTAAAACGGTATTCGCTTGAGAGGTTATTAGCGGCGGCAATTTCGATGGCATGAGTGGCCGCCAGTAGGTCGCTGGCCTGTAATATCTGCAAATTTTTAGTGTTAATTTTCTCGCCACCTCTTAGTGAACGAACGAGAAAAGTACGCAGGTCTTGCTGGTTTATATTAAAGGCTTGATCCAACGCGTGCTGAATAAAGAGCTCTTTACGAGCAGATTCATCAACCGCATGATCTTCTGCCACCAGTGAGTCTACCACTCGACGGATACGGTTATCTCGTAATATGTTTTGTCCTGGATCGACCAATTCAAGTTTAACACCTGACATCAGCGCGCCGGCTTTTTCTAGTCGTTGATTAGCTGCATGTTCGTCGAGGTCTTTTAATGATTGACAGATATCGACGACATCATTGTGTTGCTGGCTAGCCAGGTAGTTAAGCTGACGGATAATGATATCTGCGCGCTTTGTGAAGTTTCTCAATGCCGTTCGCAGTGCTGGCAACATGATTTCACAGGCGCTCGACAGTCGTAGCTCGATGCTATCGAGTATTGTCCAGAGTAGGGATTGCCCTTCGACCACCATATCAGGTAAAAACTCGCGAAGCTTTTGTTCTGCTTCAGTCTTAAACCCTTTTGATTGACCTCGTATTTTGTTAATGAGGTTAATCATGTCGTCACGATGTTTTTCAACGCTATCCGCTGAAAGCCGCACAGACAGGTCTGGTTGAAAGCGTTTCTCCATAAAGTCGAAGAACTCGTCACTGGCTTTTTGTACGAGTTCCCGCATGTCTATTTCTTTCACGAGTTCACGCTTTCGGTCTTCTAGTTCTGCGATGACATCCGTGAAGTCGCTAATGATTCGTTCTGAATACTCAAACGCATCTAGTAAATCGTGGATCTCACCTTGCTCTAAAAACGCACTGAGTGCGTTACGGGTATTACGGGTATTTCGATGTCGAGTTCGCACCTGAGTGCCTTTGAGTTCGACAAAAGGCTGTGAAAAAAGTCGGCCAATACGGCTAAAACGATAGGTGCTTTGTAATGTAACTTCGTCTAATTGAATTTCAAGCCAACCGTTTTCTAATAGTATATTTAGAATCCAGTTGGCTTTTTCTCTATCTGTGCGAGTCGCGATAGCATCATCATCTTCGCCATGCTCTAGCTCGGGTGCCTTGGTGATAGCTTCTTGGAATATCTCGATGAGCTGCTCTCGTTTTAGCGAGTGGCCGTAGTCGGCCATAGAGCTGTAAACTCTCAAATATAGAAGTCTGACGCACTCAACCACTACCTCACGGTACTTACTGGTGAGGGGACGGAAAAACTGTTCGCGATTATCGGTAAAAAACATAAGCTGCAACAAATATAGTGGTGTAAATGGTCTAAAAAGGCTTATAGGCTCTGTTTTTGTGTATGAACAGTTTGGCCCTGCGAAAACCGGTTATTATCGCCTCGATTGAAGAGGGATAAAAGCGCTAATTGATCAGATGCTACGGCATCACGTCACGTGTTGACGTTATACATGAAATTAGCATAAAAAATAAACCCTTCACATTAAAGTGTGAAAGATATGACCATCTAATCTATTGGGTTCACGATTCTTAGAATTAAGGGGGGCAGAGTTATAGTTCCGCGTCGGGTTTCTCTAATGAGTCTACTCTTGGTAACTCGACGCGGAGGTGATGATTAACACTGGTCGGGTCGTGATTTAACCCAGAGCCGACTTTATATACTCATATTCTTCTTTCATAGACGTTTTCGACTGACTGGCCACAAGCTCTGCTAACTTTTTGCCTACCAACGGAATGCCACAGCTAATATCTAAACAAACGGTGTTGGTGCAGCCGGTGCCTTCTGGTTTAAGCTCAAGCGTGCCTGTAATAGATACAGGAACACCTTGTATCTCAATTGAGATATCACAACGATAGCCTTCTCCTGGCGTACCCGTCCAACTCTCAATTTGCTTTACCTGGTTCCAATCGCTGAGAAACTTCTTCATCGCTCGAGGAACATCGGCAGGAACTTCACGTTCAAGTACCACTTCAAGCGTAGAGTCTGTGGCTTCAAACTTAACAGGGTTTATTGCTCTAGCACCCAGCGCTTCGTGTTTTATTTTAACTTGCTCAGCATCACTGAAATGTTTGAACAAGGTATCTACATCTTGTGTATAGCTATGTGTATCGCGTACTTCCATAAGAATGTCCTAGCGTAAATTTTTTATTATTTTGAGATTAATCTGCGGCTTTATCAGTTGCTGTTGCTTCTGATGAAGCCTTGGCTGCTACTTTGAACTGTATCTGCTTTCGCTTCCAGTCAATACTGTCTAACAAAACGTCAACTTCTTGGTCTAGCATAAATTGATCTTTAGACTTGCTGGTAAGCGTCATTAGGTTTGGGTCAAAGCTATATTTAACCGGCATCGCTTTAGTTGAGACAAAGCCTTCAATACCGTTTTCGTTAATTTTTACCTGGCAGCCGGCAGAGGTCATGCGAACTACGGTCGCTTTGAATGTCTGATCTTTTTGTGGCTCTATATACTGACACTTAAGCCATTGCTCCATCTCGTTTACCGCACGACGAGCGGCAAATGTTTGCTCTTGAAGTTGCTCAAGGTCGCTGTCGGTAAATATATTAGCCGGTTCAGCGTTGATGATCTTTTTAATCAGGCGGTGTACGTAAAAGTCATTCCCTTTTCTTAAGGGAGAGGTGAAGGTGGTGTAAGCATCTAACCCCATACCAAAATGTGGTTTGACGGCGGTGCTAAACAGACTGCGTTCGTGTTGTTTGGCAATAATTGACTTAATAGGCGGTAGTGCGGTGTCTTGCTGCGCTAAGCGCACCAACTTTACGTAATTGTCTTTTTCAGTCAAATTTTCAGGTGTGGCATCTTCCCAACGGCTGCGAGCAACGTCGAGTACATTGCTTTGACGCTCGCTTCGGATGCCTGCATGGGTGATGAACAACCCTGCCGAGTTTGATCGCGTAAGGAGGTCTGCAGCACAGCGGTTAGCGGCAATCATGCATTCACCGACAATGGCGTGGGCTGCATTCTGCTCTAGTACATCAATTGTTGCGATTTTCTTCTGTTCATTTAGGCGCAGGCGATAATCAGGACGATCTTCACTGACTAGCGCATTATCTGCGCGCCATTGTTTGAGTGCATTGGCCAGTGTTGATAACGTTTCTAGTACTGAGGCGACTGCTGTATCTACTTTTAAAGAGTGGTCTTCATTTGGTGTTTCAAGGAATGCGGCGACTTCTTGATAGCTGAGTTTGGCACGGGAATGAATGGTGGCTTCGTAAATTTTATAGTCACCCAATGCCCCTGTTGCGTCTATTTCAATCTCACAAATGAGGGCGAGGCGATCTACTTTTGGAAGCAGTGAACAGAGCTGAGTAGAAATGCTCTCTGGCAGCATGGCCAAAGGCTCATCGGGAAAGTAAATAGAGGTCATTCGGTTATAGGCTGTTTGTTCTAATGCTGAACCCTGTGCGATAACCGCTGTTGGGTCGGCGATAGCAACTTTAAGCTTCCAGCCGTTTTCTGTCGTCTCGACAAACAGTGCATCGTCCATATCAGTCGTTGATGCCGCATCAATCGTTACAAAAGATAGGTTTCTCAGATCTTGACGACCTAGCTGTTGATCAACAATCGTTTGTTCGGTCAGGCTGTTGGTTTGGGCCAGCGTTTCGTTATTCCAGTCATTTTCGATTTGATGTTTACAGATAACGTATTCACGTTCGATACCAGGTTTCTCAATACTACCGATGACATTTAAAATCTCAGCTTGAGGCTTACCGTTTTTAATAGGGTGTTGTAAAACCTGACAGTGTAAGAGGTCGTGCTCTTGTGCTTTACCGCGCTTATTTGGCGGAATAAATATCCAGCGAGACATACCGGCGACATCAACATCAACAAAGTGAGCCTTGCCCTTAATGACATACTTACCGACAAACTGCTTTAAGTTTGATTTGACGAGCTTTTCTATTAAGCCAAACTCTTTGCCTTTAGGGTCTTTTTGAACGTCGATCTCTACTTCATCACCTGGAAACACTTTTAACATCTCGTCTGGCGAAAGATAAATATCTTTACCGTCACTGAGGGTGACAAAGCCAAAACGGTTGTTGCTTCCTTTAACGATACCCTGGACGATTTCTTTGCTGTCTTTAATGTCTTTCTTGAGCGATTTAAGCTGCTGTAGTGCATCGATGTTTAGCATGGCGGTAGTGTAATCTTTTCGCGAGATGAATGAGGAGGCAATGATACGTAAATTAGCGCTCGCTGTGTAGTCGCGAATCTCGTTGTTTAGTGTAATTCTACCAACCTAGCGAAAATACCGGATCAACAAAAAACATAACCCCTACGTAAGTGATGGCCATTAGTACGCTGCTGATGAATGCTTGAAAGGCCCATTTGTAACCTTTTTCTTCATCTTTTTTAATGAAAAAGTGGTATAGCGCTAATAATGTCAGGGAAAAGACAATAAGGCTCAAGAGCATATAACCGCCATTGATGACGGTTGTATTCTGTATAAAGTTTCTTTTTGTCTCGGTCACTTCAACTGGTTCATCTGGATATTTGATTAACGCACCGGGAATATAACCGTTGGCAGGAACAATCATCGAGTAGCGATAAAAGGGCCAGAAACGACCGCAGCGGACAACAATAGGGTCATTGAGGTTGTCTGTCTCAACACTGTTTGCCCCAAATAAAGGACCGCCGCAGCGATGAAACTCTTCAATCAGTTGATCTTTGGTGATCGGGTCAATGCTTTTACTAACACCAAACAGCGCTTGCCCTGATAAGTTGAAATAGGTGTATTCAAATAGAGAAAGGCTGTAGCTTACCCCACCGTATATGAAAAAGAATACCATCAACGATCGGATCAATTGTGTTTTTTTAGAACGAGTTTGACTGTTAGCCACGTTGTTTCTCTTATTTTTATCGTTGTTGTGGTTTGTGCAAAAATTGCTATTAGTGTTTCATTGCATGCTGGGTGCATGCAATTAGTCAAAAGTATAAGGCAATGGCTGCAATAGATTCTTATTGGTAATGATTCCAGCGTTGAACTGTGCCGTCTTCTTTAAAGCCTAGCACATCAAACTCTGCATTTTTAGGCGATACTTCCATGCCTGGTACGTTAGCGCCTGCGGGCATGCCAGGAACAGCAAGACCTGTTATGGCGGGCTTTTCAGCTAGTAAGCGCTTTACATCATTAGCCGGTACATGGCCTTCAATTACATAGCCATCAATAAAAGCAGTATGGCAAGAGGCTAGGCTTGGGGTGAGGCCGGCTTTTTGTTTAATGCTGTTAAGGTTATTGGTGTCATGTACTTTTAATGTAAAACCATTTTCTTCCATATGCTCCACCCAGTCGCCACAACAGCCACAACTGGCAGATTTATAGACCGTCATCTCGCTATAGGTGGCGCTGGCAAGTGCTGATACTGCTGGAGTCTGACTACTTTCTGCGTGTACCTGAGTCGTTAGCCCGATGCTTAATGCAAGAAGCGTGGCGGATAATAATACCTTGATGTTTTGAACCTTCATGATGGATTCCTTGATGTTGAATATAAAAAGTTGTTATAGCCAAAACCACCAGACTATAAAGGCTATGATGATGATACCACCACTATTGACGAGAATGTCCATTAGGCGCCTCCTGTCGTATTTGTTTTGGGGTGTTGAATTGTTTTAGATGGCTTGAATAATCGTAGTCGATTAGCGTTACTGACCACGGTAAATGAAGACAGTGACATGGCTGCGCCGGCGACCATAGGGTTAAGCAGTAAACCCATCAATGGATAGAGAATACCTGCCGCAACAGGGATCCCCAGACCGTTATAGATGAATGCGCCAAACAGGTTTTCTTTGATGTTGCGCACCGTGGCATTTGAGATTTCTATTGCATCAGCAACGCTATGTAACGAGCCTCGCATCAAGGTAATATCAGCACTTTCGATGGCGACATCTGTGCCGGTGCCGATGGCAAAGCCTACATCGGCCAACGCCAGTGCAGCCGCATCGTTAATGCCGTCACCCACCATACCGACTATGGCGCCTTGCTGCTGTAAGTTGCGGATGGCATCGCCTTTGTCGGTGGGTAGCACGTCTGCAATGACGGAGGCGATTCCCACTTGTTTGGCTATCGCCAGTGCGGTGTCTTCTTTATCGCCAGTAAGCATAATCACTTTCAGACCTTTTGCTTGAAGTCGTTCAATGGCTTCTTTGGAGTCTTCTTTGATGGGGTCCGACACGCCGATTAAGCTCGCGGCTTGGCCATCAATCGCCATAAAAAGAGGTGTAATGGCTTGTTTGGACCAGTCGGTGGCGATTTCTACCAAATGAGTGGCATCAATATTATGGGTGTCCATCCAGCGCTGGTTGCCTATCAGTACCGTTTGGTCGTTGATGCGACCGCTGATGCCTTGCCCACTTTCGGCATGAAAGTCTAGGCAGTCTACCAACTCGATATTGTTTTTCTTGGCTTCATTAATAACCGCCTGAGCTAACGGGTGTTCTGATGCTTGTTCAAGGCTTGCGGCTAGCATTAATACGTGCTTTGAGTCAGAGTCTTCAGCCGTAAAGTGCTTGACTAAACTGGGCTTTCCTTGGGTAATGGTCCCTGTTTTGTCTAAAACTATAGTGTCTAATTTGCCGGAATTTTGCAGTGCTTCGCCTTTACGGATGAGTACACCAAATTGTGCCGCTTTACCTACCCCTACCATCACAGCCATTGGTGTTGCTAACCCTAGCGCGCAAGGGCAGGCAATAATAAGTACGCTCATGGTGACAACTAGCATATAAGCAATTTTAGGGTCAGGGCCGAAGTTATACCAAGCTAGCGCGGCCAAGACGGCAACAATCAATACGCTGGGTACAAATATCGACGAGATTGTATCGGCCAATCGGCCTAGTGCAGGCTTGGTATTTTGTGCCTTTTTAACCTGAGAAATAATGTGTGCGAGCGCGGTTTGGTGGCCGACTCTTGTGGCTTCAAATATCAGTGAACCGGTGCCGTTGATGGTTCCTGCGGCAACTTCATCACCGACTTTTTTGGCGACAGGTAGTGGTTCACCGGTAAGCATGGATTCGTCAATAAGGCTGCTTCCCTCTATGACCTGACCATCTACCGGAATTTTTTCGCCCGGACGAACGCGTATTTTATCGCCTAACTGTACACTGGCGATGGGGATATCTTGCTCTTTGTTGTCACGGATAATGCGGGCGGTTTTTGCCTGTAGGCCTAGTAGTCTTTTAATCGCCTGAGAGGTTCTACCTCGTGCTCTTATTTCGAGTGCCGAACCTAAGTTGATGAGGCCGATAATCATCGCGGCAGCCTCAAAATAGATATGGCGAGCTTCTACAGGCAGCGTGGTCGGTAGCAACACCACATACATAGAGTAACTCCATGCCGCACCTGTGCCGAGTGCAATCAGCGTATCCATGTTGGCGCTGTGATTCTTAAAGGAGGTCCAAGCGCCGGTGAAAAAATGACCACCGGTGAAGTAGAGAATCCATAATGTGACTAGGCCGACCAGAAACCACGCCACTTGGTCGCCTGTCGACGCTACTGTCATGGCGCCGCCCATCAACCCATACGCCATAAGCGCAACCGCGATGGTTAGTGCAATAGCCATATCGCGTATTAACTTTTTATAATGTGCTAGGTCTTGTGCTTCCCGTTGTTGTTGGGCCTTTTCTTCATCTTCAATGACGGTGGCACCGAACCCTGCTTTTTCTATAGCCTCTATTAATTGAGAAGGGGACATTGAACCTGATATTTCTGCGGTTCGTTCAGCAAAGTTCATCTCAGCCATTGTTGAGCCTTCAACAGACTGCAAGGCTGCTTCAATTTTCTTCACGCAGCCAGCACACTTGGCACCAGTAATCGCCAGTCTTATATTTTCATTGTTTGTCATGACTGCTCCCTTTTTTATTTGTAGCCACGTTGGCTTCGGAGCCATCTGGCAGGCATTGATCCCAGTTTTCTATAAGCTGGCAGATCGTTTGGCCATCAGGTACGCCGTCGGGCATTTTTTGCCAAACATTCATCGCATCTAGCATGCGCTGTTGTAATGATTGCAGTTCGTCGATTTGTTTTTCAACTTGTAGTAGGTGCTTTTCAAACAAACCACGAACCATCGGACAGGGGCTATGTCGATCATCTGCTTGAGAAAGGATTTCTTGGATTTCTTTAAGGCTAAATCCTAGTTGCCGAGCTTTACGGGTAAACACTAAACGTTGCAAGTCATCTTGACTGTATTGCTGATAACCGTTTTCAGGATTCTTTTGTGGACGAAGAAGGCCTTCCTTGGTGTAAAAACGCACGGTGTCGGGGGACACATCAGCTTTTTTAGCGAGTTGACTGACCTGCATTTGACCTCACTTTAAACCCTTAATAGATTATAGGTGGACAATAATAGACAGTTTAGAACCTATGAGTAACTCTCAGGTCAAGTTTTGGTGTAATTTCTTTTCAGTCGATTAAATAATTCCGTATATCGTCCAAGCTGAAAACATTATAAATAACACGCCACTAATACGATTAAGCGTTACGGTGCTAATATATTGAGTCACCCAACGACCGCATAAAACCCCAATCAGTGTTGTACAAGCCAGCGCTAGGGTGGCAGCAATGTAAACAGTTTTGGCGGAAGAAGATGCGCCTAACGCAGCGATGGTGAGTTGCGTTTTATCACCCAATTCAGCTACAAATATCATTAGGAAGGTGGTAATGAATACTGTGCGGCCAGGCTTTTCGCTGAAGGGGTCGTCATCGTCCTCTTCGTTTTCGAATAACGATTTTATACCAAAGCCTAAGAATAGCACTGCGACCAAAACAGCTAGCCATAATTCAGGAATAAATCGGGCAATGGTGACGCCCACGGTTACCGCGAGCAGGTTCAAAATTGCGAACGCTGATATAGCACCCAAGAAAACGGGTAATCCTCGGTGACGGCTAGCTAAAAGCATACAGGCAAGCTGACTTTTGTCGCCAAATTCAGCCGCAAATATTAACAAGAAGGGCGCGAGTATTGAGGTAATCACTGCGGTAATGCTCTCTAATGAATAAGTATGTAGATTAACGTTATTATAAATCAGAATGATTTGGGTTGGTTGAAATTTCTGCCCAATATATCGAATGAGGCTATACTCTACACAATGGTGAGTGACGAAAGTGAGTATTGCTTTAAATAGATGAACTATTTAGGTTAATTATCGATTAAATCACTGATGAAATGGACGCTGCGAAAATACAGGGTGTGGTCTGAAATAAATGATAAGGTATTTAATCGTAGGCTTGTTGGTGGCAGGCTGGATCAGCGAAACGGTTGCTATTGAAAGTAATGGCCATAGTGGGTATGAACTTGCCGCGAAGAAATGGCTAAAGGACGAATTTACACTTTCCACGCTCACCTCTGAGCAACAAATGAAAGAGATGCGCTGGTTTACTAGCGCGGCAGCGCCATTTCGAGGAATGACTATTCGAGTAGTATCAGAGCGGATTGATACTCACACGTATGAATCTAACGTACTAACGCGTGCGTTTAGCGAGATCACGGGTATTAACGTAGTGCATGAGTTGACGGGTGAAGATGATGTCGTTAAAAAAATCCAAACCCAGATTCAAACCGGCGTTAATCTTTATGATGCTTATATCAATGATAGTGACTTGATTGGTTATCATTATCGATCTGGTGAAACGGTCGTGTTGAGCGATTATATGGTGCAAGAGGGAAAGGATGTCACGTTACCTACACTGGATATAGATGATTTTATAGGTATTTCATTTACCGAAGGGCCGGATGGGCGATTGTACCAGTTGCCTGATCAACAATTTGCTAATTTATACTGGTATCGCCACGATTGGTTCTCTCGCCCAGACTTACAGGCTAAATTTAAACAACTTTACGGTTACGAATTAGGCGTCCCGAGAAATTGGAGTGCTTACGAAGATATTGCTGAATTTTTTACCGTCCACATAAAAGAGATTGATGGTGAGCGGGTTTGGGGTCATATGGATTATGCCAAAACTGACCCTTCATTAGGCTGGCGTATGTCTGATGCATGGTTATCCATGGCAGGTGCAGGCGATAAGGGGCTCCCGAATGGGTATCCCGTTGATGAATGGGGTATTAGGGTTATTGGTTGTCAGCCGGTGGGTGCCTCGGTTAAGCGAGGCGGTGCGCTTGATGGCCCTGCCGCTGTGTATGCGGTAACTAAGTTTACTGAATGGCTTGATAAGTATGCACCACCAGAAGCGAAAAACTTAAACTTTACTGAAGCGGGCACATGGGTTGCGAAAGGCAATATCGCACAACAAATTTTTTGGTATACAGGCTTTACAACCTCGCTGACAAAGCCGGGTCTTTCGGTTGTAAATGATGATGGTACTCCAAAATGGCGTATGGCTCCTTCACCTCAGGGTGCTTATTGGGAACCTGGCATGAAGCTTGGCTATCAGGACGCAGGCTCCTGGACACTGCTTAAAAATACACCGGCCAAACGTCGAGACGCGGCGTGGCTCTATGCACAGTTTGTTGTGTCAAAAACGGTATCACTCAAAAAGACATTGGTCGGGCTGACGCCTATTAGAGCATCTGATATTGAGTCTTCTGTGATGACAGAGAGAGCGCCTTATCTGGGCGGGTTAGTTGAGTTTTACCGTAGTAAAGGGCGTAATGTGTGGACGCCCACAGGTACAAACGTACCCGACTATGCAAGACTTTCAAACTACTGGTGGCAATTTGTTTCACTTGCGGTTGAGGGTAAAAAAACTGTCGAGGCGGCTATGCATGAAATGGCTGAGGCGATAGATGATGAAATGAAGCAAATAGCAGAGGATTCAGATTTGCTATGTAAGCCTATTTTAAATGAAGTTGAACCTGAAGACGTTTGGTTGAAGCGTGAAGGTGCTCCTAAAGCGAAGCGAGACGAACAGCCCAAAGGGCAAACCTCAAGTTATGAGGAGGCCATCCGTGCTTGGCAATAGAGATAGGTTTAAAGGGTTGGTAGTATTGCTATGTTGGGGGTTGCTCGCAGTTTCTGTTTCAATACACGCAAAGCCACTTAATGTCGTCACGTTTATCGAAAAGCCACTTATTTATCAAAAAGGTGGCGAGCCCGTTGGAGTTGTGGTGGATGTGGTAAAGGAGATTTTTCGGCAAGCTAATATTGAATATAACCTAAGGCTGATGCCTCCGAAAAGGGCGCTGTTTACGACGGCAGAAGCTGATGGGTACTGTGTTTTTCCGATTGAGCGTAGTCAAGAAAGGGAAGCGCTATTTAAATGGGTTAGCCCTATAGTTATTTCACGTCACGGATTATTTAGTGCGCCTGGAAAACCCATCAGCATAAAAACCTTAGAGGATGCAAAGCCTTATAAACTAGGAAGTTACTTGGGAAGTGGGGTCGGGGAGTATCTTGAAAATTTAGGGTTTAATGTTGAGTATGCTACGCGAAATGAATTGAGTGCTCGTAAGTTACTTAAAAGCCGAGTTGACTTGTGGGTGTCAGATATTAAATCGGCAAAGTATTTGATTAATAGCGAGCGGCTACCTATTACTGAACCGGAAATAGTGTTTTTTACTACGATTAGAGCGATGGCTTGCAACCTCAATGTGGATCCCTCTATAGTCAAGCAATTGCAAAAAACAGTGACTCAGATGTATCGAAATGGCAGTGCAGAAAAAATATACGGTTCTCTTAATTGACTTGATTCGTAGAACTCCACTACTATAAGTCGTTCAGTCACACTCAGTTAATATTGATTATATAAATGATGAATTACACGTCGAAATATTGCCAACTCATTATGCCATGGCGGCTCATTTGTCGACGAGCCTGCTGGTTGCTGTGTGCTGGACGTGTTATGAGGTGTTATTGTACTGAGTAGTTGTTTATACAACGTTACAATTTCTAAACCAACATTCCTAAAGGCCGCAATTTCAAGTTCTGCGGCCTTTTTCTTTCTAAATTCAGAAATAGCCAAAGAACATTGCTTCGCTAAGTAAGGAGTACTATTTTTGTTAAAGGAGAAAGAAATGTCTATTCCTGCAGCGTATGCTGCTGTCGTTATTGTTTGGTCTACCACCCCGCTAGGAATCGTGTGGAGTAGTGAGTCAGTGCCGCCTGTGATGGCTGCTTTTTTGCGCATGGCTATTGCCGCTTTTATTGGGTTCATTATCATTAAGTGGCGACGTATTCCTCTTCCGTGGAACAAACAGGCAGTGCACGTATACAGCTGTTCTGTATTGGGCGTTTTTGGTGCGATGTTATGTACTTACCTTGCGGCTAGGTCGATACCGTCTGGATTGATTTCAGTGGTGTATGGGTTTTCTCCACTTATATCGGGTTTATTGGCGCAACGTATTTTAGGTGACTCAACGTTTACTAAAATGCGTTGGTTAGCAACGTTTATTGCCGTCATAGGGTTGGTGATTGTTTGCATGAATGACCTAGCGGTCAAAGGTAACGGCTGGAGTGGTATTGTGTTTATTTTGATGGCGGTATTCCTCTTTAGCAGCAGCGCCGTGTTGGTAAAACGCAGTAGTGTAAACCTGCATCCGTTTGCCACTACCGTAGGCGCGTTACTGTTATCACTGCCTCTCTACGCGGTCAGTATGTTATTACTAGATTCGCCTGTATCGGTATCTGAGTGGGGCATTAGGTCACTCATGTCCATCACCTATCTGGCTTTATTTGGTTCATTGATCGGTTTTGTTTCTTACTTTTATGTGTTGCAAAATCTGTCTCCGAGCACGGTTGCATTGGTGACATTGATTACACCTGTCTTTGCTATTTTGCTGGGGGCTTGGTTTAACAATGAAGTGATAGGTTGGCCGTTAGTAGTGGGAGCAAGCTGTGTCGTTTTAGGGCTCGTTATTTATCATTGGGGGGATTTGTTATTAAGCCGAATCACCGGTGGTGATAGGGTCATAAAATAAGGAAGGATGAACTAAAAAGAAAAGGGGCTTATTAAAACCCCTTTTTTATGGCGTTTTTCTGATTGTGAGAATGAAAATTCGTACTGGGTATTATTATGCGGCGGGTAATACATAATAATAGACTGCAAAGTAGTGGCAGATACTACCGCCGAGTACAAACAGATGCCAAATTGCATGGTTGAAGGGAATTCTTTCACCTACATAAAAAATAACCCCAAGAGTATAGGTTAGCCCCCCGATTATAAGTAACGTCAAACCGCCTGCTGCAAGAGATTCAACCAAATCAGTGCCTGCTAAAACCACTAACCAACCCATTACGAGGTAGGTTGCCAATCGTAGATTATGAAACCGGTGGCCAAATGCAATTTTGAGAATAATCCCAGCAATTGCAATTCCCCAAACGGCTGCAAACATCGGCCAGCCAACGCTCTCTCGCATATTAACCAGTAAGAAAGGTGTATAAGACCCCGCAATTAGAAGGTAGATCGCGCAGTGATCAAAGGTCATATATTTTGCCCTGCGCTTTGGGCATTTAGCGCTATGATAAAGCGTAGACGCTAGGTATAGCGACACTAGGCTAGTACCGTAGATGCTAAAGCTGATGACTTTCCACGGGTCGTTCATAGGGCTTGAGTACACGATCAGTAGTATGAGTCCAACAACGCTCAGTATAGCGCCAACACCATGGGAAAGACTGTTTGCAAGTTCTTCAGCTGCAGAGTATGAGCACGTTTGAGTGCCTTGACTGTCTGTTGTTGGTAGGACGGATTGTGATGCCATAATGTGCTCACATAATAGTCAATTTAATTAAGAGTATACATGTTAGCGTTGGGGTGGTTTGTAGTGCAATGTGCTCAACAGTACCCATATCTTGCTTTCATCGTTCTGGCTGAGAAAAGGATTAATTTATCTCTATTTTAATAAAGGGTTACAGCCGTCAGTGGTGATATTTCTGTGTATGTAAAAGAAATGTAAAAGTGGTAGTTGTACTTTTTCTTTCCATAAATATAGCCTTGTCTGTTTATAATTTGAACAGATTGGCTTTCTGGACTATAAAATAAGGTATAGCTCATAAAAATAGTGCCGCTATATTCTTGGGTGTGTGCTTTTACTTATAGGTCGCCTATGAACCGAGCCGCTGTAGTTAAATCGTTGATACGTGTTGGTATGCGCTTTGTACCTAACGAGCTTCCTGCTTACCGGTTTTTCTCTGGAGGTGGGCATTTTCTGGGGCGGGCACCGAAAGGCTTTCAAGTCGATGCGACTCAAATTGGAGATATACCTGTTTTATGGGTGAATCATAAAACAGAGTGTAGTTCACGCGTCATTTTATACCTTCATGGCGGCGGTTATAGCATTGGCTCAAACCGAACTCACCTTGAGTTAGCGTCAAGAATTGCTCGTGCTGCAAAGTCTCAGATGCTAATGGTGGAGTATCGGTTAGCACCAGAACATCCTTATCCGGCGGGGTTGAATGATGCATTGAAGGCCTATCAGTATTTATTGGGTGAGCGGGTTTCACCTGAAAAAATCATCATCGCGGGTGATTCCGCAGGGGGCGGGTTGGCCGTTGCGTTATTGCAAACATTACGTAATAAAAAAATACCGATGCCAGCAGCCGCTGTTTGCCTATCGCCTTGGCTTGATCTGAGTTGCTCGATCTCATCACTGGCTAAAACCTTAAAGAATGATCCGCTTATAACCCCTAAACGGATCCGTTTTTTTGCCAAGCATTATGCGGGCATTAATGACCGAACTCAGCCTGGATTATCACCCTTTTTTGGGGAGCTAGATAATCTACCGCCGATGCTGATTCAAGTAGGTGGGGATGAAATATTGTTACCGGAATGCAAGCTATTTACTAGAAGGGCTAACAAATTAGGTTCTATGGTTGAGTTACAGGTGTGGCCTGGAATGTTTCATGTCTGGCAGTTTGCGGCCAGTATCTTACCTGAAGGGCGACAGGCCATTCAGAAAATAGGGCTATTTATCAGAAAGGCCTCGCCGGTATAATGGCCGTAACTGCCATTAAGGTTTAGATGAAAACGACAGCCTCAGATAAACTCGAAAGCGCAAAATAAATGAGCATTGCGACAGTTATTTTTAAAAATGAATTCATAGTATCGGTCATGGTTATTCCCCTTAACTTGTTGGAATACATCTGATTGTTATCTGCAATTAACAATCCCTACCACTTTAAAAGCCTATTTAATCATCTCTTTATCTTGCGTTGTTAATCTTAACTATGTGCAAAGAATGAGTCTTACTGTATAAAAAGGTGACATAAGAATTCCGTTGAGTGTTACGTCAACGACTCGATAGTTAGCATACGACAACCCATAGTAAAAAAATAGCGGGACATTAGTCGTATTGAGGTATTCTGAAAACAGGAAAAACGCGTAAAGTGGTTTTTGTTTATCGATGCAAATAAGCCATAATAAAGCCTTTTTTATTACCTAGACTGAGCGCTGTTAATAGCCATATTGAAAAACGAGTGCAAAAATGAAAAAAACACCCAGTGAAGTTTCAGAGTGGGCAGAGGAAGCAAAAAGCGCTTTAGGTGTTGCCTGGATGCTGCTAAAAGGTGAGCAGCCTGAACCTAATGCCGAGCAGAAGAGCTATCTCTTTAAATATGGCGCAGCTTTGTGTAGCCTGAATCGAGGCATTAAAGACAAAGAAAAACAGAAAAGCTTATATCAGTTTTCTGCGAAGCGAGTGGCGGCAGGCTTTGAAGTCGATGAAGCCTCGAAAGTCCATTACGAGCTAAACTTTTTGATCGCCTATGTAGACGCTCATATTGGGCTGGGCCTGCTAAATGATGATCAGGCAGAAGAGATCATGCTTTATATCACGGAACATTTTGATATTAACGATTTAACCTAGTGTGAATTCAGTTGCACTAGCAAAGTACTTGAGGGCGTTATGACAGAGAGTAAGACAGACCTAACCACTAACGAACACGAAACTGTCACAGACATTGAAGCAGCAGTATTTCGTCGTTTATTGAAACACCTTGACGAGCGTAAAGATGCGCAGAATATAGATCTGATGAACCTCGCAGGTTTCTGTAGAAACTGCTTATCAAAATGGTACATGGCTGAAGCCGAAGCGCGCGGAGTTGATGTTGATTATGATGCTGCAAGAGAACGTGTATATGGAGAGCCATACGCTGATTGGAAAGAGAAATATCAGCAAGAAGCAACAGCAGAGCAGTTAGATAAATTTAAAGATTCGCATAAGCATTAATGTAAGAATCAATCGCGGTATTTTGCCGCGATTTTTTACGAGTGCTCATATCTACCTAGGATTCTGGGTATGCAAGCGCCCACTTTTTTGTTCTTGGCAGTTTCTTTATATCCATCTCTCGGCGAGTTGCTTCGGCACGACTCAGTGCGGGTTCTTGGTAAATAATGTTCAGGGGTTTATGGCCTCTAAAGAATTTAGCGCCTTTTTTGCCACGGCCTTCATAAGTGGCCAAATGTTCTTGAAAGCGACGATCTGTGTCGGTGGCAATACCGGTATATATACGCTCGGATTCGGTGATTATTAGATATACCCACCACTCAGATTCGTCTTTTGTAGGCTTGTTTTGCAACGTCATAACGCTAACTTTTGTGGTCTGTGTGAAGGCCTGAATAAAATACGGCTGTTTTGTTATGTATCACAAGGAGTATATCATTACCTCTGATTCAACGATAAGTACGTGAAGCTTTAAAGGCTGGTGGTGTGTGGATAAAAAAATTATAGGCTTTCATGTAGACGATCAGGGTGATTGGGTTGCAGATTTGGAATGTGGGCATGCTCAGCACGTTAGGCATAACCCCCCTTGGATTAACCGCCCGTGGGTTTTGGAACAAGAAGGGCGTGACAAATCTTTAGGCGAGACGCTGGATTGTTTAAAGTGCAATATGCCGTTATTGCCCACTAACAGTCAGTTGACACGAGTGTCTGAACTCTTTGATCAGCAAGTGCTTATTGATCAGTATGCGGGGTCTCAGACCAATAATACAGACTGTTGGGTTCAGGTCGTTGTTTCTGAGGGGGCGTTGGTTTATCGGCAGGTTTCAGAGGAGACAAAAGGCTATGTGATTGACCAGGGTTTTTTTGCAGTTATTGAACCGGGTGCAACGTTCTTGTTGAGCCCAATGGGCGCGGTCTTATTTCACTTTTGCTACTACCAATACAGTTCGTAGGCGGTAGCAAAAGCAGTTGATAAGATGGCACGAGCGTTAAAACGTTATCTTTAGCTAAACAAACCCATTCGTTCGATTTCTTGCTTCGGGCAGCGATCCATTACGACATCGATGCCTTCTTTTTTTACGATGTCTGCAGCGTCTGTGTTTACAACGCCAATTTGCATCCATATCACTTTAGGTGAGAGTGCGATGGCGCTATTAATCATAGGGGCTACTCTTTCTGAATTTACAAATAAGTCGACCATATCAATAGCAGAAGGGATAGATTCAAGGCTGTCGTAAACGGTTTCACCCAGCAACGTTTCACCCGCCAAGCGTGGGCTTACTGGGATTATCTTAAACCCTTTCTCTTGAAGGAATTTCATAACCCGGTAGCTCGGACGGTCTTCTTTGTTGCTTGCGCCCACTAATGCAATGGTTTTAACGCTATGTAGGATGTCGCTGATTTGCTGGTCTGTATGTGGATCGCTATAGCTCATTAGATCACCTTTCTGGTGGCAGTCAGTGTAACGGATACCGAGTCGGCATAACGAAGGGCATAAGGTTTATCTATTTCGACAGTCGCATCCACCACGTCTTGATAGTCCATAATAATGCTCAATATTTCATGCGTCATTCTTTCTAGCAGGGCAAAGCGATTATCTTCAACCAGCTTGATAATCTGCTTGGTGATGGTGCGATAGTTTAGCGCGGCTTCAATACAATTCTCACTGATAGCTTTGCTGGCGTCGTAACGAATTGACGCGTTGATTAACACATCTTGTTGGTTATTAATTTCTTCATCTTTGATACCGATAAATGTTCTTAATCGCAGATTTTTAATATTTATTGTTGCAACAGAAGACATAATTGTTTCACCAAAATCGCAATAAATTATCGATTAATCTGTAGCTTATCGTCGGCTAATAAGGGTTAAGAACTCAGACCGAGCGGCTTGAGACTCTCTCATTGTTCCGAGCATCATTGACGAGCTCATGACTGAGTTTTGCTTCTCAACGCCACGCATCATCATACACATGTGTTTGGCTTCGATGACTACACCTACACCTTTAGCCCCGGTGACTTCCTGCACAGCTTCAGCTATTTGACGTGTTAGATTTTCTTGAATCTGAAGACGCCTAGCAAACATATCAATGATACGTGCGAACTTAGATAAACCGAGCACCTTGCCGTTTGGGATATAAGCGATATGGCATTTACCAATAAAGGGCAGCATGTGATGTTCACAAAGGGAGTAAAGCTCGATGTCTTTGACGATGACCATTTCATCGTTGTCAGACTCGAAAATGGCATTATTAATAATGTCATCTAAATTTTGCCGGTAACCCTGAGTCAAAAACTGCATTGCTTTTGCTGCGCGTTTAGGTGTGTCGATTAAACCCTCTCGTTTAATGTCTTCACCTACCGCCCCTATAACCTGGCGGAAACTTGACTCAAGAATATCTTGCATGGACTAACCCCAGAAAAGCTGTAAATAAATCTGATATTTTAGGTTTTAACCTAGTGTTTATTGATTATCAATAATATAGGTATTGAAGGAAAATTGGAATGTAACATGAGAAGGGTTATGTTGGCTATTCGGTCGGCATTATTGATGGCTATAGCTTATCGCTGGCCTGAAAATACTCAGGTCAGCAACGTAATGCTTTTTATGGATTAGTTTTGAAGGCTCTTTAGCTCTTGAGAAATAGCATCAGCCTCAGCTTTTAGTACCATATACATTAAACTATTAGGGCTTATTTTGGCCCTGTCTGCTTGCTGTAATTTGAGACTGTGTAGTCTAGTGAGTCTTTCGAAATAATCATTTTGTTGGTACTGCATAACCCAAACCTCCTATCACCGAATACATATCTGGTGATTTACATAATAGCTATCGACCGATTGTCTGTTTTCATGAGCAAAAGGCTATTGTTTTATCCCCTTTTAGCACTGCTATAAAATTCTAAAAGGCCATATATGCTGTTTTATTGTCGGAAACGGTTCAATTCGTACATTACTTAGTATTCATACGCAAATTACCTGCCATACTGTCTGGAAAGCTAAGCAATACAAAAATATTTGTTTACAGGTTGAGCTTTATGCCTAGAAAGATAAAAATAGATCAATGTAGTCAAACACTTACCTTTTGCTTTGCTCAGTGAGAATTAAGCAAATATTATGAGTTCAGGTTGTTTTGGATTAGCCCTTTTACAGTAAAAATAATAACTGTAAAGAAACCTTTACATATAAGGGCAAAAAACTGTCATTTAGAGGCAATTATGGATACATCAGCAAACTTGGATGGCTGGCAACAAGGAGGGAAGTGGTTTACGTATCGGGACCACTCTATTTTTTGTCGTATAGAAGGGAAGGGTGAGCCGTTAGTGCTTATACACGGCTTTCCCACTTCATCATGGGATTGGCATGCACTTTGGCCGGGTCTAACTGAGCGATACTTTGTGATTGCGATAGATATGATTGGTTTTGGGTTTTCAGATAAGCCAATTGACTATGATTATAATATTGTCGATCAAGCTGACTTGCTCTCTGGTTTTTTAAGGGAATTAGGCGTACAGCGTTGTGACCTTCTTTGCCATGATTATGGCGTGAATGTAGCTCAGGAATTATTGGCGCGCCAATTAAAGGGGGAGCACGACTGCGAGATAACGAGCGTCTGCTTCTTAAACGGTGGGCTTTTTCCGGAAGCTCATCAGTCTGTTTTTGTTCAGCGCTTATTAAGTAGCTCTATAGGTGGCATTGTTAGTCGCTTTATTACCAAAAGTACTTATGAGAAATCACTCTGCCGCTTGTTTGGGGCTGCAAGTCAGCCAGACCCGGAATTATTGGAGAGTTTCTGGACGGTGGTTGAATACAATAACGGGCTAGGACTGTTACACCGCTTAGCCCGCTATATCGATGAGCGGCGATGCCATCGCAATCGTTGGGTTGAAGCATTACAGAAAGCCGACGTACCGATGCGTTTTATCAATGGTATCGCTGACCCTGCTTCAGGCCTTGAAATGGCTGACCGTTATGAAGTACTTATTGAAAATGGCGATGTTGTTCGTTTGGAGGGGGTTGGGCATTACCCGCATATTGAAACGCCTCAGCGGGTTTTGAGCACATATCTTGAATTCCGGCAGATAGTTGATGTTTAACGGTCTGCAGGACTTATTGTGATGGCTTCGGATATTTTTAACTATATTTAACTTGCATCATTAAGAACGAGTTATTATGTTCGGCATACTTACTTATGCCTACTTTTTATAGGCTTATGACTAACTAAGCCTATCCAGAAACGACAGTCATTCCCGCGAAGGCGGGAATCCATAACGTGAAATTACGCCAAGACAATGAATCCGCGCCTTCGCGAGGATGACAAAAGGTGGCGTTTCGGTGTTTCTGGGAAGGTATTAACTAGCTCAATACCGAACCGTTCTACTGGAGAACTAGATGACGTTACCTACTCCTCGCCTGCTTAACCTGCTGTTGTTTTTAGTCTGCACTTCATTGATGGTATTTGCATTCTTTCTTGAGCACATGAAGGGGCTTGAGCCTTGTCCGCTTTGTATGTCTCAGCGAATTGTTGTGATCACCATCGGCATACTTGCCCTTATCTCGGCCATCCATAACCCCGCAAAAATTGGCACTAAAGTGTATGGCGCTCTACTGGTAGTGGTTGCTGCCATCGGTGCAGCATTATCAACTAGACAGCTTTGGCTGCAAAGTTTACCCGAAGATGAGATTCCAGCGTGCGGACCTGGCTTGAGTTATATCGTCGATAATATGGAATACTTTCCCTTGCAGGAAGTGTTAACCATGATGCTAAGTGGTACTGGAGATTGTGCAGAAGTGCAATGGGTTTTTCTGGGTTTAAGTATTCCAGGCTGGACACTTATTGTATTTATCTCGATTGCGTTGTTGGGGCTGTTTCAATTATTCAGAAAATCGCAGTAATTTAAAATGACTGAAAGTGCTCATTTTTATCAAAACCGTATTATTTATCAGGCATATAGCCTTAATTAATCGATTGCCTCTTGCGGTGGTTTCACATTTTGTTTAAGTTCAATGCTTGCTTCAGTTTCAAGGCTCGCATACAGTATGAGTTGAGCCGGTAGGGGCTGAAAGAAAACAATAAATCAGGATGCAGCGATTATTCGACTTTATATTTTCAGAGCGATTTTCTGAATCAAGTCAGCATCGAATGTTCTTGCGAAAAAGACGTAGGTTAAGGGGACTGTTATGCTCGAGAATTGCCGTAATGCAAAAGAGCGTTGGGGAGGCGTGAGTGATATCGTCGATAAATGGTTAAAAGAACGACAAGACCTTATTGTTCTTTATTGCGATATTACATCGACGGAAGGCGAGTCGACGGAAGCGTTGGTTACTCGATATCAGCATTTCTGCCAACTGCTTGTAGACTATGTTTCAGCGGGGCACTTTGAAGTGTACGAGCAGCTAATTCAAGAAGCCAAAGAGTTTGATGACGGTGGATTGGAATTGGCTAAAAAGATTATCCCTCAAATTGAACAGACAACTGAAATAGCCTTAAAGTTTAACGATCAATTTGATAACGTTCATAAAGTTGATGATGGCTTAGGTTCATTAGTCAGCGAAATGTCCAGGCTCGGTGAAGTGCTTGCAGACCGGTTTGAACTTGAAGATGCAATGCTTGAAGCGCTACATAACGCTCACGCAGACCAGGTGGTATAGACGCGTAATTAAACGTTATTCATTGAGTCGTGTCAGCCAATGCCGAATATAGGTGTACACCTCTTATTGAAGGTGGTCACTTATTAAGCGGGGTTCATTACTGAGGCCCTGCTTAATACCTTTCTTTTTGCTTTTTTCATCAACTTCTCCTTTTTTAATCTTATCTTTGTCTAAACTGATAGGTATTACCCACTGAGGTTTTTGTATTTACTTGGAGTTTTTTCGATTGATGAACATGATACAGTCAACTCTCTGCCTATACGCGCGAGCTCTAAAACTACTGGCATTATCGTTAATTGTACTGACCATAGTGGGCTGTGGCGAAAAAGGTCCTGAGTCAAAAACGGAGCTAGCGGTGCAAGGTTTCCTTAGTGGCGACATATCACGAGATGGCCGTTATGCCGTAGTGGGTTCTATTCATCATGGTGGCAGTTTGTGGGATGTTGCCAAGAAAGAGAGAATGTTTGATTGGAATCACGCTGCAGGCGAGAAAAGCTTGATTAGGCATGTCTCGATTTCAGGTGATGGTACACTTGCGGCAACAACCGTTGAAGATAATGTGGTGCTTTGGGAAACGGCTACAGGGAAGTCTGTCGCCTTCTGGAAGGCGCCTGCTAGAATATCCGCACTCAAGTTATCATGGGATGGACGTTACGCGTTATTAGGCATGATCAATCATCAAGCCATGTATTTTGATATGAATGCAGGTAGCCGAGTATTTACCTTTGAGCATAATGCGGAGGTTCGCTCAGTCGACTTATCTGATGATGGTCTGTTGGGGATTACGGGAGCGGATGATTTAACGGCAAAAGTGTGGGATTTGCAAAACGGTGACCTGTTGCACCAGTTTAATCATCGAAACCAGATAAAAACGGTCGCTATTTCTGGCAAGGGAAAATACGGCTTTACCACATCTCAAAGAGAGGACTCTATTATCTGGGATTTAAAAACCGGTGAGTCTGTTCTTAAATTACCAAACCGTTATACCAACTTCACAGCGGCACAGTTTTCGGAAGATGAAAGCAAATTACTACTAGGAACCTTTCAGGGGGTACTTTCTATCATGACACTTCCTTCTGGGTCAGTCGAGTCAACTTGGCAGGCTAGCCCACGAAAGGCATATGGAGGGGCTTCAAGTAAGGCTGTGGTTGCTGCAGTTTTTTCTCAGAAACCTGGCGGTGTAATTGCGTTAATGTCAGATGGAATGCTGCAAGCGTTTGAACCGTAGCATTAAACACAGGGTATACCCGCAAAAGCGGGAATACCGAATGTCTGTAGATAAGCGGCCTTACTTTTGTATTTCTAGCAGCTCAACTTCAAACAATAGTGTTTCATTAGGACCGATATTGCGGTTTCCACCAGGGCCATAAGCTAAATCAGACGGAATATATAGGTTCCATTTGCTGCCCACTGACATCAGTTGCAGTGCTTCTGTCCATCCAGGTATCACCCCTTGTACAGGAAAGCTAACTGGCTCGCCTCGCTCGATTGAACTGTCGAATACAGTGCCATCTATTAAGCTACCGCTATAATGTACTTTAACTACACTGTCTGCTGTTGGTTTTGCGCCTGCCCCAGCGTTGATGACTTTATATTGCAGGCCGCTTGCAACGGTGACAACACCTTCTTTGTTTTTGTTGTCAGCAAGAAAAGTCTCGCCTTTGATTTTGTTTTTCTCAGCTATTTGCTCAAACGCTTGGAGTTGCTCTTTGCGTTGGCTGTCTTGGAATTTTTTTAGAACGTCTTCAATTTGAGCATCCGTTAGTTTCGCGGTGTCGCCTGAGAAACCATCTTTCACACCGTCTATAAATACGTTTAGGTCGAGGTTAGGTAAGTCATTTGTCATGCGCTTACCAAAGATAAGGCCAAAACTATAGCTGACTTTTTGCTCGTCGGTTTCAAGTGGTTTAACCGGATCGGCAGCTAGGGTTAACGTTGACGCACTTAACAGTGCCGCAGCCATGAGCGTTTTTTTCATTGGAGATGGTTCCTTAATTGAAAAGGGTTATTTTAATAAATAAATCAAGACGCTAGTTTGTTATTAGTGCCAAGATTGTGTTGTGTATTAACTTACTTGTTTTTTTTAGATTAGGCTACTTTTTCTCAGTATTGCGGGTTAGTGCCTCTAGCTGTTTATTGCGTTGTTCCATCATGTCTCTAACGGCGTGGGCATCGTCAACAATGTTAAGTGCTCTGTCTAATGTCAGTGTGTCCTCGTTACTTTGAGGGGGCGTATATGTGGGGGTATTACCCCTATCTGAGTCAGTTGCTGTCTTGGGCAGGGGCGCTGTTACTTCAAGAATGGGCGTAGACTGGATTATATTGGTTTGGTCGTTGACCACTAATGTGCTGAATTTAACGCCTTCAGGTGGTTGGTCGCCATAATGCCAAACCCCAGTTGCATCTTTCCACTTATAAACGGTACGGTCTGAAGGTAGGCTAGGTACATTTGATATTATTTCGCTAGGCGATAAATCGTCGATATTCGGCAAACTCATCATGGGCTCGCCTTGCTTGTTTTTCATCATAAATGGAATCGTTATTGCGCCAATCAAAATGATGGCGGTAACTATTCGGTATATCCACTTCATATTTTTATTTTTCTCTTATTCATTTAAGGAGTGCACTAACTATAAATATAGCGGCTTTTAACGATTGCTCTTAATTTCTGACAAATAAGCTTTAATGAATGCACGGTCATAGTTTGGAAGCGTCGCGTGCACGACCGACACTAAGTAAGGCATGATTACTTCGAGCGATGTCTGCGGATTACGCGTCAGTGCTTGCTCGGAATAGCTCAATAGGTTTAAAGATACGGTTTGTATTGTGTTCTGTTTTGCCGAGAGCTTAGCAATATGGTCAACTCGCTGGAATAGTAGTGCCTGCTCGATCTGTTCTGCCTGTAACTCTGCACGTTGAACAGTCGCCTTGAGCTCGGGGTGGTGTGGCGCAATGTGTTTTAGCTGCTTGCGTATATTGCGAAGCGGTGTCACAGTTTGGTCGCTCCACAGGTCTAGAAGACGATCATCCGCAAGTTTGTCGGCTAATAGTTCTTTTTGCTCAAGTCCAAGCCAGCAACAGAGCAGCAGGCGGTTAACCTTTAGTCCATATTGGTCTTGTAGTGCGAGTAGCGAAACCTGAACCTCAGGGTGCTTCCATAGCGATAATGAAAAATTCCAAAACGGCGATTCTAGTGACAGGGCTATTGGTAGTGACAGGGCTATTGGTAGTGTGATGGCAGTATTGTTAACAGTATTGTCGTTTCTTTGGTCTGGCATGGTTTTGTTTATCCTGCGGTCGAGGTAGAATGCCGCCCATGTTAAATATTGAAGCGTTAAGTCTACTACGTGGCGGTAATACGCTGCTAGACCAAGTTGAAGTTACTATCCATACTGGGCGTCGTGTGGCGATTGTGGGTGCCAACGGTTCGGGCAAAACCAGCCTGTTTAAGTTGATTCTCGGTGAGCTGCAGGCGGATGAAGGTGAGCTAACGCTGCCCGGCCAGTGCCGTATCGCGCATATGCAGCAGGAAGTCGATAATATTGATCGTACTGCCATAGAGCATGTGATTGATGGTCATAAGGAGCTTCGCAAATTAGAAGCGGCATTGGCGCAAGCAGAAGCCGCAGATGACCACGGAAAAATGGCCCAGATACACGGTCAGCTTGACGCCATCGATGGTTACAACGTCAATGTTAGTGCAGAACAATTACTACATGGGCTTAGTTTTTCTCAACACGATATGCATCGCCCAGTCAGTGACTTTTCTGGTGGTTGGCGAATCCGATTAAACCTTGCTCAGGCGCTAATGTGTCCGTCAGACCTGCTATTGCTCGATGAGCCGACTAACCACTTGGACCTTGATGCAACGCTTTGGCTTGAGCGATGGTTAAAGCAGTATCAGGGAACCTTACTGTTTATTTCACATGACCGTGATTTTATTGATAGTGTTGCGAGCCATGTACTGCATTTCGAAAACAAAAAGCTCAATTACTATACCGGCAGTTATTCAGACTTTGAAAAACAAAGAGCCGAGCGACTTGCTCAGCAGCAAGCTAACTTTGAAAAGCAGCAGCAACGTATTTCAGAAATAGAAGATTTTGTTCGCCGTTTTCGGGCCAAAGCCACTAAAGCCAAGCAGGCTCAGAGTCGCTTAAAAGAACTAGAACGGATGGAAAAAATAGCAGCAGCGCATATCGACTCGCCGTTTCATTTTGAGTTCCCGTGTTCAGAAAAAATGTCAGATCCGCTATTAAACCTGAAGAAAATCTCAGTAGGTTATGGCGATAAAACTATTTTGAGTGATGTCACTCTTAGCATTCACCCAGGTACGCGAGTAGGTCTACTTGGACCGAATGGCGCGGGTAAGTCGACTCTGATCAAAGCGTTTGTGAATGACTTGCCTCCACTGGCGGGTGAGCGTGTCTGTGGTGAGCATTTAGCCATCGGTTACTTTGCTCAGCATCAGCTTGAAGCACTAGACCCTAAAGCGTCTCCTGCGACCCATATTCAACGACTCTCACCGAAAGAGTCTGAGCAATCTATTCGTAACTTTCTGGGTGGTTTTGGCTTTCATGGTGATGAAGCATTTGGCGATATCACTACGTTTTCCGGCGGTGAAAAAGCACGCTTGGCACTCGCTATCATTGCGTGGCAGAAACCCAACCTATTATTGCTCGATGAGCCGACCAACCACCTTGACTTAGAAATGCGCCACGCCCTGACCATGGCATTACAGAGCTTTGAGGGCGCGGTCATCGTTGTTTCACACGATCGTCATTTATTGAAAAATACCGTTGAAGAGTTTTTATTGGTCGTCGATGGCAAAGTAGATGTTTTTGATGGCGACTTGCCGGCCTATGAAAAGTGGCTGCTGGATTATCAAAAACAATCAGACCAATCCACAGAAAAAACTGTCAGCAATTCAGATAATGAGTCGTCAGACGATAAAAAAGAACGAAAGCGTTTAGCCGCTGAAAATCGAAAACGTATTAGCCCGCTTCGTAAACAGCTGGAAAAAGATGAAAAATCAATTGATCGGTTACATCAGGTGCTGGAAGAAATAGAAGGACTATTGGCTGACCCTGATATTTATTCAGACAGCCAAAAAGACCGTTTAAAGCAGGTGTTACAACAGCAGGCTGAAAGCAAAACTGAACTTGAAGAAGTTGAACTCAGTTGGTGTGATGTCAGCGAGCAAATCGAAACCCTTCAGGCGGAAGAGTTAGAGTGAGCCCAATGCCCGTTCTGTACTCCTTTCGCCGCTGCCCCTATGCCATGCGTGCGCGAATGGCGCTAAGTTACAGTGGTGTAAAGGTTGCGCTTCGAGAGATTGAATTAAAGAATAAGCCGCTTGAATTGCTAACCGCTTCAGCCAAAGGTACGGTCCCCGTATTGATTCTACCTGACGGTCAAGTGATTGATGAAAGCAGGGATATTATGTTGTGGGCGTTAGCTCAGAACGATCCTGATAATTGGATGCCAGCGCTAAATAGCGTGCTATATAAAGAGGCGATTAGCCTGATTGATCAGAATGATGGTGAATTTAAAGGCTATTTAGATCGCTATAAATATGCAGACCGGTACCCTGAGCATCCAGAAGCGCATTACAGATCACAGGGCGAATTGTTTCTAGCGGAGTTAGACGCAAGGCTTCAAACTAGCCAATACTTGCTGGGCGAACAGCTGTCAGTGGCCGATATCGCTATTATGCCGTTTATTCGCCAGTTTGCGCATGTTGACATGGCTTGGTTTCGGCAAACTCAATATGCCGCCCTGCAAACGTGGCTAGATCTGCTGTTAGCATCCACTTTATTTAACCGAATAATGGAAAAATATAAGCCTTGGGTTTCTGATGCCGAGCCTGTCTACTTGCCTGTTAAACCAAACAAGTAAGAGCAATAGTCTCGGCGATTTTGCCTCTCAGCTAAGATATTTTTAACGCATACCCTACGGCTTTTAATTGGTCGGCTTCACTTTCTAGGTCATCTCTAGTGAGAGGATGTTGTTCTAACCAACCCGGTTCAAACTCTACACTTAGTGCATCGATATTCGCGTCAATTTTGAACGTGGGTGATTGGCTACTGTCACGACTTCTATTGAGTGCAACGGCCAATCTAAGCAAAATAGCGAGTCTAATCAGAGGTTTTGCTTGTTCCTCTGAATAACTAGAAAAAATATCAGTGTTTAATTTTCGACGGTGGCAGCGGATGAGTGTTGCGATTGCTTGTTGTAACGGATTTGAGAAACCGGATAAATCGGAGTATTTAATGAGGTAGGCGCCATGCTTATGGTATTGCGTGTGGGATATCGCAAGGCCTATTTCGTGCAGTCTACAAGACCAACGCAATAAATCGGCGAAAAAATCAGCGTTTAGCCCCCAGTAGTGTTGTACTTGCCTAAATGCGTACATGGCAGTGCGTTCAACATCTTGGGCGTGCGGGGTATCGACTAAGTAGCGCTCTTGAAGTGCCGATATGGTGCGTTCTCTGACGTCTTCATGTTGAATGCGGCCAATCATATCGTAGAGCAGACCTTCTCTTAGTGCGCCGTCAGCAAAGGTCATGATATCGATTGATAAAACGTCAAAGCAGGCGCACAGAATCGCTAACCCTGAAGGGAAAATCGTTAACCTGTCTTTTTTTACGCCAATATCTTGTAACTTATCGATATGACCGAGCGAGATAACATACGCTTTTAACTGGTTGAGGGATTGAGCGGTAATGCCATCTTTAGAGTAGCCGAGACTTGCTATTAATAGAGCGATGGCTTTAATTGAGCCGGAAGAGCCAATACTGGTCTGCCAGCCTAATGCCTGAAAGCGATACCGAATATTAAGCAGTTCTCTGGATGCATGAGCGATTGCTGCCTGCATACCTTGTTCGGTGATCTCGCCATCTCGAAAATAGCGTTCACGGAATGATACGCAGCCCATATGCAGGCTTTCAAGTGCTTGAGTTTCAAAACGCTCACCAATAATAAACTCGGTACTGCCTCCACCGATATCAATAACAAGCTTACGCCCTGCATCATCTGCCAGAGTGTGTGCAACGCCCAGGTAAATTAACCGTGCTTCTTCGCGCCCGGCTATAATTTCTACCGGCGCACCTAATATCGCTTCTGCTTTACGGGTGAAGTCTCTAGAGTTTTTGGCAACACGAAGTGCGTTGGTGCCCACCACCTGTATAGCATTGGAAGGAATACCTTGTAGTCGTTGGGCAAAACGTTTTAAACATTCAAGGCCTCTTTCTTGCGCCTCTTCAGAGAGATAATTATTTTCATCTAAACCTGCAGCGAGTTGAATTTTTTCGCCTAGTTTATCAAGCGTGCGGATTTCACCGTAAACAGTGCGTCCAACGACCATGTGAAAGCTGTTTGAGCCCAGATCGATAGATGCAAGCGTTTCAGGTATTTCATTCTTTAATACAATATTATCAGAGTGCAATGACGTCACGTGCCTTGAAATCCTCTGTTGAACCTATATATTAGAAACCATCTAAGGCAATAATAAGCCAAAGGTGGATAATATGACACTTAGCGTAAGTGATTTTTGATTAAGGTCACTCACAGGGTAGTGTTTATTTCTGCCTTTAGTAGACGATTTGCCCGATGTTTTATTAAATTTATTGACTGACAACATCAGGAAACCAGAATGAGCGACAAAATTGTTAATGTAACCGATGCCTCTTTTGAAGAAGAAGTCTTGAATGCCGATACTGCAGTATTGGTTGACTACTGGGCTGAGTGGTGTGGTCCTTGTAAAATGATAGCGCCTGTTCTGGAAGAGATTGCCGATGAGTATGAAGGGCGTCTTAAAATCTGTAAGTTGAATATCGATGAGAACGAGCAGACTCCACCAAAATTCAATATTCGTGGTATTCCAACATTAATGCTGTTTAAAAACGGTAATGTGGATGCAACTAAAGTAGGCGCATTGTCTAAGTCCCAGTTGACTGCATTTCTAGATAGCAATATCTAATCTGCTGGTGCTTGAAATGGCGGATGCTGAATCATCTTCTTAGTCATTATCAAATCACCATTTAGTCATCCCCGCGCAGGCGGGAATGACGCGATAGATAAACGAAAAAAGGCGAGCTGCATTAGCTCGCCTTTTTTCGTTTAATTGTCTTTGCTTCTACTCTTTTTCACCATTCCCTGTGATATCCAGTAAAAAGCAGGCCACTGCTGCAGTAACTGCAAACCCGACGATAAAAATTGTCGGCATGGCAGCGTAACCTAGAATAGTCCAGATCATTGATTCTAAGGGGCTCATCTTTTATCTCCTAATCGAGTGAAGTCTAGAGCAGGCACTATTGCTAGTGCCAACCTTCCACGCCTTCCATATCGGGTAGCTGGTGAGCAATACCTTTGTGGCAGTCGATACAGGTTTTTTCACCCGTAGCCAGTGCGGTTGAGTGCATCGTTACAGACCGACGACCCTGTTCGCTGAAGTCCATAAACTCAAAATTGTGACAGTTACGACATTCGCGCGAATCGTTTTCTTTCATACGTTGCCATTCGCGTAGCGCCATACTCTTACGGTGGTCAACAAATTTTTCTCGCGTATTGATCAGCCCTGTAATTTTGCCCCATACCTCTTTACTCGCGGCAATTTTACGGATGATTTTATGGGTCCAGTCTTTGGGTACGTGGCAGTCAGGACATGTAGCCCTAACGCCTGAACGGTTGCTGTAGTGAATAGTCTCTCGGTACTCTTGGTAGACGTTCGCTTCCATCTCGTGACAGCTAATACAGAACTCTTCGGTATTCGTCAGCTCGAGAGCGGTGTTGAAACCACCCCAGAAGATAACACCTGCGACAAAACCAAGGGCAAGTATGATGCCCATGGCGATGCGGCTTGGGCGCGACAATAGCGACCAGTAGCGCCCCAGTATCCCTTTTTTATGATTTGCCATATTTTAACACTCCACTTTCTCTAATCTTCGACTCTACTTAGCGAGCGGCTTCACTGAATTGAAGGTGTTACCAACAAGTGGTTTAGCATCGGCTTGAGGAACATGGCACTGGTTACAAAAGTAGCGACGAGGCGATACATCTGATAACTGTTGCCCGTCACGGGTATCGAAGTGGGTCATGCTTATCTTGGTCGCACCTGACTTCTTGTAATTCTGCCAGCTATGGCAAGATAAGCACTTGTTACTATTAAGATCGATCTTATAGCCACGGATCTGATGCGGAATGAGCGGTGGCTGGTGCAAGTAATCTCTTGCATAAGGTTCCAAGTCCCTAGGGACTCGTTTTAACTCTTCAGCTTTGTTTAATGCCTCGAGCTCTACCGAGCCTCTAAGTGACTGAACTCCGCCAATATCAGCCCACGCTGTGCTAATAATTGTAATGCTAGCCAGCAAGCTGACAAAGGCAACGATGGTAAATTGTTTTTTCATGATTATTTCTCCGCCTTGTTGGCAAATCTCGCTCGCTTTAGACTTTGACTACTTTAACTGCACACTTCTTATAATCCGTTTGTTTTGATAGCGGATCGGTAGCATCCAACGTTAATTTGTTGGTGAGCTGTGCAGCATCGAAGAATGGCATAAAGACTAGGCCTGCAGGTGGTCTATTTCGACCACGAGTTTCAATACGAGATCGTACTTCGCCACGTCTAGATACGATGCTAACTTCATCGCCACGACGTAGGTTACGAGCTTGTGCATCATCAGGGTGCATAAACAGAACAGCATCAGGGAACGCACGGTATAGTTCAGGAACTCGACGGGTCATCGTGCCGCTGTGCCAGTGCTCGAGTACTCGGCCAGTACTTAGCCATAGGTCATACTCTTGATCGGGTACTTCTGCTGGTGGCTCATACGGTAAGGCGTAAATCCAAGCCTTGCCATCGGGTTTACCATAGAAGCGAACGCCTTCTCCTTTTGGAACATAAGGGTCGTGACCTTCTCTAAAGCGCCATTGGGTTTCTTTGCCATTCACCACCGGCCACCTTAAGCCGCGAACTTTGTGGTATGTTTCATAATCGGCTAGATCGTGAGCTTTTCCACGGCCAAAAGTTGCGTACTCTTCGAACAGTCCTTTTTGTACATAGAAGCCTGCGTGACGAGCATCATCATTCAGACGTTCTTCTGGCACTTCGCTCAACGGGAATTTATCAACATTGCCATTCTTATAAAGAATATCAAACAGTGTCTTTCCACGGACTTCAGGCATTTTGGCTATGAGATCTTCAGGCCAGACCTCTTCAACCTTAAAGCGCTTAGAGAACTCCATTAGTTGCCATAAGTCTGACTTTGAATCGCCAGGGCCTTTAACCTGCTGATACCAAGACTGAGTACGACGCTCAGCATTACCGTAGGCGCCTTCCTTCTCAACCCACATAGAGGTTGGGAGTATAAGGTCAGCGGCTTGAGCCGTTACAGTCGGGTAAGGGTCTGATACCACAATGAAGTTTTCTGGGTTACGGTAACCAGGTAAACCTTCTTCATTAATATTTGGGCCGGTTTGCATATTGTTGTTACACATTACCCAATACGCATTTAGCTTGCCATCTTTCAGCATACGGTTTTGCTCTACCGCATGATAGCCAGGCTTCGGTGGAATAGTGCCTTCTGGTAATTTCCAGATTTTCTCAGCCATGTCTCGGTGCTTTTTGTTCGTCACCACCATGTCGGCAGGTAAGCGATGCGAGAATGTTCCGACTTCGCGCGCAGTACCACAGGCAGACGGCTGACCAGTAAGGGAGAACGGACCACTCCCTTCGGTTGATATCTTACCGGTTAGTAGGTGTACGTTATACATCAGGTTATTGGTCCAGACACCACGTGTGTGCTGGTTGAACCCCATGGTCCAGTATGAAACGACTTTGGCTTTAGGGTCTGCGTAAAGCTTGGCTAATTTCTCTAGGTTCTCTTTAGGAACGCCTGACATTTCATGCGCATAATCTAGCGTATAGGTTGAGACGAACTTGGCATATTCTGCAAAGGTAATGTCTTTTGACGCCCCGCTGTCTGGATTCTTCGCGTTTTTCTGCAAAGGGTTCTCAGGGCGAAGACCATAACCGATGTCCGTCACGCCTTCTTTAAAGCGTGTATGTTTATTTACAAAATCTTTGTTTACCGCATCATTTTCAATGATGTAGTTGGCGATATAGTTAAGGATGACCATGTCTGTTTGTGGCGTGAAGATCATGGGGTTATCGGCTAACTCAAAACTACGGTGCTTGAAAGTTGAGAGCACGTGTACACGAACATGAGGTGCACTTAAGCGGCGATCGGTTAGGCGAGTCCACAATATAGGGTGCATCTCTGCCATATTGGAGCCCCAAAGCACGAATGCATCGGCCGCTTCTAGGTCATCGTAGCAACCCATCGGTTCATCAATGCCGAAGGTACGCATAAAACCACCCACAGCAGATGCCATACAGTGACGTGCGTTTGGATCGATGTTATTGGTTCGGAAGCCTGCTTTCATTAACTTGGAGGCCGCATAGCCTTCCATGACAGTCCACTGACCAGAGCCAAACATGCCGACAGACGTGGGGCCTTTTTTCTTCAGGCTATCTTTGAATTTTTCTTCCATGATATCAAAGGCTTTATCCCAAGATACGGGCGTGAATTGACCTTCTTTATCGTATACCCCGTCGGTCATTCTTAATAAGGGGGTGGTGAGGCGGTCTTCGCCGTACATTATTTTGGATAAAAAGTAGCCCTTAATGCAGTTAAGGCCTTTATTTACAGGAGCTTCTGGATCGCCTTGGGTCGCAACAACTCGACCTTCCTGGGTTCCGACAAGCACGCTACAGCCAGTGCCACAGAAGCGACAAGGGGCTTTGTCCCACTTAATAGCCGAGTCACTTGATTTGGTAATCAAGTTAGAGGCTGAAACGGGAACTGCCACACCCGCGGCTGCCGCAGTTGCGGCCACAGCATTGTTTTTAATAAATGTTCTTCTGGATAATTTCATTGTTGCTCCTCCAAGTCGAGGTTTGTAGCGACGTTACTGTTTGTAAGGTCTATGTTGTCAGTAGGTACTAAAGGATCTGATTGTTCTGATTGAGAGAATACCAGCGCAGCGTTAATAACCCCTTGAGTATTATTAATCTCCGTAATTCGGTCGATGATGAATCGTTCGCCTGGTTCTTCTTCTACGGTAACGACCAACTTACCATCATCGTTTATTGCGTGAACTTCAACGCCGTGCAGTAGTTTTAGGCGTTCGGCTACATCGTTTCGGTTTTCAGGTCTGGCGTGGACGACAATGCCGGCTACGCTGTAATCTTGATTCGAGTAGCGAGGTGCTTTTTTCATTCGCTGGTCAGCCTGTTTTAATAGTTTGTCTGTTAGACGTATTGGGTAAAGGCTGCATCGTTAGTGCGTCGTTAGGGCAAATACTAATACATGCGCCACAGCCATTACATAAATCATTGTTTACTGTTGGGGTTGCTACCCCTTTTCGGTTATCGGTTAAGCTTCCCCAGTCAAACACAATGGCCTCAGGCTCGCAGGCTTCACCGCAACTTCGACAAACGACGCCTTGTAAGGCTAAACATCGGTCATTGATTGTCGGTGCTTGGTGCCAAGGTGTATCTTGATTGCTGGTCTGGCCTGACTGTAAACCTCGATCGACTAATCTCATTAACGCGCCAGCTTGGCAGGCGCTGACGCAGTCCCCACAAAATGTGCATTCGTTGTGTTTGAAATTCGTGGTAGGAAAGCCTCCAGACCCTGGTGTTAGGACGTTTTCAGGGCATTCGGTTACGCAATCACCACATCGAGTACAGAGATCTAAAAAACTGGCTTGATCAACTGACCACGGGGGTAATAACATTGAGGTTGCTGGCGTATATTGACCTTTAAATAACGACCTTCGCCCAAGGTCTACTTCTCTAGACATTATATAAATATACCGTTCCTTGATTTTGTAAATACTGTTCCGCACTCTTTGATTCGCGTAACTTATTGTTCCAAAATGCTTGAACAGCATTTATACGGTAAAGATTACATTGCGTTAAGCGTAGACTGATGATGAGAAATAACCATGATAGTGGTCAATTTTATTAGATAAATAATGTTACATAAAATCAGCCATATTACCTTTTATGTATTTGTAAAAAGTTTATAAGATACTGATTTAATATAATATATGTTTATATTTTGTTGTATTTGAATAATGTTATTATTTTTATGCCTATATATGGGTAATTTGGAGTGTGTGTGCGTTTTTTAGCCAAAAATATATCAAAAGGTTCACTGGTCAAGAAGGCTCTATGGGGTTGGGCTAGCATTATTCTTTTAGTACTGATGAGCATGGCTGCTTCGCTGATTATTACGCAATCTACAGATGGGGATGCGGAACGAATTAATGTGTCGGGTTCATTGAGGATGCAGGCCTATCGAATTTCGCAGATTCTTTTGCGCGTTAATCATGGGGTAGAGAAGACTGAACGTGAGCTCTTAGATGAGTTGGTAGATTTTGATAGTCGGCTTAAAACGCCGATTTTAACTGAACTGTTAGATCTAGGTGAAGGTCGCCCCGATAGGCTAGCATTAGAGTCTGTTTTGCTTGAGTGGCGTGACCTAAAAGCACGTTTGATTAAGCATTCGTTGGCTGATGAGTTGTCACTGCTTAAGGATATTGATCAGTTCACCATCAAAATAGACGATATGGTGGGGCTTTTTCAATCGCAAACGGATTTAAAAATTGAGCAGCTTCGCTACATTCATGGGGTGAGTATCTCGTTGGTTATACTCATTGCTTTTTTTGCGCTTATTGACCTCTATAAAACCGTAATTCTTCCCCTTAGAGCGCTAGTGAGCGCCGCTAATAAGGCCAAAAATGGTGATTTAAGCGCTAGAGTTAGCTATTTAAAAAATGATGAGTTAGGTGTACTAGGCAACACATTTAACCACATGGCTTCTAGTCTAGGAGAGACATACGTAGAGTTGGAGTCGCGGGTGGCGAAAAAAACCCAGGAGCTAAGAGCTCAGACGGAATCTTTAGAGCTGTTATATGAAACATCTCGCCTGATTAATAAAGGGACGACTCATGCAAGTGCTATGAGGTCAATTCTCGATAGTTTAAAGTTAACGGTTGGCGATGGGGTGTTTGAATTATGTTTAACGCCGCAGGCATTGGTTTATGTAGATTCCGCCGAAGGGTTTGGCCGATTTGAGCGGTGTCATGAAGAAATAGCGGAAAGAAAAGAGGAGGTAAAATACTTTTCTATTTCTGTTAAGAAGCATAATTATGGCTGTCTTTTATGGCATATAGATTCTCAGCAGGCGTTTAAAGAGCATGAGCAGCTAATTGCTGCTGTTTGTGATCTTATGGCATCTGCGTTTAGTCGTGATTGGAGGATGGAGCAAACGTGGCGACTTTTGTTGGTAGAGGAGCGAGCTACTATTGCGAGAGAGTTGCATGATTCACTAGCACAGGCCCTATCATATCTAAAAATGCAGGTAAGTCGTTGGCAGACGCTGAGTGACAGAGGGGCTAGTAAGCAACAATTAGCCGGTATTACGGTAGAAATTAGAGAAGGGCTTAATGCTGCGTATGGTCAGTTGCGGGAGTTATTAACGACGTTTAGGTTAAAGTTAGATGAGCCGGGGTTGGAGTCTGCACTGAAGGCGACCGTAGCTGAGTATCGTGAGCGAGGCGCGCTAACTATTGCGCTAGACTATCGATTAGGTGAGGTAGCGTTAAGGCCGAATGCTGAGATACACTTGCTGCAAATTGTTAGAGAGGCGCTTTCAAATGTGGTTCGTCATGCCAAGGCGACGCACGCGGATATACTTTTTTATCTAGAGCAAGACGATAATTTAGTTGTAACGGTTTCAGACAACGGTGTTGGGTTGAGCTCGGGGGAGACAGGTCCGATGCATCATGGCATGAGTATCATGAATGAACGTGCACAAAGCCTTGATGCAACGATAGCGATCAATAATAATTCGGATGGCGGTGTAACGGTTCGCATCGATTGTGAAATGAATAAAATAAAACGTACTGGCGAGACTATTGTTCACGATAAGTGATGGGGAAATCATGGTAAGTGAGAAAGAGCAATTAAATATACTGATCGTCGATGATCACCCAATGTTACGCAAGGGCGTTAAGCAGTTGCTAGAGTTAGAGGCAGGGCTAGACGCCATTGGTGAGGCGAACTCAGGTCAAGAGGCGATAGATATTGCGGAAAAACTGGAGCCTGATCTTATTTTGCTAGACCTCAATATGAAAGGGATGGACGGCATTCAAACTTTAAAGGCGATGAGGGATAAAGACATTTACTCCCGCATTGTTATGTTTACAGTGTCAGACGACCATGACGATGTCATTGCCGCTTTAAAAGCCGGTGCTGACGGTTATGTCTTAAAAGAGACCGAACCAGAAGAGCTAGTATCGTATATCCGGCAGGCCGCTACGGGTACTATGGCCATTAGTGATAAGTTAGCAGCGGTATTGGCCTCAGAGATAGGCAATCGAAAAGGCAGTAAAGGGCGTTCTGTTGATGGATTAACTCAGCGCGAGCGTCAAATACTTAAACAGATCTCTGCAGGCATGAGCAATAAGATGATTGCTGCTAAATTAGATATTGCAGAAGGGACTGTGAAAGTTCATGTCAAAAACTTGCTTAAGAAGTTAAAAATGAGATCTAGAGTAGAAGCTGCGATATGGGCGATGGAAAATAACTTGAAATAAGCTGGCCGAATACTTGGTTTAATGGCAGTTATTCATGAAGGCTTGCTGTATGGTTATTTTCTATGGGTGGGTAAGCAGGTAATGAGACGTAAATGAGTGAGAATGCATTAGTGATAGATGCTGGCATTATTGCTGGCGGGATGGGCTCTCGCTTAGATGGAGCTGATAAAGGGTTGCTTGAATGGGATGGCGCAGAGTTTGCGCTGCACATTGTTAATCGTTTACGGCCTCATACGCGTAAGTTAGTCATAAATTGTAATCGTAATAGTCAGCATTATTGGCCGTTGGCTGATTTGGTCGTCAGTGATGGTGACGAGGCATTTAATGGGCCTTTAGCTGGCCTGAGGTCGTTGATGTTGGCGTCAAATGCTGATTATCTTCTGGTGTCACCTTGCGATACGCCTGCGCTCCCCGAGGATTATGCAGAAAGAATGTTTGCCTGCCTTGAGAGTCATCCTGGCGCAACCATCGCGGTAGATGATGGGGTGCGTTTGCACCCGCTTCATTTGTTGGTGCCTGTATCCTTGGCTGATAGTATAACGGAGTATTTGGCGAACGGTGAGCGGCGAATGATGAAGTGGTTGAAGCAGAATAATTTAGTGTGCTGTGATTTTTCAGATCAACCCGATGGTTTTTTGAATGTCAATACGCCAAAAGAAATGCAGCTATTGTTGACTCAGAAAGGTTGCTGATTAACGATCCTCTTTCCACCGCTCTGCTCGTAATGTGTCTGTGTTTTTTTCTTCTACCCAATTCTCACCGGAGGTGGTGCGTTCTTTTTTCCAGAAGGGGGCGTCGACTTTTAAGTAGTCCATTATAAATTCGCAGGCTGAAAAAGAGGCTTCTCGATGGGCGCTACTGACGCCGACAAAAACGATCTGATCGCTTAAATTTAGCTCGCCCACACGATGGACAACCCTAACTTTTTCAATGGGCCAACGTTTATACGCTTCATCAATAATCTTTTGCAGTGCTTTTTCCGTCATGCCTGGATAGTGTTCAAGGTACATGCCGGTAAGGTCTGTACGATCACCAAATTCCCTAACAAGGCCAGTAAAACTACAAATAGCCCCAATTTTAGGGCAGTCTTGCCTAAAAGCGTCTAGCTCATCTTGAACATTGAAGTCAGCTTCTTGAATTCGGATCATAACATTTCAACCTTACAATAGTGCATTGGCTTTACCCGCCTGTAACGGGTGGGAAAAACGCAACTTCGTCATCTGGATTGACTTTGCTTGTTAAACTCGCTATTTCTTGGTTGATTGACACGAGCAACTTTCCATTTTGTAGTGCCGCATCCCATGGTGAGCCGCGGTCAATAAGTCTATTTAAAATATCTTGTGCTGAGGTTATGCCTGATAAATCTGTCCACTGCTCCTGCTCACACTGTAAACGTTCTCTTAAACTGGCAAAAAATAGTATTTTCATAACTGGGCTCACTGTTCGTTTTGCTGCGGTCATTAATGCTAACCATTACCGAAAAGTTCGGAGAATGGATAGAATTCTACTAAATCCCCTTTTTGAGGTGCAGTATGTTCTGGAATGATAGCAAAACCATCTGCCCAAGACGCTGAACTTAAAACTCCTGAGCTTTGATTTGGGTGGTTTTCAATTGTTGCGACGCCATGCTCGTAGTTAAGTCGAGTTCTTAGATACTCCCGACGTTTTCCTGGCTTTTTTAAACTAAAGCTAATCGGTAGTTTAAATGAGTGGGCGTTAGTGTGCTCGGCGCCCTGGCATTTAAGCAAGAAAGGGCGAGCTAAAATGCAAAACGTAACAAATACAGCTCCTGGGTTGCCGGGCAGGCCAATAACAGAGGTGTTATTAACGTGGCCGAAAGCAAAGGGTTTGCCAGGTTTTATTGCGAGTTTCCATAAATTGAGTTCGCCCAGTTCATTAATGGCGGTTTTTACGTGGTCTTCTTCGCCTACCGAAACGCCACCGCTAGTAATAATAATATCTGCTGATTCAGCCGCTTTTGTAAGCGCCGCTAATGTAGCGCTAAGCGTATCTTCAACAATGCCAAGGTCAACGATGTCAGCGTTAAAACCGTCGAGTAAACCTTTAAGTGTGTAGCGGTTAGAGTTATAAATTTGCCCTTCTTTAGCTAGCATGCCCGGCTCAATTAATTCGTCGCCAGTTGATAATATCGCCACTTTTAGTGGGCGGTAGACCTTGATGCTTGCCACTCCAATGGAGGCCATAAGCCCCATATCTTGTGCGCGGATACGGTGGCCCTTTTTTAAAATGATCTGGCCAGTCTGGATATCTTGTCCTTGTGGACGGATATTTTGGTTCAGCGAAATGCCTGTTGGTAGCGTAACGTGGCCGTCTTGTACATTGCAGTCTTCTTGCATAATGACTGCGTTTGCGTTGTCAGGAACCGTTGCCCCGGTAAATATACGTGCGGCTGTCGCTTCTTGAAGTGCTACAGGGACAGACCCTGCGGGTACTCGTTGAGATATTGTTAGCGTGGTGGGTGATTTGCCTGTGCAGTTAGCAACAATAACGGCATAGCCATCCACTGCGCTATTGTTGTGAGGGGGGACGTCGATGCTAGAGATAATATCTTCTGCCAGCACTCTGCCCAGCGCATCTACAATAGGTACATCTATACGGTCCTTTACTGGCTTGGCTTTGTTCAGTAGTTCATCGAGCATAGCGTCGACAGAGCGAAGTTGGCCACGGTCACAACAACTCATTATTTATCCTCAAAAATACTTGGTTCGCATGTGCTTGCATTCTATTAGTTGCGGGGGCCGCAGTAAGGTTTCACAACCTCAGTAGGTTTATGCTGACGACCCATTAATAAGCCAACGAAATTACATGGACGATGCGTGCTATCGAGTTGCGCTTTAATAATTTTAGTCCAACCTGTACGGCAAGCGCCGGTTGAGCCTGGTAGGCAAAAGATGACTGTTTTGTTAGCTAAGCCGGCCAACGCACGTGATTGAATCGTAGATGAACCAATTTCATCATAGGATACTTGGCGGAATAACTCGCCAAAGCCTTTAACTTCTTTGTCGAATAGAGGGGTAAGCGCTTCAGGTGTGCTGTCTCGCTCAGTAAACCCCGTACCACCGGTGACAATGACCGCCTGAACATCTGGGTTGGCAATCCATTGAGATACAACGGCGCGCATTTGGTAAATATCATCAGGAATTAGATTACGGTCAATAAGTTGATGGCCCGTTTCTTCAAGCGCATCGACTAATGCTTGCCCTGAAGTGTCATTATCATAGTTACGAGTATCAGAGACGGTTAATACGGCAATGTTTAGTGAAATAAAATCGGTGGCAGCACTCATAGCAAGTTGTATTCCTAAGATTAAACGCGATGCCGTTCATATTATCATTCCCTGATAGTGCCGCAAGCTTACTTGCATCAATAGTTTGACTGTTTCTACTTACGCTTGTTAGCTTTTGACAGGAATACCTCTTGTATTTTATGCGAACGTGTTAATCATTGACCCTGTTTGAATAAGATTTTTTGGCTCAACTTGGTAATAAGGTGTTGGTATTGGTAATGCCTGGACTTGTTCGATTAAATCACGTAATTGGCGACTACTCGCGGCGTTATGGCGTGATATAGTTTGATTGATATCTTGAATTTCCTGATAGGAGGGCTCGCTAGCGTGAGTGTTGCTATTCGTGTTAGCTGCATTTTGATATGACTGAATATAAGTATCAAGATTGTGCTGAGTTTGCTTATAGTCAACGATATTGACTATAACGGCACTTTTGTTCTGTGTAGGTTCACTTTGTACAAGGTGTTGTTTGCTTTTTTGTTCGGTTGTTAGAGCGGTGAGTTTTTCATTGATTTGCTGAGTTTGTTTGATTGACTGGTAAGTCCTCGCAAAATTTGAGCTGTTGACGTGCATGGCGTTACTCCTATTTATACACTGCTTGATTGAAATTATCTTAGGAGAGACGGTAGATAAATAGTCGTAGTTTTACATAGCAAACCGTAGTAATTACCCTTATATGAATGTGTTAAGGTTTATTGAACATGTGAATATAGGGTCTGGACATAAACGATAATGAGTACTCAGGCAATAAAAAATAGTAATTTTCTGGATTATTGTTATAATTCGGTCTATCTTTAGCTAAAACCCATTGGGGTTACAGCTTTCTTCCTTCATCTCAGATGAAAGTAATTATAAATAAATCGAAAAAATTATCTGAAATTCCTTCAAATCAAACTCTCTTCTATCTCTATAGCCTACTAAACTATGAATCTTTCCGAACTTAAGAAAAAACCCGTACCTGAGCTTTTAAACATCGCTGCTGAAATGGGGCTCGACAACCTAGCAAGGTCCCGTAAACAAGATGTAATTTTCACTATACTTAAACGACATGCCAAGGGCGGCGAAGATATCTATGGCGATGGCGTCTTAGAAATTCTTCAAGATGGGTTTGGTTTTCTGCGATCAGCAGAGGGCTCCTACTTAGCAGGGCCTGATGACATTTATGTGTCACCCAGCCAAATCCGCCGGTTTAACCTTCGAACGGGTGATACCGTAGCAGGTAAAATCAGACCACCCAAAGACGGCGAGCGCTATTTTGCGCTACTAAAAGTCAGTGAAATAAACCTCGATAAGCCTGAAAACTCCCGTAATAAAATCCTTTTTGAAAACCTTACCCCATTATTCCCTACTGACCGACTGGTTTTAGAAGTCGGTAACGGCAGTACAGAAGATCTTTCTTCACGCGTCGTTGATTTGGTAGCGCCTATTGGTAAGGGGCAACGCGGACTGATCGTATCGCCTCCAAAAGCAGGTAAAACACTGATGATGCAGAATATTGCGCAGTCTATTGTGCGTAATAACCCTGAATGCCATCTGATGGTACTGCTGATTGATGAGCGACCAGAAGAAGTAACCGAAATGCAGCGCTCTGTTAGAGGTGAAGTAATCGCGAGTACTTTTGATGAGCCACCGTCACGTCACGTTCAAGTGGCTGAAATGGTTATCGAAAAAGCTAAGCGCTTGGTTGAGCACAAAAAAGATGTCATTATCTTGCTAGATTCGATTACTCGTCTAGCACGTGCATACAACACGATTATTCCTTCTTCTGGTAAAGTGTTGACCGGTGGTGTTGATGCTCACGCACTAGAGCGTCCAAAACGTTTCTTTGGTGCTGCTCGTAATGTTGAAGAAGGTGGAAGTTTAACGATTTTAGCGACCACTCTCGTTGATACCGGCTCAAAGATGGACGAAGTTATCTTTGAAGAATTTAAAGGAACCGGTAACCAAGAGATTCACTTGGATCGAAAGGCCGCAGAAAAACGTGTTTACCCAGCGATTAATATTCGTCGATCAGGTACTCGCCGTGAAGACTTGTTGATGACAGAAGGTGACCTTCAACGTGTCTGGATTCTTCGTAAGCTATTACACTCAATGGATGATGATGTAGGCGCGATTGAATTCTTATTAGATAAGTTGAAAGAAACCAAGACTAACGAAGAATTCTTTTTGTCTATGAAGAAGCGCTAAGACGCAAGCGTCTGGCAAAGACATAACGTGAAAAGGCTGGTTGTTTATTGCCTGAATCCTAATGGTTATTAAATAGGAATCAGCTTCAAACACCGGCCTTTTTCATGGGCTGGTGTTAGCTTTAGAATACAATTTTTTATAAATGTGCCATCTTAGCGATGCTTAATAACCTAAAACCGTTAGACGCGGGTAGAACTGATGAAATATAGCGACCTACGTGACTTTATTAATAAGCTTGAAAAAGAAGGTGAGCTCAAGCGTATTACGGTGGAAGTTGACCCTTACCTAGAAATGACAGAAATTTGCGACCGTACCTTGCGACAAGGTGGGCCTGCACTGTTATTTGAAAACCCCAAAGGGTTTGATATGCCAGTGCTAGGCAATCTGTTTGGTACGCCCAAGCGTGTGGCAATGGGTATGGGGGAGAATGACGTTACTGCACTGCGCGAAGTGGGTAAATTGCTGGCGTTTCTAAAAGAGCCTGAACCACCAAAGGGTTTTAAAGATGTCTGGCAAAAGCTACCGGCTTTTAAGCAGGTGCTGAATATGGGCCCTAAAGAAGTCCGTTCGGCAGCCTGTCAGCAAGTGGTGATAGAGAAGGATGACGTAGACCTTTATAAAATACCGATTCAAACCTGCTGGCCTGGAGATGCAGGCCCGCTAGTAACTTGGCCATTAGTGATTACTCGCGGACCTGAAAAAGAACGGCAGAACTTGGGTATCTATCGACAACAATTAATCGGTAGAAATAAGCTTATTATGCGCTGGCTTTCTCACCGTGGCGGGGCTTTGGATTATCGAGAGTGGGTACAAGCAACACCTGATAAACCGTTTCCTGTGGCGGTAGCGCTGGGTGCAGACCCCGCAACTATTTTAGGGGCGGTTACGCCAGTTCCCGATACGCTTTCAGAGTATGCGTTTGCTGGTCTTTTGCGAGGCTCAAAAACCGAAGTGGTATCCGCTAAGTTAAGTGATTTGCAGGTGCCGGCAAGTGCGGAAATTATTCTTGAAGGCTTTATATATCCCGGTGAGCTCGCGCCAGAAGGCCCATTTGGTGACCATACGGGTTATTACAATGAGGTTGAAGAGTTTCCGGTCTTTACGGTGGAAAAAATCACTCACCGTAAGAACCCGATATACCATAGTACCTATACGGGTCGGCCACCTGATGAGCCAGCAATATTAGGTGTCGCACTGAATGAGGTGTTTATACCGATATTACAAAAACAGTTTCCTGAAATAGTCGACTTTTATTTACCGCCCGAAGGTTGCTCTTACCGAATGGCGGTTGTGACGATGAAGAAGCAATACCCAGGACATGCCAAGCGTGTGATGATGGGGGTTTGGTCATTTCTTCGTCAATTTATGTACACCAAGTTCGTTATTGTTACTGATGATGATGTGAATGCCCGAGACTGGAATGATGTTATTTGGGCTATCACCACCAGAATGGACCCAGCTCGTGATACGACGTTGATCGAAAATACACCGATTGATTATCTTGATTTTGCATCGCCTGTGTCGGGCTTAGGCTCAAAAATGGGGCTTGATGCAACCAATAAATGGCCTGGCGAAACAACCAGAGAGTGGGGTGAGCCGATTGAAATGGATGCCGCTGTTAAGCAGCGTGTTGATGAGATGTGGTCGATTTTAGGTATAAGTGAGTAACAATACGCTATATACCCGACTAAAATTGTCGGGTATATAGGTTTCTGTTAAAATGCGCATAAATTGACGCTTAATCCCGCCTCTTCTATTTGTTAGATTGTATTTTATGTCTTTAGTTAGGTTGTTGCCCCGTGATATTGAGTTTGAGTGTTTAACGGGAGAAACTGTTTTTGATGCTGCATTTAGGCAGGGCATTCGCTTTCCTGTGAGTTGTGAAAACGGTGTTTGCCACATCTGTCAGGGTACGCTTTTATTGGGTCGATGTGCATTGCCTAATGGCATTAAGGTCGAGGCCGTCAATAAAGAATTAATGCTTTGCAAGGCAGTTCCTGAAACTGATTGTGATATAGAAATTAATGGTGTGTTAAAGCCAGGAGAAATTGCATTGAAAACATTTGCCTGTCAGGTTGAAGCAATTGAAGAGTTAAATCACGATGTTTATCGTGTCGTGCTTAGGCCGCCAGCAGGCAAGCGAGTTGAATTTTATGCCGGGCAATACTTATCTGTTTTAATGGATGGAAGAGACCCTTCATTTTTCTCAATTGCCAGTGTGCCTACACAACCTGATGAGCCAGCAAACAGGAATATTGAACTGCATGTTCAGGCTGCGGAAGGGTGGGAGTCTGCGTCTGCGGTTATTAATTTCATAAAAACACACTCGGTGGTTAAGGTTCAGTTGCCTTTTGGTAAGGCTTGTTTAGTTGAACCAGTTGATCAGCCGTTACTACTTATTGCCGCTGGAACAGGGTTTGCCCAGATGCAAAGCATCATTGAGCAAGCGCTTTCGGTAAACCCTGAGCAGAAAATATCATTGTACTGGGGTGGGCGACAGGCAAATGATATCTACATGCTAGATAAGCCTGAAGAGTGGAAAAAAACGTATGCTAACTTCAGCTGCCGTACTATTAGCGGAGACACTGAAGATAATGAGTGGCCGGGTCACCATGAGCAGCTATTTAATACCGTGCTAAAAGATGGCCATGATTTGAAAGAATGCCAAGTATTTGCCAGTGGTTCACCAGGCATGGTGTATGCGACGATGGATGCGTTTCTGGAAAAAGGGATGCCTGCAGAAAACTTTCATTCAGATGTACTGGAGTATGCACCTCGATAGCTCAACCACCCCTGATTCCAGTCGTACCTTCTTTCATCAAGGCTAGGGTGCTACCGAACGAATAACCGCTATCGTTTCTCGGGTTGAGGTAATTCAGGTAGTCCCACTAATTCCATTATGCCTTGTACAAAATACTCACTGCTGAGCTGGTGCTCTTCGAGGTGGGCGGTTAACCTGCATAGCTCCCCGTAAGTTTGAGGGGTTTTCTTGATGCGGTGACTGGCTTTGAAATACTCTTTTGCCTTTCCCCATAGCTGATTACGTAAGCTTAGTCTTCCAAGCGCGAGCAGCAATGTTTCATTATTAGGGCGTTCTTTTAGCCAGTTTTCGGCGATTAAAAGCTGTTCTTCTGGGCTGTTTCCACAGACTCTTCCGTATAGGTCAATCAGCAAGTCACTCCAATGATTTCTTAAAACTTTACGTAGAAGTGTCTCTGCTTGAGCCTGTTGGCCTAAGTTAGATAGATGCTCTGCATAAGCATGGATAATGGTTTCATCTCGACGCATAGAGCCTGGCAATCTATCCCAGTGTTGGTTGAGTTGTTCGATGTTCTGACTGCTCCCCGACTGTCTGCGAATTTCATCGGCGGTATGGGCGAGTAAGTTAACCCAAGTTTCTCTCTCTAGTACATCGAGTTCATGCGTTTCGGCTATTCGCTGACGGCGTAGCTCGGGAATCAAAACGCTTAACTGGTGCCAGTCTTCTAGCTTAAAATAGACATTCTTTAGTAATTTAAGAATAAATGGGTGCTGAGGTGCTTGTTTTCTAAGGCGTAACAGTGTCGCAAGGCATTGTTCCAGTTGATGGCTACCTAGCTGAAGTTGTGCCTGTGTAATGCCTACTGCTAGGTCAGAACCGGGGGTGCTTTCATAGGCTTTTCTTAGCAGTTCTTCGGTGTCTTTCTCGTTGCCTTGCTCAAATGCGGCTTGTGCAGCGGCGAGGTAATTGATGAGCGGTGTTTCTGCCTTCGGTGCTGCTGCTGATAGATGCTTTTGAGCCCGTTTCCAGTTGCCTTCGGCTAATTCTAAAAGGCCGCGTGTGGTCTTTTTTCTTGCTCGCTGGCTGCTTGAGGACAAAAACCAATTGCTCACGCCTCCGGTAGATGACTTAACCCCGCGCCAGCTTCTAGATACAACACTTAGCGCGGTTATTAACAAAATAATAGCGGCTAATGCAACCCAGACGCTCGTTTCTAGCAAGTAATTGCCCCAGCTGATGCGTACGTAACCCGCGTCTATCGATACCATTGTCGTAAGCGCAACAGACGCTGCAAGCATTATGAGTATTAACAGAAAGAGCATTCTCATTGGGCTGTGGCTCCATCAGTATTTTCGGTGTTCGCTGACGGTAATTGATGTTGGCGATAGAGTAGGGCAACACGTTTTTTTAGTAGCTGAAGCGATTGAGATACATCCGGTAGTTCAGGGTCTATTGGCTGCTCTTTAAGGCTGCTTAGCGTGCTCAGTAGTAACGTTGTGTCATCTTTGTTTTGAGAAAAATAAGTAGTAATCCATTCTTCGGCTTTTGTCAGACTCTGGATAAACATAGGCTGATTACGATCTAATAACGCCAGTTCGGCTTGCTCAATCATTAGGCGCAAGTTTTGCTGTAGGTAGTAGATTTGGTCTGGCGCCAGCAAGGGTTGAACGGGTTCGTCAAGGCGGCGGATAATAACCAGTTGTTTTAGTTCATTAAGTGCTTGCTTTAGCATGCGAGTAAATTGGCCATCACTTGTGGCGAGCTCAGTCTCTTCTTCTGTACTGGCAAGGTCGGCGTCGACTTCATTATTGTGAAGTGTTTGGTAATGGCTTTGATCGAGCTTGTTGATAAGGTCTATCAGCGCTTCGAGTTTTAGGTATATTCCTTCACGGTCAACTTTCGATACTCGCTGTAGCGATAGGATATCTTTGCTCAATTGTTGGCGAATAACATACAAGCCAGGGTCATCTGATTCAGCTAATACTGTGTTTGCTGCATTAAGAATGGCTTCGGCGCCAGCAGCGTCTCTTTCCATATTAAGGCGCTGATTAGCTAGACGTAGTAAATATTCTGCTTCAGCCAGTAGCCAGTCAGTTCGGCTTTGGCCGCCTACTTGAGTGAGCTGGCGTGCGTTGTGTTCGATTTGTCTGCGAAGGGTAGCCATCTGATCGGTAACGGCTCTGCTTTGAGTTAGCAGGTCGGTGCCGTGCTTATTGGTCTGCGTTTGCAGGCGCTCTAGCGCTAGGCTCTGAGAGCCATCATCTTTTGCGATGTGTGACAGTTGAAATTTAAGTTGGTCGACTTCTTTGATACTCACCCAACCATAAGCCGATAAGCCGACCAATGCTGCAATTAGAATGATGATGACAAACCAAAGAGGCCACATCCTCACTTTTTTTGGAGCGGTAGCCGGAGTGGTAGCCGGGGCCGGTAACGGGGATTGGGTTTCGTTTGTCACTACATATCCTATTTTTATTGGCTTTTGAGGCTATGACATGGCTTTAGATTTATGACATGTCGTTTAATGCAACATAGTTTGATTCAATGCATTCTACAAGTGCTTGTTCATTTAGTGCTTTAGGGACCCAAACCTTACTGAACCCTAATGAGCGAGCCTGATCGGCGACACGCTGGCTTGGCACCAGAACATATTTATCCATTATTCTATTACGCTGCTCTATTGCTATATCCTTATTTTGGCTTATCTTTATAAGGTTATGCAATGTTTCGCCACTCAAAGTAATCAGTATGTCAGGTGAAAATGTTATTAGCGCGTTGTTTATTTCAGAAACGCTATAGGTTGGGCAGCTGCGCTGGTATAAGTTTGCATAGTCTACTTTGGCACCTTGCTGCTCGAATTGTTGTTTTAACAATTCGCGTCCGCCTTCACCTCTGAGAATCAGTATTTTTTGATGCGCTAATTCTGTTAGTTCTGGTAAGTTTAGCAGTGATTCGCTGTCGTAGCCTGTCTCGGATGCAATAGCGGGTATATCAGCGTCTTTCAACGCCTGAGCTGTTTTTTCACCGACGCCATACCATTGAATATTTAATGGTAGCTGGGGCCAATACTGGTTAATCCATTCTAGGCCATAGCGAACGGCATGAACGCTGATAGCAATCACGTGGCTGTATTGATCAAGGTTTAAAAAACAGTTTTTAAGGGGTTGGCTGCTAGGCGAGGATTCGACTGCAATCGTGGGGAATTGAATGACCTCTGCGCCTAATTGTTTGAGCTGTGATGTTAATGCTTTGCCCTGGTCATGTGGGCGGGCGATCAGAACGCGCACTCCTTTTAAGGTGGTGCGCGTGTTCTTTTTACTATTAGTAAGGTTTGTCTTACTGCTCACTGTTGTGGACCGACTCCAGTATTTTTCCCGCCCCTTGAGCAAGCAAGGCTTCAGCGAGTTCAATACCTAGTTGTTCAGCTTGATCGGCTGGACCTCTCACTTCGCTTCGAAGAATTCGGCTGCCATCAGGCTCTCCGACTAAACCTCGAACGAACAGTTGATCACCTTCAAGTGTGGCATAGCCACCAATGGGTACTTGGCAGCCGCCTTCGAGACGTCGGTTCATCGCTCTCTCAGCCGCTACACAGGTCTGGCTAGGCTTGTGAATAAGTGGCTGAAGTAACGCAATCACTTCTTTGTCTGCTAAACGGCACTCTATGCCTAATGCTCCTTGGCCAGCTGCGGGTAAGCTGACGGTATCAGGAATCGTGCTTTTGATTCGGTCGTTAAAGCCAAGGCGCTTAAGGCCTGATGAGGCTAGGATAATGGCATCATATTCACCGTTATCGAGCTTGGCTAAGCGCGTATTAACATTTCCCCTGAGCCAGTTGATTTCAAGGTCAGGTCTAAGTTCGCCAATTTGGCAGCGACGTCTAAGACTAGAGGTACCCACGATAGCGCCTTGAGGCAGCTCATCAATATTCGCGTATTTGTTACTTACAAATGCGTCGGTAGGGTCTTCACGCTCGGTAATGACCGCAAGTCCTAAGCCCTCAGGGAACTCCATAGGAACGTCTTTCATGGAGTGAACGGCAATGTCTGCGAGGTTTTCTAACATGGCGGCTTCAAGCTCTTTTACAAACAGCCCTTTGCCTCCGACTTTTGCTAACGGCACATCCAGTATTTTATCACCCTTAGTCGCGATACCCAGTAACTCGACTTCTAGCTGTGGGTAAAGCTCTTCAAGACGAGCTTTGATATGTTCCGCCTGCCACATGGCTAGCGCACTTCTTCGGGTTGCAATTCGTAGTTTAGAAATGGTCATTACTAGCTTCTTTATATTTAAGGGTTGTTCTTTAAAGTACGGATAAACTGTATTGGTGTAAAAGCCTACCTTTTTTGGTACGAAATGTCTTGATATATGGCAATGGCTTGAAAAGAAAGTATGAATGTTTACATCTGAGATTCAATCCATGCTTTAACATCGACGGTATGGCGTCGGCTGACGGGTATTTCTCCGGCATTATTCTTTAAGCGCACATTATAATGACCGGCGTTATCTCTAATGAGCGCCTCAATATAGACGGTATTGACCAGTGAGTTTCTATGAGTCCGAAGAAAGCGGGGAGCATAGTCTGCTTCAAGTTCTTTTAAGGTGTTATCTATAACGGTTTCACCGTTTTGGTGGTGAACGGTTACATATTTTTGGTCAGCCATAAAATAATATATATGGGTCAGGTCGATAAGCTCTCTGCCTTTCCATGTTTTGGCAACTAAGTAGGGGGTGGTTTGGTTGTTGCGGCTAATAGGGCTCCCTTCACTGAGTTGAACTTTATTGAGCTTTCCTGCTTGCTGCAATGCTTTTTCTAATGCTTCTTTCCTAACCGGTTTAAGTAAATAGTCCGTTGCCTGCACTTTAAAGGCTGAAATTGCGTACTCGTCGTAAGCGGTGCAGAAAATAATAGCGGGCGGTGTTGCGAGCGTCGCCACTTGTTCTGCAGCGGCTAAGCCATCCATACCAGGCATGCGGATATCCATTAATACAATCGCAGGGTCAGACTGCTGTATGGCAGTAAGTGCTTCTTCACCGTTACTGGCTTCAGCACAAACTTGATAGTTGTCTGTGGCGTTGACTAAGCGAATCAAGCGCTCTCTGGCAAGCTCTTCATCATCGACGACTAAAACCCGTATTTTGTCTTTCACCTATTGTATTCCTATGCCGTGTTTGGTGGGTTCAACTTTAGCTATAAATATTAATGTGTATGCTGGTGGACTGGAAATCGCAGCGTAACTGTAAATATGCCGTCAATTTGGCTGGTCTTCATGATCGCTTGTTGCTCGTAAATTGCCTCAAAGCGACTACGGATATTATCAAGTGCAATCTTATTCCCTTTTTTATGAGATTCTGATAACTCGCTATCAAATGGGTTGCTAACAAGAATATAAACGGTATTTTTTTTGCGATAACTTTCAATGGTGATCGTTCCGCCATCGGTTCTCGGCTGAATGCCATGATAAATGGCGTTTTCCACTAAGGGTTGTAAGCTTAATGGCGGTATTAAGACTGAACCGTCATAGTTTGATAGTTTCCAGTCTACGGTCATCCTGCCGCTTAACCTCAAGCCTTCAATATGAAGGTATCGCTTGCAAAGCGCCAGTTCTTCACTCAAGGGTATGAGCATCTTTTTGTTGTTGAGGGTGGCTCTGAATAATTCAGATAAGTCGAGTACGGCCTCTTCGGCTATATCGGGGTTAGACGCGATTAAACTGGCGATGGTATTCATACTATTGAACAAAAAGTGGGGGCGAATTCGTGCTTGAAGGGCTTCAAGACGAGCCTGTAGTTCTGCTTGTCGTTGGTTTTTCCACTGCTGCTGTAAATAAAAATAACGCAGTGTGATGCCGCCAATAATCGCGCTTATAACTACGTTTTTGAGTAGGAATAACGTATCAACTACTCCGTCGCTTTGCGGACGTAAAAAATGATCGGCCACTAAACTGTAAATAATGGTAATGAAGAGAATAATGATAAATGCAGTGGTTGCCGCAACATTGATTGAAAGCTTTGCGAGTATCGGCCTAGCTGTACACAACACGGCGGCACTGGTAAGAACCGTCCAGTGACCAAACAACGAAATTAACCCAAGATAGTTCCAGTCCATCAGCTTGGCGCTAGGGTGGGCTAAGGTAAATAATAAGGCGACTAGTTCGGTGACAATCAGTAACGAGAATACCGCTTGAACGCGACAAAGGTCGGGTAGAAAGAAATCAGAATTGGGGTCTTCTATCACCTCTTTCAGTTGGTTTTTTTCAATATTGTGGGGTTTATCGATAGGGGTGTTTTTCATTTGAGGTTGTTCTGATTATCCGTTACAGAATCGAAGTGGTATACTGCGAGCCTTTAAAATTTTATATTGCGAACATTAAAAGTTTAGCACAACTCACTCTTCCTGTAGGCCTCTAGGTTCACGCCTTGTCTGCAGTTAGGTTTTGTGGGTCGTCAGTGTTTCGGGCATCGATTAAAGAGAGTAGGCATGAGTAACGAAAATCAGACAACTGAAAAACCTTGGGGCGGACGATTTACCGAGCCGACCGATGCATTTGTAGAGCGCTTTACCGCTTCTGTAGACTTTGATCAGCGGCTCTATTATCACGACATTCAGGGCTCAATTGCTCACGCAACGATGCTTGCAAAAGTCGGTGTGTTAACCGAACAAGAGCGCGATACAATCCTTCAAGGCTTGAAAGAAGTTCAAGAAGATATCGAGCAGGGTCGCTTTGAGTGGTCAGTAGCGCTTGAAGATGTTCATATGAATATTGAAGCACGCTTAACTGATAAAATCGGTATTACCGGTAAAAAACTTCATACCGGTCGCTCGCGTAACGATCAGGTCGCAACAGATATTCGCCTTTATCTAAGAGACGAAATTGATATCATCGCGTTAGAAATTACCCGCCTACAGCAGGGTATGTTGGCGTTGGCCGAGCGTGAAGCAGATACGATTATGCCTGGCTTTACTCACCTTCAAACGGCTCAGCCTGTTACCTTTGGGCATCATATTATGGCGTGGTTTGAAATGATGAGTCGTGATTATGAACGCTTAATGGATTGTCGCAAGCGCGTTAATATCATGCCTTTAGGGGCTGCAGCTTTGGCGGGTACCACTTACCCGATTGATCGCCACTTAACGGCAGAGTTGCTTGGTTTTGAGCGCCCGACTAATAACTCGCTTGATTCGGTCAGTGACCGTGACTTTGCGATTGAGTTCTGTGCGTTTGCGAGCTTGGTGATGAGTCACCTTTCTCGTAGTTCAGAAGAATTGATCTTGTGGGCGTCTGCTCAGTTTAACTTTATTGATTTACCCGATCGTTTCTGTACGGGCTCATCCATTATGCCGCAGAAGAAAAACCCGGATGTTCCTGAGCTGGTTCGCGGTAAAAGTGGCCGTGTAACGGGGCATTTGATCTCGTTATTGATGTTGATGAAATCTCAACCTTTGGCGTACAACAAAGACAACCAAGAAGACAAAGAGCCACTGTTTGATGTAATCGATACGTTAAAAGGTTGCTTAAAAGCGTATGGTGATATGGTTCCGGCTATTCAAGTTAAAGCGGAAAGCATGGAAGAAGCAGCTCGTAGAGGCTTTTCTACAGCGACTGACCTTGCCGATTACTTAGTTGTTAAAGGTATGCCTTTCCGTGACGCTCATGAGGTGGTCGGAAAAGCGGTTGCTTATGGCGTTGAGCATGAAAAAGATTTATCAGAAATGAGTTTAGCAGAGCTGAAAAAATTCTCTGATGTGATTGCTGATGATGTGTTTGACGTGCTGACATTGGAAGGTTCCGTTAATGCCCGAAATCATATTGGTGGAACCGCTCCAGCACAAGTCCGAAAAGCAGTTGCTGCGGCAAAAGAGATGTTAGCGGCTCGCTAAGCGCCTTTTTGTGTAGGTTGGGGTGACCGACCTACACAAAAATTATGCTACCATTTCATCTAAAGGCTTAGGTTTAGAGATACCAAAGCCTTGTCCGAAGTGAATCCCCATTCGGCGGATGTCGCCTAAAGTACCGTGGTCTTCTACGTTACCTGCGATGGTTTGCTTGCCGGTTAGGTTGGCAATCTTTTGGATGCTTTCAACGATGACCTGTTTGACTGGGTCGTCATGCATTGACTTAATGAGCGCACCATCAATTTTAATATAGCTTGCAGGGATATCTGCTAAATATTGATAGCCGATGCTGGTTTTACCTACGTTATCTATCGCTGTTTTACAGCCCAGTTCGTTGATGGCTTCGGCAAAGGCTTTCGCTTCTGCGAAATGCTCCACTACAAATTGCTCATCGAGTTCAAAGCACAGTGTCTCGGCTTCAACGCCAAACTGATTCAGTTGTCGCTTGATAAATATAGGTAACTTAGGGTCGAGCATGCTTTCAATGGCGATATTAATCGAGCAAAGTTTTCGTCTATGTTCTAGCTCATTGTGTTGGGCCAACCACTGCATTACCTTATAGATAACCGCCTGATCAAAGGCTGTTATGATATCGAATCGCTGTGCAATATGGATGAACTGAGCCGGCATAATTAGATTGCCTTCAGTATCTTGGATGCGCGCGAGTACTTCAAAATAATCACCCCAGACAGCACTGTTAACAGGTCTTATTTGCTGGTAGCTGAGTTGTAGGCTGTCACCGCCACGAACGGCTTTTTGGATCATCTGAATTTGTTGTTTTGACTGCTTTAGCTCTACTCTGCGGAGTTCTCGGTGAGTATTGTAGCTATGAACGCGATTACGACCCGCCACTTTTGCCGCATAGCGGGTGCTATCGGCAATTCTTATGAGTTCTTCTGTACTTTCGCTTTCGCCGGTGATGGGAACAAGGCCAATGCTAACACCGACATTAAAGCGTTGCTCTTCATATTCAAATATATAAGCGGCGATAGCATCGCGGACATTTTCTGCTACGCGGTGAGCTTCTGGAGTTGAGCAATTTTCAAGAATGGCGGCGAACTCATCGCCCCCAATGCGAGCAAAAGCGTCACGCTGTCGTATTTTATCATTGATAATTCGGCTAATTTGGCGAAGTAACTCGTCTCCTGCGCTATGCCCGCAACGGTCGCTTACTTCCTTAAACTGGTCAAGTTCCATATACAGCAGTGCGTGTGTAGACTCACGTTGTTGTGCATTGGTTAAACACCGAGCGAGTCGAACTTGAAACTCTCGGCGATTAAATGTACCCGTTAAAGGGTCGTGCTTGGCTAGGTAGTTGAGTTTTTCTTGGTCTTTAATGCGGTCGTTAATATTTCGTGCGATATGAGCAGCCCCTAGGCGCTCACCCTGAGCGTTGTTGATACGGCTGAAGCGCATCTCGTAGATGGGAATATCCTCTTCTCGTTGTGCAAGAGGCATTTCTACGCAAAAGTGATCTCTTTCGAGTGCTCTTTCCCAGAGGCGTTGATAAATTCGACGTTCATTGGGGTAGGCCTCGAGTATCTCGGGTAGGGCGTCGCCAACCGCAATTGAAAAACCGAATATACTTTTAAACTGTTTTTGATAGGCATTATTGAATGTAATAACGTTTAACTGGTTATCAAGCGCCAAGACTAAATCTTCGGTGCTATCCAATACACCCGCTAAATAATCACCTAACTGATTTTGTTTGGCTTTTGCGTTGTACAATTCAGAGATATCTTGGATTGAGCCTGAAAGATGCGTTATTTGGTCTTTAACGGTGTGAGCTTTGCCGGTTAGTTTAACCCAGATGGTTTGCTGTTCGGCGTTAAGCATCGAGGCTTCAATTGAAAAAGGTTCGCCAGAAGTTAAGCACTGTTGAAACGCGGCTCGAATTCGAGGTTGCTCATCGTGAAAATAATAAAGAATGTGTTCTGGCGTGATTGCTTCATTTTTATCGATAGCGAAGATGGAATATACGCCATCAGTCCAGCTGACCTGGTTGGTGACGACATCAAGTTGCCAGCCGCCCATCTTCCCCGCCAGTTCAAATTGTTCAGATAACGACGTGTCGCCCAACAAGTGTTGTGCCGCTTCAGTATTGGTGTGAGACCAAGGGGTGATCGGGTGTTGAAAAAGCTCTTGATTATCGTTAGCGAGGTCTTTAATGGTGATGGTGCCGGGAAAGAAATACCCTGTTTTATGTCGAAAGGTTACCCTGATAGTCCTTTCGTTCTGAATCATCTCTTCTTGTTGAATAGGCTTTGGGTAGTCAAAGGTTGAGGCTGCAAGCGTTTTGAAGTGCTCGCCAACAAGGTCTTGGTTTTTATAGCCGAACCAACGCTCTGCGAGAGCGCAAACTTGTACAATATTATTGCCGTTATCAATAATAACTGAGGCCGATTGATCGCCTTCGGTTACGCTAACATCAAGATCATCATCGTTACGAATACGGCTGATCTCATACTTCTTCATTGTATTCATATCTGCTTGCCTATCCAAAAGCACAACTCATGGTAAAGTAAAGACGCTTAACAACGCGGCGTCACTGTTAATTCTCGAATATTTGATCGTTTTGTGAGCAGTCTCTCAGTAGTCTGTCATTAATACGTATCTTTAATGGGTTTAGCCATACTCTAAGAGATGGTTGTCTATGATGATTTGCGAATATTTTTATTGGGTGCTATTTATACCAGATGTTACGCTAAAGTTCATTGTTTAGACGATGGTATCTATTGCAGGGTGTTAAAACGTTAATCGTCTTATTTGTGGCGATCACGCCAAACGGGAAATGAAAACTCAATGGGTCTAAAAAAGGTTATTCAGCCCGATTATCGAGAGGGTGTGGATCGTAAACTGCTGAATATAATTCGAGACCGTTTTTTATTAATTAATCAACGTCGACTTGAGCGAACTCAGCAAGCGCTTCCTCTTAGGCATCAAGCGACGCTGGATCTTCTGCCGCTTTTTTTTCAAGTTAATCACCCGTTGCTCCCTGGATATGTCTCGCGAGATACGCCGCGCAGCGTCGCTAATTATGTACCCGATAAGCTTATTTTGCGAGCAGCGCAGGGGTTTAGTAAAACCTTTAAATATAAAGCTGAAAAACGGTTGCGGCCTGATATCCTCTCGCTTTTTATGATGGGTAGTATTGGTACCATTGCTCAGTCAGAGGGCAGTGATATTGATATCTGGTTGTGTCATCGTTCAGGGCTCAATAAAAATGAGTTTGCATTACTAAGACGAAAAGCCGACCTGATTACTGAGTGGGCGGATGAGCTGGGCTTAGAAATTCATTTCTTTTTAATGGATGCCAATCATTTTAGGCAGCGCCAACTGGGAGGGGTTGATAAGGAAAGTAGCGGCTCGGCGCAGCACTTTTTGCTACTGGATGAGTTTTATCGAACTAGCGTATTGTTAGCAGGCTGTTACCCCCTGTGGTGGCTGATTCCGGTTTGCGATGAAAATGAATACGACAAATTCGCTGAGTTGCTAACTCAAAAGCGCTTTATTCGTGAAACAGATGTTATTGATTTTGGTGGTTTGGCTCATATCCCTAAAGAGGAGTTTGTGGGTGCGGGCATGTGGCAACTATATAAAGGTATTGATGCACCATATAAATCGGTGATTAAACTGTTACTAACAGAGCTTTATGCACAAGAACTGCCTGACAAATTAAACCTGAGCTTGGAGTATAAGCAGGCCATTTATAATGATGAATTAGATGCTGATGATCTTGACCCTTATGTCATGCTCTATCGCCGACTGGAGCGTTATTTAAAGTCGCGCGACGAACAGGAGCGATTAGAGTTAATTCGCCGAAGTTTTTATCTTAAGGTCGGGAATAATTTAACGCGCAATTCGGCAACGAAAAATGCCTCATGGCAGCGGAATGTCATGGCCCGGTTGGTGAAAGACTGGCAGTGGCCAGAGGCGCTGTTAAAAACGTTAGATCACCGTAATACATGGGGTGTTCCGCAAGTTATTAAAGAAAGAAAAGCGGTGGTGAGCGAGTTGACTCACAGCTACCGGTTTCTATCGCAGTTTGCCAGAACACATCATCTAAAAGCACATATTAATGCTGATGATATGGCTATTCTTGGGCGTAAATTATATGCCGTTTTTCAACGAAAAGCGGGTAAAGTCGAACTGATAAATTCAGGTATAGCGCCTACATTGCATGAAGATCATTTGGCATTTCATCATCAGAGTAGTCAGCCACTGTCTGCTGATGCTAATGGTTGGCTACTTTACCGAGAGCTTGACTCTGCTGCGGATGTTGCGTTTCATCCGGTCTTAAAGCGCTCAACGAGTATTGTTGAGCTGATTGCGTGGTGTTACTTCAATGGTATTGTCAGTAAAGGTACGCGGCTGAGTCTAGTGTCTGGCAAAAGTACAATGACGATGTTTGAGCTGCAGAATATTATTAATACGTTTAATCAGCTGACACCGTACCCATTACCACCGGTTCCGCAGGTGCAGTTTCGTCAGAATCACTTTCCTCTTCATACGCTGTTGTTTGTAAACGTTGGTGTTGACCCGATGGCGGAGCATAGTGCTCGCGGTGTGCATAAGTTGAGTGACCGAAATGATTCTCTAGGGTATAGCGCTTTCCGGGAAAATTTGGTGACGACATTAGACCAAATCAGCCTCAATAGTTGGCACGAACTATCTGTTCAGCGGTATGAGTTGGGTGACACCTTGATTCAGTGTCTTAAGCATTATCTGGCTAGCTTGGTTGAAGTAGGGGATCACCCAATGCCCAGATTCGACGTGCGTTGCTTCTGCCCTAATAGGGCTGTAGCGATCGCGAAGCGAGTTAAAATACTTTTTACAGATGTTGTTGATGCATTTTTTAGTGCTAAGGGCATTTTACCTGTGCGCTATATCATCGAAATGGACCATCGTTTTTTTGTGGTTCAGTTCGTTAATCAACAGCCTCGGTTAACAGGGTATGATAACTTGGCGTTGTTAATGCGCTATCTTGAGCAGCCTCAATCATCTTATGCCCCTATCGTGGTTGATCGGTATGCCTTGCTTGATCAACCAAAGCTGAAATTGGTTTTTGAGAAATCAAGGTCTGGCACGATACAAGTATTTTTCTATGTGAGAAAAACGGAGGCCGATCTCTATATTGTGGATGAATATGGTTCGTTGTTTTCTTACTCAACACCATATCATAGTCATCAATCGCTTTTAATTCCGCTTTATCGTTTCTTGACATCAATACTTGAACGGCGGCAAATGCATCAATCCATCGATGCTTTTTTTGCAGATTTGGTGCTGGAGTTTTGTGAGATTAAGGCGGGTAAGGGCGAAAGAGAATACCGGGTGGAAAAAAAGCAGCTGTTTACTGATGCAACCGCTTTTTTTGTTGATGTACAGGCCATTGGTAATTATGACGGGGTGGGTGAATTATTATTTGACATCTATTGTGATGAGCAAGAGTTTTCAGTGTTGGAGTATGGTGATCAGCTGATACCTGCTGTTGCCCATTACATACATTCAAAGCGAACGCTCGGGGAGCCTTACCCTTGCTATTTGACAGATTTAGGATTGCCTCAACGGTTAGATCAAGGCGATTATCAGGTGGGTCTTCAGACGGTTCAATATTTACAGTATAAAAAAGCTTTAGAAGATAAGTTGAATGAAGCTTTGCAGTTGCTAGCGGGTTAATTCTTGCTTGGCTTTTGTGCTGCACATTACCGCAGTTTATTACGTTGCATAGAATAGAGTTTCAGCCGGCTAGCGGGTATACTGGCCGAATTATTTTTAATGGTGGATCGCTATGCTGAAACGTTTTTCCATTTTGACTCAGATATTAGGTGTGACTTTATTAGGCTCAAGTATGTTAGTGGGCTGTGGTCAAAAGGGCCCTCTTTATCTGCCTGTTGAAAACGAACCGACAGAACTCTCAACCGTTCAGGTGAGTCAACAAACGGAAAATGCTACAGAGGTAGACCAAGCGACTAAGGTTACTCAAGGCGACAGCTCCACCGCGGATTAAACTGCTTTGCGGTTATTAATTTTGACACACGATACCTAAGCTCAAAGGCTTAGAGTCGACGTTAGCTCTAGAGAGAATCATGGATTATTTTAATTATTTAGATGGCCAACTGTTTGCCGAAAACGTACCTGTAGAAAGAATAGCAGCTGAATTTGGTACCCCTTGTTATGTTTACTCAAGAGCGACATTTGAGCGTCACTATAAGGCCTATGACAATGCACTAGGCGATCACCCTCATTTAATTTGCTATGCAGTAAAAGCCAACTCGAATATAGCGGTGTTAAATGTATTGGCAAAACTGGGTTCTGGTTTTGATATTGTGTCTATCGGCGAGTTAGAGCGAGTGCTTGCGGCCGGTGGAGAACCTTCTAAGGTTGTATTTTCGGGCGTAGGCAAGCAAGCACATGAGATGCGCCGAGCACTAGAAGTTGGCGTGCATTGTTTTAATGTTGAGTCTGAAGCTGAGTTATATCGATTGAACGATGTCGCCGCTGAAATGGGGCTAATTGCACCCATTTCATTACGAGTTAACCCTGATGTTGATGCAGGGACTCATCCGTATATTTCAACAGGGCTTAAAGAGAATAAATTCGGTATCGATATTCAACGAGCGCCTGATGTTTATGCGCTAGCCAAAGGGCTTAAGAATTTGGCAATAAAGGGTGTTGATTGTCATATCGGCTCTCAATTGACAGAAGTGCGTCCGTTCTTAGATGCACTAGACCGAGTGTTAGTATTAGTCGACAGTCTTAAAGAAAAGGGTATTGAGTTAAATCACCTTGATCTAGGCGGCGGTTTAGGTGTTCGCTACAATCAAGAAACACCGCCAGAACCAAGCGAATACGCCAGTGAGATCATTGCTAAACTTAAAGGTAGAACACTGACACTGATTATGGAACCTGGGCGCTCAATTGCAGCCAACGCGGGTATTATGTTGACCCGTGTTGAATTTTTGAAGTGTACGGAGCACCGTGATTTTGCAGTTATAGACGGTGCAATGAACGACTTGTTAAGACCTGCGCTGTATTCTGCATGGCAAGATATTATTCCAGCTGTACCCAGAGCCACGGGCGAGAAACGACACTATGACTTAGTTGGACCTGTATGTGAAACAGGGGATTTCTTAGGTAAAGATAGAGAACTAATATTAGAGGCTGGCGATTTACTAGCCGTTCGATCAGCGGGCGCTTACGGGTTTGCTATGAGTTCAAATTATAATAGCCGAAATCGCCCTGCAGAAGTGATGGTTGATGGCGATAATGTGCACTTAATTCGACGTCGCGAAACGATCGCAGACCAGATCGCATTAGAAAAAATAATAGCTGAATAGTGATCTGTTAGTACATTAAAGGTTTAGAGATGTTAATTAAATTTACTAAAATGCACGGCCTCGGAAATGACTTCATGGTAGTCGACATGATTAGTCAGCATGCGCACTTGAGAACCGAGCAGATTAAAAAACTCTCAGACCGAAATTTTGGGATTGGGTTTGACCAGTTGCTACTAGTAGAGCCCCCTGGACGTCCGGATGTTGATTTTCGATATCGCATTTTCAATGCTGACGGCAGTGAAGTGGAGCAGTGCGGCAATGGTGCTCGCTGTTTCGCCCGTTACGTGATTGATAACAAGCTTACCACCAAAAACCGTATTCGAGTTGAAACCTGTAATGGCATTATTGAGCTTGAGGTAACTCCTGATGGCAGAGTGTTGGTTGATATGGGAGCGCCTATATTAATACCGGCTGAAATCCCTTTTGTGGCCGATAGCCCATTAGCAGAATACGAATTAAGTGTCGCGTCAAAGGCTACCGAAACCCAAGAGAAGGTTATTATTAGTGCTATCTCGATGGGTAATCCGCATTGTGTACTATTAACAGATGACATTAAGACCGCACCGGTTGAGACGTTAGGCCCGTTGCTTGAAAGCCATGAGCGTTTTCCTAATAAAGTGAATGTCGGCTTCATGGAAATTATTCACCGACGCTTTGTGCATTTGCGCGTATATGAACGTGGTGTAGGTGAGACAATGGCCTGCGGAACAGGTGCCTGTGCTGCGGTTGTAGCGGGACAGTTAAGAGGTCTATTAGACTCGAGCGTTGAGGTAAAACTACCAGGCGGTAACTTACAAATTGAGTGGTTGGGCGAAGGTCATCCCGTGATGATGAAAGGCCCTGCAACCAAGGTGTTTGAAGGACAGGTTCGCGTTTAGCCTAGCCTCACAATAACTAAAAAGAATAAGGTATTGGAGTTTCGATGACAGATAACGTAGTCACTTCTGAGAACCAACAAACGCTCACAGAGCAGCAAGTGGTTGAGTATCTCAGAACGCACTCAGCATTTTTTATAGATAATGAGTACTTGCTTAAAGAGATAAAGTTACCTCACCAGAGTGGTAAGGCAATATCATTAGCTGAACGACAAGTGCATTTGTTTAGAGAGCAGCGAGACGATCTTCAGCGAGAGCTTGCAGACCTGATTGAGATTGCTAAGCAGAACGATCAGTTTTTTGATAAGAGCAAGCGCCTACTGATGAATCTGCTTGAAGCACAAAGCTTGGATGAAGTGATGATTGTCGTACAAGAAAGTGTTCAGAATGATTTCGGTTTGGCGTTTTGTAGCATGTTACTGTTTGGTGACCGAGATGAGTACCCGGTTAGCAATGTTCAAATGATCTCGCAAATTGAAGCAGAATCAGTTTTAGGCACGCTAATTGAAAGTAGGCGAGCGGTGTGTGGGCGATTTACGGATGATCAGTTGCAGTGTTTATTTCCTGAAGCGAGTGACGACGTAGCGTCGGCTGCAGTGATACCGTTGCGTGGGACTGATGTCTTAGGGATGTTCAGTCTAGGCAGTAAAGGCCAAGATTATTTTGAAAGCGGTATGGGGTCCTTATTTTTAACGTATATCAGCGATACATTGAGCCGCTTATTACCGCCATTACTGCAGAGCGAAAAAATGGGTTCAAAGGCTGAGAGTGTTGCGTCGTTGCTAGACTAACCCACGATCACACTCAAAAAAGGGCCCTTTTAAACTGAAAGGGTCTGTTTCAGGCTCTCAATACCTTCTTCTTTTTTTACACTATTCTTTCTTATTATCCCAAAGCTTTGTAAAGTTCAATTAAATGACCTATTTTCTGCGGTTAAGGCTTTTCCGAGCCAGTAGCAGGTCGTCTATTACTACAGTGGCGTACATATTATGATCAAACTTATCACTTTTGACCTCGATAACACCTTGTGGAATTCCGACCCTGTATTGGCAAAGGCAGAGACTGTTCTATATTCATGGCTAGAAAAAAACTGCCCCGAATTAGCCTCTCGTTTCAGTGTTGAGGCAATTCGTGATTATAAAGCCGCTATCGCTAATGATAATCCGGCGTTGTTACACCGGGTTAGCGCGCTACGGCTAGAAGTGCTGAGAATAGCCTTGCTTGATGTGGGATATGCTTCAGATGCAGCGGAACAACAGGCTAAACAGGCATTTCAGGTGTTTCATGCGGCAAGACAACAGGTTACGTTGTTTGAGCATGCCGAGCATTTGCTAAAAAGCCTGAGTTTACAGTATCAATTGGCTGCATTGACCAATGGAAACGCCGATGTGTCGATTATAGGGCTAGATCGCTATTTTGATTTTGCATTAACCGCTGAGGAGATTGGCAAGCAAAAGCCTCACCCTGATATGTTTTTAGCGGCGCTAGAAAAGGCTGAAGTGGAGGCTGCTGAAGTTATTCATATAGGAGACCACCCAGAGCAAGATATCATGGGGGCGCACGGTGCAGGGTTGCATACTATTTGGGTAAATTTTGATGAAACTCCCTGGGATAGTGACTTAGTAGAAGGGCATGACGCTGCGCCAGGTAAAGTGGCTAACTGTTTGACCGAGATACCAAAATTGATAGGGCAGATTGAAAACAGCCTGATTAAATAGTCTATACTTGGTGAGATAAACCATCTTCAGCAAATAAAAACAATAGGAACTGGGTGCTCATGTCAGGATCAGGAACGGCTAGCAGTGATTTAAAGCGATGGAAGGAAAAATGCTTCGCGCAAGCCGAAGAATTGGAACAGCAAGAAAAATCCTTCGAAGATCACACTGATCTTTTACAGAGGCTTTTAGTAAGAGTGAGTTTGGCTGCAGATGGCTTAAATGAAGCGTTAGACACAGAGCTAGCCTCATTGCGAGACCAACTAAGAAAAGGAACTGCAAGCAAAACAGAGTTATCGAGTCGGTTGAGTAAAATTGAGAAAGCGGTTCTTGCACTCGACGAGCAAAAGTCAGAGCGAACCAGTAAGGTGCTTGAAGCGTTACAAAGTTTGGTAGATCAATTGCTAGAACTAGCGCTTGAGCGAAAGCAAAGAAAACAACTCAAGCAATTATCTAAAGACATCCGCGGTAAAAAAAATGGATTACGGGAATACCCAAATCTGCTGATGCAATATGCTCACTTGCAAGAGGACGCCTTGAAACATCAGTTTTCAATGATCGGGCAAGAAAACAAAAACGGTATATTGCAGCGAATATTTGGCACGAACAATTCAAATGGGGAGGCGATTCAAACAGACTCAGCCACTTTAACTACGGCGGACTCTGAGGATAAACAAACGCTATTGGATGAGGATGCTACAGAACTTGATCTCGCAGAAAATGGAGATGATGTAGAACTCACGCCCGGTTTTTCAGCTGTATCAAAGCATGTGAGTATTGCGCTTAGTAACTTAATTACCCAGTTGAGCATACCTGAAAATGTTGAGTCTACCGCTGAAAAAATTCAGACGACGATTCAAAATGGTTTAAATTGGTACGAGTTAGGGCCTACCATTGACGATGTTGCAAATCTGGTTATTTCTTCTGTTGGCAAGGGACAAAAAGATTTCGAGTTGTTCTTACAAAATTTAGATGACCGTTTAGCGACGTTGCAGAGCTTTTTAGCGGCAAGTAAGAGCCAACAACTCGATTGGCAGGGCTCGACCAGTGACCTTGATCGTACAGTACGAGACCAAGTTAAGACCATCTCTCAAGAAGTCCTTGATGCTAACGATATAGATCATCTCAAGGTGTCCGTGACCTCTCATATTGAAACAATCATTGCATCAATGGATAATTTCGTCGCCTCCGAAGATACGCGTATTGACGAGATGAATAAACAAATGGAGGCTATGCAGCATCGCTTGCAAACAATGGAAACCGAAGCGGGCGAGATAAGGTCTCGATTGCAAGTCGAAAGAGCTAAAGCGTTGACCGATATACTCACGGGTCTGGCTAACCGAGAAGCGTATGAAGAACGCTTGCAGATGGAGTTTGAGCGTTGGCAGCGCTATCGGCAGCCTGCTGCAATAGTGGTTGCAGATATAGATTTTTTCAAACGGGTAAATGATGATTATGGTCACTTAGCCGGCGATAAAGTTATTCAGATAATTGCTAAAGAACTCTCTAATCGGATACGAAAAACGGACTTTGTTGCTCGTTACGGGGGTGAAGAGTTTGTGATTATTATGCCTGAAACAACCTTGGAAGATGCCATTCCTGTGATGGAAAAGACGCGAGAAATGATCTCTCGATTACCCTTTCATTTTAGGGATGAAAATGTGCAGATTACCATGTCGTTTGGCATAGCCGCTTTTCAGGATAAAGATTCTCCAGCAGAGATATTTGAGCTGGCAGATAAAGCCCTCTATAAAGCGAAAGAGAATGGCCGAAACCGTGTTGAAATTTCAGATAATAGTAGTGAAATATAGGATTCAAATTAAGTGTCGAAATGGTTACCGGTATTATTGCTCTCCTTATTTGTTGTGCTTTCGCCTTCTTACGTTTTTGCAGACAATATCAAAACGCTCACTGATGCTCAGTACGAAGGCACTCAACCATCCTCTCAAGTAACGCTACCGACTTCACCTGTTTCTTTGACGCCAGAAGAACGGCTATGGTTACAAAACCATCCAGATATTGTGCTATCGGGTGATATTTTCTGGCCACCATTTGAGTTTATTGATGATGATGGGAACTATGCCGGTATGGTTAGCGATATTATAAAACTAATAGAATCGCGCTTAGATTACCGTTTTGATATTGATCATAAAGACAATTGGAATGAAACACTTGAAAGCTTAGTGGATCGTGAAATCGGGGGCATTACGGCAATCGCTAAAACACCACAGCGCGAAGAGTTGATGCTATTCTCAGAGCCTTATTTTTCTTTTCCCATTGTTTTGGTGATTAGAGAGGGGATGGGGTTTATCACTGACCTTCGTGAGTTGAAGAATGAGCGAGTAGGGGTTGTGAAAGGTTATGCCTCATATGACTACTTAATCATCAATCATCCGGAGCTTAATATACAAGGAGTAAATAGTGTAACAGAAGGCTTAAGAATGCTATCCGACGGAGAGCTTGACGTATTTGTGAGCAATATCCCTTCGGTAAGTCACTTAATTAAATCGCTAGGTTTATACAATGTACGGCTAACGAGCATTACCCCCTATGTTTACGACTTACGCATAGGCGTCAACGTAGATTACCCCGAGCTGGTGCCCATTATTAATAAGGCGATTGCCAGTATTCCTCAGCAAGCGCTTGATGATATCTATAAAGATTGGGTGTTTAAAGATATGAATGCTCAAGTAGACTACCGAATTGTCCGTCGTATTGCGTTAATTTCTATTTTTGTCATCGGCATATTTTGGTATTGGAATCGAAAACTCTCAAAAGAAGTGAGTGATAGGATAGCATCTGAAAACGCTTTAAGAGCCAGTGAAGAGCAGTTGCGTAAAGCGTCTCATGAAGCCGAGCGGCTAGCTCGAAAAGCGGATGAAGCGAACCAAGCAAAAAGTATTTTTTTGGCCAATATGTCACACGAAATACGCACTCCGATGAATGCCGTTATGGGGTATGCTGAGCTTTTATCAGCAACAGTGAAAGATAAAAAACAAAAAAGCTATTTGAGCTCAATTAGTGCTGGCAGTAGAGCGCTGTTAACCCTTATTAACGATATCCTAGATTTGTCAAAAGTGGAAGCTGGTAAGCTTCATATAGAATATCGCCCCACCTCGCTTAGCCCACTATTTGACGAACTTGAGAAGATATTTTTGGCTAAAATAGAGAGCAAAAAGCTACGGTTTGTAATTGAGTTATCTGAGACGGTTCCTAATGTGGTAATGCTAGACGAAGCGCGGGTAAGGCAGGTGCTTTTTAATCTTGTGGGAAATGCGATTAAGTTTACTCATAGTGGCGCCATTGATGTTAGGGCTAATGCTGTTCCGTCAGTTGAGTCTGGTAAGGTTGATTTAACTATAGAGGTTGAAGATACCGGCATCGGTATTCCTCATGATCAGCAAGAAAGAATCTTTAGAGCGTTTGAGCAACAAGCAGGACAAAGTACGCGAGAGTATGGCGGGACCGGTTTAGGATTAGCGATTAGTAAAAAACTGGTTGAAATGATGGGGGGCGCGTTATCCCTCAAAAGTGAGGTGGGAAAAGGCTCTTGTTTCACGGTTAAGATTTGTAATGTAGATGTTGCGAATGAAGATCAGTTGATTGAAAGCGACTTGCCTGACGCATCGCAATACCGGTTTAACCCCGCAAAAATTTTGGTGGCGGACGACGTCGAGTTAAATCGTCAGTTAGTTAAAGACCTTCTTGAAGATACCGATTTTGTTATAAAAGAAGCGGAGGACGGTAAGAAAGCAATTGTAATTGCAGAGCGGTGGAATCCGGATCTTATTTTAATGGATATACGGATGCCTGTGATGGATGGTTATGAAGCCACTTATACGATGAAACGAAATGCGTCCACTCAGCATATTCCTATTGTAGCCTTGACAGCTTCAGTGATGAGCAAAGATGAACATAGAATTAAAGAGGCTGGCTTTGATGGGTATCTTAAAAAGCCTGTGAGTGGAAGTGAACTATTTGCCGGCATCGCAGCGTTTCTACCTCATCTTGTGCTGAATAATAGTCGCGTAACAACTGATGATAATGCGGCGCTAGAGCGTCCATATACCAGAGGCAGCAGTACCCTGCGAGATCAGGAAGAGCATCAAGATTTACCTTTTTCATACGATGCCGACGTCCAAAGCGCTATTAGCGAGCAGTTTATGGTGGAATGGTCGTCGGTTAATGGTAGCGGGGATATCTCGGCAACAAACACGTTTGCTGAATCGTTACATGCATACTCGCAAGCAAGAGGTCTAGCGAGTCTTGAGATTTATGCCGCGGACTTAAAAGCGGCGGCTGAAGCATTCGACTTGGATGAAATACAGCGTCTTTTAGAAAACTTTGAAGCGAGAATGGTTGGTTACCGTTAACCCTAACCCTAACCCTGCTTAAAGACAGTCGTACTGATTGTTGGCGTCAAACGATACAGAAATCATGTCATAGCCGTTATTGGATAGCTGCTCAATCAGCGAATAGTCAGTGAGCACGGTGCTACATATCGAATGAATGCTGGCTTGCAGCTGCTGCTTAATCAATATGTCATTATCTACTTTAAAATCTAATACCATATATTTTTCAGCATGCTGATTGTCTGCAGATGTATGAACAACACTTGCGTGTTTAACGAAGGCAATAGGAGATTGTGCAGGGAAGGCATCACTGAGTACTTTTTCTAGATCATCAGCGTGAGCAGTGAGTGTAAAAGAACTCAAAATAAGCGTATGCGAAAGTAGTTTATGTATGTTCAATTTCAATAGCGATGTAACAACTGTTTGCAATAGACTACGTGTTTTCATAGAAAACTCCTTACGCTTCAATATATTAAATCTGATATAGCAATTATCGCACAAAGTTGCAGAAAGTAACGGTTTGTAACGGGCATAACAGGCGCATTTTGCAATCGTTTACAAACAGGTTAATGGCGGCTGAGCGTGCTATAGTGCTGTTTAATGTGATAGGTACTTTTTCTGATTTAAATAATCGGTTGTATTAAATTGCCCTGTGTATATGAGCTATTTATAATCACCTGACTGAAGTTGAGTAAAACAGGGTAATCGGTGAGAATCCAGTGCAGCCCCGCCAGAGTAAATCGCTTAAATGAGCGGGGGGGGGGGTACTTAAGACGTAAATATGCTGAAACTTGTAAATCGCTATGCTGTCTGGATTTTATTAGCTATAGGGCTACATGCCTTACTGTTAATGAGTCGGGCGCCGACATTCCAGCCGATGCAGCTTCGCCTTCATTCAGGCCATCAGGCCGTTTCTCTGACGCTTAAACAGGTCGGTGAAAATCAGGCGATTGCTGAGCCAAGGGCAAACCCAGTAGCGCTTGATGTAGTTCAGGCTTCACCTCTAAAGACGACCAATACCAATGCTAGTGAAGCGATAAAAAAAATCATAACAAAAGCGCCATCTGTGCAAAACGCGCAACCTGCATTGCAGAAAAAACAGCCATTTCAAAACACTTCAATTAAACCTGCTGACGTTAAGGTAAACGTAACCAACGCAAAACCAGTAAAACCTATTTATCTAGACAGGCCAGCGGCGAGGATTATCGAGAAGTCTGAAACCTTACCCAAAATGTTATCTTCAGAGTCTAGCACACCAACAAAGCCTAAGGGCGCTGTCGCGATAGCGAAACCGTTATCTGCTAATAGCCCTAATTACCCTAGAAGAGCGATTATGCGTAATCAGCAGGGCAGGGTGAAAGTAAGCTTTATAGTGGATAAGCGCGGCTATGTAGATAATATCGAATTAATAGAAAGCAGTGGGTATGCGTTGTTAGATCAGTCGGTGTTTCGATTTGCCGAAGAAGAGCGGTTTATTCCTGCGATGCAAGACGGCATCCCTATTGCATCGACTCAGTTGTACCTGTTTAGGTTTGTGCTTGAGTGAGACTCGACATTGGTTCGTCTTATTGCGTAAAGCGTGCTAATTATTTTTTATCGTTACCACATGAGCGAATCGCAGTCACCCGAACACTTTGTCCTTCCTGATCATATGGCTCAACGTCTGCTTCGATAGAAAAATGTCGATAAAGATTCTCTTTTGTAAGCACGTCTATTGGCGTACCTTGTGCGGCGACTTTTCCGTCATTAATGAGTATTAACCGGTCACAAAAGCGGGATGCTAATTCCACATCGTGAATGGCAGAAACGGCTAAGTGACCGTCTTTAGTTAAAGTTTTTATTAGGCTTAATACCTCTAACTGATGGCAAAGGTCTAAACTGGCGGTCGGCTCATCCATTAACAATATGGGGGCTTCTTGAGCGATGGCTCTGGCAATGAAAACTCGCTGTCGCTCGCCGCCAGAAAGTTGGTTCACGCTACGGTCTGCCATCCGCAATAAGTCGGTTTTTTCCATTGCTAAGTGAATGAGCTTACGGTCTCTGTTCGCTTCAGGCTGAAAAGCACCTAAGTGCGGGTTTCTGCCCATTGCCACAATTTCTCTTACACTAAACGCGTAGTTAATCGAGACGTCTTGAGGCACCAGTGATATATGGCGGGCGATGCTTCGTTGTTTATACTGTTTTAGCGGTTGCCCTGCGAGCTCAACTTCTCCGCTGGTTGGCTTTATTAGCCCCATTAATAGGTTGAGTAGCGTTGATTTACCGGCTCCGTTGGGCCCAATAAGGCCGACAAACTCCCCTTTGTTGAAGCTTAAGCTAATATTTTTAATGACCGGCTGCTTTCCATAGGAAAAGCCTAAATTAGAGCATGCTAATTGTGTTGTCATCACTTAGTTTCCTTGGCGTCTGAAGGGGGGTGTTTTCATGGAATGCTATACATTTTATATTTGAATCGACCAACGTTTTTTGATCAAAAGAAATAAGAAAAAGGGTGCACCTAATGTTGCCGTTGCAACGCCAAGGGGAATCGCTTTCTCAGGTGTAAACGTGCGTAATAACAAGTCTGCGCCCACTAGGGTAATAGCGCCCCCGATTGCTGAGGCGGGCAATAAATACCGGTGATGAGGGCCCATTATTAGCCTTAGAATATGAGGCACTACTAAGCCGATAAAACCAATTGAGCCGCAAACTGAAACGGTTGCGCCAACCATAAATGCAGTGATTACTAATAACCATCGTCGAGTATTGAGAACATCTACGCCGATTGAGGCGGCATGAACTTCGCCGAGTAATAATGCATCAAGACTTCTGGAGAAAAACAGCAACATGCCAATGCCTAAGCTGGCAAAAGGTAATAGCAACCATACATGGTCCCAGGTTCGGCCATCCAAACCGCCCATCGTCCAGTAGATGATCATGCGTCCAACTTCCCAATTATTGAGGGATAGTGCCAGAATCAATGACGATAGTGCGGTGGTTAACGCCCCTATGGCAACACCGGAGAGCAGTAGGGTCCCGGTTGCGGTTTGGCCGCGTTGACTGGCAATGCGATAGACCAAAAAAAGCGTTAATCCTGCACCGATAAATGCAAACAGAGGTAATGCCCAAACAGACACTGCGGCGAGCCCTAGATAAAGGGCTAAAACGGCCCCTAATGATGCGCCAGATGAAACGCCAAGTACGGAAGGTGAGGCCAAAGGGTTACGAAACATTCCTTGCATTACGGCACCACTAATCGCAAGGCAGGCCCCAGCAAGAGCGCCCACGAGAACGCGAGGCATGCGTACATCGATCAGTACATTTTGCATCCAAGGGCGTACACCCTCAAGAGTATTCGACCAGCCCCACGTGTTAGAGAGTATGGTGAGTGCGTTATCTAACGTGATACTCGATGGCCCCTGAAAAATAGCGATGACCATTAGCACAGATAGTATCAACAGCATCCAGAAAATCGTATAAATCGGCTTTGCCCAAAAAATCATTCAAATACCTCAGGGTGTATGAGTCTAGCTATTTCCTCTATGCCATTCCAACTGTATTGAGAGACCGAAAGCAACCATACCCCGTGTAAGTCATGAACCTGTTTGTTAAGTACCGCGGGGGTATTTTGCCATGCGATACGAGTGGCTAGCAGCTCAGCAGGAGACGGTTTTTCAGATGCCCAACCATTCACTAAAATGATATCAGGCTCTAGCCCTAGAGCCATCTCTTCACTAATTTTTTGAGCGCCGGTAATGTGGGTGTCATTCATGACGTTATAACCACCGGCCATTTTAATCATTTCATTTATTTTGGTGCCGGTGCCTACGGTATAACCGTCGAGACTATAATACAGCACTCTGGGTCTGCGTAGGCCCTGTACTTTTTTCTTTATTACTTGAGCGTCTCTGTGCAATTTGTTTAGCATTGTAGCGGCTTTTTTTTCGGCGCCGGTAATATTGGCTACTAGCATAATGTTGTTTTCAACATCACTGAACGAGTCGTAATGGCTGAGTCGTACCACAGGGATATTTGACCTGAGTAGCAGTCTGACGGTTTCAGCGCGCGTGTAACCGGCCACAAAGACGAGATCAGGCTCTAAAGAGAGTATTTCTTCTACTTCTCCTTGAACTCTTTGAATCTGTTCGGGGTACCAGCCGGGTATGTTTGACATGCTCGTGTTGTCGGCCAAGTACGTTACGCCTGAAATACGATCGGTACTGATTAATGCAGATAGAATTTCGTCTGTTCCTAGCGTGGCCGAGACGATGCGTTGGGGTGGTTGATTAAGTGAGTATTCTTCACCAATAGCATCGACCAAAATTTTGGGGAATTCATCGCCTTTAATGATGGTCGAACGAAATGAACTGTCGTTGAATATTTCAGCATGAATATCCAGCTTCCCATAGATAAACCCACTTAGCAGCAAGGCCGAGAGAATAAGTATATGATGGCTGGATAGTCTAAACATGAATGCTGAGAGCCTTATAAACTGCCCTTAATCGAGATGCCTACCATCGCATTGATGCCCATGGTGCCATAGCTAAAGACTTCTTCGTACTCTTCGTCAAGTAAGTTATCTACGCGGCCAAATAATTCAATATGTTCATTGAATTGATGGGATAGCGCTATGTTGACTAATGTGTATTCTGAAAGTGTGATTTGTGACCTATTCCACATGGCGTCATAAGCAAAGTCGTCTTGTTTTCCGACATATTGAGCGCCTGCGGTGATGCGAGTCTGAATGTCGGGGAGCAAGTAACTACCATTAATGCTGCCTGAGTGCTTAGGTCGCCTTACTAGCTCGTTGCCATTCCCGTCATCAGTATCGGTATAGGTGAAGCTGCCATCAAGGCGAAAGTTGTTGGTGGGGTTTAACACCATACTGAGCTCTACGCCTTGAATGGTTGAATCAGAGGGCATATTGGTCGTGGTCGTCCAAGAGGCGACAATTAGGTTATCAACATCCGTATGAAAGTAGGTTAGGTCGACATAACCATCCACTGCATCAAAGTGATACTCTGACCCGACATCCCATGTCGAACTTTTTTCAGGGTTAAGATATGCGTTACCGGTATAAGTCGAAGAGCTACCGTATAATTCATAAAACGTTGGGTTTTTAATACCCGTGCCTTTGCTTGTGTGAACACGCACATTATCGACAATCCAACCGGCGAAAGTTAAGCGGTAGGTATTGGCGTTCTGAAACTGACTGTTCAGGTCACGTCTGCCGGCGACGGTAACATAATACTGGTCATTAATGCTGGCGCCGTATTCGAATACGAACCCTGACATGTCCATTTCTTGGTCAACAGCTGATACATAAACTAAATCCTCGTTTTTGAACTCTTCTTTTTCATGCTCAGCTGTGAAGGTCAATCGGTGAGCTAAGTCGTCTTTTTCGACGAGGCTGCTGTTAAGGAATAAGTCAGTCTGATATTCGATTTTCTCCTTGTAACCTTCCGTTTTGTAGTTGAGTGACCCAGTGTTAAACATCTTATTGTCGGTGTCATTCGCAGAAAAACCTAATGTATGGACCCACTGCTCGTCCAGTAAGTCTAGCTTTGCTGATAGCTTGCCAGTCTGTTGGGTGGTTTCTGAGTTTTCAGCGCTATCGACAGCGCCTACACCGCCCATAAAGGCGTCGGTCTCTACATCTGCGTCTAGATAACGTAAAACGAGGTCTACAGAAAGATTGTCTAAGACCTGAATGCCCCCTTTAAAGTTGATGGTTGCGTTTTCGTAGCCATCTTTTTCTGTATTGCCCCGTTCTTCGTTAGCCGTTGATATGCCATTGCTATTTAGCAGGGTGCCGCTTAACGCATAGTTGTAATTCTCTGTGCCTGCATTAATGCTCAGCGTTTCTTGATGCGTGTCGTAACTGCCGCCTTCTATTGTCGCTTTACCATTTAACGCACCACTGCCTTTTTTCGTCACGATGTTTATCACACCGCCCATGGCGTCACTTCCCCAAAGAGCACTCTGGGCACCACGCAGTACTTCTACTCGCTCAACTTCAAGGTTAAGCAGATTGCCGAAATTAAACTCGCCGTCAAGCGCCACATCATTGACTTCGATGCCGTCTATCAGTACTAGGGTTTGATTTGCTTCTGCACCACGGATACGAACACTGGTTGGCGACCCTAAACCGCCCCCTCGACTCACTGATACGCCGGGGATATCTCTCAGGACGTCAGAAATAACGCGAACCTGATTTTGTTCAAGGTAGTCTGAGTCTAAAACAGTAACCGCGCTACCAGAGGCTTCACGAGCCATTTCGATTCGAGAGGCACTGATGACGATTTCTCTAGCCTCAGTTGGTTGTATGGTGCCCGAATTGTCTACCGGTGCTTCAGCATGAGCGCCAGAAGAGAGAGCAAGAGATGTGATAGCCGATGCTAAAATAGACGTCTTGAAGGTATTGAGGTACAGCATTTACGCTCCTTAATAAAAAAACATGGAGCTGGAGATACATCTCTATTATGCATACTGTCAGCGAATAACTTACTGAGCAGATGGATAATATAGAAGCAGGAATAGGAAAAAGAGATACCTTTTACAGATTCATTTCCAGCAACAATAATCGATGTTATTGCCACCATTACGGAATCCGCCCAAACAAGCTCCCCGCTTGATGGTAGGTGACGATGCTAACGGCAGGTCTCCTGGCTTGCAGGTCATCGTATTTAGCGCACCTTCCCGGTTACCCAGTGGTATAAGCGCCAATACTTTCTGCTAACAGTTGCGGGGGCAGCCACGGTCTTTAACCGTGTTCCCTTTTTAATCTCAGGTAAGAGAACCGTCTTCAGCGGCGATTCTAAACGAAAATGGTCATGCTATGCAATCTTGCCAGTAAAACAGGAGGCGGGGGCGAATGCTTAAACCATTATGATTTCTGGGTCTACGTCAATAGCCGCGTCCTGTATCCAGTTTGCTACATTTGCTTGCTCGATAGGCCGACTAAAATAGTACCCTTGGATAATGTCGCAGCCCATTTTTTGCAACATTTTTAACTGATCTTCAGATTCGACCCCTTCGGCAACGACTGTCATCCCGAGCGTATGACTTAGCTGAATGATGGCTAGCGCGATGGCGGCATCGTCTTCATTTCTCTCAAGGTCCTTAACAAACGATTGATCGATTTTAATTTTTTGTACTGGGAAGCGCTTAAGATAGCTTAATGAAGAATACCCTGTGCCGAAATCATCAATTGAAAGCTTAACGCCTAGCTGGTTCAGCTGATTCATTGTTTGTACCGCCGAGTCTAGGTTTTGCATTAATAGGCTTTCTGTAATCTCAAGTTCTAATCGTTCAGGTGGAAAATTAGTTTCCTCTAATACTTTGCGAACGCTGGCAGTTAGGTCTGATTGATGAAACTGAGCGGGCGAAACGTTTACGGCTAGCGTGATAGGGTGCTCGTTGTCAGTCCATGTTAAAGCGTTGAGACAGGCACTTTTAAGGGCCCACTCACCGATTAATGGCATTAGACCGTTTTGCTCAGCGATGGGCAAAAAGTCTTGTGGTGGTACTAATTCACCTTTGTTCCTCCAGCGAATCAGGGCTTCTAAACCTGAGATTCGAAGGGATTTTGCATTCACTTGAGGTTGAAATACGAGGTGGAAGTCATCGCTTTCTAATGCGTTGCGTATATCGTTTGATATTTCTTTTTGGCGATGTAGCTTTTCGTTCATATCTTGTTGGAAAAAACTAAACTGATTGCCTTTTTTGTTTTTGGCATTGTACATCGCCATATCTGCAAAACGAACGAGCTCTTGGCTGTCGTGGCTATCTTCAGGGTAGAGTGTGATACCGATACTGGCTGAGGTAAATATTTCATTTTCCTCAAAACTAAAGGGCTCTGAGAGCGAGTCGAGTATCCGCTGTGCAGCCGTAATAATGTTATCAGGGCCCCCTACATCTTCTAGTATGACTGCGAACTCATCGCCCCCAAGCCGTGCGACCGTGTCGCTATCTTTAATGTGGGTTTGTAGGCGTCGTGCAACACCTTTAATCAATTCGTCGCCCATGGCGTGACCGAGGGTGTCGTTAATTTCTTTGAATCGGTCAAGATCGAGTAATAATAGCGCGCCTTGAGTTTGGTGTCGCTCGCACTGGGCAAGGGATTGATGCAGCCGGTCTTGAAATAACATTCGGTTAGGTAAATGGCTGAGAGCATCATGGCTAGCCATATGCTCAATTTGATTTTCATACTCTCTTCTGGACGTGATATCAATGAGTGTACTTTGTATCGCGGGTTGATTATCCCACTGAATTGTTCGACTCATATTATCTAAAATGAGCTTACTTCCATCTCGGGTTTCAATCTCTAGGTCATAATGTGCAGGCGGTTTTTCACCCGCATCAATAAAGGCATTTAGGTGTTTTAATTGCCCGACTCCAGTTTGAGGCACAAGTTCTAGTAATGACCGCATTGAGAGTAATTCGTCTACTTTATACCCCGTCATATCTGCGAAAGCTTGGTTGATAAATATGGGGGTATACTCACGGTGAATCACAACCCCTTGATTAGAGCCTTCAACAAGATCCCTAAAGCGTTGTTCACTGGTTCTGAGTTCGTCATATAAGCGTGAATTACGCAGTGCTGTAATGACTTGAGACCCTAACATCTCGACTAGGCTCATGCGATCTTGAGTGAACGCATGAGCCATTTGATTATTTTCAAAATAAACTAAGCCAACTTGAGTGCCTGCATCTGACAGCGGTATAGCCATGGCTGACTTTACTTTGGTATTGCGTAGATACTCAATGGGGAAAAACCGCTGTTCAGCTCGCACATCGGCTATTAATTGCGGGCTTCTGATTCTTTTGACATAGTTGATGAGTGACTGCGACAGGGTAAAATCATTGCAACGATTGATGGGCTTTTGCAAACACTTACGGTTGCCTTCTTCTGGGTAAACCGCACTCACAACTAAATTATTATCTTCTTGGAGGAGCAGCATTGCCTTGCTAGCGCCGGTGTTCTCAGCCATTATTTTTACAAGTTCGTGTGCTAGATTTTCAGACTGAATATTTTCCATAATAGCCTGACTAGCTTTAAGTGCTGAAAGCCAATCGAGTTTTTGGTCGAGGTTCGTATGGGTGGCGCTTTCATTTATTTCTGTGGTTTGGTTATTCTGTGAATCAGGACTACTATGACTGCTAAACGGTGAATAGCTAGGATTCTCAAGCAGCTCTTTGTGCTCTGATTCTAACGCTTGTGTTTTTGCTCGATTGCCCCAGTGAAAATACAAATAATGTGCACGCTTGATATAAATAGCGGCAACCTGCGTGCGATTTTGTGACATCCAGAAGTGAGCGTATCGTTCGTTTGCTAACGCTTCGATGTGAATTACATGGCTTTCACCCGCTGTTTCTATTGCAGCTTCGAATAAGTCCATGGCTTCGAGCGGCTGGTTGTCGAGGGCGGCGAGCTCTGCTTTAACCAATAGGTATTTATGTAAATAATTGCTGGTGCAGTTGTCTGTATATAATTTTAATTGTTTTTGATTTTCAAGAATAAGGGGTTGTAGCTCAGACCAATTTTCTAACGGGTGCTTCGAATGACATTGCAGCAAACTGATAGCGCTTAAAAATAATGTTTCTGGTATTTTCAAGGTACCGTGTAAATTGCGGGGTACGCTAATGAGTGTGTCTTGGGCTGTGGTCGCAAGCGCTTCGTATTGACCGCTCCAAAACTGACTACAAAGAGAACCAAAGTCATAACCGGCCATAAATGCTGGAATATGGTGATGGTTTTTGAGAAACTCAGTTTGATTAAATGTATAACCCACATCTTCATCACAGGTTTTTTCAATAGTGCGGCAGAATGACAGGGCAATGTTAAATAGAGGCGTACTTTCTTTTTCTAGAAATGCTAGATACTTTCGACAGTCGGCCGCGACTTCGGTTAGCGCTCGACCTTGAATAAAGCCATCGGTCATTAGGTAATAGGCGGCATAACTCGCATACACTTGATCACCTGCTTCGATGGCGCACTCAAATGCACTATTAAGCCAGTGCCGGCTATTGCTGACGGGGTTTTGCCAGTTGTTGATCGAGATAGAGAACAGAAAGAAACTACGGTTGCGAATCACTAAATTATCGCACTCTTTTGCTAGTTCCGCGCCGGCAAGTCCGAATTGATAGGCTAGACAATGATCCTTTTTTAGAAAACTATATACGAGTGCAAATGCGCAGTAGGCAAAGGGGGTTATCTCGTTTCGACCATGCTTAAGACTGTAATTGACTAGATAAATAGAGACTAATGCAAGCAACTTGCGTTGAGCCGTGATGTAACATGGAGTCCACAAACGCATAAGCAGTTTCATCACCAGTAGGTGGTGTGGGTTTTCTGTTTGGTTGGTATCAATCAGGCTCTGTGCGTTTATATCTTCAAATCGTGAAGGGAGTTCTTGTAGCAATTGAGCTAACTCGCGCTCTTGTTGTTGCTCATTTCGCGGAATGTCGACATTAAGCAGTTCAAGGCCGTTGAGTAATACCTCAATAGACTCATGATAGTGGCCCCGTAACTCAACCAAGTTCATCTGAATCAATAGTAACTGTATTTTATCTTCAACGGTTTGTGCGTGTAGGTGAAGCTCGTTAATGAGTTGTTCTGATTGCGAGAACCGGCGGCAGAGCCCTTCACACTCGGCTAGCACTAAGCCTTGTTCAAACCTTAGTGGGTGGTGGCTTTCCCATCCTTTATCACTGCCTAGTAGGCGAATGCTTAATTCAACATAAAAAACGGCAGACTCGAATGCGGTTGCCGAGCGAGCTTTTTGTGCTGCACGTAAGCAAACTTCAGCGGCCATGAGTTGCCTATCGTCAGGTAGTTGTTCTAAGCCAGAATTCAGTTGATTGGCTATTTCAAATAGCTGATCTTGTTGATCGTTGCTTAGCTGTGAGTGCAAGTAATAAGCAATTTTGAGATGGTTTTGTTGTTGTAACAGTGTTGGCGCTAGGTCATAAGCTGCCTGTTGAACCCTATCATGGAGAAATTCATAGTTAAAAATAGGGGTTGTTGTTTGCTGGTCATAATCAGACCATTGGCTCTTTGAAATAATTAAGCCTGACTCTAGCGCTGGCGCTAGGCGTTTTTTAATTTCTGCTTGAGTGACGTCCGACTCTGCTGAACCCATGATGCTGGTTAAGGTCTGGATATTAAATCGACTGCCGATACAGGCCGCAAACTGTAGTAGGCTTTTGCTTGAAGGTGGAAGTCGGTTAATTCGGCTTACAACCATATCAACGAGTTGATGGTCAGTAACTTTTTTTACAGTATTCGAAAGTTTGTAGCGCCATTCGCGATGTTCAGCATCAAAATATAGGTTGCCGTCTTGATTGAGCGTTTTTAGTAATTGTGTAACATAAAAGGGGTTTCCCTGGGTCCGCCCAAAAATATAACGTGATAGCTTGGCGGCTTGTTGGTTTGAGTACTGTAAAGTGTCACACACCAGACGTGTGACGTCGCTGCCATTGAGCGGTTCAAGGTGTATTTGTTTTACATGAGGTGTGTGTTGGTGAATATGATTGAGTGTGTCTAGTAGTGGGTGTCCACCATATATTTCGCTGTCCCGATATGATCCTATTAATAGAAAGTGACAGTCGTGCAGTTCGGTAAGTAATGACTTTAAAAAGTCCAAACTAATAGGGTCTGCCCACTGCAAATCATCAATAAACATCACCAAAGGGTGGTTTTTTATTGCAATGACTTTAATAAAACGTTGTAAGAGCCGGAGAAAAACCTGTTTTCGAGTGCTGCTGTCCATGTCAGGTACGGCTGGCTGAGGCCCGATAATAGACTCAAGTTCGGGTATCTGCTCAATTAGCATGCTCGCCCTGTCGCCAAGCGCTGTAATGATCTGCTGTCGATATTCAGCTATACGGACTTCAGGTTCTGTAAGCAATTGTTGAATGAGGTCTTTTAAACTTTGAATAATGGCACTTAGCGGAACATTCTTTTTTCGAGGTTCAAATTTTCCCGATATAAAATACCCTTTGCGGTTAATGAGAGGCTTGCGTATCTCGTTAACCAGTGCCGTTTTACCCATACCAGAGAAACCGCTGACTAAAACTAATTCAGTCAGCCCAGTGTTTGCGGTTTCAAAGGCTTTGGTTAGCGTTTCAATTTCTCCCTCTCGGCCATACAGCTTTTGAGGAATCGAAAGTTGCTCACTCCTGTCATATGTGCCTATTTCAAATGGCTCAAATTGCTGTTTTTTTTGCCACTGCTGTAGGCATTTTTCTAAGTCATGTTTGATACCTTTAGCTGATTGATAACGGTCTTCAGACTGCTTAGCCAGTAATTTAGCTAATATATCATCAAACAAAGGCGGGATGTCTTTACGCCAAGCAGAAAGCTGGGGCGCAGGTTGCGTGAGGTGTGCGTGTACTAATTCTAAAGGGTCGTTTGAATTAAAGGGACGTTGACCGCAGAGCATTTCGTAAAGCGTTACACCTAGGCCGTAGAAATCGGTTCGATAGTCAACAATGCGGTTTAGACGGCCTGTTTGTTCAGGCGCTACATAGGGCAAGTTGCCACCCAATAATGTTGTTTTTAAATAGGCTGGCGCCTCTTGAGACAGCTTTGAGGCCATACCAAAGTCAATGATTTTAGCGAGCCGCTTGCTGGCATTGTAAACAATGTTGTATGGGTTTATGTCTTTATGAATAACGTGTTGTGTGTGTACTTCGATCAGCGCTTTAACAATTTGTAAGGCAATATCAAGAAAGGTTCCAATTGGAAACCCTTGATCTGGAATGCAGTCTGCTAACGGTTTACCGTTAAAATCTTCTGTAACAATGGCCAAACGATGATGATGCTGAAGCAAGCCTTTATAGCTGATGATATGCGGGTGTGAAAAGTGCCGGCCTATTTCATATTCGTGGCGAAGCCGTTCCATTAAAAATAACGGCGGTGTATCGCTATGTGCCGATTTAATGATGATAGCTTGATCGTTATTAAGGTCGTAAGCCCGCCAGGCACAAGTTTCCCCGTGGCGCGATAGCAGCTCTAAAATTTCAATATCTTTAAAGGCAAACTGTGAAGAACTCATGGCATATCTTTTATTATTACAACCACCCTAGGGGCAGTATTAGTCCGTTGAGTGCACTTACTGTTATACACGGTTGCGTACATTATAGGCGGTGCTTTTGAGTTTCATCTGTTAGACAAATGTAATGTTTTGAAATCTTTTTAATGGTGTATAAGCACATTTATGAATGGGGGGAGCGTGTTTATCTGCGTCTTTGCAGCGAAAATCTCATTAAATTAGCTATAGTTAGATAATGAAGTGTAATATTTTCATCGAACGACAATTTAATGACAGGATGATGGGTTGTAATGACAGAACCTCTTTACGAGTTAGCGTTTTATGGGCGGCTAGTTGATGGAGTAAGCCTAGAAACAGCTAAAAACAATGTTACAAGGTTGTTTAAGGCCACTACTGCGCAGGTCGATAAGATGTTTGGCGGTGGCAGGGTGGTGATTCGCAACAAGCTGGATAAAGCGACGGCTGATAAATATGTTGCCGCCATGCGGAAGAACGGTTTGGTGTGTGAGGCTGATATAATGGGGCAAAAAGAGGCTGAACCTAAGCCATCAGCACCCAGATCTAAACCATCAGCACCCGCGCAGCAGTCATCTTCAGATCAAGGTTCAACACCTACTAAAGGTGCAGAGACTGTATCGCCGGCTATTGCTCATTCTGCCGATGAGCTAACAGTGTTGCCGCTATCTTCTGGCGTTTCAGAATCTGGAGATCATAGCGAAAGCCATTCAGTGGGCATTAATCTGGCCGGAGAAGGCGTCGATAACATTCTGCAAAAAAGTCATTTAAATCTTGATCCAGAAGGTGTGAGGTTATCGGAGCATCACGAAGTAGAGGCACCTGTTTTTTCTGAAATCGATAGCCTCTCTATAGCCCCAACAGGCAGTGACCTAGTTGACCCAGTGGAAGAGATTCCACCGATTGTGCCAGATGTTAGCAGTATCTCTATTGCGCCCGCAGGGAGTGACATGGGACAGATCAAAAAAGATGAAAAAATAGAGATCCCGGACCTCTCACACCTTAAGCTGGACGACCTGCCTGATAATCAATAAGATAGCCTCTTTTTAAGATATTAAGCGTTATATCGCTTATGTTTAGGGGTAGGGGATATACGCCATGGTTGGTCTTTTTTATAGCGCCGTTGTATTTGCAGCGGCTCTTTTCTCATTTAATGCATTCGCTGAACCATCCCCCGAGGATGAGCACTTTCCCCGCCACAATACCTTATTTGAGTTATCTAAAGAACCCCGACCGGTGATTGGTTTGGTGCTGAGTGGTGGTGGCGCCAAAGGTATTGCCCACGTGGGTGTTTTAAAAGTACTCGAAGAAATGAAAATACCCATTGATATCATTGTTGGCACCAGTGCGGGCGCATCGGTTGCAGGGGTTTATGCGATGGGCATGCCGCTTGACGAAATCGAATATCGGTTCCATGTCATGGATTGGGATAAAGGGCTCAGAGATGAGCCACCACGAGATGAAAAAGCGTTTAGACGTAAGCAAGACGACTATGACTTTGCGACCGATTTAACGCTAGGGTTAGGCGCGGACGGCATCAAATTTCGTAAAGGTCTAATTCAGGGACAGCAGCTACTGACCATTTTAAGTGACCTTACTCTAAAATCAGCCCACGTTGAAGATTATGATCAGTTTCCTATTCGATATCGAGCAGTCGCTTCGGATATAACAACCGGTGAGGCGGTGGCAATAGATAAAGGAAACCTTGCGTTAGCGATGCGCGCCAGTATGTCTATTCCGGGAGCATTTCCTCCCGTTGAATATGAAGGCCACTTACTGGTCGATGGCGGTATTTCAAATAACTTGCCAGTAGATGTTGCTAGGGAGTTAGGTGCTGAGGTTATTATCGCAGTAGATATTAGTTCTCCGCTACTGGAAGAGGATGACGTTAATAGCTTGATTGGTGTCGTTGAGCAGCTAACAAACTTGTTAACCCGTAGAAATGTAGAGGCTCAAATCGCCTCGCTAACGCCCAAAGATATATTGATTACACCGAATTTGGAAGGGGTCGGTTCCGGCGATTTCGAACGCGGTGATGAATTAGTTGAGATGGGCGCTACTGCAGCAAGAAACCATGCTGTGCGACTTGATAGGCTAAGAGTAGATGATAAAACCTGGGTTGCGTATCAACAAAAGCGGGGTCGTAACATCAGGCTTACTCAGCCGGTAGACCGAATAGAAATTGCCAACACGTCAGCTGTTGCCGATAAGTTTATTTCTTCTCGGATTAAACAAAAGGTAGGTGAGGCGCTAAATGTTAAAGAGCTAGAGCGGGATCTAGATCAGATATATGGCTTGGGGTATTTTGAGCTCGTAACTTACGATATTGTTAGTAAGGGCGATCAAAACGTTCTTAAAATAAATGCGGTAGAAAAATCATGGGGCCCAGATTATTTGCGCTTTGGTTTGCAGTTTGAAGACAACTTTCAAGACGATACTCGTTTTAGTCTGACCTTTCACTATGATCAGACTGCCATTAATCACTTAGGTGCCGAGTGGCAGAGTTCAATGCGTATTGGTAGTGAGCCCTTTATACGTACTGAGTTTTTTCAACCATTGACGTATGAGTCCACCTATTTTTTATCGTTAAAAGGCGAATTTAAAGAGCAAGATTTAAATATTTATGAAAACGGATACAAGCTGTCAGAGTGGAGTGTCAATAATGCGCATGCGGATATTGGTCTCGGTAGAGAATTTGGTAATACTTCTGAACTTCGGTTTTCTTATCAAATAGGCAAAGTGGACGCTGAATTAGAAATTGGCAAAGAGCTGACAGATAAAATAGATGAAGACTTAGGGAGTTTTATCGCGAACTATACGTATGACACCTTAGATAATTTATTTCTTCCCCATGATGGAGTGATTGCGCGAGCAGAGTGGAAAGCCTCTAGAAAAGACGTTGGAGCTAGCCGCGATTTTGATAGAGCTTCATTGCTTGTAGGTGGTGCCTATTCGATGAAACGCTATACTTTTACGGGGCGCGCCAGTGTTTCGTCGGTGACAAAAAACAGCGCAGGTATTAGTGATTTTGTCACCTTAGGCGGGTTATTTAACTTATCAGGGTATGGCCGCAACCAGTTTGCCGGGCCAGACTCTAGCTTTTTGAATGCAATGGTTTATCGTGAGTTCGGAGGCCCATTCATTCCTTACATGCTAGGTTTTTCGTATGAGGTTGGTAATGTCTGGGATAATATTGATGAAGCCTCTTGGGGTGGAATGCTAGACTCATATACCTTGTTCGCTGGGAGTGACACTCCGTTAGGTCCGGTTACGATTGCGGCTAGCTACGCGGATAGCGATAATCAAGCGATTTATATCACCATTGGGCAAGACTTATTTACGATGTTCTGATGGTATTATTTAACGGTAGTTAATAGCTCAAATTCATCGTCTAAGCAGGGACCCGATATAGGTGTTCTTGCTATGGCTTTAAGTTCTTGTCCAGGTGTTATGTTTGTCCACGCAACTTCATTTATTGTGAGGTTAAAATGTTTATCACCCGGGTAAAACTTAAACGTGACGGTTTCTTCAGTGACTTGCGTCACTTCGGCAATGCCTTTGGTTGTTTCATATACGCATAAAGACTGAGGGCGCGAGTCGACAGGGTCTTGTTGATTGACCTCTTTAACCAACGGGCTGCTTGTTGTGGCCGTTTTTTCTTGGGGGGCGGGCTCTTCTTGCATTGAATGGGTGCTGCAACCACCGAGCAATGCTAGAAAGAGTATTAGCAGTGTTGAGCGAAGCAGTCGTGCCGAAAGGAAATGTTTAAGTGTATTTGCTATCAACATAGCCAGAGGTAGGTCCTATCTTTATGTGCGGAGTAAGCTTAAGTAATGCATTGTAATACCTGCCTGCATTGTTGGTCTGCATAATCTTTTAGAATTTTTACCAGTTCGTTTTCATCTCGTTCTTTAATCGTATCAAGAGAATGGCGCATGTGCTCTAGGTTTTCTTTTAACACTGGCGTTCCTTGTTGCAGCGCAACAAAGGCGCACCGCTTAGCCGAAGGCCATAGGTCTTGAATTGCACTGACAATGAAGTAGTTATCAGCATAAGCCAATGAGGCCTGTGTGTACTCTATGCCTAAATCAAGAAACGCTATTAATTGACCTTTTTGAAAGCACTCACTCATTTGAGTGTAGAGGCTTTCCATTTGGTCGATATCCTCTTGTTTCCATTGCCTGACCAGTTTGAGGCTTGTGTTGGTTAGGTACATTAAAATGGCTTCATACAGGCTTTTTACAAAGTGCTCATCGAGCTCTGTGACAAAGGTCCCTTTGCGAGGGATGCTTCTGACTAAGTGTTTCTTTTCAAGTAATAGTAGAGCCTCTCTTACAGAACCGTGGCTAACCGAGAGTTCCTTTGCCATTGGCCCTTCATAAATGCGCTGCCCACCCTTTAACTGATTAAATGCAATCAGGTTTTCTATATGTGTGGCTACCTGCTCAGTGAGGGTTTCTTTGGGCTTAAACTGCATCTTTCATCCGCTTGTTATTGGTTTTAATGAATATGAATACGTGAGCATATTATCTGCCTTGAGTGCTCAAGGCAATTTCTCTCGCGACTTCTGTTAAAGTATTGGCGCAAATAACCGAGCGCCTCTACAGAGGACTCTAAATGCCCATGACCGTTGGCGGTAGTCTTGTGCGACTGATTGGATGCAATGACCAAAGTCTTTGGCGAGCATTGCATCAACGTCACCCACGAATGTTGGATTACAAACCAGTGCCGTGACTTCAAAATTGAGACGCATCGAGCGGTTATCAAGGTTTGCGGTTCCTACGCAGGCATATCGATCATCTACCAACATCACTTTTTGGTGCATAAACCCGGTTTTATAACGGAAAATTTTAATGCCGCTGAGGTCTGCCGTTTCGAGATAAGAGAATGCTGCATAATAGACCAGTATCTGGTCTGGGTTATCAGGGATCATGATCCGCACATCAACGCCCCTGAGTGCCGCGAGTTGCAAGGCGCTCATGATTTGCATGCTGGGTACAAAGTAAGGGCTGGCTATCCAAAGTTTATCGGTTGCATGGTTTATACAGTTAAGGAAAAAAAGCTCACAGGTGTCGAACTCGTCAGCGGCACTGGTGGGGATGATCAGTACGGAAGAGTCTTCTAATTTAGATTGCACAGGGCGGCCAGTTGTCGGTACCCAGTTGAGTTCTGGCACGGTGTTGGCAGACCAATACCAGTCTTCAACAAATGTGATTTGAAGTGCCAGAACAGATGGCCCAGTCAGTTTTAAATGAGTGTCTCGCCAAGGTGAGAGTTTTGGATGAAGGCCAAGATATTCATCCCCTATATTCAACCCGCCAACAAAGCCCGTATGGCCGTCAATAACGACTATTTTTCGATGATTTCTGAAGTTTATCTGAAATCGCTTTCGGCGCTTACTGGTCGTATTAAAAGAGCGAATATGAGCGCCAGCGGCGATGAGTGTCTCAATATAACGATTTGATAGGTTAGCGCTGCCTATGTCGTCATATAAAAAATAGACACGTACATTTTGTGAAATTTTTTCTAGTAATAGAGAGCTTAATTTAGCGCCAGTGCTGTCATTTCTGACAATGTAAAACTCAATGAGGATATATTCTTTTGCCTCTTTAATAGCGTTAAACATACTGGTGTATGTTTCTAAACCGTCTATTAATAGTTGGGCGTGATTATTTTGAGTAAAAGGCATGGTGATTAGCTTGGTAATGACATCATGCTCCCGGCTTTGGGTGGGCGGAGGACAGGTACATGACTTTGAATATGACGATAATGATTCGGGAATATGAGACAGGGCTTTATCGCCTATTCGCCGAGCCTCAACATAGCCTTCAAATCGACTTCTGCCAAAGAAAAAATAGAGTAAAACAGTAATGTAGGGGAACGATATTAAGCCGATAATCCAAGCAATGGCCGCTTGCGCAGTACGAAAGTTTTTCAACACATGATAGATGCACAGCAAGGCCAAAAAATAGACAAATGATAACAGGCTGGCAATTAAGCTAAAATCCATTCTTTATCCCGGTTCAATACTCAGGTGGTGTTGGACAGTAACAGATATTAAAGGGTTGATGTTTAATAACGACTGTATCGATTATTGATTGCTGTTAAGTCTATGCTAAAAAGAGGCGCTTTGCCTGTTATCAAGCAGACTCTAGATCATGTTCGTTGGTTGAACTCTCGATTCAGTTGGTTAGTCGGCGGGTTGGGTGGGTTGATAAGTAAATCTATAAAGTGACCAGATAGTCTGATTTGAATAGGGCGGTTTAAATCGCTCGTCAAGAATTTCACCTCGCTTGCCGCGTATTTCAATTTCTTTAGAGTGAAATACTTGTTCACCTGAGGATAAAAAACCTGAAAACAAAAAGATAAGTTTTCCTGGTTCAATAGCTCTCTTGAGCCGGCCCTCAATCGTAATCATTTTTCTATTTTTTAGCCAAGTAATCGAGCCGTCAATACATGCGGTTTCGGTTTGATCGCAAATAGAACGACCGCTGACAATATCTCTTGAGATTGCATGGGTGACGTTGGCGACAGATAACAGTAATAGTAGTAATATCAGATATGCAGGGATTGAATGAATATAGGCTGATGAATGACGATGATTACGTGATCCTGGCATAGTTAGTTGCTCTCTACTGTATGACTCACCTAATGCTGCCACATCAACTTTCATTATGCTACTGTCGTTAGTGAATGTTTAAACTACTTTACAGGTGATACTTCATGAGTGTTTTCTTAAGTGTTCTTGTCCTTGTTGTTTTGTCCCCTTTCTCTTTGGCTAGCGACGTTTCTGGCAGTGATAGCGATATCATCGTTGAAATCAATCATGATGATGGTGGCAAAATCAGTAAGAGGCATGGCCAAAAACTACTTGATGCGTTAGCGCGTGAAGGCTGTGATGCACTTTCGTACCCAGGGTCAGAAGAACAGACGCCTCTGCTTATCTTTGACTCCGCTCCGGTATCTACCGTGGCAGTGCAGCGGCCTGGTTATCGTTTGATTGCAAGAGCTAAAACGTTGGAAGGGGCATTGACGGTAAAAGGCGCGATTTTGGTGTATGCGGCGCGTGGTATTAGTGATTTAAAACACCTAAAAGGGGAGTGGATATCGTTTGTTGGGAAGGACTCATGGACAGGCTACCGCTTGCCGATAGCGTTATTAAATAAAGCCGGGGTCGATGAAACCACTAATAATTTTTATTTTGTGGGCAATCATGTGGGCTCTGTTAGTGCGTTGTTGCACAAAGATGTTCTTGTCGCAGTTGTCGCAGAACCTCTTGCTCAGCGTTGGGCAGAACCAAACGAGCTGTCTATTGTTGCCGTCACGGATGAAGTTGAGACGGGCGGATGGTGGCTGCATGAACGTGTGTCAATAGATCGTGCTCAGCGCTGTGCGCAGGCCTTAACTCGGGTTGAACGGTCAGAGCTTAAGTCTTTACCCGCTTGGATAGGCGGGTTTGTGGTGGCTGATGGGGTAGAATAAACCACTATTTGATATGACATTAACCGCTAAGCGCGTTGCAAATCGTCGATCAATGCGGCCATAAACCGAGCCGCCTCACCTCCTGTTGCCGCGCGGTGGTCGAAGGTTATGGATAACGGTAGTATCTTTCGAATCACCATTTTACCTGCGCGTGCGACGACTTCATCCCGTGCTACCCCACAGCCGATTATCGCAACTTGAGGCGGCACTACTACAGGGTTGGCATAACGCCCAGCAATCGTACCAAAGTTAGTTAACGTGATGGTGGCACCCTGCATTTGGGCTGCAGGAATAGACCGCTTTTTAATGTCTGCGCGCATTTGATCAAGCCCCTTTCGTAGGTCTTTGAGAGGGCGTGAGGCGACATTGTTAAGCACCGGTACAAAGAGGCCCTCAGCAGAATCAACGGCAATGCCTATATTAATGTCGTTTAGTCGTCTTAGGCTTAAGCTATTGCCGTCAAACCATGCGTTTATATTGGGGGACTTTTGACAAGCTTGTGTGATGGCTTGAACAAGCCTCATGGTCAGGTCTGTGTCTTTTTTCCAGCCATTAATGTCGGCGTCATCCATCAGTGTAACCGGTACCACTTGGGCGTGCGATAGCGCCATGGTTTTAGCCATCGTGCGCCTTACACCTCTTAATTTCTGTGCTTCTCCGTGGGTTTGTTGTAATTCTGCGGCTTTTTCTACATCGGTGGCACTAATGACCTGTTTTCCGGGCGCCGGAGTGAGTTGCTCAAGGTCGACATGTAAGTGTTTTGCTAACGCACGAACGGCTGGGGTTGTTTTTGTGTGATGGGCTTGCTGGCTTGAGGGCGCCGCGCCAATGATAAAGTGGTCAGCGGTTGCATCTTCGGACTGTGTTTCAGCCGTTTCTAACTTGCCGACTACCGTACCGCCATCATCTGCTTGGTCGCTCTGGAACTCAACTAAGGGTTCGCCGGTGTGAATGATATCGCCGTCTTCGCCAAAGAGCGCCATAATGGTGCCATCTTGAGGGCAAGGGATCTCTACGATGGCTTTGGCTGTCTCGACTTCTACCATCAGTTGGTCGGTCTTAACGGTATCGCCCACTTTAATATGCCAACGGACTATTTCTGCTTCTGGTAAGCCTTCCCCAAGATCAGGGAGTTTGAAGTATTTCATAACGATTCCTCAAAAATCCATTACTTCATTAGCGGCATCAACAATCCGTTCGACACTCGGCAGATAGTACCCCTCGTTTCGTAGGTACGGCATGATAGTATCGAACCCTGTCACGCGTTTTATTGGCGCTTTCAAGTCGAGTAAACAGTGTTCTGCAAGGTGGGCTGCAATTTCAGCCCCGACACCTCCGCTATGAGCCGCTTCATGTATGATAATACAACGCCCTGTTTTGACGGCAGAGCACTCAAGGGTATTCGTATCCAGAGGGCTAATTGATGCAACATCGATGACCTCGCAACTAACGCCTTTTTCACTTAATGTGTTGGCGGCTTGAAGGGTTTCTTGAATCATCGCCCCCCATGAAATAAGCGTTAGATCGCTACCTTCACGTAAGGTGAAACAGGTGTCGAGTGGAAGCGCTTTGCCGTCATCTAATACTGGCTGTGCAACAGCGCGGTAAATGCGTTTGGGTTCTAAAAATAGCACTGGGTCAGGGTCGCGGATGGCAGAAAGTAATAGGCCATAGGCACGTAATGGCGAACTGGGTACTACCACCCTAATGCCGGGGATATGGGCAAATAATGCCTCGGTACTTTCTGAATGATGCTCGGGGGCATGAATGCCGCCTCCAAACGGAGCCCTTATCACCATTGGGCAGCTAATACGGCCACGAGTGCGGTTGCGTAGTCTTGAGGCGTGGCTAACGATTTGCTCCATTGCCGCATAAATAAACCCCATGAATTGAATTTCTGCGATAGGTTTAAGGCCCTGACTGGCCATGCCAATCGTGATTCCGCTGATCAGTGTTTCTGCGAGAGGAGTGTCCATGACTCGTTTAAGGCCAAACTCTTGTCTAAGGTCTACGGTGGCTCTGAAGACACCTCCGTTGGCGCCTACATCTTCCCCTAACATCACTACGTTTTCATCTTCTTCCATAGCGTGCGCTAGTGCCAAGTTAATGGCTTCCACCATGGTTTGATTCACGGGGGTAGGCGCTTCTTTAATATCTGCAGTATCTGCTTGGCGTATATTTACCTTAGTATTCATAACGATTACCTCAATAACAATCGCTTACGACAGATGAAGGCGCTTAACCTCATCGTACTGCGCTTGCATGGGCGCAGGTAGCTTTTTGAATAGGTGGTCAAACATGGCTGTCGCCGGTTCGGGTTGAATAGCTAAATATGCCGTCACTGCATTATCGACTTGCTCTTTGACCTTTTCTTGCAGTTGATTTTCTTTGTCTGGGTCCCAAAGATTCAGACTGAGAAGGTAATCGCGTAGCCGCTTAATAGGCTCCCTGTCCCAACCCTTTTTAAGTTCGTCATGACTGCGATAACGGGTGGCGTCGTCGGCGGTGGTATGGTCACTCAATCGGTAGCTAATGGCTTCAATCAGCGTTGGGCCTTTGCCAGCGCGTGCGCGCTTTAGCGCGGTTAACATTGCATCGTATAGTGAAACAAAGTCGTTACCGTCAACCTGAACACCCGGAATACCAGCGCTAATGGCTTTTTGAGCAAGGGTTTCGCTATGAGACTGCACCTCTCGTCGAGTTGAGATAGCCCATTGATTATTGTTGATCACCATGACCATAGGTAGCTGCCATACACCGCTTAGGTTTAGGCTTTCTAGAAAGTCTCCTTTTGAGGTTGAACCATCCCCTCCGGTAACAACGGAAACACGCTTTTCACCACGAATCTTAAAGGCAGTTGCGATACCCGCTGCGTGGCAAAATTGGGTTGCGATAGGTACGCAGATCGGCATATCCTGTGTGCAGTTTTGATAGTGGCTACCACGCTCATCACCCCCCCAATATTGCAGCATTTCGGTGAGCGAAACGCCTCTGAGGTATTGGGTTGCCTGATCTCGGTAATAGGGTACGAATACATCACAGGCTTGCATTGCCAAGCCAATCGCGATACCGATCGATTCTTGACCAAGTGATGATGGGTAGGTACCTAATTTACCTGTGCGTTGCAGTGCGATCGCTTTTTGATCAAAGATTCTAATCAGCACCATCTCTTGATAAGCCTGTAGCAGTATTGTCTCGTCGACCGTACTAGGGAGTGGTTTAATCAGGCTGCCATCGTCCGCAATAAATTGCGTTGCGTTAACTGAAAAATCATAGGTTCTATTCATTTTACTATCCCCACTCACTGCTCACGCTGACTTATTATGAGTGCATCGTTGTTCTGCTGCACTTAAAGGCTTAGCACGCGTGTGCGGCGTTACGTTATTAACTCAAGTATAGTAATGAATTGATTAATTATTGAACTGAATAGTTAGACCGACATGTTATAAGAATCGATTGTTTGAGAAGGCGGGCGTGAGTAATAGGGGTTAAGATTGTTTAGTCTGGGCTCGTGCCAGACGTTGCTACTTCCCATACTTAGCCGGAGACGTGCCTGTCCAGCGCTTAAATGCTCTGCTAAACGCGCTTAATTCAGAAAATCCCAATAAAAAGGCAATTTCACTGAGAGAGTAGCGCTTCTCTTTAATATAGCGAATGGCTTTTTCTTTTCGGACCGACTCTATGAGCGCTTGGAATGCGTGACCTTCGGTTTTGAGTTTTCGATAAAGTGTGTGGCGGCTCATGCAGAGTTTGGCTGCTACCATTTCAGCATCAACATCTCCTTTTGCCAGTTGTTTTGATACGATTCTTTTAACCTGATCGGACAATGATTTTTTAGGTCTTATTTTATTTAGCAAGGTTTCAACATGACGGGTTAATACCTTGTGTAGGTAGGGGTTTCGTTTGGGGAGCTCAAACGTTAGAAACTGCTTTTTTAAGGCTATAGTGCAATGAGCCTGGTCAAACTTAATCGGGCATTGGAATATACGTTCGTATTCTTCAGCATAGTCAGGCTTGGGGTGTGCAAATGAGACATACTCGACTTTTAACGTGGCGTGAATTAAAGATCGAGCTCTGACAATCGAAATCGCCATGGTGCGATCCATATTCGCTCGGGAGTAATAGTCTGGGCTCTCACAAATGTAATTGAGATAAGCAAGATCATCATCTATATTAAACTCTACCCGCATGCCCGCGTTAACGAGTTTATAGAGGCGTTCAAACTGCGTTAATGCATCGCCCAAAGTGGCGTTATTGAAAAATATATGCCCGATAACCCCCATTTCATCAACGTTAGATTTTTCGCCAATATGAAGACCAATAGCGGGGTCTTGAGTAAAGGTTTCAGCTACGTACCAGAGGGCATGAAAGGCACTCAGGGGGATGCGGTGGTCTGGTTGGTCTAACTTACTTAGTAGAAGGCCGGTTTTTTCTTCAAGTATTTGTTTGGCGCAACCTTTACTTAAAAGATAATCAGTTAGTGCTTTTGCCGATGAAGCATTGACGGTAACGCCATTGTCTTGTTCTTGTATGTTTTCAGAACTTGCCACAGCTAAAGATCCTCATATTTACGCGTTATTCAAGTGATGCTCAAATACGGATTCGCGAATACTGAGTATTTCAGGTTTTAACATAAATGCAAAGCACCTAGTGCGTGAATATATACAGGTTGAGATGCGACAGATAGTGAGTGCTAAGCTTTATTCATGGTACGATAACCGCTACATTAATTTCACTACTTGGTTTATATGTCTGTAGAAACGGGCTGTCAGGTGTTTTTTGAAAAATCAAAATAGCGATCACTATTTAAGTGGAGTATTGGCTCACAATAGCGTCTTGAATAGACTGTTATTTATTATTCTCGCTATTTTTGTTGTCTCCCCCGCTTTAGCTAGCGTTGATATTGTTGTTACAGGTGCAAATAGTACCTTAACCGGAAACGTAAAAGCGCATATTGGTCAAATTGAGGCCGCAGAATTTCGCAACCCGCGAATATTAGAACGACGACTGAATAATCTGATTACCGAGGCAGTACAAGGCTTAGGGTATTATCAGAGTGAGTGGAGCCTTGATCTAGCCTCCGATAACGTTGTCGTGGCATTGAACCCTGGCCCACCCGTGATGTTAGCTCAGCCTAATATTCAGCTTATCGGCCCCGCGATAGACATGCCGGCCTTTCGCGACATCATCAAAAGCAATGCGCTCGTGGCCGGTGAGCAGTTAGACCACTCCAAGTATGACCGATTAAAAAAAGAGCTTATGCAGAAAGCGCAAGGATTAGGCTTTTTTGATGCGGAATATCGCGAAAGCGAGTTATTGGTTGATGTGCAAAATAACACCGCACAGATTAACTTGATCATGGAGAGTGGTGACCGCTATCAGTTCGGTGAAGTGAGTTTTGAGGGGAGTCAGCTGGGTGAAGGGTTTTTACAGTCTATCGTGCCGTTCAAAAGGCACGACCCTTATGAGCGAAAGTTATTATCCTCATTCCGAAGAAAACTATATGAGACAGGGTATTTTTCTTCTGTAACCATTGACACTCAACGCATTATTGAAGATGGAATGAAACAGGTAAGCTTAAGTGTTATTACAGAAGATGCCAGCCAACATCAATTTGAGGTTGGGTTTGGTTTCGATACAGATAATGGCCCAAGGGTTCGCTTTAATTGGGATATGCCTGTCATTGGTACACGTGGGCATACATGGAACTCCTCAATAGAAGTGTCAAAACCTGAGCAGGAAATAAGTGCCACTTACCGTATACCGCTAGCCCAACCTCTCACGAACTTTCTACTGTTTGATACCGGCTATATTCATCAGGAAATAGAGACAACTGAATCAAGCCTTTTTAATGTCGGCATATCAAAACTGAATTTAAAAGAGAATAACTGGCAGCTCAGGTATGGTGTAAGTGCAGACTACGAAGAGTATCGTCAAGCGGATGAAGACTGGGTTGATGTTTTCTATTTGGTACCACATATAGGCTGGATGAGAAGTGGCTTTGATCAAGATGCTAACCCCAGTAAGGGCTACCGGTTGTGGTTACGGTTTTCGGGTAGTTCAACTGAAATCGGTGCAGATGCCAGTTTCTTTAAGGTGCATGCAGGTGCGCGATGGTTAACACCAATAGGAAACACTAATTTTCGATTGCTGACAAGGCTCGAATTGGGTGGGATTGCGACCGACGACCTGCAGCAAGTACCTGTTTCCCGCCGATTTTACACAGGGGGAGACCAAACCATTAGAGGGTATGGCTATCATCGAGTGGCTTCGCGTGATGAAAATGGTGAATTGGTTGGCGGTAAGTTTCTTAATGTTGGGAGTGTGGAGCTAAGCGGTAGAATCGCGCCACAGTGGCGGGGGGCTATTTTCACAGACACAGGCCGTGCTTATGAAGACCCTGACGAAGCCTTTTCTAGTAGTATCGGTATTGGTGCTCGCTGGTTGTCCATTATAGGCGAAGTCAGAATCGATTTAGCACACCCTCTCGACGATGACGACACGCCGGTTAAACTGCATATTTCAATGGGCCCGCCATTATGATGTGTTATGTATTGCATATTATATGGCGCGTTATGCGGTTATTAATATTCGTTCCGCTGGTGCTCACATTCATTATTATAGCTTGGTTGTTAGCGACAAAAGAGGGAACTCAATTCATCGCCAATTTGGCAAGCAATCAGTTGGCCGAACTGCATTTAGTAGGGGTTGATGGTTATGTGCTAGGTGAGTTAACAGTAGATGAACTTCAGTGGAACCAATCAGCGGTAGAAGTCTCCGCTCATAATGTGAGTGTTAATTGGGGCCCCTTGTGCTTACTGCAACAGAACATTTGTTTAGATCAACTATCTGCCGATGAATTGGTTGTTAATTTATTGCCTGTAACTGAGGCTGAAGAAGAAACGAGCGATGGTTCGTTGCCCTCAATCGTCATGCCGGTGGGTATTATTACCGACAGGGCAGATATCCAAACATTTCATTTAAGGCTTTCGGGGCAAACGCACACCATCACAGACCTGCAATTCACAGGGCAGTGGGTCGACAGTTTATTAGCATTACCTAAAGTAGCGGCAAACTATGAAGGGTTAAGCCTTGATGGTGAAGGGGAGATGGACTTTTCGACCCCTTGGGTAAGCCAGTTTAAAGGCATCGCCGTCTATGACTTGCCCAGCACCGTTAGTCAGCAACCGTTAAAATTTGATTTTGAGTTAAGCGGCGTTCAATTAGCGTTTGATATAAAAGGGGCATTAACGGGAGAGTGGCCAGTACAACTTTCGTCGACGCTCTCGTTTGACGACCCACGCTTTCCGCTGACGCTAAAGTTTGAAGCGCCGACTTCATGGCAGCTACCCGTAGAAAGTGCGCAAACTAACGTAAAAGCGCCCCAAATAGACATTAAACAGTTTACTGCCAATATAGGGTTAAGGGATTTAACTGTGCAGGCAAAAAGTAAGTTAAAGACTGCCTATTGGAGTGAACTTGACCTGCTCATCGATGGGCAATGGCTGAAAGATCGCCTGATATTCAAACAAATGCAACTAAACTCAAAAGAGGGCAATGTGAGCCTTCAGGGGGCGTTCACCCATACAGCGCCGATGCCGTTCAACCTTAAAATAAGCACCCAACAATTGGCACTTCATCAGGTCATGCTGCCAAACGCTAAAGAGGCCAAGCCAATATTACCGTACCCCGCCATCATCGATAGTGATTGGTTCATTAAGGGGAATGCGGGGGGGAGTGCCATAGATATTACGTTTAATTTGGAGCGGCTTAAGGGGCGCGTTAACCAATACCCTTTAGCGGGGGCGGCCGTATTTAACTATACGCGTGACCGAGACGGCGGCATGCTGCGAGTTAATGAGTTGATGGTCTCTTCAGGCGTTAATCAACTGAGTGCTAGTGGGGCTTTGAGTGCAGCGGGTGACCGTTTCGATAATATTGAAATGCACTTTTCACTGCCTGAACCTCAGCAGTGGTTATCGGACTTGAGTGGTAGCCTAGAGGGGGCTATTAGCGTTGATGGATTGATTGATAAGTTAGACATACACGGTGAACTGACCACTGAAAAACTGAGATACGGAGATCTATCGGTGGGCTCAATAGAAACCGTGTTTGATATAGCCCAATCAGGCATTGCTGAAAGTAGGTTAACCCTTAGCGCCGAAGACTTACGTGTGGGCAATACGCACATAACATCTTCTGATTGGCAGCTTAGAGGGGACCTGAAAGGTAGTGCCGTTAAGGGGGATGTGGTTTTACCTGAGATGGGTAAAGCGACAGTGGATTGTCATGTGTCATGGGATGTCTTAATGCCTGAGACGCCTACAGCAGCGACTATAAAAGGGGATATTGAGAGTGTGTGTGGCGCGTTAAGTTGGCAATCTGAGGTATTCCCTTACTCATTATTTACGCCTCGTAATACTCAGCCTATTGCTATTAATTGGAATATTGATGAGCGTTCTTTGGTGGTCAAACCCTTTTGTTTAGCGGATGAAGATACTGAAATTTGCAACCATCAGGATGCTCTCTGGGACCCAGTTAATGGCTACTCATTGTGGGTCACAACCAACAATGTACCGGTTATGCCGCTACTTGACCGATGGAATAAAGAAGCAAAAGAAGCTGACCAGTTGACACATCTAGCGCTGCAAGGCGACCTTAATGGGGTCGCTAAAATAAGCCAAAAACCGGGTAACCCTGTTGATGCTGACGTCGCGATAAATATACCTTTACTTGATGTATGGCTAGGTAAAAGCAAAAAGCCTGTAGGCGATAGTGCGTCGAAGAACCCTTTAAAAGAAGATGAGGCTGTTCCTTTGCATATAGCCTTTGAACCGCTTTCCTTAACGTCCGTATTACGGGATGAAAACCTGACCGTTAACGCTCATTTCTCATCGCCTCAACTTGGAGATGTAACGAGTCAACTGACATTAACGGATATCGTTAAGCAGCGTTTGTTAAGTGGTGACATAAACTTGAATCAATTAGATATCGCTTTTCTGCAGGATATACTGCCTTCAGTAGAGCGAATGTCGGGTTTGTTTTCTAGCCAAGTGATGGTGTCGGGTACACTTAAAAAGCCGGAGTTATCAGGCCGCTTTAGTTTCTCTGACGGGGCATTTAAGAGTGGCTACCTTCCTGAAACTATTGATCAAATCGTGGTTGATGGGGTATTTAGTCAATATCAGTTAAGTTATGAGGGTGGGTTTAGCTCTCAAGGAGGGCGTGCATCGCTTGACGGTCATTTAAACTGGCAAGATGATTGGATATTGAATACATCCTTGAGTTCTGAAGCCTTCGATATTACGCCAAGATCGGGCGTTAGCTTAACGATTAAACCAGAAATAACGTTACTGTTAACAGAGGGCTTTGCAGACGTTTCAGGCACCTTTGAAATACCGCATGCGCGGATAAAAATTGATGCATTACCTGAGAGTGCGACATCGGTGTCTACAGATGCTCGGATTATAGGCGAGGATAAGGTCTCTGCTGATAATCAGTGGCGCTATAAGGCCAAAATTGAGCTGGTGTTAGGTAATGATGTTCATTTCAGAGGTTTTGGTGTGAACACCTATCTCACAGGTCGGTTGTTATTGCGTCAGCAATCGGGCGGAGAACTTGGAGGCAAGGGTGAAATTAACACCGATAATGGCTTTTACACCATATTTGGACAGCGATTAACCGTCAAAGAAGGTCGTTTTATTTTTAACGGTCCTGTTGATCGGCCCGACCTTCAACTTGATGCCACGCGAGACATACCAGGAAGCACCGTTAACGTTGGAGTTAAAGTGACAGGCCCTGCCAATGAACCAGAAATTCTGTTTTACTCTCAGCCGGTCATGAATGAAACCAGTGTGATTCACTACCTGCTCACAGGTCGGGCGCCGGATCAAAAATCGAATAATGCAGACCTATTAAATAATATGATGCTATCAGCCGGTATTTTTGGTTCTAGCGAATTAACTGAAAAGTGGGCTAATAAAGTGGGGGTTACTGACCTGCAAATAAGTACCCAGTCTGATGATGAGGGTACCAGCCTTGAAGTGAGTGGCTATATATCGCCTGATATATATCTAAAATATGGTGCGAGTCTTTATGATGAAGCAAAAACAGTTACTATGCGTTATCGATTAAGGCCAAACCTGTTTCTTGAAGCGGCAGGAGGCTTTAATAGCTCGTTAGACGTAATCTATTCCTTTGAATATCGTTAATAATGTAGCCTTGTTGTCTGCTTTAATAGTGTTTGTTTGAAAGTTGCAACAAGCGGTCAAATAATCGACCCATACTGTCAAGCGCCCCTTCTGTCTACTGGTTACTATAGAGCTGTAATTAACAAACAGCCCGATAGCTCAACGCAAGATGCTTAGGGTATCGGCAAGATTTAACTTATTGAAGCTAAGAGAGAACGGACATGGAATTAGAAATTTTTGTACCTCATTCAGATATAGAACAACAAAATATGGATGCATTGGTCGCTTACCTTAGCGAGATTTATTACTGCTAGTTCTTCGGTAAGAATAGTTCTTACCGACGTCAGTAATTAGTGCCTCTCATAATGAACATGGTTATCATTGATAGATTAAAGAATTTAATTAGCACGTTGTCAGCTGTTATTCTGCCACCCTATGTTGCATAGGGTGGCTTTTTTGTGTCTGCCTTAATATATTAATACAGACGTGTCGTGAGCTTGCGGCTAGCGTCTTTAGCGAACAACATTTCTAGCCTGAAAGATACGAACGGATTGGGGTCAAAGTTCTCAATTCGTTGAAATTCTATACCCGGTGTCATTTCATAAAACAGCCAGTCTTTATATAGCCTCCGTCGATAGGCTGCTTTGGTGTAGTAATTTGTAATTCGGCTGCCGCTCTTTTCTTCAGCCACAATACCTGCTGCGTACTGTATTGCTCTTTTATTGTTGATGTCCTGAAATAATGAAATTTGTTCTAGAAAATCGAACTGCTCTGTTCGCTCATGCCAGTCTACTACGCTGGTGACACGAAAGAGGAGTTTTTCAGACAGCCTTCGGTTAAAGTCGAACTGAGAGTATGCGCCAAAGCCCTTGCTTTCGAAGATAAACACTTCTTGCGAATAAACCATGCCCCAGTTTTCGTTAAGGTCCCAGCCTCTCACGGCTCTAAAACGTGCAAAAGGGTCTGGTGGCCAGCGAGCCTTTACACCCCAGTCGAGAGACAATCGGCTCCACTTCTTAGACTCGAATAAATAGCGTATGGCGCCATAAAATCCATCGTTAGCTTCTCTATTTGTGCTAGGTAAGTCAGAAAGGTTTCGTTCTTTAATCCCTAGTTCTTGATCGGGGTCGTTTTCGATGACCAGTCTCAGCTTTTCTTTGGTGACGGGAAGATCTAGGCTGACCTTAATTTTGGGTTCGAAAGAAACACCATCGTATTTAGAGGTATCTAAATCAAAATATAGCTTAATAAAACTCTTGTTTATATCCTGATAGCCGGTGTTATCGCCCATAAAGCTATCAAGATACCCGCCAATCGCTGAAATGTTTTGAGACCAGGTTATCTGTTGAGTTTCGATCCATTCGAATGTGGCTGAGTTTAAATTGGGGTCTATTGAATCGAGGGTTTTTTGATCAGCGTCTACTTCAGTGTTGTCTGTAGGCTCAGGCTGATTAAGTTTGACGGAAGCATCGTCGACTTGCAGACTGTCGTCAGCCCCTGTTAAGGGCTTATTTGAAGCGGCAAAAACCTGCTGAACACTGACGCTTGAAATAATAAACGTTAAGAGAATGAGTACTGATTTTGGCATGAAGGGAATTACGTCCTTTTATTCCTTTTAAACTTTGCTCGAACCCAAAAAATTCAAGTATTATTAAGAGTATAGCAATAGCTTTATAACGGTCAGGGAAATATTTGAAATTACTTACTTTTTTTTATAAATATCATCTACGTTTAGCGCTGGTAGTAGCGGCATTGGTGTTATATTCGTTAGATAGCCTTGCTTCGGATACTAAAATTGATACAGAACCTGCTAATTACGCATTTTCTAACTACTTGGGCAGCGGTCTTTATCATACATCAGGTCAGCAAGCCTCGGTGTTTAATATACCTTTTTCATATCAACTTGAAAGTGAGTCTGGCATCCCGTTTCGAGTGCGTTTACCTGTTTCTGTGGGCTTTTTTGATTTTGATGTTTCTGGCATTCCTGATGGGGCTGTACCAGAATCTATAGATACTATTTCATTTGTGCCTGGCATTGAATTCGATTATCCGATTAATAACCGCATTAACGTCACGCCATACTTTGATCTGGGGGCAGCGAGAAATCTCTCGAATCAGACTGACACGGCCATCTACTCATCAGGCATTTCTTTATACTACAAGCTAGACGGAGGGGAGTATGACCCATTGTGGGTGAATCGAATGTACTATGCGGGGCACTACACTGATGATACAGCGAAAAGGGAAGAGTATGCGGCGTTTCAAACGGGTATTGATGTAGGGCTTCCCTATACGTTCAATCTTGCAGGGTTGTCGATTCAGCCTACCATGTTTGCCACCACGTATTGGTACTTTTTAGCGTTGGAGTTTGATGCGCCTGGTGGGCGTGATGTGTCGGTGAGTAATAGCTATGAGTTGGGTTTGACCTTGAAGTCCGAAAAGAAATTAGGATACTCATTCCTATCGATTGATCGTGTGGGCGTAGGGTATCGCTTTGGCGATAATTTCTATGCGTGGCACCTACTTTTTGATCTGCCTATTTAAATGTAAGTTTTTCGGCGCCCAAACGTTGGGAAATTTCATTTTTACCGCTATTATTTCGGTAAAAAGGCGAAACGTCAGAGACCTTAAATAGAGAGTTTGTGATGTCTAAAGGACAAGAAAAACATCAGAAACGTGCGAACGAATTAATGATGCTCGGTAAGGATCTAGCTCGTCGAGCGCACTCAAGGTGCGAGCTCTGCAGTGCAATGGGTGTCAGTTTACGTGCGTATGAGGTACTACCGGTACCTCCTGTGCCAGACATCGATAAAATAGTATTTATTTGTGGTGTTTGTTATGAGCAGATTGAGAATCCAAAATTAATGGATACCAATCATTGGCATTGCTTAACGTCAGCGGTTTGGTCAACAACACCAGCCGTTCAAGTGGTTGCTGTTCGGGTGCTCAAAAGATTGATTGATCACGAAAGCTGGGCAGAAGACCTGTATGACCAACTCTATCTTGAACCAGACATTCAATGTTGGATATCTAACGCGTAAAGCTAATTGAAGGCCCCTCATTTTACGCTTTTACAATTCTATTATTTCTATACCGTCTTAAAACATTATCCCTTCTTCAAAAATGTTGTAGAACGTTGCTTAAATTAAATGGTCTGACCTTGTGGAGACAGTGATTTTAATTCAGGAAAAGGGCGGAAGGATGAAAATGTTAATTAGACATATCTTGACTACGGCATCTATGTTGGTGATTTTGTTATTGCCTACAATGGTAAGCGGCGATTCGCTAGCAGATAAAAAAGCAGATACGCCTGTTGAAAGCTGGGGTAACCAAGAGGCTGAATTAGAACGTGCTATTTTGACCGAAACAATTGAGCCAACAGCGGCAGGAGGTTTATCGGATATGGGGCACGGCCCTCAGAAAGCTAACACTAAAATGCATGACTCAAAGGGCTGGCACGGAGGTAAACAGTACAAAAATGCGTACGAGTATAAAAGAGAGGTCTTTGGGTCAAACTAAATGCTATGGGTAAAATGGCTTTCGGTTTTAAAGACGCCGGAATTGATGAGTTAGACAACGAAAAAGGGGGAACGGTCATGCCTTTTCAGCGGTTATTAGATTATTTAAATAGTCATCACGCAAAGTATTCGATTGAAGTACATTCACCTGCTTATACTGCCTCGGAGGTTGCTGAGCGAGTCCATATTCAAGGCATAAACATGGCCAAGGTGGTTGTAGTTAAGATCGATAACAAGTTCTCATTAGTTGTGGTGCCTTCGCATTATCATGTTACTTGCGAAGCATTGGCGGCAGAGATAGGGGTTCATCAAGTTGATATTGCATCAGAGGCAGAATTTAAATCAAACTTCCCTGGCTGTGAGTTGGGCGCAATCCCTCCTTTTGGGGAGCTTTGGCATGTCGATGTCTGCATGAGTACAGCATTTCATCGAGATTCAGACATCGCATTTAATGCCGGTAGCTGGTCAGAATTGATTCGAATGTCTTGTATGGAATATATGAGAATAGCCTCGCCGGTGCTCGTCGACCACGGCGCATTAGCCCCAGGTTTGAGTGCCAAGGGCATGTCTCAGCGACGAGGGCGAGAATCAATACACCTGCACTGACAAAGGTTGATATTGGTTGGTGCGGTTGATGATTATCGTTTTAGAGCTTTGCTAGAGTTGGCATTACTTAGGGGGAAACTTTGCCAGTAATTTACCAATAACCTTATTAATTAGCGCATCACGCTCTTGCTGATCTGGATGGTCATAGGGTAAACGTTTATCGCCTGTTGCTCTCCAAATGAGCTTATTATCATCTGGTTCGATAAAGTCTAATGTCATTGACCCTTGAACATAACGCTCAACCAAGGTTTCGTTGACGGGTTGAACATCCATAGTTACTGCAACTCCACGGTAATATCCGCCTGCGTAGCCATAACCATAACCGCCTACCGATTGATACGTTGTTGAATACCCGTCATATACTTTTTGAGTTTCTACATCGACCTGATTATGGGTAGAAATACTGTAATTAACTAGAAAATCTACCACGCCTTCTTCTCGTTTAACCAAGCCCTTTTTTGCCAGTTGTTGCTCAATCATAAAACGGATATTGCTATCAAGAAGAGGGTCGATTTCCTTTTCTTTTTTAGCTGCTTTATTACCTGTAGCCTGTGCTTGTTTTTTGTCTTGAGGGGTATTGCCTTGGTGCCAGCGATAGTATTTAAACTCATCAAAATGAGTGGCTTTACTATACTCTGTCTCAATTTGAAGTTTATTTCCACAGCCTGAAATAAACAGTGCTATTGAACACAGCAGGATGAAATTTATCTGTATTAGTGCGATCTTCACGTTACTCTCCTTTTGTTGACGTGGGGTTCTAGCTTCCAAATGAGTCTAGGTTCGTCAATATTAAAATTGTTATCATTATGACTATTGATACGAGGCTTCTAATCAGCCTGCATCGCTTACAAGAAGTGGCCATTTGCTCTCTTGTTACTGTTGTTTGTTGTATTTGTATTGCGGCTGCGATTACTGATGACGTCGTTAGGTTTCCGGCAGACAATCTGAGCAACGGCTCTATCGGGTGCTGATAAAATACCTTCAAAGTAGTGTAGTGTCTCCCAATCGTTAAACCAATTTTTTAATTCGTTTGGTTGAAGTAAAAACTCAGGGTTATTGGGGCGACCAAATTGCTTATTATCTAATGTGAAGGTTTCATAAATAATGATTCCACCCGGAATAACCGCATTTAATAAGTGCGGTATTAAAGGGCGATGAAGATAACGGAAAACTAGCGCGGCTGAAAAGGTTTTATTCTTAAACGGATTTTGATCTGGCTGTTCAAGGTCGATTGGCCAGATATTGCTATCATTTTTATTCTTGTTTAATGCGCTAGAAACATAAGCTAGAGAAGTCGCAGACTTGTCGGCAAAGGTAACCGGTAGGTCTCTGCTAGTTAAAAACAGCCCGTTTCGTCCTTCCCCACAAGCAACATCAATAATGTGACCTTGACGGGCACAATCTTCTAACTCAGATACATACTGCTCTATCAGGCTCGAGTGCATAGGGTTCTTAGCCTTTAATATCGTGAAATGAATTAATGCGGCGGCGGTGGACAACGGAATAGTAGCGTATGTCGCCAGGTGCATGGGAGATTACTGCCGACATGACAATAATGCAGATGAGTACTAGGTGGTTCACTAGCATACTGCCGCCTAATAGCATCAACAACCCTAGTTTTAAGAATATAACGATACCTCGGATCTGCACCAACCATAAAAAATTAGACAGCGCGTCAATAGCCGCCATCAATACGCCCGTTACGACAGCCGCGTACCAGTACCATACCCATTGACTAAATGGAACATTAAATAAAATGGCACCACCTACACCTACAACACTAAAAATATGCAGTGTTCTTAACGCTATTTTTAGCCAGCGTTTACCGGTAAAGTCTCCCAATAATGAAAGCTTTCTGGGTGGGAGATGTTTTGTTTTTCTTTTCACTAATGGCGCCCCGAATTGTGCCGTCTGACAGTTAGCGTTAAGGTTAGCTGAATTAGCTTACTCAATGTAATGGGTCGTTAAACGAAGGACGGATAATGCCAGAACCGCTAAAAAATTCATATAACCAAACTTATTTAGAGCGCCTAGCGACGAGCATTAAATTGTCTTGGCCCAACTTTGATCAATCTAAATTTGTATCTATGGTCATGGATGAGCAGTGGGAGTCTAAAGAACTAAAGGCGCGAATGAAGCATATTTCAATGACGCTACATAAGTGCTTGCCACTGTCATTTGACCAAGTTGTTGAAATATTGCTGGAAGCAGGTAAATCGTTCGGAGGATATGAAGGGTTGTTTTTTCCCGATTATATTGAGCAGTTTGGTGCTGATGATTGGGCGCTATCAGTTACTGCGTTAGAAACACTCACCCAATATTCCAGCTCAGAGTTTGCCGTGAGGCCGATGATCATCCGAGACCCGACTAAAATGATGAAGGTGATGATGAGCTGGGCGTCTCATCAAAATGAGCATGTTCGTCGACTTGCCAGTGAAGGTTGCAGGCCTAGGCTCCCTTGGGCAATGGCATTACCAGAATTCAAAAAAGACCCTCGGTTGATTTTTCCTATCTTGAACCGACTAAAGCAGGATGGCTCACTCTATGTCAGGCGTTCTGTGGCTAATAATCTAAATGATATTGCTAAAGATAACCCTCAGTCAGTGCTTGACTGGTGTAGCGCGAATATAGGACAACACCCCGATACCGATTGGATTATTAAGCATGGATGCAGAACGTTATTAAAACAAGCTAATAAAGAAGCGTTAGCGCTATTTGGTTATGCTGAAAGTTCATCAATAATGGTTTCTAGTTTAGACATCAAGAACCCAGTGTTAAATATAGGTGATGACTTACTGTTTAGCTTTGGGGTCACGACCAGTCAAGGTGCGTTACGCAGACTACGAATCGAATATATTATCGAGTATGTTAAAGCCAATGGTCGTCGTTCTCCTAAGGTATTCAAATCATCAGAGTCAGACTACACGCAGCGTGAAATTTCATTTCAACGTAAACATTCTTTTAAGCAGATGAGTACTCGCAAGCATTATCCTGGTGAGCATACGCTATCAATTAGAGTGAATGGCGATATTAAATTGACAGCAATTTTTAAACTTAATTAAAGGGTTACGTAGAACTGCAATAAAAATATAGTCTATACTTGCAAAAATATTCAATAGTATTATTAAAAATAAAAAAAAAGGATCAATGCTATGCTAGCGCCCTCGATTGTTATGTCCAAAAAACGTTTACTGCTATCAATTTCATCTTTTTGGATAGCCCAGAATGCAATGGCTGTTGGCTTTATGATTAACCCAACGTCTCATGCAACCGGCATCGCTAATGCAGGGTCTACGGTTTACGATCACAGTACCGCCGCTATTAGTAACAACCCTGCAGCCATGTCGTTAATGCATAAAAAACAAATTGGCGGTAACTTTAGCTTGTTGGTGCCTGACTGGACTGTCAATGAAGAATGGGATTGTGCAGCCGAAGGTAATTGCGCCCGAAGTAATGTTGCGCCGATAGCCGCTATATCCACTATAGGGCTGATAAGACCGATGGATAATGAGTTTACGTGGGGGGTGGGGCTAGGTGCGATAGCTGGAGCTGGGCTCGATTATGGCTTACGATTTAAAACCAGGCCTATTATCACCGAGAATAAACTTCAGGTTGTTGAACTCATGAATTCTATTTCATGGCGAATGGATGAAAAGTGGACCTTTGGGGTAGGCGTTGGGGTTTTACACGGTTCATTTGTACAAAAGCAAGATATGCCGTCTATCAATGATACGGCACTCGATGACCTTACTAATGCGGTTGCATTTGCTGGCTTAGTGGCTGATAGAGCATGTGGAGATCTTGTAAGGCCTGCGGCTAAAGTTGCTTGTATACAAACAGCTGCTGACGATGCAGGGGTCGACCCAGTTTCAACCGCTGCAAATATCGATAGTTTAAAGAGCTACGTTAACGGTGCATCAGGTACAACCGTTGATCTAGAAGGTGATGATATTGGAGCAGAGCTTACATTAGGTACTACGTTTGAGTTTCTTCCTGGTCAACGATTGGGGATGGCGTATCACTATTTAACAGATTTTACGTTCGAAGGAACCGCCACTATCACAGGTCAGTTGTTATCGAGTGAGACTTACCAAAAACAACATACTAGCTTAACATGGGATATGCCCGAGCGACTGGTGATGAGTGGCTCTCACCGAATTAATAATGACTTGAATCTTTATTGGGATATAGAGCGTGTTTTTTTCGGTTCTTTCAAAAGCACGGACTTACGTATCGATGGTTATCATACATTTAAAATTGATCGAAATTTCAAAGATGCAAACCGTTATGCGTTAGGTGCTGAATATGGACTTGATGAAAAAACGACGTTGCAACTAGGGTTTAGTTATGATGAATCACCTGTGGATGATGGCGATAGAATGGCTGACATCCCCGTAGATGATATCTTTAAAACAGCATTTGGGGCTATCTACCAAGTCAATGAGCAATTCAATATTCATGGCTATGCCTCATTGGAGTTTTTAGGAGACGCACAAATAGCGCAATTGGCCAGTATCAATGGTACAAAAATTGGTAAGTCCGTTAAAATGAACTCTGATACAACGCTCTATGTATTTGGTGTGAGCTTTGGTTATGCGTTTTAGTGGGTTATCGAATTCAATAAATAGTGAGATTGAGCAAGGAGATGCATTCAGTGAGATATAAACTCGTTTTTTTAGCAGGTCTATTGGCGTTGACCGTTTTGAGTGCATGCAGCTCAATTTCACACTCTGAATCGATTATTGTTGCGTTGTCTGATAAGCAAGCAGGTGGTATAAAAGCGATCCGTCATTTACAGCGAGGTGATGACCAACAGTGCGAGATTGACATCACTCAAAAACTGCCAGACCAACGAGATCTAAATACTGAAATATGGACAGTGTTAGTCTGTAAGAGACTTTACCAATACACCGTAACGTTTGAACCGCAAGCAGAAGATCGCTATAAAGTGACTGCTACTCGATTTTTAGACACATAATAAGCCCTGGAGGGTTATGTGACAGAGGAAGTCGTCACTTTTCATCGTCATAAAAAAGATACACTTCGGGTGCTGATCAAAGGGGATTGGAGTATCTCCTTTGGTCTGCAAAACCCCGAAGACTTTTTATCCCATCTCAAAACCGTTCCAGACACTCAATATGTCGTATTAGATGCTACCCAACTAGGACAGTGGGATAGTTCTCTCGTCAGCTATTTAGTGATGATTAATGCGATTTCAATTAAGCAGCAGATAACGGTTGATTATACTGGGCTCCCCGAAGGACTCGTTCGGTTGATTGCGTTGGCTAAAGCGGTTCCAGAAAGGGAAGGGGTTGCAAAACAGCCGGTTAAAGAGAATGCAGTTGAGCAACTTGGGCAGACTGTACTTCAGTCATTTAGTCAATTTAATGCGTTTATTACCTTTTTAGGAGAAGCATTACTGGCACTCGGTCGTTTAGCTAAGGCTAAAGCGGTTTTCAGGCGTCAGGACTTGCTAATATTCTTAACCGACGCGGGTCCATCATCGCTAGGCATTGTGACGCTGATTAGCGTGCTTATTGGCATGATCTTAGCGTTTGTAGGGGCTGTTCAGCTCGAAAAGTTTGGTGCCAGTATTTATGTTGCAAGTCTCGTGGGGCTGGCTATGGCTAGAGAAATGGCTCCGATGATGACGGCGATTATTATGGCGGGTAGAACCGGAGCCGCGTATGCAGCTCAGCTCGGCAGTATGCAGGTTAATGAAGAGATTGATGCATTAAAAACAATGGGGGTGTCTCCTGTCGATTATTTGGTTTTACCGCGTTTGCTCGCGCTGATATTAATGATGCCGCTATTAACGATATACGCCAATATGATGGGGGTTATGGGTGGGGCAATCGTGAGTATTGTTATGCTCGACCTTACTTGGTCGATGTATATTGAGCAAATGATCGCGACAGTTCCGCTCACGAACTTTTATATCGGGTTGGTTAAAAGTCTTATTTTTGGTGTGATGGTGGCATTGTCCGGCTGCTACATGGGGATGAACTCAGGCCGTAGTGCGAGTGCAGTGGGCCAAGCAACCACTCGTGCGGTGGTGATGGGAATTGTGTTGATTATTGTCTTCGATTCGTTAGTGACCATTGTAACCACTGTGTTTGGGGTTTAAACCATGAGCCAAGAGCAAGCACAAGCACATATTCGCGTTCGGGACTTAACGTTAAAATACGGCAGCAAACTGATCCAACAAGACCTGACGTTTGATGTTAATAAAAATGACATCTTTATTATTATGGGTGGCAGCGGGTGCGGTAAAAGCACTTTATTAAAGCATATGATGGGGCTATACCGACCTGCAGAAGGGCAGGTTTGGGTTGACGATAATAGTTTGTGGGACGTTTCTGATCTTCAGCGACGGGCGATGATGAAGAATTTTGGGGTTTCCTATCAGGCAGGTGCATTGATTAGTTCTTTGACGCTAGCAGAAAATGTGGGTATGCCATTAGAGCTTTATACTGAGCTCTCACCCAAAGAAGTAGCGGAGCTTGCGAGCTTAAAACTTTCAATGGTTGGTTTGGCCGGTTTTGAGGGGTATTACCCGTCTGAAATTAGTGGAGGGATGATAAAACGAGCCGCGCTAGCGAGAGCCATTGCCCTGGACCCTGAAATCCTTTTTTTTGATGAGCCATCGGCAGGCTTAGACCCCATCAGTGCGAGGTTGCTAGATGACCTTATTTTAGAGTTAAGAGAGAGTATGAAGTCTACTATTGTGATTGTGACTCACGAGCTAGCGAGTATTTTTTCAATTGGTTCTAATGCTGTATTTTTAGATGCTGACACTCAAACAATGCTTGCAACCGGTAATCCAAATCAACTATTAGCGAGTTGTGATGACGCTAAAGTACAGCAGTTTTTGCGACGAGGTGAGGCCGCTAATGCGTAGACTTCCAAACAATCATCCGGTCATTCAGCAGAAAGGTATCTTATGTCTCAAAAAATGAGTGCAAGGGCGATTGGCTTATTTACTATTGGTGCAGCGCTTAGTGCGGTCATAGGTATATTGCTGTTTGGCAATGGTGACTTATTTAAGCAGCAAGATCGTATCGAAATGGTGTTTTCGGGCTCGGTCAAAGGGCTGAGTGTTGGGTCATCGATCACCTACCGCGGTGTGCGCATAGGTGAAGTAGAGTCTATTAATATCAGCCTTTACGAAGGGGAGAATAATATTAACATCAGAGTGGTTGGGGTTATTGTCCAACAGCAGGAGGATGGTAGTTTATTCAAGTTTAGCACTGATAGAAATGTAATTTATACAACCCTTATCAAACAGGGTGTTCGAGCGCAATTGGTACAAGAAAATCTTGTGACAGGCCGGCTACAAATTCAGTTGGAGTTTTTTGAAGACCAACCTGGATACGCGCCACCCAGTCAGTCTGGTTTTATTGTAATCCCCACTGTACCGAGTGAAATAGAAATATTAGGCGAAACGTTGACTAAATTAGTGGGCCAGCTTGATGGCTTGCCGATTAAGGATATCGCCAATAACTTGGCTGCTGTAGCTGAGGGAATGAATAATATGGTGAACTCGTCAGATGTTAAAAAATCACTCGGAAATCTTTCTAGTAGTTTGGCACACCTGAATAGCCTTTTAGGCCAACTTGATCAAGACAAAGGGGTTATTACAGATGAGCTTATGGCGGCAACCCGTGCTGTGAGAGGGATGGCTGACTCTGTGGCCGCAGCAGCAGATAAAAGTCAGCCATTATTTGTCGGAGCGGCTGGCTCGCTTAAAAAATTAGACCAACTGTTGGCTCAATCAAGCAAGACCTTATCGACTTATGAAAAGCTGGTGCAGCCAGGCTCTGAACTGAGCTTGACGTTAGTACAAACGCTGCAATCATTTGAGCGTGCATCTGAACAAGTGAGGCAGCTGGCAGAAACGCTCCAGCGTAATCCAGAATCTATACTAACCGGTAAGCAGCGCTAGCCTCTTAAGCGAGTGAAGGTTTAAAAAGGCCCGTAATATGGAGAGCATATGGAGAGCATGATGAAACAACTGAAATTCGTTTGGGTGTTTACGCTAGTATTACTAATGACGGGCTGCGCCGCGTTCAAACCTTCTGCGGAAAGTGAGTTTTATCTGCTGTCTTCGCCGCCCCTGCCTCAACGTCAGATTGACTTAAATTCAGACCTGATTGTTGTCGGTCCTATTACGATCGCAGACTACCTTAAACGATCGTCTATCGTAACCTCACGAACTGAAAATCACTTTGATATCTCTAAGTTGGACCAATGGGGAGGAAGCTTAGAGGGTGAGGTTCAACTGGCGCTGCTTAAAAACCTATCTTCTTTAAGCGCTGACAAAACCTATGTACAGTATTCCGGCTTAGCAAGTTCGATGGGTACCTACAGTCTCAGGGTTGATATACTAAGGTTTGATGCTCGTTTGAACGGACAGGCTCGCCTTGAAGCTACTTGGGCATGGTTTGATAAAAACCGAAAAGTAGTATCTGCTGGGCAGTTTTCAAAAAATGCCCCCGCTGGCAGCACCATCGAGCAAACGGTGGCGGCACAAAGTGAGTTGCTTAAGTTATTATCTCAAGACGCACTAACAGGTTTTTTGTAGAGAATCCCGCTAAAGTGGCATGCCTGCAGGTGGAATACGGGTACACTATCCTTTGTAGGGGCGGCACTTTGCCGCGATTGTTTTTAAGCGTTTGATCTCCCCCCCATTGCGAGGCTCCATTGTCTTCATTTATCGACCTGTTATTGTTCACCTCCAATATAACCTTACCTATTTTTATCATTGTGTTTTTAGGTTGGTTTTTGCGTCGTTCCGATTGGCTTACTGATGACTTTATTCATGCGGGTTCTAAATTAGTCTTCAATATTGCACTGCCTGCACTGTTATTTACTAAGATCACTGCGTCTGACTTATCCTCAGTTTTTGATACCCGGCAAGTTGTCTATGCGCTGCTGATTACCGTGTTCGGGTTTATTTTTACATGGTGGGTTAGTGGAAGGATGAAACTGCTACCTGAGAATCGAGGTGTTTTTGTACAAGGTGCGTTTCGAGGCAATATGGGGATTGTCGGGCTTGCGCTTTGTATGAATATGTATGGCGATGAGGGGTTAGCGGTGGGGTCTATTTTGCTGGCATTTTTAACGCTGCTTTATAATGTGTTATCTGTTTTTGCGCTGACGCAGCCATTTCATTCCGACCAACGCTTTAATGGCTGGGTTATGAGTAAAGATATGGCGAAGAACCCATTGATTATCGCTATTTTAGCCGCGTTGTTACTCAAGTTTATGCAATTCACACCGCCGGCTGTGATTATGAAAACAGGTGAGTATTTCTCGAATATGACGCTACCCTTAGCGTTATTGTGTGTCGGCGGCTCAATTAACCTTAAGGCGCTTAAAGAGAGTAGTGGCCTTGCCTTGGGGGCTACCTTGCTTAAATTAGTCGGCCTGCCATTCCTGTTTACGCTAGGTGCGTTTTTAATCGGGTTTAAAGGTTTGTTGCTGGGGACTCTGTTCCTGATGTTTGCAAGCCCTACAGCAACAGCCAGTTTTGTGATGGCAAAAGCGATGCGAGGTAATGCAGAGTTGGCGGCCACTATTATTGCATTATCGACGGTACTTTCATTATTAACGGTCAGTGCGGGAATATTTATATTACGGGCTTTGGGGATTGCGTAGCTGAAAGAGTTGCGTCAAAGTGCCGCTCTAATTCGAAGAGCGGCACTTTGACGTTATGCACTTATGGTTATTGCAAATGTTCAGGCATCATAAAGTAATCATCTTCAACATAAAATTGATCTGAGCGGCTTCGCTCCCACCATTCTTGCCATGGTTTACCTGCATGTTCATCACTTAATAGCGCATTGGGTTTTAGTGGGATTATTAACGTGCCGACCGGCATAAGCAAGCCATTAGGGGTGCGTCTTTTGACCATGTGAGGTTTTAGTTTTGCCGGGTCATCTAGCCCCATGCTACCCACCAACTCAAAGAAATTTTTCAATGTATTGTGTTGGAAATTTTTAACGCGATCACTTTTTTGACTGACGTCGATGGCTTTTGTTCTTGCTGGGTCTTGTGTCGCGATACCGGTAGGGCAATTATTACTATTGCAGGTGCGAGATTGAATACAGCCTAGTGCCATCATCATGGTACGAGCGGCATTCACAAGGTCTGCGCCTACTGCAATCTTTGAAAGTAAATCAAAGCTGGATGCGGTCTTACCGGAGGCAATAATCCGAATTTTGTCTCTTAGCCCAACCCCCACTAATGCATTGTTAACAATATAAACGCCTTCCATGCAGGTCATGCCAAGGCGGTTGCTAAACTCTACGGGGGCGGCGCCAGTTCCACCCTCTGCACCGTCTACGGTTATAAAGTCTGGTGTAATCCCTGTTTCTAACATCGCTTTGCATAAACCAAGAAACTCAGCAGGGTTTCCGACGCAGAGCTTAAAGCCTACAGGTTTGCCGCCGCTGAGTGTTCGCAGTGTTTTCACGAATGATAATAACCGAATAGGCGTCGTACATTCGGGGTTAGCCACCGGAGAAATACAGTCTTGCTCCATCGGGATATGTCGAATATTGGCGATCTCGCGGGTAATTTTGGCTTTGGGTAAAACGCCGCCATGTCCTGGCTTTGCACCTTGCGATATCTTAATCTCAATCATTTTAATTTGTGGTAGTGAGGCCGTTTTTTCAAAAAGAGCGGGGTTAAAGTTCCCCGCGTCATCTCTACAGCCAAATAGCCCCGTGCCTATTTGCCAAACGATATCGCCACCATGCCTCAGGTGGTATGGGCTGACGCCGCCTTCTCCAGTATTGTGATAACAACCTGCCTTTTTAGCCCCAAGATTGAGTGCTTCTATGGCGCGAGAGCTTAATGAGCCAAAACTCATCGCTGATATATTTAGGTAAGATGCCTCGTAGGGTTGAGTGCAATTCGGGCCCCCGATGGTGACTCGTTTTGCCTCACCGGCAATGACTTGAGGTGACATCGAATGCCAAAGACTGAGGTAGTTGTCTTCCATGAGGTTGTGCTGAGTGCCGAATGCGATGGTATCACGTACATTCTTTGCTCGTTGGTAGACTAATGATCGCTGCTCCCTGTTAAACGGGCGCTCCTCTGTATCGTTGGCAATAAAATATTGTTGAATTTCTACTCGGTAGGATTCTAGAAAGTACCTGACATACGCGACCACAGGGTAGAGCCTGTTAAGGCTGTGAGGGCTTAGTTTTAGGTCATAAAAGCCAATAGCGGTATAGCTTAAAGACGCGATAAATAAGATTACGCTTAACAGGCTGTCTGACTGACTCCAGTAATAATAGGCTGAAAAGTTACCCACGCTGGCAATCAGCCAATAGACGGTTTGCATTATTGTCATGACATAGTCCTAATCTTAAGTGTCGCCCATTATTGGAGTGAGATTCAGTAATCAGTCTGATTTAACGTTATTAAAAAGCGCGTAGCAACATTTCTTGCCAACGTTGATTAAATTTAGTTAGACCGCCTGGGTAGTGCTCGCGCCAAAACGGTATTGGGTCCAAAGTAACGCAAGGGTTTTCGGCCATATGGGAGAATAATCTACGGGTAAATTGCTCTCCCTCATGATGGCTTTGGAGTAGGTAGATAATCGACCAGGCCATCGCGTACATAGTTCTCTGGTCGTTAGCGCGCCACTCAGACTCGGAAAGCTGCAAATAGTCTCTTAATGACGGTAATTGGTTTTTTTTAAACTCAGATGCTAGATAGCTTAGGTGGTATTGGCTAGCGTGTGTCGCGCCTGACTTAAGGTTGGCATAGTCATATTGCTCAAAATACCCTGCAATGCCCTCGTTAAACCAGATGGGCGATCGACCAAACAGCCCAGCGTTTATAACATGGGTGGCTTCGTGACGAGCGACTGCACGAGTTTGTGGGTCGGTGTGCTGCTGCATGACGACCGCTTCGTTATTGAGGGAGGTGTAGAAACCCGCAATAGAGCGGAGTGACGGTGCGTGTATTTGCCGGTATTGCTCAAAGCCGTTAGCGGTATTAAATACCTTGAGATTAAGGTCAACTTGCCTTAGATGATCGGCCTCCATACGGTCTGAAAGATAGCTATATATAGCGTTAACATCGCGCTGAAGTTGCTCACCCAAAAGCGTTGGCAAACCTCTTTCTGGGCTAGACAAGTTCATTCGGAAGTACTGTTTGTCGTGTGCATATTGTTCAGTCACTTCACGGCTAACTTGCTTATTGGGCTTATTATCTGAAAAGTGCACTTGTCCGTTTTCGTCTGTCCAACGGTAGATGCTGGTTTTATCAACGGTGTTGATTGAGCGAGTGGGGGTTTTTAAGCAAAGTGAAGGTGTCGTATGTTGCTCAAAATTTCGTTGAATTGATTGAGGTATGCCTAAAGGCCTATTGCTAGTAGGGGGGCTGATATCTTGGTTGATGCTAGAGAGTAGGTCATCTTCTTCAGGGTGCGCGCGGGTAGCTGGAATGGTTCGGTCAAATTCAACACCTAACTTATCAAAAACCCAGTGCTTTTGTGGGAGAGATAAGCTACCCCAAGTAATAAACGCAATGTAGGCGGCAAAGGCTGCCCCGAATAATATCTTGAGAAATGCGGTCATAGTCGCCTGAATCGTATGGGTTATTTTACGCTATTGGCGACTACTTTACCTTGGTTTAGGTCTTATTTAAAACGCGTTATTCAGCATGCTTTAAAATAATGCTGAATATTTCATCTTGGTGAACTGGGTCGAGGGGTATTAAATGCCCTGCGTCTGGCTTGAGGTGAAGTTCTGCGTTGGGGATGGTTTTAGCCATATGTTCGGCAAATTTCCAAGGTACGAAGGTGTCTTTTTGTCCTTGGAAGATATAAACCGGAACATTGATATCGGTTAGGCTAAACCCCCAAGGCGCCCATTGCACTTCAAGGTCCTGAATCGTCCCTTTGATACCTTGCTGAAGCGCTTCTTCTTGGTTTCGCATGAAAATATCTGCGACGTGCTTGTCTTCCAAGATATTACGGTCATAGTCGGCCATTTCAGCTTCGGCCATTTTCATATAGAAATTGGGTAATGTAATGTCGGTCCAGCGAATCAGCTTAACGGCTTGATTAAACAGTTTAGGGCGCTCTTTAGACATTTCGGGCCCACGAAGGTCATAACGCTTCATTAATTCACGGGCGTTATCAAGTTCACCAAAGTTGGTGTAGCCCGAGACTGATATGGCAAACTTTGCTCGCTTAGGTAGGTGGTGAGCGACAGCCAGAACAGGAGGCCCACCGCTTGACCAACCTAATAGGCCAAATTGTTGGATGCCTTGTTCATCTGCTAGTCGCTCAATGTCGCTGGCGAAATCTAATAAGTCATAGTCAGCAACATAGTCTGATTGGCCTAATCCTGGTCGATCGATGGCAATTAGGCGAACGTCATATTCTTTCGCTTTTTGGTCAAGAAAAAGCAGTTCAAGCCGTGAACCTGGGTTACCGTGAGCATAGAACACCGGGAAGCCTTTTGGGTTACCTCGCTCAAGCCAAGCAACGTTTCGCTCACCCCATACCGAAACCTTAGGCGTGCCATGATCAGGCGGGGTAGCGCTATAGATATCTCGGTCAATTCTCGTGGTTGCGCAGGCTGAAAGCTGGGTAATAAAAAACACTGCGGCAATATAGGTAAGCGTGCGTTGGATCATCCTTGAGGCTCTCTCGAAAGTGTTTATGAGGTAAAAATTTCTGCAGCCCACTTGGGTAACGTATGCTGCTGAGTCAGGTGGCCATATTCACACTTTAGCAAAAACCGGTGCGGCACATCTGAGCTAGAGTTATCAAACACATAAAGAAAGTCGACAATATTACGTGCCGCTTTGACATTCTCAATGGTGCGGGGTATTCGAGATAGAATTTTATCATCAGGTACATTGTGCCCGCCATGTTTTACTCTGTGCTCAACGCGTCGCTTGTTGAGTTCAGCGAGCTCAACATGAATAAACACCAGAGTGATCTCATAACCGGCTTGCTTTGCTGCGGTTAAAAATTCCACTTTTGAAATATGTGAAAATACCGTTTCAAAACAAAACGAACGACGTTCTTTAATATACTGCTCTCGCAACGTGTCGGCCTGTCTTGCCGCCTGATACGAGAAGATCTCGGGGTTTTCAGGGTGTTGTTCAGCCGCAATAAGATCCGCGTTAATAAATGGGATTTTAAGGTGAGCAATGTTATGACGATAAAACGTGGTTTTACCCGCGCCATTACCTCCTACGATAACCCATAGGACTGGTTTAGTGTTGATGATTAATCCTCTTTTGATGCGCTAATCTGTCCATTGCTCGCAGAATAATAAGGGTGTGCTGAGCTATTCAATTCATTAATGACACTGTCACGATTCGGCGCTTCTGCCAGCTGCTCAAATAGACTTCGAGATGCGGCTATACGCTCGTCAGGGGTCAGATCATCAATCGACACATGGCCTTCCTGAAAACTGCGAATACGCGATAGGCTAAAACACCCCGTTTGCTCAACCAGCTTACCAATCTCAGCCCAATACTCGATTTGGCCTGCCGCAGACCGTTTTAAAAACCGACCTTCTTGGCTTGCAGTATTGACTAGTTCATCACTTAAACGCACTGATTTTGCCATGGTTGAGTACCACTCTTAGTTAGCATATATGCTCAGATTACAACAAAAGATCGCATAATGCGATCTTTTGTTGCTAGGTGGGTTTTGTATCGGTTTGCTAGCACTCCGGCATATTGACTTGAATGGCCAAACCGCCTAGCGAGGTCTCTTTATACTGATGCTGCATATCTTTACCTGTGCGCATCATGGTGGCAATCACTTTATCTAACGATACGACATGATGACCATCTGAGTTTAGCGCTAATCTTGCTGCATTCACCGCTTTTACCGCCCCCATGGTATTGCGTTCAATACAAGGGATCTGCACCAACCCGCCGATTGGGTCACAGGTTAAGCCAAGGTTATGCTCCATGCCAATTTCTGCTGCGTTTTCTACTTGCCAGATAGACCCGCCTTGAATGGCGGCTAACGCCCCTGCAGCCATTGAGCAGGCAACGCCAACTTCTCCTTGGCAGCCGACTTCTGCGGCAGAAAGAGACGCACCTTCTTTATAGAGAATGCCAATAGCGCCGGCCGTTAATAGATAATCAATAATGACGTGTTCGTTAAATGAACCTAAGTGCTCAATATAATATTTGAGCACAGCGGGAATAATGCCCGCAGCACCGTTGGTGGGGGCGGTAACCACCCTGCCACCGGCGGCGTTTTCTTCATTAACGGCCATGGCGTAAACGCTTAGCCAGTCGAGAATATCCGTTTTACTATTATGAGGTGTGCTGGGTGACATCAGTGCGGCATATAGCTTGGGGGCTCTGCGCGGCACATTAAGCCCACCAGGTAATACGCCTTCAGTTTGCAGACCCGACTCTATGCTGTCATTCATGACCAGCCAAAGGGTTAGCAGGTCTTGTTTAAGCGTGGCTTCGGTTCGCCAGCAACGTTCATTTTCCCACATTAACTGGCTAATAGAGCACTGCTTATGTTTGCATGCGCTGATAAGCTCAGCGGCAGAGTTAAAGGGGAAAGGGCACGTATCAGCATTTGAAACTGGCGTAACAGGGGTTCCGTCGTCAAGGCAGATAAACCCACCGCCGACGGAATAGTAGCCTTGGCTATGAATAATCTCATTTTGATGATTGTACGCATTAAACTTCATCCCATTAGAGTGCTTAGGCATCAACTGCGTCGTTAAAAAAATCACATCTTCTTCTGGGTTAAACGTGAGAGGTGTTTGCTGATTAAGATTTAATACTTGCTGTTGATGAGCCATGGTTAAGGTTAACGCTTGCTCTTGCGAAGAAATATGTTCAGGCCGAAAACCTGATAGACCAAAAATGACCGCATTTTGTGTCCCATGCCCTCTACCCGTTAATGCGAGTGAGCCGTATAGCTCACACGTTATACGCTTAATATTTTCTGATTTTAGAGCGTTAGCAAATAGGTGAGCCGCTCGCATAGGACCAACGGTATGAGAGCTAGATGGTCCAATGCCAATAGAGAATAAATCGAGCACACTATGAGTCATAATAACCCCCCGCTGTATGCTATCGAGTATAGTCTTAAAAAGCGGGGTGTGTCGTTGGGTATTGCCTGCAACTCAAAAAAGCCTATAGTAAGGTGCATAAAATTGGCAATGTATTAAACATCGTTAGGAATAATCAATGACTATTCTTTTTCTCATATTAGCTATGCTAAGTGCATGGTTTACCTATAACTTATACCACCCTTTATACAAATATCCTCAGGGCGCGGTCATCAGCTTTGTCTCTGGTTGGTTGGTCGGCGAATTGGTATGGCACCACTTAGTAACTCAGGTCGCCATCACATTACTATTTGTGGCAGGAGGCGTGGTCGAAGGCTTTTGGGGGTCGTTGGGATTGCTTGTTTTGCTCGTCTCTTGGTGGGGGATGATCATGTATCACCTGCAAGCTAATTTAGCGGAAGAAGAGGTAGAAACGAGTTTGGTTAAAGGGCTGGGGGGAAATTATCGCCTAGCAATCAGAAACGATATACATTATCAGGGTGATATTTTACCCAGCAAAAAACAGCTAGCGAGACCGTTTAAATCACTGCACTCAACAAACGTTGAGATACTCAAAGACATCATATTTGAGCAGGTCGACGGGCTAAACTTAAAACTGGATATTAGACGTGGTAAATCACCCGTCGAGAATGCACCTGTGTTATTTCAGATTCATGGTGGCGCATGGACCCATAAAATGGGCAGCAAGAACGAACAGGGCATACCGCTGATGAATCGGCTAGCCGAGATGGGTTGGGTGTGTGTCGCCATTAGTTATCGCCTTAGCCCCAAAGCAACATTTCCTGACCATATTATTGATTGTAAAAAAGCGCTTGTCTGGGTGAAAAAGCATATTGCAGAGTATGGCGGCAACCCTGACTTTATATTGGTCACAGGGGGCTCCGCCGGAGGTCATCTTAGTTCGTTGCTTTCGTTAACCGAAAATAACGCCGACTTTCAGCCGGGGTTTGAAAATGAAGATACCCGAGTGAATGGTTGTGTGCCGTTTTATGGCATTTATGACTTTTTGGATGAAGGCGGATTGCAGTACCATAAAGGGCTGGAAGGTATATTAGCCAAGTCGATACTTAAATCATCAAAACAAGCCAATCCAGACTTGTACCGTCAGGCTTCACCGATCAATCATATCCATAAAGAGGCACCGCCTTTTATGGTTATTCAAGGCGATAAAGATACCTTGGTCTCAACTGATGAGACGCGCTATTTTGTTGAAAGCTTAAAACGGGTTTCTAGCAGCCCTGTGGTATATTCCGAGATTTCTGGAGCGCAACATGCGTTTGATGTGTTTCCATCAGTCAGAAGTGGGCATGTACTCAATGGTGTTGTTCGTTTTGCAGAGTGGTTGTATAGCGATTATATGAACAAACAGGGAAGAACTAAAAATTGAGACAAATAATGATGCTATTAAACAAAATCCCATTATCTATCCGCATCCTGATTGCTATGCTTTTCGGGTTTGCGGTAGGGGCTTATAGCTCAAACGTTTATACCGGCGTGAGTGCGCTCGCAGATGCCTTTGTAATGTTATTACAGATGACGGCGCTTCCTTATATATCGCTGTCTCTTGTTGTTGGCATTGGTAGTTTGTCGCCTCTGGAAGCGCGTAGTACCTTTAGGCAAAGTCTTGTTGTGTTGTTGGCGTTAACGCTAACGGTTGTGGGTTTTATTCTGTTAGCGCCTATTGCATTCCCTGACTGGGAGAATGCTGAGTTTTATAGCGCCAATACAATCAAAGCCAGTGTCGAGTTTGACCTGGTTAGTTTATTTATTCCTGCTAACCCATTTAATGCGTTTGCGAACGCGATAATACCCTCTGTTGTTTTATTTAGTGTGTTTTTGGGGGTGGGGTTAATGGGCGTGGCCTATAAAGCACGCACATTATTGCTTTTAGATAACTTTAAGAGTGCAGTGGCTAATGTAAATAATATTGTTATGCGTTTTGCGCCTTTGGGTGTTTTTTGTATTGCGCTTCGAGCGGCCGCCACTATTGAGTCTTCTCAAGTTGATGGCCTTGTGGTGTATGTGGTTACTGTTGCCGTATTAGTTTTATTGCTCTCTTTTATGGTGCTGCCCGGCATTGTTGCGGTGGTGACGCCTTTTGGTTATCGGCAAATACTCAAAGCCTCTCGTGAAGCGATGATTACCGCTTTTGCGACAGGGAGCTTCTTTGTGGTTATTCCTGTTATTGTCGAAAAAACAAAAGCGCTTATTGCAGAGATTAACCCACCTGGCCAAAATGCAGATAAAGTTTCAGGTATTGTTGTGCCTATATCGTTTAGCTTACCTGTGGGAGGGAAGCTACTAGCGTTAGTGTTTACATTGTTCGCAGCCTGGTTTTCAGGTGCGTATATTTCGCTAAATGACTATGCCAACTTATTGCTAGCAGGTATACCTCAGCTCTTTGCTACGCCGACCATAGCGATGCCTAATTTGTTAGAGCTTTTTAATGTTTCAGGCGGCATGTTTGACTTTTTTATCGTGTCAGAAAACTTAATTGTTGCGCGTTTGGCTGCAGTGTTATCAGTCGTATTTGCCACTTGCCTGCCATTAATGATCGCGACCAGTATGGTTAAAAAAACAACCTTTAAGTGGCGAAAATTTAGCCGCTATCTTGTCATTATTCCTCTTCTGTCGGTTGCTACATTTGTCTTATTGAGGTTTACGTTCGATGCCATTAGTCATCAATACGAAGGTTATACTAAATTTATAGAACGTGATTTTATATATGGTGATGTAAAAACCACGTATCTTGATCAGGCTAGCGAGCAAGGGCCTACTCGGCCTGTGTCTGCAAATGTATTGACACGAATTAAACAGCGAGGCTTTATTCGTGTGGGTTACTTTCGTGATGACTTACCGTATTCATTCCACAACGATAAAGGTAAGTTGGTTGGGTTTGATATTGAAATAATGAACCAACTCGCGGCAGATCTAGGTGTCGCCGTAGAGTTCGTTAAGATTTTCCGAAAGCAAGCAGCACCACTGCTTAAATCAGGCTACTTAGATATCACTACTGGCTTTCCTGTTATCCCCGATAATATGAAAACCTACACATTAACAACGCCTTATAGTACACAATCTATTGCGTTAATCGTTAAGGATACTCGGCGGGCGGAATTTATTAATTGGGCTGACATCACTAAGCGTGAAGACTTAATTATTGGTATACCTGAAGCATTTTATTATAGGGACGCGATAAAACGTCATTTCACGCGAGGCAAGGCTTGGGAGATCGCAACACCTCGATTGTTTTTTCGTGATGAATATAAACATATTGATGCTATGCTATTTGGAGCACCTTCGGCCTCTGCTTGGACGTTATTAAACCCAAGCTATACCGTAGTGGTGCCAAAGCCTGTTCAGCCGCCGTTATCGATGGCCTTTCCGATCAGCCCGTCAGATAGGGGCTTTGAGTTATTTATGCGTAATTGGATCAACATGAAGGCACAAAATAAAACACTTGAGCGCCTGTTTAATTATTGGATTGGAGGCAAGCATGAGTTGCTATTTTGGATGCCTGCAGCGGATGATAAGCGTAGCTGAAACGGTAGCTCGTCTTTTAAAAGTGGGTGTATAATAAATAACCACTTTGAATTTGCAGAACGCCAGTACAGTGCTATGGTTGTTATGTACTTATCCTTACGATGCAATGTGCAGTAATGGAATAAGTTTAATAAAAATCAGGAGCATTAGTTATGAGTAAGGGTACGGTAAAGTGGTTTAATGCAGATAAAGGTTTCGGTTTCATTACGCCAGAAGACGGCGGTAAAGACCTTTTTGTTCACCACTCAGAAATCAAAACATCAGGGTATGCAACACTTAATGATGGTCAGCAGGTAGAGTACGAAGAAGGACAAGGTCAGAAAGGCCCTTGTGCTACTAACGTTATACCGTCATAGGTTACTAGCAGCTTCACGTTGCCAGTAAACTGATCGAGAAGGTGTCGTATTGTTCAATGCAATGCCTTCTTGTTCTATACCCCGTCGATACTGTTTGCTACTTGGCGTCCCCAGAGTGTCTAACCTTCTTCTCCTGTATTGATCTCTTCTTCACGTTGTAATATTCGCGGTTGTGGGAATGTGAGGGTGCGATGAGGGAACGGTATTTCAATTGAAGCGTTATCGAGGGCTTTTTTGACTGCAGCCACGACTTGATCTTTAGATTTTCGAACGTCTAAGGGGGTTGAACCACACCACCAAGTGATTTCAAAATTAATGCTCGAGTCGGCAAACTCTTGAGCAAATACCTCTGTAGGTCTCTGTTGAGATACTGACTCACAGCTATTAACCGCGCGATCAATAACGCTCCGAGCTTCATCAATGTCTTCACTATAGGCTATACCGCAAATGACGGTGATACGGCGAATAGGTGTGGAGGTTAATACTTCAACTTGCCCTTTAAATAATCGTGCATTGGGTATGACAACCAGTTCGCCTGTGGTTTTACGAAGAATCGTCATACGCACGGAGACTTCTTCAATTCTTCCGACCGTACCGTCGACAATGATAAAGTCACCTGGGTCAAACGGAAACTTCCATAGAATTAATATACCCGCTAAAAAGTTTTCAACAATGTCTTTGAAGGCGAATCCTAAAGCGACTGAGCCAATCCCCAAGCCTGCAAGTACTTTTGCTGGGGTCATGCCTGGAAATATCACCACTGCAGTGACGGTGATGCCAAATAACCAAATGAGGACGGTAATAAGTTGGCGCGTTAAGTCTGCAAGGCCACGCTTAATTCGTTTACCTTTTAATGTTTTATGTAAAACAATATTCACTAGCTTGGATGCTAGCCAAGTCAAAAATAATATAACGAAGCCAATGATTAATAACGGTATATGGCTTAATACGTCGCGCCAGATATCAACTAATGTCCCCCACATTAACTGTATGCTTTCGCTGGTTGAAGGTGGTTGCTTTTCCATCATTGCGTCCTGTTAGGCTTAGGGGGAACCTAAGTAAGAATAGGTGCCACTGGCGTCATCTTCAACTATTTGCCTAGATTGCATTTGGTGCCTACCCTCATTGGTAGGTCAAGTACAATCATGAACACTTAGGTCTATGGGGGTTAAGCTCAGCATATGAAAACACGATTACTCAATTTTTGGGAGACTCTCCGAACTAGCTTTTGGTTTGTACCCGCTTTGATGGTGTGTAGCACTGTGGCGTTATCATTTTTGCTTATTTATATCGATAAGCGTTTTCAATTAAGCACCCATCATATCTTTGGTTTTTTTTATGAGGTAGGGCCTGAGGGCGCTCGGCTTGTGCTGTCTACTATTGCTAACTCCATGATTACAGTAGCGGGGGTGGCTTTCTCTATTACCATCGTTGCCTTGACGCTTGCATCGTCTCAATTTGGCCCTCGTATGCTTCGGAACTTTATGAAAGACACCGGTAATCAGGTTGTTCTTGGCACGTTTATTTCGACGTTTATCTATTGTTTATTAGTGATTAGAGCGGTACACACATCGGGCGAACAAGATTTTGTACCTCATCTTTCAGTGTCGTTCTCTCTGGTAGCAGCACTTTTTAACGTGGGCGTATTAATTTATTTTATTCACCATATTTCATCGTCTATTCAAGCTGAGCAGGTTGTTGCATCGGTGTATCAAGAGTTGGAATCTCATATAGACTTATTTTTCCCTGATACGTTAGATGATAAACAGTTAGATCGCAGTAAAGAGCAGTATGCGAATAAGCCTTTAGTTTCATCATTGGATTTAAGCCATCTTCATGGCTATGACGTTTGTAGTCCACATAGCGGGTATTTGCAGGCTGTAGATGAGATAGCGCTGTTAGAAATTGCTGAAAATAACGATTGGGTGATTCGTCTGCCATATCGTGCTGGTTGTTTTGTCACTATCGGAGGTTGCTTAGTTACGGTCATGAGTAACGATAAAGAAGAGATAAGCGACGAGCGCTGCAGGCTGGTTTTTAATACATTAATCTTAGGTGGGCAGCGAACGCCTGAGCAAGATGTAGAGTTCACGATTAATCAGCTAGTAGAAATTGCAGTACGTGCGCTTTCCCCAGGAATTAACGACCCTTTTACTGCGCTTGCTTGTATTGATCGCTTAGGGGCAGCGCTTTGTCGATTAACGAGACGGGGCTTTCCACCAGCCAGTGTTTATGATGACGCCGGTAATATTAGACTCATTACCAAACCGGTGACTTTTTTAGGTATTGCCAATTCAGCATTTGATCAGATTAGGCAGTATGGTGTGAGTAGTGTGGCGGTTTCAGTTCGCTTAATGGAAACGTTAACGCGTATTGCCGAGCAAGTAGCCAATAAAGAACAGTATGACGCCGTGAAGCGTCAGGCTGATATGATTATCAGCGCCAGTGATAAGGCGCTATCTGAACAAAACGATATTGCTGACATCAAACAGTGCTACCAAGCATGTATTGACGCACTTAGGCCGTTTGATGATAAGTATCGTCATCCTCATAACGTTTACTAAAATAAGCATTAGCGAAGATATTAAAGCCGCCTTTTTCGAGATTGTACGTCCTCATCAAAATGAACGTTCTTGATGTTGGGTAATGCCGCAATCGTTCGCATCACATTAAGGCCTTCGGTCTCGTAGTGTTCTATCATTTCAGCCGTTACGCTGTAAGGTTTGGCAACCGATACACCGAGTGTCGCAGGGCTTAGCCTCCAACCGTTTGTAATGTCTGAGCCGCCAACAATATTAATCGGCAGAATTACATCACCCGGGCGTAGATATGCCTGCATAAAGCGAGGGTTGACGTACTTCATTGTGATGTCGCCGTTTTCCTCGTTGTATGACCTAGAGCCTTCAGGAAAGATCAGAAAGGGCTCGTGCATTAGACTTTTAAACAAGTAATAGTCTGCTGCATCTAGCTCATCAAGTGCCTTGCTTTCCCTTGCTGCATCCATATATTGGTCAAGCTCTTCTTGCTCGGCTGTATCCAGTTGAGGGGCAACGCCTGTAAATTGCCCTTCATGATCATGCACGATGTTATTCATAAACTCCGAGTAGTTCATTTTTTCGATAAGCTTTAAACCTGCATCGGGCATTTTGATCAAAAATTGAGTTCGTCGAGCACTTTTCATCAAGGCTGTGGCGAGTTCTTTTTCTCTTACTTGTGTTGTTTTTTGAGACGGGAGGGTGAGAAATAGGTTGCCTACATTGCTCGCCCCACTTTTCAGAACAATGTTAGAGAACATGCGAGGACCTACAACGGTATTGCAGTTAGCGGCCAAGTTATCAAAACCTAGCTGTCTAAGCACGCTTCTTACAAAGTATGGGCCTAAATAACCCTCATGATGCCCAATGATAAATATTCTATGACCGGTTGCTTTCAATACGGATGCTTCATATAACGTACGAACGACCTGAGAGGTAGCGATAGCGTGTTGGCTGTCATTTTTTAACGATACCTTTTGATCCGCTTCACCCACTAAAATAATGTCTTTAATGTTTTTCTTTTCAAGGAAGGCATAAAAACGATGCCACATCGCGGTATCGGCTAAAACAGGTGAAATAGAACGATTGAATGAAAAGGGGATGGCTAACAAACGCTCCAGACTGCTCTTACTGAATTCCTTAAAAAAACTATGCTGCAAAAACTGATTCTTTCGAGCGCTAAATTTTTTCGCGATATCAGGAAAGTGCTTTTTAATATCCAAGCCGTGAGATGATGCAGAGGCGATAACATCGTCGATTAATTGAACGGCTTTTACGTTGTGAGGTGCTTTTTTTAACGAGTATAGCTTGGTACGAAAGAACTCTACCGTGGCCTTAAAATCAAATATCCCCATGAGGGTAGCAATGCCTTGTTTGAGGCTTTTAGGTGCAGGGATTTTTAATAGGAGCAAGGTGATATAGTTTTTGACTCTATCGATGATACTAGCTAAAAATGAGAATAGTGAAAATATGCGATTTGTCGTGCGATAAATTAAATGGTGTTCATTGATAGACGCCAGTGTTTTTTCGAGACGTTCTTTGTTCGCTTGTAAAAAACCTAATGCTTCTTCTTCCGACAGCTTGTCGCTCTCGGGTTTCCACCAGTGTGATTCAGGTGATTTGTTATTGTCGGATTCGGATGCTTTATCAGTCATTGCTGAGTGAGTCCCTCGAAGAGAAAACCATTTAATATCTTAATTATAGTATCAAAAATATCACGCTATCGATAAACAAAATAATAAATTAACAGGGGTACTGTTTGTTGCTAACGCTGAATTGTAAGGGGGTTATAAGAAAGGGGTCGCCCTGCCTCATTAAAGCAGGGCGATGTTAGTGCTATAGCGTCATGATGTACTGAACTAAGTCATTAACCTCATTATCATTGGATGCACACCAAGGGTGCGGCGTTGCAGGCAGCCCTATAGGGTTTGGTGTACCCATTTCATCAGGCCCAAATTCTGCGCGCATTTTTTGATAGTCCCAATAGTAGTGATCATCATCCCAAGACACTTCAGAAAAGTACTTATGCTTCTCAATAAAGAGATTGCGTTTGTAACCTCTATCTAGCTTGGTGATGTAATTAGACTTTGGCACACGAAACACATCGCCTCGGCGGTTTAAATCAGGTGTGGTTAACGGCTGATCAACGGAACCTAGCGCTGGGCGAACGGGGGCATGAAGTGTGTAGTACTGCTTATACAAATCAGAAGATGTGTCACAACGGGCGGGAGATACCAAGTCAGTCATATTACGAACGTGTCCGTCTGATAGCAACCCTCGGTTTTGTACCCAGTACATATCACGTAAGAATGTAGCCCTGATCGACTCAACTTCTTTTTGGTAGATGGTAGGTGAGAAGAACCTGCCTACTTCATCTAATCGCAGCATTTTCTCATTAGTGTTGGCACCAAGGCCATCACTATGACAGCTGCCACAATCACGATTAAAGGTTTCTTGTCCTTTGCTTACGGCTGACGCTATTTTAGGAAATGACTGCCAAGTTTGGCCAATAAAGTCGCCTTCTTGTAAGGCGGGTACTTCACGGGTTCTCGTTACTTCTTTGTCGGGTTGGGGGATTTTGATGCCAAACCAGAGCCGCTTTGGTGGTTGTGGGACCATTTCTGTATAGGTTTCAGTGATCGTCCCCGTGTCAGTTTGTGCTACCAGTAAATCTTTCTGTTTTAACCAGCGGTACATGCCAATATTGCGCAATAAACCATCGCTTTGATCTAGCTGGGTCATATAGGCTGTTAGCGCTTGTAGCGGTGCTTTTTTCATCGCTCCCTGTGCGCCATCAGGCTCTTCAGAGTGTATGTAAGAACCTTCAAATCCGACGTAGGACTCGGTATGAGAGAGTGAGCGCCGTATGGGCATGTAGTGGGTTACGTTAGGGATCGCAATTGGCGAAAATTGATAGTCATTGTCAGTATGACTACCTTCGCCATTGATGCGTACCATATTATGCTCGCCGGTTCCTGGAGGCATGTGATAGATCAGCATATCTTTGGCGATACGCTCTTCTTTAGGGGCCCAGTCAGGGCCTGGTTCATTTTCATAAATACCTTTAAAGGTCTTTAAGGCTGTTTGTAAGACTGTCCACTTCATGGTCCACTCAGGGTTAGGTAAACCTGGGAAAACCCGTGTCTCATCCTCTCCATTTGGGTTTTGATAGGTGATTTGATAGCCGTGGCATGACGCACAGTTAAAACCCACAAACTCCCCTGGCCCGGTATAGGGGTGATTACCTTCTGCATAGCGGTAACCCGTCCAGCCCGTGTCTTTTGTGTTACCTTCAAACTTGGCTGAGCCTAACGTCAAAAATCCAGGAATAGGCGTCGGCATAGGATACGGTGCAAAATAGACGTCATCGATGGCTTCATCTGGCACTTGGCCTCTTACTGTTTTGTAAGCGCCAAATAACGCTCTAGGATCTGCGTAGCCGCCCGCAATAGGGTCGAAAGCACGATAGTTAAAAATGGCCTTCCAGTCTAGATTTCTAACCGCGTGAGCAACGCCAATGTTAAAATCATAAGACCAGAAAATTTTGCGGCCTTCGTCGACTAATGAAGGGAAGTTCGGGTTATCTACTTCGATATCAATCGGTGCACTGGCAACAGCATTACTTAGCGTTGAAACAACATCGCACTCATGCTGGAAGGTATCACTGATAATACGAGAGGTTTGAGCATCTATAACGTTGTGTGCTTCTCCGGGCTGACGAAGCGATTCGTTATAGCCCACTCTTTTTTGAACTTGTACTATTAAAGGGCCGCTACTCGTGTGACCAGGCACTCGGAACTGAATGCTGCTATCATCCCACGCGACAATGTTTTTCGGCCAAGAATCTACTTGCTCATCAGTCTCATAGTTAACTTGATCAGAAATCGCCAGCTTTTGGTCGAACATTTGTAAGTCAGCTTCAAGAACGCGAGTGTTTCCCAGCATGATCTTGCTAAAGTCGATATCAACCCCTTGACCAAAGTTTGACCCTTCAAGCGTGACGATATCTCCAGGTTTAAATACAGGTGTTTGGGTGCCCATACGCGTCCATTCAACATCGCCATTAATGCGTATGATGTCGATATTAGGCGCGGATAAACTTTGCGCTGCTGAGTCAGCACGCATCGCTTCGCGAGTGAAATCTGTTGAACATATTTCTTCTTGATGAGGAAAATCACCAGGCAAGCCTGACAGGTCTATGGTCGCGTTTGCTGCGCTAGCTGTAATGGCTAAGAGCACCGTTGCGGAGTGTGAATGTAAACGAGACATGAGTCTCTCCTTGCTTTGTCTGTTTTAATTGTTTTAAAGCGCTTACGAGTAATTATGCATTAATTTAACTAACACATGTAAGCTCAGCAGGTGTCAGGCTAAAAGATGGAGTAGTAAATAATATTGCCGAACTGCCGAGTAATTCTGTCATTTGAGTGAACTGATCGTTGATAGTAGAGGTAATGACTAGGGATTAAGAGAAAGTTGTGGCGTAGGGGGGGGGTAAAATAATTCAGGAATGATAAGTAGGTCACATCTGAAATTACGAGGCTTTAAGCAAGGGGGAATGTTGTTAAGTTGAAGAAATGGCCCGCCCGGAGAGATTCGAACTCCCGACCAAGTGGTTCGAAGCCACCTACTCTATCCAGCTGAGCTACGGGCGGACATTGTCTTCAATCGACTGCCTTGAAAAAGGCAACTAGATCAGGCGGCTATAATACGCAGGCTGTTAGATGGTGTCTAGTGTTGTATTCCAAAATGTTTTAATAACCGCGAAGCACCATACAGACAACAACGAAAGCGCCAGTAACCAGAAGAATATTTGGTTTCGCTGCGTGAGGGATGATTTACCGCCTGCGCTGTCGATCCAACGGAAATACATATTACTAAGAAAGCCGGCTAATACAAAAAAACTGGCAACAACCGGGAGAGCGAGTTGCCAGGTGACAAGAGCTGCGCCTGCTTGCTTGATTTGCCCAATCCAAACCATTGAAGTAATGAGTACAAATAAGGCGGTAAATTCGACAATGAGTGAAAGTTTATGGTGCTTATGCATGCGTTTATAGCTCTCAAAAGGCAATTTAGGGTCAATAGTATACATGAGTGTTAAAGGGCAGGCTTTTTATCGTTATTCTTTACCGCTATAATGACGCCACTAATTTTTCGGGCGGGGTCTTGGATCTTGTCACCAATAATTATGTAGCTAGCAATAGCACTAAATAATATCCCACGAGGTGAAGTGTGAATAAAGTGATGAGAGCATTAGCAGTTTTTGGATTGGGTGCGGTATTGGCTGGTTCAGTTCAAGCAGCAACAGACGAAGATGCGATCCTTGATCGTATAAAGCCCATTGGTGACGTATGTGTAGAAGGGCAAGATTGTGGTTCTGCCGCAGCGGCAGCCCCTGAAGCAGCCACTGGCGGTGCACGTTCAGGTGAAGACGTTTATAACGCTTCTTGTTTTGCATGTCATGGTACAGGCGCAGCGGGTGCTCCAATGCTAGGTAATGCCAGCCACTGGGGGCCTCGTGCAGAGCAGGGCATGGATACATTGCTTTCTCATGCCATCAACGGCCTAAATGCTATGCCTCCACGCGGAACCTGTGCTTCATGTTCTGATGATGAGATTGCAGCAGCTGTTGAATATATGGTTGAAGGTAGTAAGTAATAAGTTAAATATAAGTGACAAGATTAATACGGCTATAATCTTGTCACTTAGACACGCAATGTTTGCATTACCTCTTCAGCCCATTCTAGCCACGCCCTTTCCCCAATAATCCCTCTCCTAAGCGTCATGTAAGGTAGAAGGTAGTGTGCTTTCTGTTCATCGCCCATCGTGAGATATGTATTCTCAATACTTATCAGATTATCTAATGTTTTTTGGTGGCTATCGATATGGCTTTCGAGTTCGGCCAATAAGTCTTCTTTGCTAGCAAGGTGCCCGCCATAGAGCTTGACCAATAATGCATCATTAATTTTATTGGGCTTTACCGGTTGGTTGATCCAACGTCTTAATGTTTCTCGTCCGAGATCCGTAATCTGATAGACTTTTTTATCAGGTTTGTCATCCTGAAAGTGGGCTTGAAACGTAACCTGCTTATCTTCCGTTAACTTTTTAAGCTGCTGATACACTTGCTGGTGCTTCGCGTTCCAGAAGTACCCGAGGCTTTGCTTAAAATGTTTTACTAGCTCATAACCACTGCTTGGCTGGGTTTCTAGTAAAACTAAAATGGCGTGCTTTAATGACATGACGAAATGCTTCTTATAACGATAATGGATTTAATGATAACAAAGTATATGAAAAAAGTTGCATATTAATCTGCATATCCTCTAATATGCAAATAGTTGCATAAAGATTAAATCAACAACATAACAATAATGGCAGAGGTGAATAGTGAAGCGCACAGGAACTCGTTTTCGTAAAGATAGGGCAGACACGCATTATGATGTGATCGTTATTGGCTCTGGGCCGGGTGGTTTGTGCAACGCGGCACTACTGTCTAAATTAGGTAAAAAAGTGTGTGTATTAGAACAGCACTACACAGCCGGTGGTTATAGTCACACCTACGAGCGAAATGGTTATGAGTGGGATGTGGGCGTTCATTATGTCGGAGAGGTGCACAAGCCTTTCTCAATGATACGTCGAGTGTTCGATGTTATTTCAGACAGCCAGTTAGAGTGGGCCTATATGGATCAACTCTATGACCGTATTGTGATTGGTGATAAAACCTACGATTACCTTGCGGGTAAAGAGCCGTTCAAGAAGCAAATGAAGGAGTACTTCCCGACAGAAGGTGAGGCGATTGATCAGTATGTTGAGTTACTGGGCAATGTGAGTAAGTTAGTCCCTCGTTATTTTGCCGGTCAAGCGCTGCCTAAGTTAGCTGCCGTTGTTTATAACAAAGCTCGCCACTATATGCTGCCCGACTACTTTTTTAAGAGTACTCGTGAAGTATTAGAAGGCCTGACTAAAAACGAAGAACTTATTGGCGTGTTGACTGCGCAATGGGGCGACTATGGCCTGACTCCGAAAAAATCATCGTTCATGATGCATGCTATGGTCGCTAAACACTATATTGCAGGCGGTAATTACCCGGTAGGTGGGTCTTCTCGTATCGCCGAGACGATTATTCCGGTGATTAAGCAAAGCGGCGGTAATGTATTTACCTATGCCGGTGTAGACGAAATACTGGTGAAGAATAATCGAGCGTATGGCGTTCGTTTAAAGAAAGGCGGACACGAAATATTTGCCGATCAAGTCGTCAGTAATGCCGGTATTTACCCCACTTATCAGGATTTATTGCCTGAGAAAGTCGCCAAGAAAAACGGCTTATTGAAAAACCTGAAAAAGGTTGACCTGTCTGCCTCTCATGTTTGTATCTATGCAGGCTTTAAAGGCTCGGCAGAAGAACTCAATATCCCCAAAACTAATTATTGGGTCTACCCAGATGCCAACCACGATGAAAACGTCGACCGATTCTTGGCGTCTGATGGCACCGATGACTTCCCATTAACGTATATCTCATTCCCATCCGCCAAAGATCCTGCTTGGAATGATCGATTCCCTGGTAAATCAACGGTCGAGATTGTCGCTCCGACCAATCACAAGTGGTTTCAGCAATGGCAAGGCACTACTTGGAATAAGCGGGGAGAAGGCTACCACGAGTTAAAAGAAGAAATTCAAAACTCATTGCTTGAGACGCTATACAAGCATATGCCTCAGCTACGTGGCGCGATAGACTACGTAGAGCTTTCAACACCACTATCCACTCAGTGGTTCCAGTGGAATAAAGAAGGTGAAATTTACGGCATCGATCATACCGTAGACCGCTTTCAACAGAACTGGCTGCATCCCATAACACCGATTAAAAACCTATACCTAACCGGTGCCGACATAGTGACTGCCGGTGTCGGCGGCGCATTAATGGGTGGCGTCATGAGCACCTGTGCCATGATCGGCGTGTTAGAAAGTCGTAAAGTAATGAACCTAATCAAAGAAGTTTATAAGCCAGAAGCGAGGCAAGCCCTAGAAACAGAAAGCCAGCAGGCGTAAGCCAAGTCAACAAAACCCTGATTCCAGTCGTGCCTCCTTTCATCAAGGCTACAAAACCAAATGCCTGCACTGACTTTGTAGCCGTGATGCAGCGAAGCGGAATCAAGGAAAGAATTACCCCCCCATTAGATCCTTCAAACTGGCGAGGGTTGCTTTTCCTTTTTCTTGGTTAACGGCTTTGTCATTCTTACCGCCCCCTTCCCATACAACATCATCTTCAGGTAGTTCATCTAAAAACCGACTTGGGATGGTTTCTATTTTCTCGCCATATTGTTTACGGGTTCCGGCGTAAGTAAGTGCTAGCGTTTTCTTTGCGCGGGTGATGCCTACATACATTAATCGACGTTCTTCTTCGATATTATTTTCTTCGATGCTGGCTCGGTGAGGTAAGATTTCTTCTTCTAACCCCATGATGAATACATGAGGAAACTCCAAACCTTTTGACGCGTGCAGTGTCATTAAGTGGACTTTGTCGGTTTCTTCTTCCTCTTGCTGTTGCTCTAGCATATCTCTTAAAACAAGCTTGGTCACGGCTTCATCGATACCTATTTCATCGGCGGTGCCTTTGTCTTTATCGAGCATTTTCTGTAGCGAGTCGATCAGGTACCAGACGTTTGCCATTCTACGTTCGGCTTGAAGAGGTGAGTTACTGTTTTCGTGTAGCCACTCTTCATATTCGATGTCGGTAAACATTTGCTTGATAACGGTTACTGGGTCTTCTTGACTGCATCGGCGGGTGGTATTTCTCAGCCAGTGTGTGAATCGGCGTACTTTTTCAAGGCCTTTACCTGTTAAGTGTTGCTCTAGACCCATTTCGTCGACGGCCTGATATAAGCCACAGTCTCGTTCGGTGGCATAGTTACCCAACTTTTCGATGGTACTAGGGCCTATTTCTCGGCGCGGTACGTTGATGATACGTAAAAACGCGGCATCGTCTGTGGGGTTAATCAGCAGACGCAAGTAAGCCATGGCGTCTTTAATTTCGCTTCTCGCAAAAAAGGAGGTGCCGCCTGAAAGTTGATAAGGAATTTGAAACGCCTGTAGTTTTATCTCAAGTAGTCTTGATTGGTGGTTGCCGCGATAGAGAATCGCGAAGTCTTTGAAATCGACTTTATTTTTGAGTTTAAAATTAAGGATTTCACCGGCGATACGTTCAGCTTCAGCATCTTCGTTGCGGCACTCTATAATGCGTATAGGGTCGCCCACTGCAAAGTCGCTCCAAAGTGCTTTCTCAAAAACATGGGGGTTGTTGTCGATGACTTTGTTTGCCGCATTCAGAATTAATCGTGTGGAGCGGTAGTTTTGTTCTAATTTAATCAAATTGAGGTTAGGGAAGTCCTCTTTCAGTTTGACTAGATTCTCAGGTCGTGCGCCTCGCCATGAATAGATGGATTGGTCATCGTCTCCTACTACAGTAAATGTCGAGCGGACACCGACTAACATCTTAACCAGTTCATACTGAGTAATGTTGGTGTCTTGATACTCATCTACCAATAGGTAGCGAAGCTTATTTTGCCATTTATCCAATGTTTCAGGGCTATTTTGGAAGAGTGTGACTGGCAGAAGAATAAGATCATCAAAATCAACGGCGTTATAGGCTTTTAAATAGCGATTATAAAGTTTGTAGACCTGCGCCATCATTTGCTCACGCTCGTCTTTTGCGTGACTAGCGGCTCTGTCTGGGCACAGCATGTCGTTTTTCCAGTTCGAAATCGCCATTTGAACATCGGACACATCTTCACCTGAGTCAGCATGGTCTTTCATCATCAGGTCGCGGATAAGTGCTTTGGCATCTTCGGCATCAAAAATGGTAAAACCTGACTTATAGCCGAGGATTTTGTGCTCTTGCCGTATGATATTTAAGCCTAGGTTATGAAAGGTCGATACTGTAAGCCCTTTGGCATCTTTGCCTTTTAGCAGTTTACCAACGCGTTCTTTCATTTCTCGAGCGGCTTTATTGGTAAAGGTTAGTGCTGCTATGTTTCGGGCTTTAATGCCGCACTGCTCGACTAGGTAGACAATTTTGCTGGTGATTACACTGGTTTTACCACTGCCGGCACCTGCAAGAACCAATAGCGGGCCATTGACATAATGCACTGCCTCGCGTTGTCTGGGGTTAAGTCGTGACACAGAATTGAACCTTTAAATCAATGGATAGATGGGAATATTCGAACAGGCTATTTTAACAGAGAAGTGGATGGCTTGAGAGTTTAAATTCTAAATGAGTGTTTTTTGGCAGCCTTATCATGCTCTAATTCCCTTGCTTCTTTAGGGAATTAGGCTACCTTGAAATATACCTATTTGGTAATAATTCCACCTGTATGAAAATGGCTTATTTACTTGGTTTTTAGTAGTAGGTTCAAGAAAACGTTGATGAAACAAGGCTTAAGGGGTAATGGCAGGAAAATGCCAGGAGAAGGAATGTCCGAGATAGTATTCGGTAATACTAAAATGCTGTCATATGCGAGTCATTTAGACGTGCGGAAAGTGCTTTTACTCACCCGTGAGCATACAGAGTTTCTGTGGTTTCAATATTTCATAAAAAACATGAAAGGCTTCCAGTGCGAGTTGCAGTGGTGTTTCGATCTAAGTCATCTGCATGAGGTTCTCAGTCAAGAAACGTTTGATGTGATTCTATGGGATTGTAGCTATCGCGATGAAGACCCGTTTGTTTTTTTAGGGTTTCTTTCATTTGATAGTGACCAAACGCCTGTCGTGTGTATCAGCTCTGAGTCAGACGAGAGCCTGTCTAAGGTTATTTTTCAGGCAGGTGGGGCTGACTATATTTCTAAGCCTACATTAACGTCTCATTTGCTAGAGCGATCCCTCCGAAACGCAACATTGCGACATCTTGCCGAGAGGCAAAAAGATACTAAAAGTCATATTGATTCTCTCACTGGCGTGGTTAATCGCCGCGTTTTTTTAGATCGGTTTCATCAATCAATTTTGCGAGCAGATCGTCATGAAAACGTTGTTGGGTTGGTGCTGTTAAATGTAGATGACTTTACGAGTGTAAATGATAGGTTTGGCTACAAGGCGGGCGACCAACTGATCAAGCGAGTGTCTTCAAGGCTGAGGCAAGGGCTTCGAAAGAGTGATAGTTTAGCGCGCATTGGAGGGGATGAGTTTGCGGTTATCCTTGAAAACTTAGACAGTGCCACTGATGCAAGCTACGTGGTAGCTAAACTACTAGAATTATTTGAAGCGCCTTTTGATCTTGCTCACCATCAATTATTAGTAACGCTCAGTGCTGGAATTGCGGCCTTCCCAGAAGCGGGCTCAGATTCTGATAGTATCCTTAAAAATGCTAATCGTGCGATGCAAGATGCCAAGCTACGGCAAGGTAATAGTTATGACTATTACCATCATAAAATGAGTGTGGCGATTGAGCGAGAACTGGCGTTAGAAGCTGAGTTCCGAAGTGCTTTGAGACATGGGCAGTTGAGGTTGTTCTATCAACCAAGGGTATGCATTGCGACGGGTCAAGTGATTGGCTATGAGAGCTTGATTCGCTGGCAGCACCCCACGAGAGGGCTACTAATGCCAGATGAGTTTATACCTTCAGCAGAGCGCAGCGGCATGATTGTACCGATGGGTTATTGGGTTGTTGAGCAGGCATGTCGAGACTTAGCGCGATTGCAGGAACTTGGCTATGACGAACTGATTTGTGCGGTAAACTTATCATTTCGCCAGTTTTACGATAAAAAACTAAGCGAAACGGTCTTCCGTATTATCTATAACGCTAATATCAATACGGGTAATTTAGAGTTTGAGCTAACAGAATCAGCCATGATGTATGACCAAGAATATACACAAAAATGTCTGAAACAGTTGACTCAGTTAGGGGTTAGCTTTTCACTGGATGATTTTGGTACGGGCTATTCATCGTTTGCTAATATACAACAACTCCCCGTTTCGACAATAAAAATAGATAAATCATTTATTGAAAATGTTACGACCAGTGCTGATGATGAAGTGATCGTGAGAGCGATTATCAGCCTAGCCCATAATCTACAAATTAATGTCGTCGCTGAAGGTGTTGAGACAGAGGCGCAGTTAGCCTTTTTGAAGCGACACCACTGTGATGAGGCGCAAGGGTTTCTGTATAGTCGGGCGGTAGATTTTGATACTTTTTTGACTTATCTTTGTGCAGCAAAAGCAGCTCGGCTTGAGATTGCTGGGCGCTAGCGCTGAATCCATGTCTAAACCGCAATCAGGGCTACTTTTTCCCCATGGTTAAGCGCTATAATGCTTGCCCTCTGAATATTTAACTCTCTCTTTGAAGACTCTCTCCGTTACAAGGTTCCCTCATGGATAAAATTTCTCAACGCATTGCTGATGAGATCGGCGTAAAAGTCCAACAAATTACGGCAGCGGTTGGCTTACTAGATGAAGGTGCAACAGTGCCATTTATTTCTCGTTATCGTAAAGAGGTGACGGGGTCGTTAGACGATACTCAGATGCGTCAAGTAGAGGAGCGTTTGCGTTATTTGAGAGAGCTTGAAGGGCGCAGGGAAAGCATCCTTAATAGCATTAGAGAGCAAGACAAGTTAACAACTGCGCTCGAGCAGAATATTCTGGCTGCAGAGACAAAAACCATACTCGAAGACCTTTATTTACCATATAAGAAGAAACGACGAACAAAAGGCCAAGTTGCTCGAGAAGCCGGATTAGAGCCGTTAGCAGATAAAATTATCGACAATCCCGAACTTGATCCAGAGAAAGAGGCAGAAGCCTTTTTAAATGTGGATGCCGGCATAGTTGATGTCAAAGCTGCACTGGATGGTGCTAAATTTATCTTGATGGAACGGTTCAGTGAAGATGCCGCGTTACTGGGACGATTGCGCTCATTTCTTTGGCAAGAAGGCGAAGTTCAGGTATCCGTGGTTGAAGGCAAAGAGCTAGAAGGTGCCAAGTTTCGAGATTACTTTGAGCACCGTGAAGCGCTTAAAAAGATGCCTTCGCATCGCGCGTTAGCGATTTTTAGAGGACGTAATGAAGGTTTCTTAAACTACAGTATCGTAGTCGGAGATAGCGATGCTAACCGCAAAGTTTCGCACCCTTGTGAGTCAATGGTGGCGGAGCATTGGAGTATTAAAAACAAAGGCCGTGCAGCCGACAAATGGTTAAACGAAGTGGTTCGATGGACATGGCGTATTAAGTTAAGCACCCACCTCGAAACTGAACTAATGGGACAAATCAGAGAGCGTGCTGAAGAAGATGCAATCAAGGTCTTTGCCAGCAACCTAAAAGACCTATTGCTAGCCGCGCCTGCGGGTCCAAAGGCGACGCTAGGTCTTGATCCAGGTTTACGGACGGGTGTTAAAGTTGCCGTGGTTGACGCAACAGGAAAGGTGCTTGACCACTGTGCTATTTATCCACATGCACCGCAGAAAAAGTGGCAGCAATCTCTCGATATTCTGGCGACGCTTTGTGCAAAGCATAACGTAGAGTTGATTAGTATTGGTAACGGTACGGCTTCTCGTGAAACCGATAAGTTAGCCGCAGAGCTGATGACTCAGCACCCAGAATTGAAATTAACGCGTATTACTGTCAGTGAGGCAGGCGCTTCTGTTTATTCTGCGTCTGAATATGCTGCAAAAGAGTTCCCTGATTTAGATGTGACTATTCGAGGTGCGGTATCGATTGCACGCCGTTTACAAGACCCATTGGCTGAGCTAGTAAAGATTGACCCAAAATCTATTGGTGTGGGTCAATATCAGCATGATGTAAGTCAGGCTCAAATGGCGCGAAGCCTTGATGCGGTAGTCGAGGACTGTGTAAACGCGGTGGGGGTAGACTTAAATACTGCATCTGCCCCGCTGCTCACTCGCGTATCGGGCTTGAACCCTGTGATTGCCAACAATATTGTTGAATACCGTAATGCGAATGGCGCCTTTACAGGTAGGCGCGAGCTGAAAAAAGTACCTCGCCTCGGTGAAAAAACATTTGAGCAAGCCGCCGGATTTTTAAAGGTGATGAATGGTAAAAATCCACTCGATGCGTCTTCGGTTCACCCCGAAGCTTATGATTTGGTTAAACAGATTGCCGAAAAGAATAGCCGTAAAGTGGATGCTATTATTGGCGATTCTGCATTTTTGAAAGACGTTAAAGCGCAAGATTATGTGAGTGATAAGTTCGGTATCCCGACTATTAAAGATATTATTTCAGAGTTAGATAAGCCTGGGCGTGACCCTAGGCCTGAATTCCGTTTTGCTGCGTTTCAGGAAGGTGTCGAAAAAATTACCGACCTTAAGCCTGGCATGATATTGGAAGGGGCAGTGACCAACGTCACGAATTTTGGTGCGTTTGTTGATGTGGGTGTTCATCAAGATGGCTTAGTCCATATTTCTGCATTATCTAATACCTTTGTAAAAGACCCGCGAGAAGTGGTTAAAGCGGGAGACATCGTGAAAGTGAAGGTGATGGAGTTGGATGTGCCACGAAACCGTATTGGCTTGTCTATGCGGTTGAGTGATGAGCCGGGGGTTGACCCTAAAAAAGATGTGGCTGCTCGGGGGGCAGGTTCAAGAAGGACAGAGCCAAAGCAAGGTGATCGCAATCGTCAGCAAAGCAGCGGTAGCAGTACGCCAAGTGCTATGGCGGGTGCGCTCGCTTTGGCAATGAACTCAGCAAAAAAGAATAAGCAATAATATAGTAGACAATACCGTAGGCGTGATGAAGCGAAGCGGAATCAAGGGGCAGGGTTTTCTTGATTCCAGTCGTACCTCCCTTCATCACGGCTGCGATAGGGGGTGCTCACTTGAGTTTTAGAAAAACGCCCCCATTTAGACTCACATTCAAACTATGGCCTAAAGGTTGCCCATGATTAATGCTCTTGAAGCTCGACTGGAACTACTCTCCGAATCAGCCCAGCGTGAACTGTTAAATATTTCACATGGCATCGAAAAAGAAGGGCTGCGAGCCGATTCAAGTCATTTTATTTCGCAAACCAATCACCCGAAGGTCTTAGGTCATACGCTCACGCACCCGCAAATCACCACGGATTACTCTGAAGCATTAATGGAGTTGATTACGCCGGTATCTCAAGGTATTGATGCGTTAATGAAAGATCTAGGTGATGTGCATCATTTTGTACAAAAAAACCTGGGCGATGAAGTGCTATGGTCAGGCAGCATGCCCTGTAAAATAGATGGTAACGAAAGCATACGAATAGCGGAGTTCGGAGACTCAAATCTGGGTAAGCTTAAGCATGTTTACCGAAAGGGGTTAGATGTTCGTTACGGGCGAGTGATGCAGAGTATTGCAGGATTGCATTATAACTTTTCATTGCCTGATGCATTTTGGAAAGAGTGGCAGGTAGTACTAGGCGATAAACAGACGCTTCAGGATTTTAAGTCTGAGCAGTATTTTTCACTTATTAGAAACTTTCGTCGTCATTCTTGGTTGTTAATGTATTTGTTTGGTGCATCGCCTGCGGTTGATCAGAGCTTTTTGTCGGGTATCAGACACCCTCTACAGCCATTTGATGAAAAAGGTACATGGTTCTTGCCTTATGCGACATCGCTTCGTATGGGCGACCTAGGGTATCAAAGTAGTGCTCAGTCATCATTGGCAATCTGTTTCAACAGTTTGAGTAACTTTACGCACACATTAGAAGAAGCGATACATAAGCCTTATCCCGCTTATGAGCTTATCGGTACTCAAAAAGATGGCGAGTACATTCAGTTAAATACCAATATTCTGCAGATAGAGAACGAATACTATAGTGCCATTAGACCAAAGCGAAACGCAGGGTCAGGTGAGAAACCGATTCATGCGCTTAAGGCGCGAGGGGTTGAGTATATAGAAGTTCGTTGTCTTGATTTGAACCCTTATCTGCCGTTGGGAATAAATGCTCAGCAGGCTCGATTTATGGATGCGTTTTTAGTTTATTGTCTGGTTTCAGACAGTCCCGTTGTTTCTGAAGCTGAATGTCAGGCGCTAGATTGGAATTTTGAAACCGTCGTTAACAGAGGGCGCGAACCTGGTCTAAAGCTCAAAACTGCCGACGGAGAGGCGCCGCTTAACGACATAGGTTTAAATTTGCTTGATAAAATTGAGCGAGTTGGGGCTATGTTTGATGAGGTTTATGCTAAATCCTCGGATGCAGGCGCTCAAGATAAAGCGCTTTCTTCAAGTAAATACCAATCCGCTATTACTGAACAGCGGCACAAAATAAATCAGCCAGAATTAACCCCTTCAGCAAACATTCTTTCAGTTATGCGATCTGAATCACTCTCATGGTTAGAAATTGTGGGTGAGTTATCATTCAAACATCAACAGGCGTCGCAGAGTCAGTCTGATAGCGCGTCAATTACCGAAAAATACAGCGCAATGGCCAGGGAGTCTTTCCTTAAAGAACAGCAGCTTAAGGCCGCTGATTTAAGTGGGTTCTCAGAATATATGACGCAGTATCTATCTTAAACGTTATCTGCCGCACAAAAAACAACCTATTTTATTGTTGCAACATGTAAGCTGTGTTAACTTTATTTACGTAGCAGGGTTTCTTGCTTACATTTGGTAACAAAATGATCTGAATAAGCGCTTCATGTTTCATGATGTTGCGCTATTGTAAAATCATAATAATAAACTGTGGATCAAACGCCACGATAGGGTAGGGCTACCACAAAGTATTCGGGGCAGAGAGTTCGTTGTCTATAGGGCCGAACCAAGTAGACAGAGTGCTATTACAGCATAACGAATTCTGCGAAAGTGTTGAGTGAATATTTTTTTGATGCTTTCTAACTAACTGAATATGAGTGGAAAACGAAAGGAGCGGCCTCATGGCCAAAGACTTTTCATTAGGATGGGATCTTGAATCCCTCAATAAAGCATACCAGCAAGGTTATATGGCCGGACTGATGGGGATGACTCGCCAGAAATGTCCTTACAACGGAGAGGTCATATCGGCAGCATGGGAAGCAGGCTGGGAAGATGGGTATGAATCATGCGAACTTAAGGCTCCGGTCCATAAGATTGCATAATCATTATCTATATACGGTTTAAAGGCTTGAGCTCACCCTAAGTGAAATCAAGCCTTTAATCTTATGTTGTATTGAGCCTATTCTGGTTATTAATCTTTTCTAGCGTTGCAAAACAAAACTGGTAAACAGAAGGTCTTCTGCGGTCGGTGAGCCTGTTTCTTCTTTAAGTACACTCTTTATTTTATCTAAAAGTGCTAACCTTAATTTCTCTTGCCCTTCCATTGTGCTGATATCATCTTCTGTTTGTGCGCTTAGAAGTAATACAACCTCGTTTCTAATTAATGGCATGTGTTGCCTGATGAGTTTGGCATCTTCAACCGAGTGAGTTCTTACTGACATGTCGGTTTTAACAAATTTTAATTTAGGGGTTGCTCCGCCAAAGTTAGCGACAAACGCAGGCTTTAAATCAACATATTGAACATCGATTTTTTTTGCGTCCCCTTCTTCAGCTTCTGCAACGCTATGGCCGCTTGCCATTAAAAAGGCTATGAATGAAAAGGCTAAGAGCAGTGCTTTCATAGGCTGCGCGAGTAAAGACCGCTTCAATTGAAATTGAGTCATAGGTTGTATCAATGGTTCGCCCTGTTCCTTATTTAACGATTTAGTAAAGATAACTGGTTTACGATTTGCTGTCCTAGGTTTACGTTCTCTTCAGACCCTAAAATGGCGTCTTGAGTGTCTTCAACTAGCTGCTGCACTTGACCGCGAATGGCATCTGCATCTTGAAGTTGGTGAGAAATATTTTGAAGAACGTCCTGCACGGCTTCGGCGCTGGTATTGGCAACCTCTTTAAGCCCTGATAAATTGGTCATTGTCTCTTTGGCAATGGTGACGCTGCTGTTAATGATTTCGGCCACTTCTTGCTGCTTACTGATAACGGAGTTCGAAATTTCAGTTATTTTAGTAATTTCTCGCTGAATTTCTTCCGCAGACTCATTAGAGGTGTTGGCCAGTTGACGAACTTCATCGGCAACAACGGCAAACCCTCGTCCATGCTCACCTGCGCGAGCGGCTTCAATGGCCGCGTTGAGTGCAAGTAAGTTAGTTTGATCTGCGATTGCTTTAATGGATTCGAGTAACTTACTAATGGTTTTGTTACTCTCGTCAAGGCTTTCAAGCAGTGTTGTAAACTCAGTAATATCACGGGAAGATGCTTCAATGTTATTGGATAACTGGTTCATGTCGTTATAACACTGGCCTGTCATATCAACAGTATGCTTAGCGGATTCTTCAGACTCTTGGGCGTTATTTTGAATGTGTTGTATTTGATCAACAAAAGACTCTAGGCTTCGGTGACTTTCTTGAATACCATTTAATCTTCTGGCAGACGATGCGTGCACACGCTGTGCATTATCCACAATGTTTTTTGCAGAATGCATCGGGTTATCGGTTAGTAGTTGATCAAGAATTGATGCTTTACGCTCTAATTCACTCAGATCTTGTTTATCTACCGCTACTTCATTTTCTTTGAGTGAGTCTTTACCAAATCCAAACATAATGATACCTGTTATTCATTATTTGTTTTTTCAAGCGTCGCGCCTACAGCAGTATAAGTAGAAACTGCGCAGGAGGACAAAGTAAGTTAGTAGCATTTTTATCAATTGCGATAGGCCAATGCTCTTTGCATCAACACTTCATGTGATTGATGACAACGAGAATACTACCCTCAATAATAGTAACTCTTAGTGCTCTTTTTCTTATCGGCCGAGAGCAGACGGTCTTGAGCCAAACGTTAGTGAATATTCAGACAACCGGTACCTTGTATTGCATATGGCTCATATTTGCCTGCAAATGATGTGCGGTTGGCGTTATGTGCTTACGGCTAGTGTTTTACTGATTGTTGATAGTCAACCCCTTGAGGGTCGTCGGGATTTTCTGAGTTATGATTAAAGTTTAGACTGGGATTCTAAAAACGCCTGCAAAAAATGAAAAAACGTTGTAATTTTATACCGTTTTTTTTGAAGGGAGTGACTGATTACGGTGAGGGAGATGATATGAGTGGGTTTTTTTGTATGCCAAATACTCTTTAATATACGTACCAAAATAGCGATCTACATAATGTAGCGCGCCTGCATAGTTGCCTTTAAATCGAGCGTGATGAAAATCGTGATAGACCGGCCCATCATAGAGAGGTAAAAACCGTAATGGGTTCCAAGGAAAATCATAACCTGCATGACCATCAGCAGCCTCAAGATTTCGAATAATAATCCACGCATAAATTACATAAAGGTGGCTCCCTAGCGCTACAGGGCCTAGCATTGCTAATGAGCCAATCAATACAAACTCTACCCAGTGAAAGTAGTTGCCATCAAGTGCACAGGTGTTTTTGATCCGGTGATGCACTGAGTGAATATGCTTTAATACCCACTTGTTTTCATGCATATACCGATGCATCCAGTAGAACAGAAAATCATCTACAATTAAGAACAGCGTGATCTGGATGACCCATATATACCATGGCGGAACCTCACCGAGGTGGACATTGCTTAAGCGTAATAAGGGCCAAGCAATAATGAGCACTAATAGCATCATGCTCGAATTAAGGGTGATACGCGCAAGGTTCGGTAAGAAATATTTGCCTACCTGAAACGGCTTTTGTTGGATTTTATAAGGTTTTGCCCATTTTGGATCAATCCACGCAAGCAGTGTCCATGGAAGAGCGAACAGCAAAAATGACCCAACGCTTAACGCTAGCGTCATCACTGGGAATAATAAAAACATTGGTGCTTGATAGAGTGCTATCCAACTATTTAATAACGCTTCCATATACTCATCTCTAAAACCAGCGGTATCACTAACGGTTGGCGGCTGTGATACCGTTGGTTTTTGTCGTATGCTTAAAATAATCTATGCTCTGAAGATAATGCATCTCATCTCAACTGGCTTGTGGAACTATGACAGCAACTTGTTACTCAACGACAGCAACGCCATATCATGGTGAAGTCGCACTGTCGTACTGGCAAACTTTAGTACGTGTGGCAGAGCGTGAAGGCGTTGACCCTGAGAAAATTAGACGCATCTTAGCGCGGGAAGAGGCTCATCTCTTGTCGTCTGAAGAGAAAGTGCCGCCAGAGGGGCCAAATGCAGCTATTTTGGTAGCGCAGTATATAGAAGTGATGAAGTTAGGGTTAGCAGCTTGCGATGATTTTGGCTTAGAGGTTGGGCGGTCGGTGACACCTGGGTCATACCCGATACTAGGTATGACATTACTGAGTTGCCAAAGCCTTAAACAAGTGCTTGAGCAGGTTGTTCGATATGAAAGCCTCAATCATGACCTAGGTATTTCTCGCTTAGATATTAGGCGTGAAGAGAGTGCTTATTGTTGGGCCCCTAATCCACTTTATTTCCCTGACCCTAAAGGGGGGGTGAGTTTTAATGTGGTCGTAAGTGTATTTGCAGGTGTTCGAACGTTTGCGCCATGGCTTATTAACCAGCACTTTCCGATAAAGAAAATCTGTTTTATGGCTGCAGAGCCCAAAAACTCGCGTTTATATAAATCATTCTTTGGCGCGGAGATTCAATACAATCAGCCGGCGAATGCCATGATTGTTAATAGCGATATATTGTCATGGCCTGTTTTAAACGGCGATGCCGCATCATTTGATGCGCTAACCGCTCATGCAGAAAAATTGCTTAACGGAAGAGAAGGGCAGCGAGATTTGATTTGGCAGCTAAAAAGCGCTCTTCCTGAAGCGCTGCGTAAACAAGCCTATCGAGTAGAAGAGATTGCTGGGGCGTTGAATATGAGCGCTCGAACACTGCAGCGTAAGTTAAAGGAAAGAGGTTGTAGTTATAAACAGTTATTGGATGATGTTAGAAAGCAGCTTGCAGAGTTTTATCTGACTGAGGCTCGCGTCTCTATGAGTGAAATTGCTTTTCTTGTTGGTTATCAAGAGCAAAGCTCTTTTAATCATGCATTTAAAGTATGGAATGGGTTATCACCGACGGCCTATAGAGAGCAGAAAAGTAGGGCTACAGAGTAGGCTTTTTGGCGCTGATTCGGTGCAGCATACATAATAAATGATTGGTGTTATCGCCTTAGTAAGCGATCTAGTATCTATTGCAAGTTGACCACGCAATAAACCTACCTAGAATGTAAGTGTTCGTTAAAATAGACCTGTGGGGCAGTGACCCATAAATATTAATACTGGAGATAATAAAAATGTCGGATACATGGCTCAACTCATTAGAGACAGACACCCCTCAAGAAGGTTACGAGTTAGCGATTACATTAAGCCGCCGAGGTGTTAAGTACACCCAGCCAGACGTAGATGTATTGAAAAAACTTAGACCTGAATATGCTAATTCAGCAGATGGATTGACTGCAGCCTCGCACGTCATCGCGACTAATTTTCAGACAGTAGCGGCTGCAAACAATTATTGGCGTAAATAGGCTTGTGCCATATTGACCTTAAAGTGGTCAGACCACTTGTGGCTATCAACGGATAACTGTAGTGACGACTACAGTTATCTTTCTGAGCGGTTAAATAAACTCGGCAAGCCCTTCCTAAGGATTAATAATTGAGATCTCTATTGTTGAAAAAATAATAATACAGGTGTACGCTGAACAGATTATTGGAGAATGAAATCTTTATGTTGTCTTTTATTCGTATACTTCTTGCCTTATTTTATTTTGTCGCAGTCGCTGTTGTTGGTTGTTTTCTGTCACTCTTTCGCCCATTTGATCCTGACAATACGCGCATATTTGCTCGAATTTACTCTTGGGGTGGCACTCGAATTCTGGGGATAAAACTAAACATTAAGGGGGTGGAAGGTACTGTTGATATGCCCCCTTCAGTGGTAATAGCGAACCATCAGGATAACTTAGACCTGTATATTTGTGGTGGGGCGATACCTAAAAGAACCGTATCTGTTGGTAAAAAAAGTTTACTGTATATACCAGGGTTTGGTTTGTTGTATTGGCTAGCGGGTAATGTACTTATTGATCGCGGCAATAGCAAAAATTCAAAAGCTAAGCTAAATGTTACAACAGAGGCACTGACCAAAGGTAATCGCTCAATCTGGGTGTTTCCTGAAGGCACTCGAAACCAAGGGAAAAATATGCTTCCCTTCAAAAAGGGTGCGTTTCGTATGGCGATAGAAGCGGGTGTTCCTATTGTGCCTATTTGCGTAAGTAGCTACTCGGGGCGCTTGAAATTTAACAAACTCGTCAGTGGTACCGTTAACATTCAGGTGCTTGACCCTATTAATACCAACGGTATGACGGTTAAAGACACAGATCGCTTAATGGATGAGTGTTGGAATAAAATGAAGCAGACGATTGACCGCTTGGATGAAGAAACACCGTTGGTTTAATCAGTCTTGAATATCGAGTAAATGTCCCGTTCCACGAAACCCATCCCAACGACCCAACGCATCCGTTAAAGGGACTGCTCTGATCAGTTCTTTTGTTTTTTCACCAGAAGGGCTTAGAAAGTTTAATGCTAACTCAATATTAGACTGGTTTTTTTGCGATGATCGCAACGCCTCTTCCGCTTTAACGCGGTCTTCAGGGGCTAAGCAATCAAAAAAATTACTGCCTGCTAATTGCTTTGGTGGAACACCCTTGATTTGAGCTGCTTGAGGTGAAAGGAAGGTATATTCATTATTGATATCGGTCTCCCATGTGTAATCTCTTGATAGAGCGATTACATCTCGACAGCGTTTTTCACTGTCGCTTAAGGCTTGTGATAATACCTCTTTTTCAATCAGTTTATTCTGTAGCGCTCGGCTTTCAATATCTTGTTTCTCTTCAAGTTTGGCTAGATTAGTGGCCAGTTTTAACCTAGCCCGATAACTCCAATGAAGGCAAATATACGCTAGCGCCGTCAATAATAGTCCGCTCAGTAATAGGTTTCGAGGAGCGTTTGATCGTTGGCTGTTGAGGAAGCGCTGAGTGGGCGTACTCATGACAAGCCACTGGCGATCGGCAAAAGGAATCGTTACTCGAGAGCGGCTGTTATGTGATGCGCTCAAGGTTAGCCCTGATTGCTCGCCGAACCAGGTATAAATGGGGTTTTTTGATTGCTGGTTGAGATCGAATAGTTCAGTACTGATAGTGCTAAGCCCATACCCATGAAGCGTATTTCGAATAAAAGAATCCAACTCGATTACCATTGTAAGAAAGCCTTTTATTAAATGCTCATCATCAAAAACGGGATAAAAAATGCGGACACTTGTTTGCGTATTATTTTGTTGAACGAGAGTGGTAACCGCAGTTGCTACGGTAGTATTTTCATTTTGTGCTTTTTGTAGTTGATCACGCCAATGGACCACGCTGAATAGATCTAATCCAAGGGCTGCATCGCGCTCTGAGGCGGGCTCTACAAACTGAATAGGTAGGTAGTGCTGTCGTATGTCGCTGGGTTTAATGCCAGTCGCTGAGTGGTATTGACGTATTTGATACGGTTCTGCTCCTGTGGCTGGCATAGATCGCTCAAAGTCAGCACGTAAAGCGTCAGGGATACGAGGTGCCCATTCAATGGCAAGAATATCAGGGTAGTGATCGAGAAAGAGAGAGGCCTGTTGTGAAAAATCGTGTTCAGTAAATGTCTCTTTCGTTTGGATGTAGCTTCGTAGTGACCGTAGTACCACCATGCGATCGTTTGCATTCGAGGCAATGGCGAGTGCGCGTTGTTTATTTTGGCTTTCAATTTGATTAAGTGCTTTTTGACTATCAAGTTCTGTTAGGTAAAAAAAACAACTGACAGAGAGTAATACACCAAAGGCTAATATAAAAAATCGAGGTGCCAGATACTGTAGTGACTTATGTATGCCTGAATCTTCTGAATAGACTGTTTCCATGGCTCGGATCCTGTTTGTGGCGACCTCTAAAATGCGTATTAGTCACACCAAAGCATAGCAGGATGCGCTTAAGTTGCGCAAAATTTAATCTACTCTTTGCTTAGCTTTTTTGCGGTCTAGCCAAATAAAAGAAAATAAATAATGAAAATGCGCTTACAACGACAGAAGGGCCTGCAGGTGTGTCAGAAAAATAAGACAGCGTAAGGCCAAGGGCGACAGATAGCATGCCTAACAGGCTTGCATTCAGTGCCATCGACTCGGGTGTATTGCTTATTCTTCTTGCTGTTGCAGCAGGAATTATCAACATGGCAGTAATTAGCAGTACGCCAACAATTTTCATGGCCACAGCGATAACGATAGAAAATAGTAGCATAAGAACAAGTCTAAGCCAGTCAACCGGTAAGCCTTCAACTTTGGCTAACTCTTCATGAATTGTCATCATTAATAAGGGCTTCCAAAGTATCGCTAAGACAAGCCCTACGGCTATCGACCCACCGTAAATCCAGGCTAGATCTGTCAGTGAGATGGCGAGTAAGTCGCCAAATAAGTAGCCGGTTAAATCGATTCTCACTTCTTCAATAAAGCTGACGACGACCAGCCCGATTGATAAGCTTGAGTGCGCGAGAATGCCGAGAAGCGTATCGGAAGCTAATTGTCGTTGCTTAAGTAATATGACCAGTGCGGTGGCGATAAAAATACACACTGCCGTAATCGCAATGTTCAAATTGATATCAAGTAACAGCCCTAGCGCAATCCCCATGAGCGCTGAATGGGCCAGCGTATCACCAAAGTAAGCCATGCGGCGCCAGACCACAAAGCACCCCAAAGGGCCAGATATTGCAGCGACGCCTAAACCACCTAGGAGCGCGTAAATCATAAAGTCAGGCATAACAGGCTCGTTTAATTACTCTCTTTGGGGTTGTTGGAAGGTATATCGTGGTCATGTTTACAGGCAACCACTTCACCATCAATCGTGTGTTCGTGGTTATGGTGGTGATGGTAAACGGCAATTTGTTCGGCACCGGTTCGGCCAAATAATTCTTGATAGGCTGGGTCATTGGACACGGTTTCAGGGTGACCTGAGCAGCATACATGCTGATTAAGGCATATCACATTATCGGTGGCTGCCATCACAAGGTGGAGGTCGTGAGAGATCATTAAAACCCCGCACCCTAATTGATCACGAATTTGTTTTATAAGGGCATAGAGTTCGGTTTGCCCGGTAATATCAACGCCTTGTGCAGGCTCATCGAGCACTAACAGTTCTGGCTGGCGAAGAATCGCTCTAGCCAATAACACGCGCTGTAACTCACCTCCAGAGATGGCTTGAATGGGCTTTTTGCTAAGGTGCGCAATACCAACCAGTGCTAATGCATCTTCAATATTGCTGCCATGCCGACTCGCTAATGCAAGAAACCGGTTAACGGTCACCGGGAGCGTGGAGTCAATCTGTAGCTTTTGGGGCATGTAACCAATCGATAGTGCTGGTTTTTTGGTTAATAGACCTGAGGAGATAGGCGCTAACCCTAGAATAGCACGCACCAAGGTGGTCTTACCTGCGCCGTTTGGCCCAATAAGCGTGACAATTTCACCTTTATTGATACTGAGTGAAACATCATTTACGGCGGTATGATCATTGTATTGAACACAAATATGCTGAGCTTCTACCAGTAATGTCATTGAATATCCTGCATCAAAATATTGCTCATCATCATGTTTGGCCGCTATCGCCTGCTAAATGTCACGGTAGCAGATTATAACATTAATATTAGATTCATTAACGTAATCGTTATATAGAGACGTAACTTGATGATGATTAATCAATAATGGGCCTAATTCTTGTATAGTTTGATTTTGTTGCACAATTTTAAAGTGTGTTAAAGTGTGCGCCTTTTTAGGCTGTAGGTATTTAGTTATGACAGAGCAGGCTCCCAAAATTTCATCCATGGTCTTTAATTTCCATGATCAAAGAGATGAACTTTTTAATGAGCTTCATACCCGGCCTTTCCCGGTTATTGACTCACAATCCCGAATTTCACAGCTTGCCGTGTTGCATTTACCTGAAGAGGTTGGGCTGGCGGGTAATCGTCTTGAAGAGTTTCAGCATATAGGTGCTTTATGTGCACGGTATAGCGTAAACCCGCCTGCGCCAGAAGCATCTTGTTACTATCAAGACTTTGGTGGTTTTGAATTTAGATGGGAGCGCCATACTGAGTTTTCAACGTACACCTTTTTACATAAGCTTGAGTCAGGTGTCTTTCAGAGAACCGCGCTTTCGTTGCTCCCAGAAGAGTGGCTGAGTGCTATTCCTGGGAAGGTGATCAGTGGTTTGCACCTTGAAATAGAAAATATGCCAGAACAGCCTCCAACGGTCGAGTCTCAACGCGTTAATTTTGAAGGACATCGTTTATTGAGCTGTTATGCTAACGATAAAGGCGCTCAGATTTGGACGGCTTATCGCATTCATAGCGACAACATGGGGCGTTTTCTAGTCTACAATAATGGCCTTAACCCTTGTCAGACAGGTCGATTGGTTAGGCGAATTCTTGAATTGGAAACGTATCGAATGGTCGCACTATTATCGTTTCCTATTGCGCGGCAGATAGCGCCTAATGTTCGCGAAATGGATCAGCAACTAGCAACCATTATTCAGCAGATCACGGATATCGAAAGTCTTGATGATGAGCGACGTTTGTTAGGTGAACTGACTACGCTATCAGCGAAGATCGAGCAAATCATCTCTGATACGAATTACCGCTTTTCTGCAACTGAAGCGTACTATCGGCTATCTATGAGTCGATTAGAGGAGCTGCGAGAAGAAGAAGTACAAGGCTTGCAGACGTTTAGTGAGTTTTTAGGACGTCGTCTAACGCCTGCTTATCGAACGTGTGAAACGATACGAGTAGACCTGGATGATTTATCGGGCAGAATTGATCGAGCGAGCGAGTTGCTTCGAACACGCGTTAATTTAACGATAGAAGAGCAAAATCAGGATCTACTGCAGTCTATGGATCGACGAAGTAAGTTGCAATTAAGAATGCAGCAAGCAGTAGAAGGGCTTTCGGTTGCGGCGATCAGTTACTACCTGGTTGGTCTATTTAAGTATGCTGCAGAAGGGGCTAAAACCATAGGTATGATCAGTAACAGTACCTTGGTAACCGGGCTTTTTGTGCCGGTTGCTGTAGGGATTGTCATGCTGGGTTTAATGCGAATGAAAAAGAATCTAAAAACAGTGAACAAGAAGCTAAAAGCTAAACACTAAATCTACATCGACCTTAACTCAGGTTGATAGGAATAGGCTCGCGAAGCGTGCTTCGCGAGCAAGTCAATTAAGCTGGGTTGCTTTCAAGAACCATTTTCTCAATATATTCCAAGTTCGGGATAATAGCCTCATCACCCATCACGACCACCTTCATTAAGTCAGCAGGGCCTAGCGAGGCCTCTTCAACTTCTTTGATGTTTTCTTGGTCTATTTTAGTCTGACGCGGGATGCCTTGCGTGGTAATTGCAAAAAATGGCAATGCCTCATGTTTTGTACCGATGGTATTGATTACCGCAATCCTTGTATTACTCAAATGATCGGGCAGAGGGGTATCATTTAGCCGCTCATAAGAGATAACAGGCAGTGTTACCCCGCGCCATTTGATATTGCCAAGGAACCATTCTGGTGCATCTGATACAGCATCGGGTGATTGGTAATCGACGATTTCTGCGACTGAAACGTTAGGCAGCAATAAACTTCCGCCGACGACGGGTAGATAAAGACTGGATAAAATACTTATGGACTCTTCCACTTTTCAGCTCCTCAGCATAAATTTCTAGTGTCCCGGCGCGGATCTTTTTCCTGAGCCTGACAAAATGGTTTCTTGTTCAATGGTTCTTATTAGGTTGGCGGCCAGTTGAGTGGGGCTACCTATAAAAGAACTACAGCCGGTGGCTTCTACGGAATCAGGCATAGAACTATTTGCACAGCTATCTGCACTTTGAACCCATATTTTGCAGCCATAAGCCTTTAAGAGGGGAGCCGCAATTGCGCCATCGTTCCCCATGCCACTAAAGACCATTACGTTGCACTTAGCGCCGTAATGATTGGCCACATTTAACATGACTTGATCTATCGATGGTCCGTAAGGGCCTGGCCAAGCCGTGTCTTTAAATTGGATTTTACCTTGTTCGTCGAGCACCATTTCACGTTCAACAGGTACCATTAATACCTGCCCATTAGCGAGAGTATCGCCTTCTTGAGCTTGCTTAAGCTCAAAGCTGGAGTGTCGAGCTAATACTTTTGATAATACTGACGAAAAATTTGCATCAATGTGCTGCGCATAAATAAATGAAACGGGTAGGCCTGCGGGTAACTGGTCTAAGAATTCTTTGACGGCTGCAGGGCCGCCTAACGAGGCCGCAAGTATCCAGATATGGTCAGCGACGCCATTGCCTGAGGTGTTAGATTGGATCGCATTAGAAAGAATGCTAGGTAGTGGTAACGGGCCTTTTTGTTGATCGGTTTCACTATCGAGCTGATCTAAAGAGGCTTCTGAGTCTAGTAGTTCGAGAGTTCCAATCTCATCCCTTAGCTTTGAGAATAGCCTTCTTTCCCATCGGGGATATTCATCGCTTTGTCGCTCGGGTGCTTTTCCTAAACCAAACAGTACACCTGCTTCGGTGGAATCTAGTAGGCTATCGATTAAATCAGGAAATTCTTCTTCATTTTCCAACTCTAAAATCCAGCAGCCGATGCTCTCTAGCTCACTTTCTTGAGCTGACTCAAATCGCACTGGATCGCAACTAATGGCAATTTCAAGCCCACAGCTTGAAATTGCGTGTTGGAGCATGTGGCGTTGCAGTGGGCTGTCTGAAAGAATCCCTATCTTGGGGCGCTCATTTACGCTCATGAGAGGTTAATTAGCTTCTCAATGGTGCTGAGTAGTTCTTTCTCTTGGAAGGGCTTTCCAAGGTATTCGTTAACGCCGATGGACATTGCTCGCTCTCGGTGTTTCTGGCCTGTACGAGAGGTAATCATACAGATGGGAACATCTTTCAGATTTTCATCGTGGCGAACCAGACTGGCTACTTCAAAGCCATCCATTCGAGGCATTTCAATATCGAGCAGCATGACGTCAGGTTTATTGTCCTGCAGCTGAGCTATCGCATCGACACCGTCTTTGGCGGTGATGACATCCATTCCATTTCGCTCGAGTAAGCGAGTGGTTACCTTTCTTACGGTGACGGAGTCATCAACGACCATGACCAATGTTGGTCGCTGTTCAACGGCTGCTGGTGTTTCGACCTCATGTTCTATATTGCTTAGGGCACGACCATCATCGGCACGTATAAGCGCAGGTAAGTCAAGGATGACTACCACGCTACCATCACCGAGTATTGTGGCACCGGATACACCAGGAACCTTACTAAATTGAGCGCCAAGACTCTTAACTACAATCTCACGGCTACCCATTAAGCTGTCAACTTGTAACGCGATAGGGTGGTCCGTTCCACGTACGAGTATGACGGGAAGGGGTAACGGTTGCCCTTGTAGCTTAGGTTTGTGATCGCTGTGAAGTACGTTGCCAAGATACTGCAGGCGGTATTGTTGACCTGCATACTCATAGAGTGGCGCGTCAGGCTTGTAATATTCTTCAAGTTCGTATGGGCTTACTCTTACGATACCTTCAATCGTATTCAATGGTATCGCGTAAAAATCTTCACCAGTATTAACCATGAGGGCTCGGTTAACCGATACCGTAAACGGTAGCCTTACCGTAAATGTAGTACCTGCACCTTCTCTCGAGTCAATGCTGATGTTACCGCCTAGCATTTTGATTTCACTCGCGACAACATCCATGCCGACCCCACGGCCAGAAATTTGTGTCACTTGTTCAGCGGTACTAAAGCCTGCTTTCATGATGAACTGTAAAATATCATGATTAGACAGTGGCGCGCCTTTTTTCATTAGGCCCTGTTTAATGGCTTTCTCGCGAATGACGTCTACGCTAATGCCGCCACCATCATCTTTCATTCGTAGCACGATATCTCCGCCTTCTCGGTTTAGAGAGAGGCTAATATTACCGGCTTCGGGCTTTCCTGCTGCTTTACGTTTTTCGATAGATTCGATACCGTGATCCAGCGCGTTTCTGAGCATGTGCTCTAGCGGTGCAACCATTCTTTCGAGAACGGTACGATCCATTTCGCCTTCTGCATTTTGTACGTCGAACTCTGCTTTTTTGCCAAGTTCTCCACTGATCTGCCGAACGATTCTTCTCAATCTTGGAACCATTGAAGAGAACGGAATCATGCGGGTTTTCATCAGACCTTCTTGCAGCTCTGTATGGATTCTGGACTGCTGAAGTAACAGTGTTTCTGCATCTCTTGCTTTATCTGCAAGGGTTTCTCTTAGATCCAATAGATCGAAGGTACTTTCTGTCAGTGCTCGTGATAACTGTTGTATGGATGAATATCGATCCATTTCCAGTGGATCAAAGTCAGCATAGTCTGGGCCCACACCTTCTTTTTCGGTGCGGAACAGTACTTGTGCTTCTGTTTCCATGTCCATTCTTCGAAGCTGTTCACGAAGACGCTCGATAGTAGATACCATCTCATCAAGGTTGAAACTAAAGTCACTGATCTGCTGTTCTAGTCGACCACGTGTAATACTGGTTTCACCTGCAAGGTTTACGAGATCATCGATAAGAGAAGCCGATACTCGTACTGTTTCTTGTTGTGCGGGTCTAGCTTTCGCAGCTTGTTTAGCTTGGCTTGCAGGCTTCTTCGCGGTTGTTGTAACGCGATCTTGTTGATCGGTTGAAGGCGAAACGGCTGTAGAAGGCACTGATGCTGCCTGTGTATCAGTAGCACCTTGCGCGGTTTCTGGTTGTTCTGCGTCGGTGCTGTTTTCAGATATTGGCTGCTCTAATGCTGGCTTCTTGTGCTCATCAGGTGTTGCCTGTTCAGCAGAGAGTGCTATAAAGCGATGATTAACTTCGGTGACCAGTGAGTTTAGCTTGTCTTGATACTGGTTAACCATGGTATGGAGGTCGTTGTTAAGTCCATCGCCTTTTTCAAGTGCTTCAATGAGCTTACTTTCGAGTTCATGACTGACATTGCCTAGCTCTTTCAGTCCTGCTAGACGAGCACCGCCTTTTAGCGTGTGCAGTAAGCGCTGTATCTCACGATTGAAGTCATCATTACTTGAATCGGTAGACCAGTCTGAGAGTTGCGTGTCGAGTTCTTCGAGTATTTCATTGGCTTCTTCAAGGAATATCTCGAGAATTTCTGCATCGTCAGCATCATCTCTTGCTGCTGCTTCTAGTTCAACGCTCTTATCTGCCTCAATAGTTATAGCGTTTATAGCGCTGATACAGTCGGTAGCAGAAGACGATTTACCGGTACTTTCAAGCTCATTAAGCATCGTGTTAAGCTGCTCTGTACTGCGGCTTGTGATCTTAATAAGTTCAGGGTTATTCGTTGCATTTTGGCCGATAGCAGCCTCAAGCTTATCGTATAAAGCGTCTGCTAAATCTCCGATATTATCTATATCAGCCAGACGCGCACCGCCTTTCAACGTGTGCAATTCACGTTGTAGTTCAACTACGCCGTTCAGGCTTTCAGGTGCTTCGCTCCAGTGATCTAAGCTATCAATAATAGCGTCACATATCTCACGGGCTTCATCTAGGAATATCGACATCAAGTCATCAGCAAAATCTTGCTCGCTAGTGTCGTCGGTCGATATTTCATAAGAGGGCACTTCATCTTCTACAGGCGTTTGCTCTGAAGACTGCGACTCCTCATCTAAGGTGGGGGCTTCTAGTTCAAGTGCACTTTCATCTTCTGGTTCAGTCGTCGTTTCTTCAGCTTCAACAACAGGTTGTTCTTCTGTTGCACTTGTTTCAGACTTTGAGGACGGTGTAGGTACTGGGTCACCATTGGTTAATGCAACCACTGCCGCAATTAAGTCGAGAGCAGGGTAAATGGCTGAGCCGCTTCCTATTTGATCGACCATGGTCGCTAGTTTGTCATGACAGGCTAGCATGAGATCAGAGATTGAGCTGTCGACGACTAGGCCGTTATCAACAATACCTTCGAAAAGGGTTTCAAGCTCGTGGGCTAAGTCACCTAACGGACCTATTTCGGCCATTCGAGCGCCACCTTTTAAGGTGTGAAGCTCGCGTTGCAGTTCTTTAACGTGACTGCTGTCATTAATATCTTCAAGCCATGACTGGAGTAATTCGCCTGTGTTGTCGATAATTTCATTCGCTTCTTCAAGGAATATTTCGACTAACTCAGGGTCTAACGACTCAGACAGAATAGGTTCGACGTCTAATGTTTCGGCTTCGAGCTCTGCTGGTGTATCTTCTTCGGTGGCTGCTTCAACGTCTGGTAGCGCTATTTCAAGTTCATTAGGTTCGTCTGTTTCATCCTCTTCTAGTTCCAGCGTCGGTAGCTGACTTAACGCGTCTTCTGCATCAACTTCTTCATTTACGGCGTCAATAAATTGCTCTGCCGTCTCTTCTGAGAGATCGGTTGACTCTTCCAACGATAATTCAGCTAGAGACTCATCTGCGGCAGTCGTAGAAGGTTCGCCGTCGATTATGGCGGTTATTTGTCCGATTAACTCAGGGGCAGGCTGACTAATTCGTCCTGCTCCGATATCGTCGACCATCGTAGCCAAGCGATCATGAACGCTAAGTGATAAGTCAATAATATGATTGTCGGTGTTAATTTGACCATCAACAATTCTTTCGAAGAGGCTTTCAAGTTCATGAGCTAAATCACCGATGGCTGAAATTTCGGCCATACGAGCGCCGCCCTTAAGCGTATGGAGCTCTCGTTGAAGTTCATTAACTGTTTGATGTTGAGAAGGATCTTCTTGCCATTGTTGAATCAGGTTTCCTGAGTTTTCAATGATGTCATTGGCTTCTTCTAGGAATATCTCTATCAACTCTGGATCAAGGTCCATCGGCGCTTGCTGACTATCTTCAGCAGAAACTGTATCGTCAAGTGGCTCAGACTCTGCAGATGAAGTAGGCGTTGTGGCTTCCTGTTCATCGGTTGTTTCTTCAACTTGATTTGTTGCCACAGGCTCACCTGCGGTAGAAATAACTTGCTGAATTTGTTCAATCAAGTCGACAGCAGGTTTGCCGCTGTTGCCAGATGAAACGTCATCAATGATAGTCGCTAACCTATCATGACAACTAAATAGCAACGTGACTAAAGACGGGGCCGCTACAAGGCGCTGCTCAGTCAAGCCTTCGAATAGCGTTTCTAGTTCATGAGATAGGTCGCCTATCGATGAAATATCAGCTAAGCGTGCACCGCCTTTTAAGGTATGAAGTTCACGCTGAAGCTCAATGAGGAGGTCAGGGTTTGTAGTATCTTCAGACCACTGCTGAAGTAACTCACCCGTGTTATTAACAATGTCATTAGCTTCTTCGAGGAAAATTTCAACCAACTCAGGGTCTAGTAATGAGGCGCTGTCTTCTGCTGTCAATTGAGGTAGTGCAGATGCGGGTTCCTCAATATCTAATGTAGGAATTTCTTCATCGATTTCAAAGCCTGAAAGTGTTGGGATTTCAATTTCAAGTTCCTCATCCAGCTCTTTGAGTGCGTCTTGCTCTAGCTGGGTTTGCTCTTCTGCTGCCTCTGCTTCAGCTGCCGCTTTTTCTCTAGCTTCGTTTTCGGTTACGGCGTTGTCTGCTTGAATATTTAAAATAAGTTCTTTAATTTCAGCAATGAGCTTGTTGTTGGGTTGGGTAGCTAAGCCTGCGGCTACTTGATCCATCAGACTCAATAACGCTTCGTGTCCGTGTGCAATCGTGTCTAGGAATTTGTCATTAGCGACAACATCACCAGACTCAATTAACTCATAAGCACTTTCAAGTAGTTCTGCAAACTCACAAATATCTTCTAAACCGGCAACTTGAGCACCTTGGCTTAGGGTTTTTAGTTCGCCGACTAGTTTTTCGAGCTCTTCACCGGGTACAGGGTTATTGCGCCAGTTATCAAGAATTGATTCGGCGTCAAGCAGTATATCAACACCCTCAGTGAGGAAGATGCTGATGAGTTGTGGGTCGGTGGTTGTGCTTTGAGCTTGTTCAATATCGCTAACATCGGCAAAGGATAATTCACTTAGCTCATTTAAATGCGTGAGAAACTCTTCTGTACCGTCAATATGATGCTGAGGATCGTTGTATAATTGCTCTATCCCTTGCCTTACATAAACAGCAGCTTGCCGTAACATATTCGAAACGGCTGGGTTGGCAGGAATATTAACGGCTCGGGCATCTTTAACAAACTTCTCTACCGGGACAATGATAGCCGCTATTGGACTAATGCCTGCAGTGTTCGCACTGCCTTTTAATGTGTGAAGGGCTCGAGAAATAGCATCGGTAAATGGTATTTCACCTTCTGCTTCTGCGGCCTCTACAAACTCATTGATGGTCTCAAGGTGAGTGTCTGTTTCGCTGCGGAAAATATCTAACAGTACAGGGTCTACGCCGCTATCCGTGTCTAGTTCATTCTCGAGGCTTGAATCATTCGTAGTTGTGCTGCTTTCCGCAGCCAGTGCTGATTCGCCTTGAGCAAGTAAATTGGCGCGCTCAATAAGTGCTGTTACATCGTGTCTTGGCGCTTGTTGCAGCTTAAAGTCTTCGATTAAGTCAGGAAGCAGCTCTGTAGCATTACTTAATGTTTCACCGATTTCGTGGCTCATTACAATCGAGCCATCGATGATTCGGTTCATCATGTCTTCAGCAGCCCAAGATAACTCACCTACAGTCGTTGCGTTGACCATTCTGCCACTGCCTTTTAGGGTGTGGAAAGCTCTTCGCAACTCAGTGAGTGCTTCACTGTTGTCATGTTGATTGATATAGGTTGGCAAGTACTCAGCAATCGTCTCAAGTACTTCTTCTGCTTCTTCTATGAAGATTTCAATGATCTCATCATCAATAAGGTCTTCTTCATCAAAACGAGGAGGTGCAGAAGGGCTACTGACTTCATTGGCAGTATTCGATTCTACTGTGTCTTGTTCAGTTTCATCAGGGGCTTTGCCCTCATCAACGGCCTCAGTAGTGCTTGGCGCTTCAGATAGCTCAATTGCAGGTTCTGATTCTTCGGTATTCGCTACCTTGTTTGCACCTGAGCGCGGCACGCCTGCTAGTACATTAGCTTGATCTATTAAGTCGCTAACATCTTCTGACGGTTGTTTTTCTTTGAAATCGTTAACCAATTGAGGAAGCTTTTGGTTAACCGCTTCGAGCAATGGGAATAATGATGCTGTAACCGAGATGGTATTATCAAGAACACGGTTGAGCATGTTCTCTATTGACCAAGCAAGTTCACCCAGTGTTGCTGCGCCAACTAAGCGACCACTTCCCTTAAGTGTGTGATATGCGCGTCTGAGCTCAACAATGGCATCTTTGTGTTGATGATCTTTGACAAATTTAGGGTAAAACTCTGCAATGGTCGCGAGAACTTCTTCTGCTTCCTCGATGAAAATTTCAATTATTTCATCATCAATAAGTTCTGCATCAGACTCTTTGCTAGGCGCATCAGGTGATAAATCCGAAAGCGTTGTTTCAGCGGAGTCTTCTTTGTTCGAATGGGCTTCGTTGTAAGTCGGTATTTCGCCTGGCGGAAAGCCTAGCTCAGTTACGCTTTCTTCTGCGACTTGAAGAATAAGCTCATTATCTTGAGCGCCTTCAGTGAGTCGTTCGATATAGTATTCAATGCTCGTGATAGCGTCAGCTAATGTGTCTAGCTGCTTCCAGTCAGGTACTGTTTTGTTAGAAAGTAGTGCTTGTTGTATATATTGATTACAGGAGTTGATCAGCTCTGCTGCTTTAGTCAGCGGAATTATCTGTAAGCCGCCACGAAGTCCGTCAAGAATAGCAGGCACGTTTTCAATTTCAGCGTGGTCCCATTGCGAAGCAATAAAGTTAACGATACAGGTTTTCGCTTGTTCCAATCCGTTTCTGGTTTCTCTAAGCACAGCATCATGAGCATTACCGATTTGTTCTGCAGGTATATCTGACTCAGTATTGGCAGAAAAAGGCGAGGCATGCTCTTCGGTCATACCTGATAGCGTCGCTTCGACATAAAGTAGTGCGCCAGCAATGTCCATTAAGGTGATATCTTCAGCTTCACCGCGCTCTTCTATTAATGTTTCAATAACGTCTACTTGTTCTAGAATAACCTTTCTCGGAATACCTAGGCCAAGTACTGCCATTGTATTGGCCACTTGCTTAAGGCCCGGTAATAGCTCCTCAAGGTCGGCGTTGTCTCTAAACTCACCGCGCACAAATAAATCTAACTGGTCTTTTATTCTTGCAAGCTCTTCATTCAGCGCTGCAACTACGGATGCAATTGCTTCTTTATCTGGCCCTTGCATTCGCTGACGTTCTTCGTCGACTTCTTTATCTTTAGGAAGTGACTGGTTCAGGTGGAATCGCTCGCGAACCTTGTTGACGTGTTCAGTATCGGTACTTGATTTTGCAACATAGTAAAGAAGGTGCTTTAAAAGGTCTTCAGGCACGGGTTGCAACAGTACATCGACGCTTTCATCAATTAAGCGCTTAATCTGGTGATCTAAATCACGTAGCAGTGTTTTTGTGGCCGACGTAAGTTCAAGTTCGTTGTCGTCAAATACATCAATAAATGCGATAGCAACAGACCATAATTGGCCTAGTGCTGTGTTTTGGCAGAGACGCTCCACTCGTGTTAATACTTTAACCATGTAGGCTGTATTAGCCTTAACTTCGTTGCCTCGAATAACGCCCGCCAAAGAAAACTGAAACATCTGGCGTAATTTACGAAGGCTGGCCACTACTTTTGGATCTTGTAAACGTTGTACTGCGCCTGCAGGTGTTGCTATACGTGCTGCGGATAGGTCAGGGGTGAATAGAGAGGTGTCAGAAAGCAGTGACTCGCCTCTAGATGCTCTGAGGTCATTGAGAATCGGAAGAATCACTAATGGCAAGTCTTTACGACCTGCATGTAAATGCTCTAAATAGCTAGGGAGCTGCAACACCGCTTGCATCAAGACTTCTACCGCTTCCTGAAGGTCAGGAACGGCTTGGTTAAGCAATGCTTGAGCGAGTTTTTCCATTTCTTCCGCAAGTAATGCGGCGCCATAGAACTCGACCATCTGCAATGTGCCATGCACTTGATGGATGTAGTTCAGGCAGAATCGCATACGAGAAGTGTCTTCTGTATTGTCGACGTAGGCTTCCAGTGCCTGTCTTGCCTGATTTAGTGTGTCATCTATTTCGCCTCGAACCCAGTCGAGTGCTACATAGTCATGGCTATTACCCATAACTTCTCCAGTATTTCTAATTCTTTTCTGGGCGTCGGATGAACGCAAGAGTATTGTCGCTTGGAACCCGTTCTAAATCAGGGTGTTCCCAGTCGACCATTTCACCTTGTCCTAGTACAAGTAATCCACCTGGTACCAGTCTTTCTACCAATCTGCTTAGAATTTCTTTACGTCTCCAACGACGAAAATAAATCAGTACATTTTGGCAAAAAATTATATTCATCCCATGCATGGGTGCGTTGCCGAGATCTAAAATGTTAACTCTTGCAAAACAAACACGATCTTTAATGGCTGGGATTACTTCATACCGGCCATCATTGTGTTTGTTGAAATATTTTTCCCGCTGCGTATCTGCAACTGTTACCAGTTTACGCTCGGTATATATCCCGGCTCGCGCTTTTTCTAGGGCTGGAGTGCTTATATCGGTACCAGTAACACCGTAATAATGCTTGAGCCCTAGCGTATTCATACTTTCACTGAGCAGCATTGCTAACGTATAAGGTTCTTCACCTGTTGAGCAGCCAACACTCCAAACTTCGAGTGTTGATTTTTTAAGGTTATCGATCGGTCGTGTAAGAACATAGTCTGTTACTAGGTTACAAGCGTCTATATCTCTATAGAAACGTGTCTCTTGCACCGTAAGCCGATCAACTAACGTAGTCCACTCGATGATTCCGGTTGGGCCGTTAATTACCTTTTCAAAATACTCTTGATAACCACTGCAACCAATTTCACGCATTCGTGTGCCTAGGCTAGTTTGCAAAAAGACCTTTCGGCCTATTGGCAAGCTCATACCTGTTCGGCTCTCCAGTAGCTCTTGCCACTTTCGAAACTGGTCATTATCCATTTCTGGTAATGGTTTCAAGGCCCACCGAGTAGGTTGAGCCTTGTTATTGTAGTCAGTCATCATATTCACAACAGAGAATTAAAACCTTACCAACTACGCTATGCTGCAGTCTCTGACTCGCCTTCTTCTGGTAGATTGAAGCCTGCTACAGAGCTTCGAAGTTGGTTTGCCATTTCTGCAAGATTACCGATCGATTTCGCAGTTGCGTTGGTACCTGCAGATGTCTGCGATGTGATCTCCTGGATAACGTTCATCGTGTTGGAGATGTGGCCAGCAGATGAAGACTGCTGACGTGCTGCGTTAGATATATTCTGGATCAAGTCTGCAAGGTTCATCGATACGTTCTCGATTTCTTCCAGTGCAACACCCGCATCTTGTGCCAATCGAGCTCCGCGAACCACTTCTGCAGTGGTGTGTTCCATCGATATAACGGCTTCGTTAGTATCGGTTTGGATTGTTTTAACCAGTGCTTCAATCTGTTTTGTTGCGGCAGATGAGCGTTCTGCAAGACGCTGTACTTCGTCGGCAACAACCGCGAAGCCTCGACCCGCATCACCGGCCATCGATGCCTGGATTGCGGCGTTCAATGATAGGATGTTGGTTTGGTCGGCAATGTCGTTGATTAGAGATACGATATCACCGATTTCTTGTGAAGATTCACCTAGTCGTTTGATACGCTTTGATGTTTCTTGAATCTGCTCTCGAATCGTGTCCATGCCTCGAATGGTGTTTTGTACCACTTCGGCACCTTTTTTCGCGATCGCAACCGATCGTTCCGCAACCGCTGATGATTCACCTGCGTTTGAAGATACTTGGTCGATAGAAACAGCCATTTCGTTTACAGCGGCTGATGCTCCTGCAATTTCTTGAGCCTGGTGCTCAGATGCGTCTGCAAGATGCATCGCTGTTGCTTGCGTTTCTTGTGCTGCAGAAGCAACCTGTACGGCGGTATCTCGAATAGCCTTAACAAGACCACGCATTTGGTCGATTGCGAAGTTGATAGAGTCAGCGATGGCGCCTGTGAAATCTTCTGTTACCGTGGCTTCTGTTGTCAAATCACCATCAGCCAGGTCAGCTAGTTCATCAAGTAGTCGCAAGATTGCGTTTTGGTTTTGCTCATTTTGCTCTGTGGTTGTTTGAAGTCGAGCTTGGCTTTCACGGAATAGAGATAAACCAATTAGAACGATAACAAGTATTACACCACCCAAAATAATGTATGCAAGCGTAGGGCTGATAGATCGTGATTCTGCCTGTGTTTGAAACTGGGTAGATAGTGATGTTGTTTCTTTAAGTAGTGCCTGAGAATCTTGGAAGATGTTGTTTGCAGCGGTACGAACCTTAAATAGTTCTGGTGATGTTTCTAGAATCGCATCTACGTTTTCGCTGACAAATTCAAACATTTCTGCGATAGCCTCTAGGCCATATATCGCATCTTCATCGTCAACTCGGCTAATGCCCATGACGTTGTTACCTTCAACCATGCCGTTAAGTACTCGACCAAACAGCTTTGCGTCACGGCCAAATCGGTCAGCGGCGATTACCGCATCTTCATCGCCCGAAAGTACGTTGTTAACACTTCGTACAATACGTTCTGCAAGCAGTGACTGGCGCTGTGCAACCGCGATCTGATCTGCCGGTGCGTCACCTTCTAATAGAATTTGAACAACGTCATCATACTCAACCTGCAGCTGAGGAATGGTCTCGTTAAGTGTTTCGGCAACCAGATGCAAAGATAGTACCGTGTCTTGGTTCGCCAGGATTTGGTCGGTGTTGTTTTTTACTTCGTTCCAACGTTTTACCACGCCTGTTTCTGAGGCTAGGTCGTTAGGCGGAAGGTTTGTTTCGGCGTTACCTTGAACGAGTAGGTTTAGCTTGCGCTCAAAGTCATCACGAGACCGTTTAAGTTGATCAAATGCCTCAGCTTTACCACTCGATGCTTCCGATGCGTTTTTGGCTATTTCCTGAGATAGTACTCGGAGGTCACCTGCATGGCCGGCATATTCTTTGTCGTGGTTACTATCTCTTACGATGACGAATGATACATACGCAAGAAAGAGTAGCAGGGCGACCAACACTCCACCTAATCCAAGGAGGAGCGAGTTGTTGCCCTGGCCTGAATTAAACTTTCCAGATTTACTTTTCATTTTCTGGCTCCCGGCCTCTTATGTTCTAAGTTGTTGTTTTCGAGTGATGGTGAATTATTTTAATACACCGTTACCGCATTTAAATTCTAACTGCCTTTATACTGCTGGCAGTTGCGAATAAATCTTTTACCACTGTGACACGGTGAGAAATTTAGGGTCTTCAGTAAATGTAGACGCACTAAAAACCTTCCAAACCTCATCATTTTTCAAGTAAGCCCCGTTAATAAACGGCGCCATTGATCGTGTAACGTTTTCAACTGTGTCTTTAAATCCATCAACAGCAAAGTACTGCATCCCTAACACACTATCTACGATAAGGCCGCTCAGTACTTCCCCGTGCTCAACGACAAGCACGCGCCTGTCTCTGCTCGAGATAGGTGTTTTGGGGAGCTCAAAGAAGTGACCTAAATCCATGATAGGCAATAGCCGACCACGAACATTGGCTAAGCCTTGCATCCAGCTCTTTACGCCTGGGATTTGTGTATAACGAGGGATATGAAGAATCTCAGTGACTTCACCCATGGGGGCAACAAAATGCTCCCCCCCGAGTGTAAATCCAATGCCACTCCAGAGTTCGACCGCTTCTTCCTGTGCAGGAAGACCTTCTGCGAACGATTTACTTCTCGAAGCGATATCTGAGAGAGCGGCAAAAGGGGCTATCTTTGCAGACATGGTTAGCAGTACTCGATCAATTATGAGAGAAGTTGATTAATGGTGCTAATCAAGTCGTCCTCGTCAACTGGTTTAACAAGGTAGCCTTTTGCACCTTGTCTCGTACCCCAAACGCGATCGGTCTCTTGATCTTTAGTTGTCACGATAATAACTGGGATGTCTGCAGTTTCAGCCGCTCGAGTCAGTTGGCGTGTTGCCTGAAAACCGTTCAAACCTGGCATGACAACATCCATTAGAACTAAATCAGGCTTTTCTGCTCTGGCTGTTGCGACGCCGTCAGCGCCATTGTCTGCGGTAATAATTTCGTGCTTGTGCTTTTCTAATATAGTTGAAATTTTTCTGACTTCAGTTGGCGAGTCATCAACAATTAAAATGCGAGCCATAATTCCCCCGGGTGAATCTCCTGGCTACAAATAAAATATTTTTAAGCAATGTTAAGCTCAAAAAACTGTTCAATCAATCTCTTAGCTATTGTCTGTAAATCTAAGCAGGCAATAGCTAATTAACTGGCAGGTATGTATGTCCGTATGGTACCTAGCAATTCATCCTTACTAAACGGCTTGGTCAAATATTGATCCGAACCGACTATGCGTCCTTTTGCCTTGTCAAAAAGGCCGTCTTTACTTGACAGCATGATGACGGGCGTAGATTTAAACGCACTGTTGTTTTTAATCAGAGCACAGGTTTGATAGCCATCTAACCGAGGCATCATAATATCTACGAAAATGATGTCTGGGTGTGTGTCCGCTATTTTTGCGAGGGCATCAAAGCCATCGGTCGCGGTTATTACTGTGCATCCAACCTTCTTTAATAGTGTTTCTGCAGTACGACGAATTGTCTTACTGTCATCAATCACCATGATTTTCAGGTTCTCAAAATTGTCTTCCATTATCCAACTGCCCTAAGCGTTTAGAAGGTCGTATTATATTTTTTTGTGGCCTGTGGGGCGGCCTGCTAAAGTCTGTGACGGCCAATATGTTAACGTGCATTTTTAACACAGAATTCTAAAGCATTCTATAAACATTTATTATTTATAGTTTATTTGAGAATCTTTATAAAGAAATTGTTTGTATATTATTGTCACAAATCATTAACCGAATGATAAGTAGCTCCATATTCAGTACTTTGATAAAGTCTACAGCTCGGTGCAAACCCTTTCATTTCGGTTCTGATTTAAGGTTAGTACAAAATAAATAACTTGGTAGGTTAATAGGTATTTTATGACGATAAAGCTCGGAATTGTGATGGACCCTATTGGCGACATTAACATTGTTAAAGACAGTTCATTCGCCATGTTGCTTGCGGCGCAGAAGCGGGGGTGGGAACTTTACTATATGGAGCTTAAGGATCTTTACCTTGAGCAAGGCACGGCTAAAGCTTCATTAAGGCGGTTAACGGTAAAAGAAGACCCTGCTGGGTGGTATGAGCTATCTTCAAGAGAAGACCAGACATTGAGCATGCTAGATACAATATTAATGCGTAAGGATCCTCCGTTTGATAGTGAGTTCTTGTACGCGACCTTAATCTTGAGTCGAGCTGAAGAGAGTGGCGTGTTGATGGTGAATAATCAGCAGGGACTTCGAGATTGCAATGAAAAATTATTTGCTACGCAGTTTCCTCAGTGCTGTCCCGATGTGTTGGTATCTAGGGACCCTGCACGACTAAAAACATTTTTTACCGAGCATAAAGATGTTATTTTTAAGCCTCTTGACGGCATGGGTGGGGCCAATATATTTAGAGTGAAAGAAGGTGATGCTAACATCGGCGTAATCATCGAGACGCTTACTCAGCATGGAACGCAGCAAGCGATGGCTCAGAAGTTTATACCCGCCATTACAGAGGGCGACAAGCGTATTTTATTAATTGACGGTGAACCGGTGCCCTATGGGTTAGCTCGAATACCTGCTAAGGGTGAGAATCGTGGCAATTTAGCGGCTGGTGGACGAGGTGAAGGAAGGCCCTTAACCGATCGAGATCGCTGGATTTGTGAGCAGGTTGGACCCACATTAAAAGCTAAAGGGTTGTTGTTTGTAGGGATTGATGTAATTGGTGATTATCTTACCGAGATTAATGTTACCAGTCCGACCTGTATTCGTGAGCTTGATCGCGATTTCGGATTAGATATCGCAGGCCAGTTAATGGACAAGGTCGAAGAGAAGCTAAACGCGAAGCATTAATGTGTTCGCAGGCATTAACATGCTGGACAAAATAAAGGCGTGCGGTCAGACTATTCCGCACATCGACGTTAGTTTTTGAACGCGGTAAATTTGTGATTTAATTGAAGGTTTTTACTAATGGGCGCATATAGTTAATGTCAGCAGCAGTGGTAGCCGCAGGTGCGGTCGATAGGTTAAGTTTTACAATTTTTTTAGCGTTGGCGCTTCATGCCATTATTGTGTTGGGTGTAACGTTTGGCCTAGAAGACCCTAAACCTGCGCCGCATACAATGGAGATTACGCTCGCTCAGTATGATGATGGTGAAAAGCCAGAAGATGCTGACTTCTTAGCGCAAGCTAACCAACAGGGTAGTGGGACGGTAGAAGAGGTGTCAAAAATAAGTACACCGGTTAAGGCTAAACAAAATGATAAGGTTATTAGGGAAGTAGAAGAGATTCAGCAAGAAGCGGCTAGTCGACCTGAACCTATTGTTAAGAAGAAAACGCTGGTGGCGACGGAGTCAAATGCCAAGAAAAAAGCCCCCGTTGTAGAAAATAAGAAAACTGAAAAAACAGACCCTACAAAGCAACCCAAAAAGTCTTTATTGGCTAGAAGTCTAGAGATTGCGAGCTTGGAGGCTGAATTACAGCGGCAGCAGAAAGAGTATTCAAAGCGACCTAAGGTTACGCGCTTTAATGCAGCTTCAGCTATGAAGGCTGTCGATGCTCAGTATATGGCGCTCGTTAAAAATAAAATCGAGCGGATTGGTGCGTTAAATTTTCCTGAAGAGGCTCGATCGAAGCTTTATGGTCGGCCACGGTTGTTAATTGCGATACGGTCAGACGGAACCCTTAGGGATATTAATGTATTGGAGTCTTCTGGGAATAATGTTTTGGATGATAAGGCGTTAAAAATAGTTAGAATGGCCGCGCCGTTTCCCCCTTTTCCAGAGGAAGTTCGAAAAGAACGCGATGAGTTAGAAATTATTCGAACACTGCAATTCAAAGGCGGGTAAGCGTTGCTGTTGCAAATAACTCAAGCCTTAATTCTTGTTAAATCAGTCAGTGGGGCAGATACTTAACGTATGAGCGAACAAATGACATCACTGCGCGATCATTTTTTGATTGCTATGCCACGAATGAAAGACCCTAATTTTGATGGGGCGGTGACCTATATTTGCGATCACAATGAGCATGGTGCAATGGGTATTGTGATTAATCGCCCAATGGATATGACATTAGGTGAGGTTCTAGCGCAACTTGATTTTGGTGGCGAGGATATAGACAGTCTTATATATGCTGGCGGCCCTGTTCAAATGGAGCGCGGGTTTGTTTTGCATACCCCTCAAGGGGAGTGGCAGTCATCGTTAAAAATATCTGAAGGTATATGCTTAACCACGTCTAGGGATATATTAGAAGCGTTAGCGACAGACCAAGGGCCTGCTGAAAACTTAGTAGCGCTTGGTTATGCGGGCTGGGGCGCAGGGCAGTTAGAGCAAGAAATTGCAGAAAACTGCTGGCTGACTTGCCCTTCAGATGCGGCTATTCTTTTTAGAACCGCTCACGATAAAAAATTTGAGGCCGCCATTTCGCTGTTAGGCTTCGACCCAAGCCAGTTAAGCGATCAAACAGGACATGCCTAGCGTCTGGGGCGGAAAGTGCGTCCAAAGACATTCAGGCTAAGATTTTTTGACAAATTATTCAGGAATACCTCGTTGTCTACAGATGTAAATACATGCCTTGGTTTTGATTTTGGTACTCGCCGAATAGGTGTTGCTGTCGGTCGCAGTTTATTAGGGACGGCGTCTCCACTTGAACCTTTAGCGGCTCGTGATGGTATTCCTGATTGGGCTGAGATTGAAAGAATAGTATCAGAGTGGAAGCCTGATGGTTTCGTAGTGGGTCTACCATTAAATATGGATGGCACCGATAGTGAAATGTCTCGCCGAGCTACTAAGTTCGGTAAACGGCTTCAGGGGCGGTTTAATAAACCCTACTTTATGATGGATGAACGGCTCTCTAGCCATGAAGCTAAAGGGTATGTCATTGAGCGAGGCGGCGACCGTGATTTTGGTCGAAATTCAGTAGATGGCATTGCTGCCGTACTGATTTTAGAGAGTTGGTTTGCACAAAACCTAAATAGTGCCTAGCAGAGGCCATGATGTATAATCACTGTTGGGTGTAGATAATAAATTATCCGAGATAATACTATGACTGCGTTACTAGATGTTGAGAGCCTGCTAGTCAATATTTGTGCTGATTTAAGCGAGCATCTGGCCCTTAATCATATTGATTCCCCATGTGTTATCGGCATACGCACTGGCGGCGTTTGGCTCGCAGATCATATCCACAAAAAGCTCGGCTTGAGTGAGCCTTTTGGTGAACTAGATATTTCATTTTATCGTGATGATTTTACTCGTATCGGTTTGAACCCAACGGTTAAACCTTCTAGCTTACCTTTTGAAACGGAAGGGCGAGATATTGTCTTGATTGATGATGTTGTTATGTCTGGGCGAACCATAAGGGCGGCAATGAATGAGCTTTTTGATTATGGCCGCCCAGCGAGTATTACGTTGGTTTCATTGATTGATTTAAATGGGCGAGAGCTACCGATACAGCCTGATATTGTTGGACAGAAAATGACGCTCAATGACAATCAGCAGATTAAGTTAAAAGGCCCCGAAAAATTAGAGTTAGAGGTGACAGAAAAATAGTCTCTGTTTAGGGGCGTTTTTTTGGAATTATAGAACTATTGATTTTAGTACGTTCAGAAATTTGATTTTAGACTGGAAAATACGTTATGACGCAATCAAAAGAGCCTGACCACCTTCAGTTGAACAGTCAGGGGCGATTGAGGCATTTTTTAACCTTAGACGGTTTGGATAGGGCGACATTGACTGAGATTCTGGATACCGCAGATTCTTTTATAGAAGTGGGAAAAAGATCGATCAAGAATGTGCCGCTCCTGCGAGGCAAAACGGTCGTAAATCTTTTTTTCGAAGCCAGTACGCGAACAAGAAGCACTTTTGAATTAGCCGCAAAACGATTGTCGGCAGATGTCTTAAATTTAAATATCAGTACCTCCGCAACATCTAAAGGTGAATCGCTTTCTGATACCTTGCAAAACCTTGAGGCGATGGCCAGCGACATGTTTGTTGTGAGGCATTCCCAGAGCGGCGCGCCTCATTTTATTGCCGAGTCGGTCACACCTAATGTCTCAATAATTAATGCCGGTGACGGTCGGCATGCACACCCCACTCAAGCGATGTTAGATATGCTGACTATACGCCAACATAAAGGCTCTTTTGAAGGCCTTAAGGTCGCGATTGTTGGTGATATTCTTCACTCTCGGGTTGCCAGATCACAGATTAGAGCACTAAACACGTTAGGGGTTTCAGAGGTTCGAGTAATCGCGCCTAACACCTTGTTACCGGTAGATATTGAAAGCCTTGGCGCGACCGTTTATAGCACGATGAAGCAAGGTCTTGACGGGGTTGATGTGGTGATTATGCTGCGACTTCAAAAGGAGCGTATGGAAGGTGCCCTGTTGCCGAGTGAACATGAATTTTACGAGTTGTATGGGCTGACAACTGAAAAGCTAAAATATGCAAAACCAGATGCGATCGTGATGCACCCTGGCCCAATTAATCGAGGGGTAGAAATTGAGTCTGCCGTTGCTGATGGTCCTCAGTCAGTGATTCTGAATCAGGTCACTAATGGTATTGCTGTCCGCATGGCTGTTATGTCTATGGCGATGAGTGGGCAGACAGCGGCTATTTCTGCTGCAGCTTCTGAATAACGAGTACTGATTGAGTGTTGGTGGGTAAATGAACATAGAAATAAAGTCGGGCCGGATTGTAGATCCCGTTAATGGAAAAGACGAAATTCAGTCTTTATATGTATCAGAAGGAAAAATAGTCGCGATTGGCAAAGCGCCTGAGGGATTTTTAGCTGATCAGGTTGTCGATGCTTCCGGTTGTGTTGTATCGCCCGGTTTTATAGATTTATGCGCGTACTTACGTGAACCTGGGTATGAGTACAAAGGCACCGTTGCTTCTGAGACGTTTGCTGCGGCTAAAGGTGGGTTTACCGCCGTTTGTTGTCCTCCACAAACATTGCCGGTCAATGATTCGGAAGCTGTGACGCATCTGATACTTGATTTAGCACGAAGGGCTGGGTTTTCAAAAGTGTATCCGATTGGTGCGCTAACTAAAGGGCTAAAGGGGCAGCAGCTCAGTGAAGTCTACTCGTTGAAGCGAGCCGGTTGTGTCGGTGTGGGCAATAGCGGGCGTCCTGTGGCTGACCTGAATGTCATGAAACGATGCTGTGAGTATGCCAAAACACATGATATGAGTGTGTTTGTTCGACCTGAAGATGTTTCCCTAGCGTCTGATGGTTGTGTGCATGAAGGTGCCGTTGCGACTCGGTTGGGGTTGCCAGGTATACCTGCGTTAGCTGAAACTGTTGCAGTATCTCAGCTTATCTTGCTTGCAGAAGAGACGGGGGCACATCTTCATATGTCGCAACTAACGGCTGCAAAATCAGTTGAGTTAGTGGCGGATGCCAAAAAGCGCGGGATCCGCATTACTGCAGATGTTTCAGCGCAGCACCTATTACTAACAGATGTATCGGTTAGTGGATTTGATAGCCGGTTTCATTGTTTGCCACCCTTTCGAACTGAAGCGGATAGACTGGCTTTGATTGAGGGGGTGAACAGTGGCGTTATAGATGCAATTTGCAGCCAACACCAACCTCACGAAGCCGCCGCTAAGCAGGCGCCATTTGCTGAGTCTGAGCCAGGTATCTCATCAATAGAAACTGTTTTGCCGTTATTATTAGGGTTAGAGCGAGCGGCTACTCTGTCAATGGATGTACTTATTCGCAGCCTTTCAGTCGGTGCTGCGAATGTGCTGGGGGTGCAGGGAGGCTCTTTGGCGGAAGGACAAAATGCGGATATCTGCATTTTTGACCCGAATAAGCAATGGGTGGTGAATGATGAAACCATTAAATCATCCGGTAAAAGCACGCCTTGGAAGGGTGAAGAGCTGCAAGGGCTTGTGAAGGCAACATTGGTTGACGGCTGTATTGTCTATGCATGAGTTGTCTGAGTTTGCATTGCTCTGTTTCACTTCGCTATTTGCCATGATTAATCCATTTGGTGTAGCACCGGTGTTTCAGCCAATGACGACTCATATGACACATCAGCAGTCTCGGCAAGTTGCTCTTAAAGCATCGTTGACGGCGTTTGTGATACTGGTTATTTTTGCTTTAGTCGGCAAGTTTATCTTCGACTTTTTCTCAGTGTCGGTAAATAGCTTACGTATTGTGGGCGGCGTCATTTTCTTTTTGCTTGGCTACGAGTTGTTGCAAGCGAAGTTGTCTCGCATGAAAACCGATCAGATTGATGACATAGAGGGTTATAGTAATGATATTGCGATAACGCCGCTGGCTATTCCTATTCTCTGTGGTCCAGGGGCCATCGCTAATGTCATTATTTTTATGCATGATGGTGAGACATTGCTACACAAGCTGATCCTTTTGGGAGCTATTGCGGCTGTTATTGCGATCAATTATCTTGGCTTGATCGGCGCAAGTCGTTTGTTAGGCTTTTTGGGTGATAGCGGGAATAAGGTCATGATGAGAATTATGGGGCTTATTGTGATGGTTATTGCTGTTGAGTTCTTCTTTAGTGGCTTAACACCGATTGTGCAGGAGATGCTACACCCACAAGGGATATAGAATCTGGTTTGCACCTGCGCATATATGATCTATGTTTACTGTAGGTTATCGTTAATAGGTCGCTGCGAATGGATTTTACCTTGAGGAGTCAAATATGCTTTTTCTAATGTTTCTTTTAATGTGTGCTGCCGTTTGGTTGTTGTGGAATATTTGTAAGAATACGGGAGATGTACTCGATAAACAGACGGCTATTCAGTATGAGTTGGTGTCGTTAGAAAAAAAGTTAGAGGTCTTAGCGGATAAACTAACGGCGGCTCCGGCTGTTTCTAATGCGGTCGCTCAGTCATCCCTTGTGAATATAAATAATGCCAGTTTAAAAGACATAATGCAGCTACCTCGTATTGGTAAAGCGTTGGCGCAACGTATTATTGATAGTCGTCCTTATGACTCTGTGGATGATGTAAAGCAGGTCCAAGGGGTCTCAGACGATATGTTTAACGAGCTAAAGCCCCTTATCGCAACAGGCTAAGATATATGCGGGTTAGGTATGCGTGTGTTTAGGCATAAAAAAGGAGGTCGCAATGACCTCCTTTTTTATGTGCTTTACTTATGTTTTAGTATAAGTAGTTACCAGTATTACTGGTTGACGGAATCTTTAAGTGACTTGCCTGGCTTAAAACCAACTGATTTGCTAGCGGCTATTTGAATGGTGGCGCCAGTTTGAGGGTTCTTTCCCGTTCTTGCGCTTCTTTCCCTTTGGCTGAAGGTGCCAAAGCCAATTAATGTGACGGCTTCATTGCGGGATAATGCGTTAGTAATTTCGTCAGTAATGGCATTAATTACTTCGTTGGCTTTGTCCTTGGTTAATTCTGCTTGTTCTGCAATTGCAGCAGCCAATTCGGGTTTACGCATAAAACTCTCCTGATTTTATTAAAATTGTGTCGAGCTAATAATACTCTCACTATATGTATAGCGAGTTTCTGGCAACTGTCAAAGCGATTTGACGAATTGAATGCTGATTTTCAAAATAATACGAAATATTCGCTAGATTGGTGATTTGAAAGGGTTTAAGTGGCTTATCTTTAAGCATTATTTAACAGAAGTTGAACATTTGTTCCTGTTTTTTTTCTGCTTTGTGTAATTGATCTCACAATTGCTTTTGTATCTCGTTCATAATCTGCTAGCTCAAAATTCACGACCTTAAAATATAAGCCGATAAAAATAAAACAACAGAAACTAAGTGTTGTAACAGGAGATACAGGTGAAAAACTTCGGGGAAATAAAAAGCTTACTTAAAAATAGCTTACTGCTAGCAGTTGTTTCAGTTCAGCTCGTTGGGTGCCAAACGTTTAAAGATAAAGTGGTTTATGCCCCGGCTGGAGACATTATGCAAAGCCTAGCAAAAGAGCATACCGTACCGTATATGCTTGGAACCGAAGACGTGGCGGTTAGCTGCGCTATGAGTGAAGCATTGTCGCCACTGTTAATGGCATTTGGTCGAGTGACATCAAACCCTGATCAACTCGGTGTAATGTTAGGTCTTTCTGCCGGTGCATGTGAAGAGCAAAGAGCATGGGATAACGAATTACGCTACTTAAGAGCGATGCGTGATTTACGGCCAGATGAGGCTGAAGATGCATTGATTACTCAAAAACGACATTTAGTGAGCGCGTCTAAGCGTCAGTTTACGGCTTATAACCATCTTGTGAGCTACTACGGAGAGCCTGGTGGAGAATGTCCAGATTTAGATGATGACTTTGATCAGTTTATTTGGATGGCGGGTATGTTGTCTGGGTTACAAGCGCTGAATAACGAACTTCAATCAACATCGAGCATTGGCGTGCCTAAGAATATAGCGTCAAAAGTGGAGCGTGGAACAAGCTGTATTGACGATGATCAGTGGTGGGGCGTACCTATGGCAATGAAGGCTGCAGTATGGGCAATGCTGCCTGGGGCGTTACCGCATGGCGAGAATGCATGGGAGCGACTAGAGACAGCGCAAGCTAAAGGTGAAGCGGCTCGCGTTAGATTGCCAAATGTATTGTATGCGATGGCAGCATTTACCAACGGAAAAGACGAGTTAGTAAAAGATATTATTCGCCGTCATGCCGATCAAGTTAAAAGACACCCAGCGAACCCTGATTATGCGCTTATCGATACTACAGCGACAATACAGCTACAAGCATTGTCAGATAGATTGTGGACAGAAAATACAGGACATAGAACACCTATGGGTGGTCTAGGTACTTTTTGGGATGACAAGAAAGAGTCTAATGTAGAAGTAATGGATCTGGATGACCTCTTATAACAACGGGGATCAGACAATAATTAGCACTCCAGATTATATATAAATAACAGAAAATAAGGGCAAGTTAGTGAAGCTATTAAAAAACATCAAGGCGTTATCTGTTGCAGCAGTAGTATCCACAACCGCTATGAGTGGAGTCGTTCAGGCAGAAATGATAGAAAGGTCGTTTTGTGTTTGGGATCCCATAGGTGCTAACGGGCCATTATTTAATGTTATGAAGTCTGCTAAGCCTAGCGCAATGAAGTGGGGCATTAATCTTGAGCTGAAAGCGTATACCGACGAGAAGATTGCCGCTGAAGATTTTAAGGCTGGGCAATGTGACTCGGTACTTTTGACCGGTACTCGGGCTAGAGAATTTAATAAATTCACCGGCTCATTAGAGGCTATGGGAGCGATTCCTAGTAGCGAAGAAATGAAAATGATTCTGCAAACGCTTACTCAGCCTAAGGCTGCGCAGTTAATGGTAAACGGTGAGTATGAGGTAGCGGGTATTCTACCTGCTGGTGCCATTTACCTTTATACCCGTGATCGAGCGATCAATACGGTTGAAGAACTTCAGGGTAAGAAAGTAGCGACGCTAGATTATGATCAGGCTTCTATGACGATGGTGCGTCATGTGGGGGCTTCTGTCGTGGGGGCAAGTACTGCAAATTTTGCCGGTAAGTTTAATAACGGTAGTGTTGATGTTGCATATGCGCCTGCGGTTGCTTATACCCCGTTGGAATTATACAAGGGCTTAGGGGAAAACGGCGGGGTCTTTGACTTTGCGTTAGCTCAGATGAACTTCCAGATCATTGCTCGAACAGATCGCTTTCCAGAAGGTTATGGTCAAAAAGTACGAGATTACACGTCAACTCGATACGAAGAAGCCTACAAAATAGTTGAGACTGCAGAGGCTGAAATCAAGAAAGAGTATTGGATGAGGCCTACGGCTGAGCAGCTAGAAGGTTACTCTAAGATGCTACGAGAAGTGCGTATCTCCTTACGTGACGAAGGCGTTTATGACGCAAAAGCACTACGTTTGATGAGAAAGGTTCGATGCAAAAATAACCCAACAAACTCTGAGTGCTCAGAAAAAAGAGAGTGATGGGTTAGGGCGTTAATATTGATCATGGCATAAAGGGTATTTAAATAAGGATCGCCTACATTGGCGATTCTTGTTTTTCTGATTGCTAATACTTGCTTGGGTTTCTGTAACTCATTGAAATAATTAAACATGACTAGAATATTTATTATAAGCTTTGGAGGCTGTTAATCCATGGAAACGCGTGGAATCGCTAATCGTTCTGTCAGGGAGTGGGTTTCCTCATTTCCTGCCTGTATTTTGTTGTTAGCCGTTGTTATTTTTAGCACGGGCAGTGATATCCACAACCAAATGCTTAAAATGGGTGAGCAGGTATGGGGAGGCTACTATAAGCTTCGCATGGATCCTCAGCTTCCAACTTGTGACGCCAACTTCAATGTTGAGCAGCGGGTGCAGGAACAGTTGCTGGCAGAGAAAAATAAGCCAGATGATGATATGGATCTATTTGCAGATGATCCTATTGATCCTGCTATTTTGCGTAGTTCGTTAGAAAATGCCAAAGCTGACTGCTCTGCTAAGTATACAGAGTTTGAGCAATTAAAAGATCGCATCACCCCAGGGGTAAAGGCATTTCGAGCGGTTGAGTTGTTTGTGTCAGACCTTGTTGCCTTTGGCCTGACATCACAGCGTTTTATTTTAGCACTCTTGGTTCTACTTTGTGCCGCCACGGCTACGATGACGCGTCATCATATTGCTATGAGATCGATGCAGACTCAACTTGATCATACGGTTTCATTTACGTTGCAGTTTGTTGCAAACAGCATGTTACTTGTTTCGACCTTATCGTTTAGAGCGTTATCCCACTCAGGTGGAGCAGAGGTAGAGCTTTCAAAAGAAATTCTACATGACCTGTGGATCGCTGGTTTTGGATTATTAACTATTATAAGTGCCGTTAAGTTATTCCGGGTTCCAGCAGATATTAAACCTGGCGGAAAGTTAAGTCATGCACTGCTTTCGGTTCCGCTCTACACCACTATGTGTCTCATTGCAGGTACATACTTTGCCTTGGCTGGGCATGTTGCAGGCATAGGCATTTACCTGGATAAAATGATGGACCTATCTGACATGTTCTTGAATGTTGGTCTGTATGTATGGGTGGGGATGATGCTAAAAGAAACCCGCCTAGCCTCTCTTGTTTTTAATGTCTTTAAGCCTTGGAAAATGCCCCCAGAAATGCTGGCTGTTGTTGCGGTAATAGCGGCAGCGGTTCCTACTGCATATACGGGGGCTTCAGGTATCTTTGTAATTGCAGCAGGTGCAGTTATCTATCATGAGCTTAGAAATGCAGGTGCTAGACGGCAGCTTGCTTTAGCGGCAACCGCTATGTCGGGTAGTTTGGGTGTGGTCTTAAGGCCATGCTTATTAGTTGTGGTTATTGCTTACCTCAATAGAGAAGTCACTACAGATCAGCTGTTTGGCTGGGGTATTTGGGTGTTCTTGTTGACGGCTGGTTTGTTTATGGTTGTTAGTATGAGTGTCAATCGCCAGAGCAAGATTCAGCTAGCCCCTGCAGGCGAGGCTTTTCCGGCTATGATCAGAGAGTTCAAGCATCTTGTGCCTTACATTCTTGTTGTGGCGGGTATTGTTCTTTTTTATCGGTTTGCACTCGAAGTTCGTATGGATGAGTTTTCAGCGCCAAGGGTATTACCTGTTTTACTTCTCGGTATTCTGCTTTATGAGCACATTACACTGAAAGGTGGTAAGAAAAGTGTTTCAGGTGAAATCAATCATCAAGGGTTAGAAAAAAGTATCCGTACTGCTACCAATGAAACGACCTCTGAGATTGGTGCATTGCTACTGCTAATAGGTTGCTCTGTGAGTATCGGAGGCGTTATTGAGCGTTCGGGTATGATGGAAATGTTCCCACATTCATTTGATAGTCCTTGGGGGGCTATGGCTCTACTGGTTATTGTGCTTGTAATACTAGGTATGATTATGGACGCCTTTGGTGCGGTTATCTTGGTCAGTGCGACGATTGCGACGATTGCGTATCAAAGTGGAATAGATCCTGTTCACTTCTGGATGGTGACGCTAGTGGCCTTTGAATTAGGTTATCTAAGTCCACCTGTTGCTTTGAACCATTTGTTGACTCGGCAGGTGGTTGGGCAAGAAGAGGTTGAGCTAGCATTGCAGGAAGGAGATACTTTCTATCAACGTCATGAACGTATCATCATGCCTCTTATTGTAATGGGTATTGCGTTAGTGCTTGTCGCGTTCGTACCTCTAGCGGTTGGTTATTAATACTAATTAAATATTATTTATTTATGAAAAAGGGTGAGCGAAAGCTTGCCCTTTTTTTATATCTATAAGAAAGGGGGATATGTCAAAATATTAGAATGTAACATTGCGTAATCAAGTAGGTGTTCACAGTATTGTTTTATCGATTCTGTAATGATTGCTTGGTGGGGAGTGCGGTCAAAATGAGGCGATAACTGGCGCACGTAACAACTTAGATAAACGCTTGAATCTAGCGCTTAAAACAATAAACGTCGAATGGAGTTTTCATGGAAACAATTAAAAATAAATTCAAATCTATTGGTCCGGTTAAAGCTGCCGTAGCATTGGCGGCTGGCATAATGATTTCATCTGCACCTGTACAGGCAGAAATGGTTAAGCGTTCATTTTGTGTATGGGATGCAGTTGGAGCAAATGGACCGCTTTATAACTTGATGAAATCGTCTAAAACCGCCGCCATGAAATGGGGTGTTGACCTCGAGTTGCGCGCTTATACTGACGAGAAAATAGCATCAGAAGACTTTAAAGCAGGGCAGTGTGACGCCGTGCTGATTACTGATGTAAGGGTGCGAGACTACAATACTTTCTCAGGATCTATTGGTGCATTGGGTGCGATTCAAAGTAAGAAAGAAATGCGAATGGTTCTTGATACGTTGAGCCAACCTAAAGCGGCCAAGTTACTTAAGAATGGTAAGTATGAGATTGCGGGAATTTTACCTGCAGGTGCAGTTTATCTTTTTGCGCGTGACCGCACAATTGATACTGTTGGAGAGCTACAAGGTAAAAAAATAGCGACATTTGATTACGATTCAGCTGCTATGCATATGGTTCGCCATGTGGGTGCGTCAATCGTCGGGTCAAGCACGGCTAACTTTGCGGGTAAGTTTAATAATGGCAGCGTAGATATTGCTTATGCTCCAGCAGTTGCGTATGAGCCCCTTGAGCTCTATAAAGGTATTGGTGAAAACGGAGGGGTCTTTAGTTATAAGGTTGCTCAGCTTACCTTCCAAGTTGTCATTGATTCTGAGAAGTTCCCAGAAGGCTTTGGGCAAAACTTTAGAACGTATGCTGCATCAAAGTACGATGAAGCATTTAAGATGATTGCTGATGCTGAAGCCACTATCAATAGTGATCTTTGGGTTTCTCCAAAGGCATCAGAAGTTGCCGGCTATGGTGAAATGTTTAGAAATGTACGTATTGGTCTGAGAAACGAGGGTGTTTATAGCCCTAAAATGCTAACACTTATGCGTAAAGTTCGTTGCTCACAGGCGCCGTCAAATGCTGAATGTGTTGAAAAAACTGAGTGATTTTTTGCTCTTGTCGCCTTGATCCCGCTTTGCTTCATCACGGTTACAAGAGCAGGTCTAGTTTTGAAATGAAGATATAGATTTATCACGCAATAAAAAGCCCCGGCTGATAAATCAGTCGGGGCTTTTTATTTTTTGTAGCGCGCCTTAATAGGCGCGCTACAAAGCTAATCGCTTAACCCAGCTTAGGGCCGGCGTTAACAATTACATCAGACACGTCAAACTTCTTGAAGTTTTCAACAAACTGGCTGATCAAGTCTTGCTCTTTTGCATCATAAGCTGCTTTATCATCCCATGTGTTTCTTGGGTTAAGTAACCCAGAATCAACACCAGGGATTTGCTTAGGTACTTCAAGATTAAGATTGTCGAGGTGTTCAGTTTCAGTATCGCTAATCTCGCCGTTCTGGATAGCGCTAATGATTGCACGAGTAGTTGGAATGCTAAAGCGAGTTCCAACGCCGTGTGAACCACCTGTCCAGCCGGTGTTAACAAGATATACGCGACTACCAAACTCTTCCATACGCTTCATTAACAGTTCAGCATATTCGCCCGCAGGACGAGGGAAGAAAGGTGCACCGAAGCAAGTAGAGAAGGTAGACTTAAGTTTTGAGTCTGATCCCATTTCAGTTGAGCCAACAAGCGCTGTGTAGCCACTTAAGAAGTGATAGGCTGCTGCTTCTTTTGACAAGATAGATACAGGAGGTAAAACGCCTGTCATATCACAAGTCAAAAATACGATTGCTTTAGGTTCGCCTGCTAGGTTTTCAATAACACGCTTTTCAACGTGCTCTAATGGATAGGCGCAACGGGTATTTTCAGTGAGTGATACGTCGTTATAGTCTGGAACACGAGTTTCAGGGTCAACCACTACGTTTTCAACGATAGCACCAAAACGGATTGCATCCCAAATAATAGGCTCATTTTTCTGGCTTAGGTCGATACATTTTGCGTAGCAACCGCCTTCGATATTAAATACGGTACCTTTACCCCAACCATGCTCATCGTCGCCAATTAGAAAGCGTGATTCGTCTGCAGACAGGGTGGTTTTTCCAGTGCCTGAAAGGCCAAAGAATAGACAGGTCTCACCGTCGTCGCCTACGTTTGCAGAGCAGTGCATTGGTAGTACGTCTTTTTCTGGAAGCAGGAAGTTTTGAACAGAGAACATGGCTTTTTTCATTTCGCCAGCGTAACTCATGCCTGCAAGTAATACTTTGCGTTGAGCAAAGTTAATCATTACCGTGCCATCGCTGTTTGTGCCATCTCTTTCTGGGTCGCATACAAAGCTAGCAACGTTTAGTATTTGCCATTCTTGCTTATCTGCAGGGTTATACTCGGTAGGGCGAATAAATAGGTTGCGCCCAAATAGGTTCTGCCAAGCCGTTTCAGTAGACACTTTTACGGCAAGATAATGATCAGGATCTGCGCCAACATGCAGGTGAGAAACAAAGCTATCTTTCTCTGCAAGGTACGCTTCGACACGATCCCAAAGAGCGTCGAATTTATCGGCGTCGAAAGGACGGTTAATCGGTCCCCAATGGATCAGATCTGAAGTGCTCGGCTCTTCAATGATAAATCGATCTAGTGGCGAGCGCCCTGTTCTTTTTCCGGTATTAATAACCAGAGATCCGTTATCGGCCAGTTGGCCTTCCTTACGTTCAAGCGCTTGCTCAACAAGTTGAGCGGTGCTTAGATCAATATAAGTGTTACTCACTTGTACCTCACCCTTTGCTGGTGTTTTATCACTATTTAGGCGCTTAAAACGGCGTATAAATAGTGACCTAATAAATTCTGGGGCGCCATTATGCCAAAATGTGGAATAAAAAACGACTATTTGTGATTTTGATTGACGCTTTTGGTGATTATGTTAACGCAAAAAATTAGTAATTCTTTGATAAATCAAGATAAAACTGAATTCACTAATGCCGTTATTAAGACCTGTTATAGTCTGTAATAATCGTATTAATGAAAACTATTATTGCCAAATAATTGGTCAATCTCTGATTTTTCGTATCGGTATAATTCGTTGCAGAACTGGCAGCTGATTTCTATTGCCTTTTGCTCCGCTAAAATGTCATATATTTCATCTTGTCCAAGAGAAATGATGGTGCTTGCCGTGCGTTGTTTGCTACAGCTGCATTCAAACTGCACAGGCTCTTCAGGATAAATTGTTACTTCCTCTTCATGATACAACCGCTTGAGGAGAGACTCGCCATCTAGTTTATGAATTTCATCAGCAGTTAGAGTGCTCGCTAATTGAGTGAGTCTATTCCAGGCGTCACTATCTTTTGCTTCGTTGTTTCGTGCAGGGAGTTGCTGTAAAAATAGCCCCGATGCAGACTCCTGGTCGCAAAAAAGCAGGATAAGGGTGCTCAGCTGCTCAGATTGTTCAAAGTATTGTATTAAACAGTCTGCGAGGGTGTTTTTTTCAAGTGGGACGATTCCTTGATAGCGCTGACCCTTGGTGGGGTCAATTGTAATGGCAATTTGTGCAGCCCCTAGTTGGGCGGTTAATGACTCACTCGGTATATCGCCTTCCCATTGACCGATGGCTCTAACCTTTTTGTCATGGGTGCATTCAGCCATTAATAGCTTTACTGCACCGTCTCCTCTAGCTTGAACTGAAAGTATGCCTTCAAATTTTAACGTGCCACTCATGAGTACCGATGCTGCTAGGGCTTCACCTATTAATGTCTGTAATGGCGCAGGGTACTCTTTGCGCTGTTTAACGTCCTTGAAGCTTTTATTGAGTCGAACCAGCTCTCCTCTTATTTGGTGGTTGTCAAATAAAAAACGTTGGAAGGTATCGCTATGTTTCATGCTTTTAAGCCTATTTCTGGATATCAATGCTGTGTGTGCACGTTAAATGTGCTGAGTTCTTTTTATAACGGGTGGTGGTTCGGTGTTAGCTTTCATCAACGTTATTAATGTTCTCGAATCGATGTATTTGACGTCTCTGCTTTTTGTTGGGTCGCCTTGCTGGAGGTAGTTGACCTGCCATCATATGTTTACGGTCTGACGCAGCTTTTTCGCGTTTGGCTACGCTTTCGGTTGTTTCAGCATAGAGTAATACGGCTTCGGGGGCGCCTCGACGTTTGTCCGTTATAGCAAGCACCACGACCTCTTTTTCAACAAAACCTTGGCGTATGTTGAGGTGGGCGTCTAGTTCTATGGCTTTACCTGGTTTTGCTCGTGCGCCATTGTAGTGAACCTTGCCGCCCTCTACTGCGTCTTTAGCAATAGCCCGAGTTTTATAAAAACGAGCAGCCCAGAGCCACTTATCTAACCTAACTTTTGTAGATTCTTCGTTTTTTGCCATGTTAATGTTTACGGTCAGTGAAAAGAGGTAAATGATTATTATCAATAAGACGTATTGTAGCAGTTTTCATTGATGAAAATCGAAGCCAGTTTGTAGGTAAATGTGCTAACTATTTTTAGCTGAGTGACGGTCAAAGCGATCGATTGAAGGGAATTCTTCATTATGTCTAGGTGGTTTCTGGCTGTCGGGCTGCGCAATCGAGTATATATGCTGAATTCCATATGTTTGTGCCGATTTTAGTACGGCTAAGCTGTCATCGATGAGCATAGTGCGCCGCTTGTCAAAAGCCTCTATCGATTGAAGCTTGTCCCAGAACTCAGGGTTCTCTTTAGGCAGTTTAAGGTCGTGGGAACAAACAATAGCGTCTACGTAATGGTCTAATCCTGTAATGCTAAGCTTTAGGTTTAAACTGTGATTATGCGCATTCGTTACCAATACAACGCGGTGATGAGTATCTTGCAGTTCTTGTAGGAAGGTTTTGACGTGTGGTCTGAATGCAATTAAGTGCTGTATTTCTTGTTTTAATTGCATGATATTGACACCTAAATTGTCTGACCAGAAATCAAGGCAGTACCAGTTCAATGTGCCTTCTTCTTTTTTGATGAGTTGTAGCAAGGTTTCACTAGCCTCAGCGGGTGCTACACCTTTGATATCCGCGTACCTTTCAGGTAAATGGGTCAACCAGAAGTAAGTATCAAAATGCAGATCAAGTAACGTGCCGTCCATGTCGAGAAATACGGAGTCAATGTCGTTCCATTTGATCATGTGAAGGCTACCTAATGTGTATGTGAGGGAGTGAGCTTATTTTACGTTAGTTTTAATCAATAGTCAGTGTTGTGACTGATGCTAACTAGGCTGTTATATTAATGGATAATTTTTGAGGGGATGGACCTGTGGGACGTATATCATGAATAAAGACAATCGGCACTTGATGGCTATGTTGCCTAAGCTTTTAAGCATTGCAGAGGAGGCGGGCGAAGCAATATTGAAAGTCTACAATGTTTCTGAAGATGAATCATCAGAAGGCGCGGATGTTGCGTTTTCAATAAAAGACGATGACTCCCCAGTGACTAAAGCTGATTATGCTGCACATAAGGTTATAGCGACAGGCTTGAGACGCTTGGCGCCTGAAATACCGCTGCTCTCTGAGGAGGGCGATATTCCCCCTTTTGAAGAACGCGCTAGTTGGGAGCGGTATTGGCTCATTGATCCTTTGGATGGGACTAAAGAGTTTATTAGTCGAAATGGCGAGTACACCGTTAATATTGCATTAATAGATAACCATCAGCCGGTATTGGGGGTGGTTTATGTCCCTGTGAAAAATATTTTTTACTATGGCGTGAAAGGGCAGGGAAGTTGGAAAAAAACGCCTACAGGGGAATCATTGATTGCTGCCCGTAGTGTTAGCGCCGCTGACACTATTAAAATCGTGGCAAGTCGGAGACATGGCGCAGAAGCTGCTGAAAAAATGATGTCTGAAGCAGAGCGTGTTTTTGGCGGCGTTGAGCGAGTGAGTATGGGAAGCTCATTAAAAATTTGCATGCTAGCCGACGGGAGTGCTGACTGGTATCCAAGGCTAGCACTAACGTCTGAGTGGGATACTGCAGCTGCTCAGGCGGTATTAGAAGCTGCAGGTGGCGTTATGTATGATGATCAATTTAATAAATTAGAGTGTAATCGTAAAGATTCGTTGCTAAACCCGTATTTCCATGCGGTAGCAGATGGATCATATGACTGGAAGGCGTTAGTAGAAGGGGCGTTGCTACGTTAATAAACGGTGGTTTGCTACTGTCACCCTCGCATCAGCAAGGGTGACATAAATATAGGCCGTGATGGCTTAGCACCTGAGAATTAGTTTATTGCTCAGACACTTTTTCTAACTTTCGGCCGCTCATGCTACAGCCAAGGCAGCGAACAAACGTTGCTTTGGCAGGACCAACAACCATAACTTCTGCTGCTTCCCCTGCATTACCGCCCAGAGCCGAAAATGGAAGTGATACAACATAAATAACGGTGCTTACAGCGGTCATTGCTAACAAAACGGGTCTTGCCACGAGTGCATCGCCCGTCATAGCCAGTGCAGATGGTGTTTCTTGAATGGTGTTTGCTGAGCTTACAGCAGGCAATGTTAGGCTTAATGTCGCAACTATGGCTAACAAAGTGCGTACGAGTTTGGATCGCATCAAAACTTCTCCCGAAATGAGGTTGAACGCAGTTTAAAGTTGTAATTGTCTTAACTATAACAGGTATATTCCAACTGTCTAAAAAAATAGTTGAGAATTATCTTGCTATTGCCTGTTTTAAGAGCAGTTTTTACGAATCTCTAACATAAGATTACGGAACGTATTACTTTCTTGTTGAATGTGTTGTTTGATTGTGTAGGACGACGTTTCAGTCTGCGGGCGTTTTGATGACTTCAATGCTGACACTTAGGGCAATAAACGGTTGACCGTTGCCCTAGGCGAATTTCTTTTAATGTGGTCTTGCACTCAGTGCAAGGCTGACCGCCTCTACCATAAACCTTTAATTGCTGCTGAAAATACCCTGGCTTACCATCACCACCTACGAAGTCCTTTAATGTCGTCCCTCCTTGGGTGATCGCAGTCTCAAGGGTTTTCTTTATATGATCGACAAACTTCGATATGCGTTTTTTGGATAGTTTACCCGCAGGGCGTTTGGGGTGGATACCGCTGAGAAATAAAGCCTCATTAGCATAGATATTACCGACGCCGACCACGTTTTTGTTATCCATAATAAATTGCTTTATCCCGGTTGTTTTATCCTTTGCTTGTTTATGTAAATAGTCGGCATTAAATGATGCCTCTAGTGGCTCGGGCCCTAGTTTTGAAAATAGAGAATGACTTTCCCAGTCCTTGACCCACAGCACAGACCCAAAGCGCCTAGGGTCGTTATATCTGATGATTTTGCCATCATTCATGTTTAGGTCAACATGATCATGCTTGCCAATAGGGGTGTTATTCTCAACCACTCGAAGGTTTCCCGACATCCCTAAATGAATGATGATGTATCCCTTAGGTAGGTGCAGTATCAAGTATTTGGCACGCCGTTCTAGTTTATGAACTAATGCCATTGATAGGGTGGTTAGTTCGTCAGATACAGGCCAGCGTAAGCGGCGCTCTCTAATGGTAACCGAACGGATAGTGTTATGTTCGACGTAAGGGTGTATGCCTCGTCGGGTGGTTTCAACTTCTGGTAGTTCTGGCAAGGTTTAACCTTTTTGTACTGTCTATGGGGTGTCTATTTATTCGCAAATAAATAGCATGTAACGAACCTGACCTGCTTCTTTCTCTCTATGGAGTCGCCAATGAGTCGGAGTTTGGGGGCGCGCCGCTTCTTTTTCTATCTCAATATAAATATAAGCCCCTGTTGTGACAAATGGCTTGGATTTGAGTTGTTCAAGGCAGTCATATACTAGCCCGCAACGAAAAGGCGGGTCGACAAAAACGATATTGTATGGCGTGTCCGGTGTTGTGTTTTTAAGCCATTTAACCGCGTCCGTTGTTAAAACATCGGCATTGGTTGCTTGTAGCAGCTGAAGATTTTGCTTTAGCGAGCGGGTTGCAACAGGCGACTGATCAATGAATGTGACAGATGAGGCTTCTCTTGATAAGGCTTCAAGGCCAAGAGCGCCGCTCCCTGTAAATAGGTCAAGACAGCGTGCGCCGGGGATAATGGGTGAAACCCAATTAAACAGCGTCTCTCTTACTCTATCCGTGGTGGGTCTAAGTCCTTCGATAGCTGAAAAAGAAAGGCGACGACTTCTCCATTGTCCCCCAATAATTCTGAGAGTGCTTTGAACTTCGCTGTTTTTGCGACCTTTGGCATTGTGTTTGTTGGGTTTTCGGTTGGCCATAATAGCAAGTAAGCGTATCCAGGTTAGAGTTTTTGTTGCGTTTTTTGAGGTCTAAGTTGTGGAGCATGTTAAAAGGGATTTGGCCTCGTTACAAATCAATAATAGAATAGGCGGCGCGATAAGGTTTGAATAATTGAAAGTATAAGGTTTAAGTGGCGGCTTCTCACTGGTTTAGTGTGTTTCGAAAGGGTAAGCTGAACATAATTCCTGTAACATTGATTGTAAATAAGCGAATAATGGTAATTAAGTGAATATGGATACAGTAAATTTCATTGCATTAGCTGTTTTGGCAGTTCTGGTTTTATTTTGGGTTATTGATTTTTACACGCTTAAAAGCCGTCGTCCTACCCCTAAAAAGGTCGAGCAGCGTCCAAGCGCCAACGTTACTCAAACCGCCACCGCTATTGATTTAACTGCAGCGGCTCAAGATGCGGCAAAAAGAACCACAGCCGAGCCTGTTGCTCATACTGCAGGTGATGCAGCGGTAGATGAACCGGTTAACTTTTTCTCTCGTATTAAGTCAGGTCTAAGTCGAACAAGATCGACGCTTTCTGGCGGTATGGCAAGCTTGTTTTTAGGTCAGAAGACGATCGATGACGATTTACTAGAAGATATTGAAACATTGCTGTTATCTGCTGATGTCGGTGTTGAGGCGACGACACAAATCATAACGTCGCTCACAGAAAAGGTTGAAAGAAACCAACTTTCTGACCCTGCAGCGCTAAACGAGTTGCTGCAGCAAGAGCTTACGGCGCTATTAGAAAACAGTAGCCAGCCATTGTCTATTGAAAACAATGGCCAACCTTTTGTTATTTTGATGGTGGGCGTTAATGGTGTAGGTAAAACCACCACTATCGGTAAGTTGGCGAAACGATTCCAGCAAGAAGGCAAGTCTGTGATGTTGGCAGCGGGTGATACATTCCGTGCTGCAGCTGTTGAGCAGTTACAAGTTTGGGGCGAAAGAAATAATGTACCGGTAGTTGCACAGCATACCGGTGCAGATAGTGCGTCTGTTATTTTTGATGCGGTGCAGTCAGCCCAAGCAAAAGGCGTTGATGTTGTTATAGCGGATACCGCAGGAAGGCTTCAAAACAAAGATAATCTAATGGCAGAACTAGAAAAAGTCGTGAGAGTTATGCAGAAATTAGACGGCGCAGCGCCTCATGAGGTCATGTTGGTTCTAGATGCAGGAACGGGGCAGAATGCGCTGAGTCAGGCCCAACTATTTAAGCAGGTCGTTGGGGTTTCGGGGATCACGCTCACCAAGCTAGATGGAACCGCCAAAGGCGGCATTATTTTTGCGATTGGTAAACAGTTAGGGTTACCTATTCGTTTTATTGGGGTGGGAGAACAGATTGATGACTTACGCCCATTTGATTCCGAAGAGTTTGTAAAAGCTCTATTTGATAAGTAGTTGATTAAGCCTGCCGATGATTAAGTTTGATAATATTTGTAAGCGTTATGAAGGCGGGCATGAAGCACTGTCGCAGGTTAGTTTCCACCTGAAGCGTGGCGATATGGCGTTTTTGACCGGACATTCCGGGGCCGGTAAAAGTACGCTATTGAAGCTGATAATGCTAATGGAGCGTCCGACCCGTGGTCAATTGATTGTGGGTGGGCAGAATGTAAACCGGATCCCGCGAAGACAAATTCCATATTTTAGGCGTCATATCGGCGTTGTTTTTCAAAACCATCACCTGCTTTTTGACCGAAGTGTATATGATAATGTGGCCTTGCCGCTTGAGATCACAGGGATGCCGCATCGCGAAATTGGTCGTCGAGTACGGGCAGCACTCGATAAAGTGGGTTTACTCAGTAAAGAGAAGCTAAACCCTATCCAACTTTCAGGCGGGGAGCAGCAACGTGTAGGTATTGCGCGTGCAGTTGTTAATAAACCTTCGTTATTATTGGCTGATGAGCCGACTGGTAACCTTGACCCTGATCTTTCATCCGACATCATGAACTTGTTTGAGCAGTTTAACCAAGTAGGGGTTTCCGTATTGATTGCGAGTCATGATCTTGCCTTGATCGCCAACCTTAAATATCGGGTGCTTGAGTTAAGCGAGGGTCAATTAATAGAGAACCCTCGCAGTAACGCTGGGATCAGGTCGGCAAATACATCGGGTCATGATGACGTCTCGAATGACGAGTTTGGAGAAAACGATGGAGCCTGGTAAAAAAAGCAAAGGGGCTAGCCCTATGCGGGCTACTCCACCGAAAGCAGCCACTGCTCCTTCGAAAGGTGGTGCAACGTTAAAGGCGAAAACGAGTAACAAAGATAGAAAGAAGCCTAAAGAATCCCCTAAATCAGAAAGCTCAGGCGCGAGAACCAGCAGAAAAGAAGGGTCGTTTGATAGTTACCTAGCAAACCACCGTAAAATTGCAAAAGAGAGCTTTCGACGGTTAATAAAGCAGCCTGTTTCTAGCTTGATGACCTGGGCCGTTATTGGTATTGCATTATCTCTGCCCGTAGGACTCTCTGTTTTATTGGCTAACGTTCAGCAGTTAAGTAGTGGTTGGGATGGGTCTGCGCAAATTACACTGTTTTTAAAAATGGATGTAAGTGATAAAGATGCGTCTAATTTAGCATTGGAGTTGTCTACTCGTGCTACGGTCGCTCAAGCGGATTTTATTAGTCGGGATAGCGCGTTGGACGAATTTAAAACGCTGTCCGGCTTTGGTGAGGTGTTGAATTATTTAGATGAAAACCCTTTGCCTCACGTTATTGTTGTTAAACCTGCTAAAAATCTAGCGACGGTTGAGCAGACAGACTCACTCCAAAAACGTCTTTCAGACTTAAAGCTGGTAGAGAAGGCACAGTTAGATCTGCAGTGGGTTCAGCGTTTACACAGCATGACCGAACTTATTCAACGAGGTGTTTGGGCGTTAGCGTTATTGTTGGCACTCGCAGTATTGCTGGTGATTGGTAACACTATCAGGCTGGCAATAGAAAATCGTCGTGATGAGATTGTCGTTGTTAAGTTGGTAGGGGCTACCGATGGGTTTGTACGTCGGCCTTTTCTTTACACCGGCTTATGGTATGGCTTAGGAGGCGGGCTAATAGCGTTTTGCTTAGTCCAAATAACGTTGTTTTGGTTAAATACGCCCATTAGCGAGTTGGCACAGCTTTATTACAGTTCGTTTAGTTTGTCTGGGCTCGATCTGGAGGCGACCTTTTTTCTGCTTAGTATGAGTATGCTGTTAGGCTGGCTCGGAGCATGGGTTGCAGTGCGTCGGCATTTGGGGGCCATAGAACCCAGTTAGACGGCTAAAGCTATAGTTTTTCTATGGATAAACGCCTTGTGAGGGGAAATACCTATTGGGTTTATTTGAATATCGACTAGACTCAATAACATCAATATAACATATAAAAAATAGACATTAATGTATGCAAAAAGGAACTTTTTGCGCCACTAGAAGTCATATACCAAAGATGATATATTCGGCGTCTAGTTAATTTTGGAGGTTTAAATGGGTACTAGCTTACAGCCAGTAGATATGCTTTCACCAGGGGGTAACCTTGAGTCGTATATGCAGGCCGTTAACAGCATCCCCGTACTGTCAGTTGAAGAAGAACGTAAACTGACCAGTAGCTTGCATAATGAAGAAGACCTTGAGGCCGCTCGCCACTTGGTTATGTCGCATCTTCGTTTTGTTGTGTATATCGCAAAGAGCTATTCAGGCTACGGCTTGGCTCAGGCAGACTTAATACAAGAAGGCAATGTTGGCCTGATGAAAGCGGTAAAACGCTTTAACCCTGAGTTTGGTGTACGCTTGGTCTCTTTTGCCGTGCACTGGATCAAAGCAGAGATACATGAATTTATTTTGCGAAATTGGAGAATCGTGAAAGTTGCGACGACCAAGGCGCAACGAAAACTATTTTTTAACCTTCGAAGTGCCAAAAAACGCTTAGCGTGGTTTAGTCATGAAGAAGTAAAAGCTGTTGCTGCAGACCTAGGCGTTGAGCCGAAGGTCGTTCGTGAAATGGAAGGTCGCTTGAGTTCTCATGATGCTGCATTTGATGGCGGTATGGATGATGACGATGAGTCGGCTTACCAGTCGCCTGCAAACTACCTTGAAGATCATCGCTATGATCCTGCTACACGTGTAGAGCAAGAGGACTGGACTGAAGAATCGAATACTCGTCTGAGCACTGCGATGAGTACGCTTGATGAACGAAGCCAGGATATCTTAACTCAGCGTTGGTTGTCGGAAGGTAAGGCGACATTGCATGATTTAGCCGATAAATATGGCGTCTCAGCAGAGCGCATTCGTCAACTCGAAAAGAATGCCATGAAAAAAGTTAGAGCGCTAATGGAAAGTTAAGGTTAGCGCCCCATAAAAAACCGCCACTCAACTGTAGGCGGTTTTTTTTTGTCCTGTTGTTAGCGTTGATATCGAATAAAACTAAACGTGACATACAGGTTACAAACAATTAATTATGCCTTTGGTGGCACGTCCCTTAAGCTACATTATTATATTTCGACGTTTTAAGTTCACACTTGATTATTTAGTGGGTAGTTAAGCTCGTGGCCCGTTTTGAGAAAGGGATTTTAAATGAGGTTACATAAATGAGAGCGACACAATGAGTTGGTGGGGAAAAGTAATTGGCGGAGCATTTGGTTTTATGCTCGGAGGGCCGTTAGGCGCATTATTAGGCGCTACTGTAGGGCATGGCTTTGATAAGGGGCTTACAGGAGTAGAATTAGGTACGGGTGAAACTTGGCAAGGGGGCTCGCAAGAGCGTGTACAGGCTGCATTTTTTACAGCGACCTTTTCCGTTATGGGGCACCTTGCAAAAGCCGATGGCAGAGTAACAGAAGACGAAATTGAACTTGCTCGCCAAACAATGGACAACATGCAGCTCGATGAAGAGCAGCGTCGAGCGGCAATTGAGTTGTTCAATAGCGGTAAGCAAGATGACTTTCCTCTTGCTGATGTGCTGGAGCAATTAAAGCGAGAGTGCCATCGCCGAGTTAACTTGATTCAGATGTTTTTACAGATTCAAATTGCGACGGCGCTGGCAGATGGTGATTTGCACCCTTCAGAACAGGCGGTTTTACTGACTGTCGCTGAGCACTTAGGGATTTCCAGGGGCCAGTTTGAGCGGCTCTTGGCCATGGTCGTGGCACAGCAGCGGTTCTCAAGACGGGAGAGTGGTAGCGATGCCCCGGTTGAACGCGAGTCGATCACAGAGGCGTATCAACTATTAGGTGTTACGCCCAATGCAACAGAGGCTGAAGTTAAGAAATCATATAGGCGTCTGATGAGCCAGCACCACCCTGATAAGCTAGTTTCAAAAGGCTTACCAGAAGAAATGATGAAAATAGCCACAGAAAAAACCAGAGAAATTAAAGCGGCTTACGAGGTTATAAAGGCCTCCCGGAAAAAGGCATAGTACACGTCTACCGAGAGTGGTTTAGTTGTTGATTGGATAGGTTGGAAGATTAATGCGCGTATTAGTAATTGAAGACGACAAAGATGTTGCAGCATATTTAGTGAAAGGCCTGCAGGAGTGTGATCATGTTGTTGATCATACTTTGGACGGTAAAGATGGTTTGTTGCTAGCGGCGAGTGAACAGTATGACATCATGATCATTGATCGAATGCTGCCGGGTATGGATGGGCTTTCGATTATTAAAACGGTTAGAGCGACGGGAAACCGAACGCCTATCTTAATCTTGAGTGCACTGGGTGATGTGGATGACCGCGTCGAGGGGCTTAGGGGAGGCGGAGATGACTACCTGACTAAACCGTTTTCGTTTACAGAGCTTTTAGCCCGAATGGATGCTTTACTGCGACGCGGAAGTTCGCAAGCAGAGCAAGTGACGAGTTTAAATTTGGCAGACCTAGAGATGGACTTGTTATCTCGTGTGGTTAAGCGAGGAGGGCAAAAAATAGACCTTCAGCCGCGAGAGTTTCGTTTACTCGAGTATTTAATGCGTCATGCTGAGCAAGTCGTTACCCGCACGATGCTGCTAGAGCAGGTTTGGGATTATCACTTTGACCCACAAACTAATGTTATTGACGTGCATATCAGCCGCCTCAGATCGAAAATAGATAAAGAATTTGATAAGCCATTACTGCAGACAGTTCGTGGTGCTGGGTATATTTTGAGTGAAAAATAAGTGAGATTTTTGAGTCTTCTCCGTACTTCTTCTTTTCAGCTGGCGCTGGTTTATATGGTGCTATTTGCTACCTCTGTTTTTATTTTGCTCGGGTTTATATATTGGGCGACAGCAGGTTATATGGCGGACCAAACCGATGAAACCATTGAAGCTGAAATCGTTGGTTTGGCAGAGCAGTATAGTCGCCAAGGCGTAAATGGGCTGATAAGTGTTATACGGGAGCGGGTCGCAAGAGACCCTAATGGGAAGTCTCTTTATCTGTTTACCGCTCGAGACTACATTAAGTTGGCAGGTAATCTCGATGAGTGGCCTGACAGCGCACAAGTACAAGATGGTTGGGTTAACTTTCAGCTAGACGAGCAGGTCGGTTGGGAGGGCAATGATCACGTTGCTCGTGCGCGTATCTTTGTTGTACAGGGCGGCTTAGGTCTTCTAGTAGGGCGAGATGTTCATGACTTAATGGTGGTGAAGCGGTTGATTGAGCGAGCCATTAATTGGGGGATGGGTATCACGCTTGCCCTCGCATTGATTGGCGGCATTATGATGAGCCGCAGTACAGCCAAACGCATTGAGGTTATTAACCAAATTAGTCGAAAGATTATGGATGGTAACCTGGCATTAAGAATTCCGGGTCGAGGCACGGGGGATGACTTTGATCAGTTGGCAGAAAACTTAAATCAGATGCTAGATCGGATTGTGCAATTGATGGATGGTATTCGGCATGTATCCGATAATATTGCGCACGACCTAAGAACGCCTTTAACTAGATTAAGAAACCAGCTGGAAAGCGCACTTATTTCTGCCGAAAAAGAAGAAGATAGAGAGCAAATATCAACGGCGGTTGCGGAAGCGGACAAACTACTATCGACGTTTAATGCACTACTAAGGATCGCACGCCTTGAAACGGGCGGTAAAGTTGCCAAGCCTGAAGCGCTAGATTTGTCTCAATTGATGTGCGATGCCGTCGAGTTGTATGAGGCTTTAGCGGAAGACAAAAACCAGACAATGACCATGAACATTCAGTCAGGGGTGACCACGCTTGGCGATAAGGATTTACTGTTTCAGGTGATGAGTAACTTAATTGACAATGCGATCAAATATACGCCGGAGGGCGGTAAGATTTCGTTACAGTTAATTGAGAGTGAAGAGGGTGTGTGCTTTGAGGTTGCAGACTCAGGTATTGGCATCCCTGAAGATGAAAAAGATAAAGTATTCCAGCGTTTTTACAGGGTAGCAAAAAGCCGTTCGTTACCCGGTAATGGCTTAGGTCTCAGTTTAGTGTTGGCGGTGATTGCGATGCATAAAGGTGAGATTAACTTGGCAAATGCAAACCCAGGATTAAAAGTCTCTGTTAAGCTGCCTAAAAGCGAACTGTAATTAAGCTGGTTATGCACTAGTGATCAAAAACCAGCTTAATCTTGCAGTATTGGAAAAATTACTTACCAATAAAGCCTTTTAATGCACTCGCTACAGACTTCGCAGGCTTAAGGGCTACATCTACGCTATTGCTTACAAGTGCCTCAACGCTGCTGATCGTGCGTTCAACTTTAACCTGTGCCGATACTGCGCGTGCTTTAATGCTATCAAGCTCACCTTCAAGATGCTTTTGTTCAGCCATAACATAGCCAATTAGCGTGTGGCGGTTAACCTGGCTAGTAATGCCCATAGCATCTAACTGGAAACCAAGGTTGTCTAAACCGCTAAGTGCTGTTTCAATCAAGTTGTTGATGTTCTGACTTGCTTTCATAAGGTTACCCTCTCAAATACCGTGTTCTTGCTACTCTCATTTTTTGCTTAGTGTAAGAAGCGTTTAAAATAAGCGTTATTGTAAATAATTATGCTGAAGGTTATCGATATAAAATAGGGGAAACAACCTAATTATGAAAATCATTAATAGCGTTTAAGTGTCGCGGCTGTAACAGGCTAAATTTTTCGTAATATTCAGGAAAGCTTGGTGCAACGATGTATTGGTTACTCTAACAATAAGCAGATATGAAGTGCTCTCTCCATACACTGTTTATCGTTATTAGAATGCATAGTTAGGAATAGTTAGGAATAGTTAGACTTAAGTTTTGTCAGAACTTAGTTGTTTATTGTGATTGCTCCCTTCGAAGAAACGAATACTTCAGCTCCGCCCTAAAAAGGTGGAGCTTTTTTATGTTTGTCTTGGCTGAATTCTGTTAGCCTCTCGGTTTTAAAAACTAATCTATGCTTGTTGTTATATAGTTAGCTGAACAAGGGTCTTACGGTCATCATTATGAAGCTTAAATGGAGCGCCATTATCTTTGGCACCTTAATTGACATAGCGCTATCAATTGCGCTGAGTTTTTTTGTGCTAATTGTTTATGCTTCATCTCTGGCGGCAAAAGGCATGGCTGAAGCGGATATTCAGTTACAGTTAAGCGACCCGTTAAGCTCGTCTTACTTTGCATTAATATTGATGGCCGTTGGCGCTTTAACTGATGGTGTGGCAGGTTATTTAACGGCAAAATTCGCAGGGTTCCTTGAATATTGGCACGCTTTATTTATGATTGCGACTGTAATGCTTGTACATGCGATCCTTAGGGGGGAGTCAATGATACCGCTCTGGTACGAAATTGTTGCTCAAATACTGGGTGTCATGGCCGCGCTGTATGGTGCTAGGCGCTATAAAAAAAGACCGCGTTAGCTTTTATATATCGTCGTTTAGTTCGGTATTGATATATTAATTTGCATACGAAATGCTAACGATAGCCCAGTAGGCTTTTGCGGTAGGAGTCTCGACGACGACCTCATCATCGACTTCTTTTTTGAGTAGAGCTCGAGCCATCGGGGAGTCAATCGATATATAGTCTTGCCGCCCGTATATTTCATCAACACCGACGATGCGAAATCGTTTTGTCTCGCCTTCGTCATTTTCAATTTCAACCCAAGCACCAAAAAACGCGCGGCCATCTTGTTCTGGGGAGTAGTCTATGACACGAAGGTCGTCTAAACGTTTTTGCAAGTACCTGATGCGACGATCGATTTCGCGTAGGCGTTTTTTGTTATATTGATAATCTGCGTTTTCACTTCTGTCTCCTAAGCTAGCGGCCCAAGTTACTTTTTTGGTTGTTTCTGGGCGTTCTTCGCGCCAAAGGTGGTCAAGCTCGGCTCTTAATGCATCGTACCCTTCACGGGTAATTAGATTTGTTTTCATGGCGGTATATCAGTGGGTTGTTGTTTCAAAAAATTGTATTAATAATTGCGTATATGAACATGATTGTTAAGGGGCTGTAAAGCTCACTGTAATGTGCCATTAATAGCCGCTACAAAGTTGCTGTGGTAAAGGCCTTTTCGCATATACTGTGGTATTTAAACTATAAAGCCGATATGGAACATGCTGTGATAGAGCCTGGTCAGAAACCCCCGTCTATAAATATTCCATTATGGATGCTGGTAGGGTGCTTGGTGTTGGCAGGGCCTCTACTTTTTATTGGAGGACCTGATCATTACTCCGCTCGCCCGGTTAAACTATTGTGGGACCTTGGTCATATACCGCTAATGTTTTGTTTAGGGTTAATATTGATAAAGCTATTATCAATATTGAGGTTAACGTCCTATTGGTTATTTTTTAGTATTTATCTTTGTGTGATCTTGGTGGTTGCGGTGACAACTGAGTTTATACAAGGCAAGATTGGTCGCATAGCGAGTATTTCTGATGTCGCGTCTGATATTTGGGGGGCGTTACTGGCTTGGCTTTTTATTGGTCACTACCCACTCGTTAGGCGCTTTGCTTGGAGGTGTGTTTTTACTGGCGTAGCGATAGGGCTCGGCGCTGTTGTTCTCTCTAGACCTGCAATGGTGTTATACGATGAAGTGTTGGCGCGTGTGCAATTTCCGCTATTAGCTGGTTTTGAAAGTACTTCTGAGCTGAGTCGTTGGAAGGTTAAGAGCGGTTTAGTGCGTTCGACCGATAGAGCAACCGAAGGGCGTTATTCTTTAAAGGTGCTATTATTACCAACAGGGTATAGTGGTGTGTCGTTTAGAGATTTCCCTGTTGATTGGCGAGCGTTCGATGTACTACGGTTTGATGTGTGGAGCCCTATGATGTCATTACCGATTACAGTGAGAGTGCATGATAAAACTCACCAAGAAGGCGCGCAGGTATATGATGATCGCTTTAACCGGCGCTACAGACTGGATAAGGGTTGGAATCGCATTACGATAGACCTACATGAAATCTCACAAGCCCCAAAAGGGCGAACGCTTAAATTGAGTGAGGTCGAAGGGTTTGGTTTTTTTGGCTATAATCTAGGTTTTAGTGAAACAATTTACCTAGACCAAGTGTTGTTGCTACGTAAAGACAGCTGAATAAATATGGCTGCATGTCACATTTTTTATGTTTACTTTTTCTTTTGTTATGAATTGTCTATAAAATAACCAAAGGAAGCTGGTAGTAGGGAGGTGCTAATATGATAATAAATATGTTAATGAAAAATAAAATATGTATGGTAGCCATAATGGCTGCAGCTTGTGCAACTGTACCTGGTCTTTCACAGGCTGATGAGTCGAAATCAATCGATCAACTTGAGCATAAAGAAAAATCAACACTTCAGACATTTCACTTGAAAGAAATTGATGCGGAAGAGTTGTCAGAAGCGGTTATAGCGGGTGGACTAGAGCCAACGAGCTCAGGTGGTCAGGCTAATCAGCCCGTCACAGTCTATGAAGATGGAACGCTACTTGAGCCGAGAGACAGACAGACAGACTTAGGTCGGTATGAAATTCCTGTCACAGTGAATTATTCTGAGGCTCGGCGAGTACCCGGTGTTACGTTTGGCAACAACTACGCTATAACCCCAGGACCGGGCAATAGAGTGTATGAAACGTTCAACGCTAATGTAACAGAACGATAGTCGTTGTAAAGCGAGCAAGTGCGAACCGTTAAAGGAGGCTATAATGCCTCCTTTTTTGTGCGTGAATTACTCGTTATATTCTAATTAGGCTCGCTCAGAAGCGAAATTAAGCGGTTGGTTTAGTACTTTTTCATATAGAAAGGTTAGTGCTTCTTTGGCTTGGTTTATTTTTGCTCTCGAAAGGCCTATTTGGTTAGCGAGATAACCTAGAAACTCTTTAACGTTGTTCTCTGGTAATGATGCAGGGTTCTTCAAATCATTAAAGAATATATATTGAGTAATCCAGTGCTGATAAGTTTGTTCGGTGCGGATATTGAATTGTTGCTTTCTAACGATCTTTCGAACTTGCTGTAACAACCCTGATTGGCTCTGATCTAATGCCTCTGCATTATCCATGACGAGTAATCCTTTTTGAGTTTTTATTCTAATTATTCAGATTTTGCGCGGATTCTATTACAAAGCTATGACAGTTGCAAAAAATCTAGGTGGGATTATTGGCGAGTGTTAGGTACGAGAAAATGTTGGCGCCAGAAAGCCTTCTTTTTGCATAAAATGTGAGCGCTGGCGCCGTAGCAGTATTAGCCGTTTTTAGACTTTAGCTCTTCAATACGGTTAATGTAGTTCTGCATTGCTTCTTCAGATGACTGGCCCTTACACGCTTCCCAAGCGGTATATTTTGCACGATTAACAAAGTCCATCATCCCCGGCTTTTTGCCGCTTACATCACCTTCAGATGCTTGCTTAAAAAGTGCATACATCTCTAGCTTAAGTTCATTTGAAGGTTTGAAATCACCTTCAGCGTTTTGAACATAGTTTACGCACTCTTCGAACTGTTGTTTTAAGTCGCTCATTATTATTCCCTACGGTCTATGGATGTATTTGAAACGTGTATAAGTAAACGCAGCATAATTATAACCTGATAGTCTGACCTGCGACAGTGGCATTGTTTGCCGAAGGCTAGCGTTGATCTGGTCAATGAGAACGGTTCAGATCAACGTCTTCGATTGCCGCTAATAATTGCAGTAACCATGTTCTTTTTGTGATTGGTTAAAAATGGGTTACCCTAGCGCCCGAATTTTTAGATAACGATACGGTAGGGTATTTAGTATGAGTAAGAAAAATAAACTTAATGGGATTGTGACCAAAATTAATGCGCTACCTGAATTCGTAAGAGTTAAGGCGTTAACAACGTTTTTTGGCAAAGTGGTTAAGTACACGGGTACAACGGGCATTAAAGTTGAAGAATTAACTGAAACGCGTGCGGTGGTGACACAGAAAAATAAGAAGTCTGTGCAGAATCATATTGGTTCAGTTCATGCTGTTGCGTGTATCTTGATCGCTGAGTCTGCGACGGGTTATTTAGCGGGTATGAATGTGCCAGATTCATCTATTGTGGTAATAAAGACCATTAAGGCTGATTACGTTAAGCGTGCCAAAGGCGATATGAAAGCGGTTGCTACCATAACGGATGAGCAGGTTAAATTGATGCAATCTCAGGAAAAAGGGGAAACCACCGTTAAAGTGACGGTAACAGATGCAGATGGCAAAGAACCTGTATTGATGGAAATGGTTTGGGCCTGGACACCCAAGAAGCGTTAGTCACCTCGATGCAACAAAGCGGAATCAGGGGCCATCGGCAATATAGATGACCTTCCTGATTCCCGACGTTCTCCTTTCGTCACGGTTACGGGGATTAACGCCCACTATTCTATATCGTTAGTGAATCGGCAGGCGAACCTCAAAACAAACGCCACTTTTATCGTCAAGATTATAGGCTTCGACGTTGCCGCCATGATAATCGGTAATGAGCTTAACGATTACTAATCCTTGTCCCATATGACCTTCTTCTTTTTGGTCGCCTCTCACTGAAATAAATGAACTGAAAATCTCACGCTGCATTTTTTCTGGAAGTAATGGCCCTTCATTGCTCACCGATAACGAGTAGTAACGAGGGTGAGAGTTGAGGCTGATCGAAATCTTGCCACCCTTCGGGGTAAAATCTTTGGCGTTATCGACGAGCTTGTCCATTAACTGGGCAATTAATTCGGGGGCGCCAGATAAGGGTCTGGCTTCTGGGCTTACTTGGATTTCAATTAGGTGGTGAGTGAGCAAGCATTTAAATGCTTCTCCAGTGCTTTGCACGACATCTGTTAGGTTAAATGTTTCTTGTTCAGTATTCACAATACTTTTTTCGAGTCTTGAGGCTTCACTCATTGACTGGATGATGAGGCTAAGTCGCTTAGTGCCTTCATCTGCTCTTTGTAAGTAGGTGCTCACTTCGTCTAAATGATCCGCCACAAAAAGCTGCTCGTTAATTGATAGGTTCTCTATTGAGGAACGAACGATCGCAAGAGGGGTTTTGAGCTCGTGAGAGAGCTTGCGTGAGAAATTTTCAAGGTATTCTGTGTAGTTGGTCACCTCTTGGTGCATCGCTGCAAAGCTACGTGAAAGGTCGCCTAATTCGTCTTGCGTGCGTGAGGGTAAGAATGCCTGCTTGATACGGCCATCATCACTGATCGAGGTATCAATTTGGTTACGCAGCCGAGTGACTCGCCATGATAGTAGTGATGAAAAGCCTAACAACACCAACACAATTAATAGGACGACCGAAAAACTGATCGCAATTAATTTAACCATTGCGCTATCTGAGAGTGAGGCAATCGCATCAGTGGTTTGCTCTACCAGAATGACGCCCTGAGCGGTTGAGGCTATAGGGTTTGAGGTTGTGGGGTTTGAGGCTGACACGTTGAGCGTAATAGGGTATGCGGCCGCAATAATCGCCTGATGATTAATGGGGTCATGAAACCAGTCGGTGGTAGCCTGATTCTTTAATGCTGTCCGTATGGCCTGGTTATTACGCTGACCTGAACGAGTTTGAGGCTCGGCATCTGCTGGCTTTTGCTGGCCTAAGACGGCTTTAAACAATGAGAGTAATATTTCGCGCGCGAGCGAGTCGAACTCACCTTGCTGCCAAGGCGCGCTATAGGTCTCTTCGTTTGTTTGCCCAACTTGCGCGATGATCCAGTGATTTTTGTCTACAAAGCTGATGCGGGTGAACGCTCGTTGATAGGGCTCAATAAGAGATTCTAATTCGTTGAGGCGGTGGATCACGATAGGTAGCCTCCTGTGTTCTTCTGGAGGTGTAACGCCAGACCAAATTGGCTGAGTTGATAAGTCTGAGGCCTTGGCTATGGTAAAACCAAACCCTTCTTTAATGCGGGATAACGGCATCTCAAGCTCGATTTGATAGCCTTTGTGAGTATCCTGCCAATATCCTCGTAACGCATTATCTTTAATAAAGTCTCTGCTCCCGCTGCGCGTGAGTAAATCAACGGGCCCTGGTGCAATGGGGCTAGTAAGGGTGTCGATTACTTGGCCTTCAGATGTCGAGAATTTTAGTATTAAGTGATCGCTATTCTGCATATCCCGTTTGCCGGGATTTCTGTAACGAGTGTTCGCGGTATCGACCTTAATAAATAGATAAAAGCGCTGTCCGTGAACACCTGCTTGATAGCTGACCGATAGGTCCTGATTGGTGCTGTTAAGGTGATTTAGATCTTCAGCAGCGGCTCTCCAGTCGTCGAAATACCCGTCTAAAATAATCGGCGCAGGTAACTTGAAGGCATAAATAGGTTGGTAGCCTTTTACCGGGTGGTCGGGCACGTCAATAGTAGTTGTCGATAACTGTCTGGCAATCAGTTTTGCATGTTGGCTTAGGTTTGTTAGCTGGTTTTGCCGTAAAGTTTGCTCCAACTCCTGTATGAACAGATAGCCGGCCCAAGGGATAAGCAGGGTGAGTAAGCTAATCAAAAATAGTTGATGGCGTAATCTCAAGATGAAGCCCCCTTAATCATGGGGGGCGTGTCGGCGTCTACAATGGCGCTAATGATGATAGAACAATTAAGCTTCATCGAGTTTCCAGCGATAACCCATGCCGTAGGCTGTTTGAATACTATCAAAGGAATTATCAATTGCTGTAAATTTTTTACGAATGCGTTTGATATGTGAGGTAATGGTATTGTCATCTAATACCGTGTTGGCAGCATCCATCAATTGAGTCCGATTTTTTACGTGCCCTGGGTGCTTTATTAACGCGTGAAGCATCCAAAACTCTGTAACGGTTAGGTCAATGAGGTGAGATTTCCAGGTAACGTTCATGCGGTCAACATTAACCGCTAATGAGCCTCGAGAAAGCTGTTCTTCATGCTTTTGTACCTTGCTTTGCATGGCTTCTACGCGCCTAAAAAGCGCGACAATTCGCGCCATCATATGAGGTAACGTAATATCTTTAGTGAGATAGTCATCGGCGCCTAGTTTAAGGCCGAGAATTTGATCAAGTTCGCTATCCCTTGCTGTCAGAAAAATCATCGGTAGTTCTGGCGACTTAACTCTGAGCTGGCGACATATCTCAAAACCACCCTCAACGTCATCACCGAGCCCAACGTCAATAATAACAAGATCTGGCAGGGCATTTTCAAAGTGTGCTAGCGCATCAAATCGATTGTCAAAGTCCACCACGTCATAACCGTACTTTGTTAAGGCATCACAATAGTTGGCGCGTATCGCGGGTTCGTCTTCTATGATGGCTATTTTTCGTTTCATTGTTTATTGGGCTCTTGGTTTCAAGTGCGGCTTAATCTAAAAAATTGCTTGCTAAGGTGATGATTATTAAAGCATGACTGAGCCTGTTCGACTATCCCCGAGAGAAGGTTTGCCATAATTCATCACATTTCACCTTAACATCTTCACTTTTCATCCGCTGAATCGACGTTTTTGATTGCTGTAATGAGTCCTAAGAATACAAATCAAAATATGAAGCGGTTTGTCACGCCCGTCTTCGGGGCAATGACAAACGTTTCTGAATGGATACTAGCAAAACGTCATAATAAGAGGGCTGGAAAATGGGACTTATCGTTACGGGTGATCAATTCGGAGTTGAGCGTAGCAAAGATGACGCTATTCAGGCGAATGTTGTAGCAAATTGGCGGAATGCTAGGTTGCAAGACATGCTTATGGTTGTCGCTTTATTACTGTTGCTATTGGGCTATAGTCTTTCGGCGCAAGCATTTACCGCGAGGGATACGGGGAATGAGGTAACCCTAGATCAAGTGGAAAGCGGCCGTCTGCTATGGAAGCCGCTAGTGCAAGACTTACACGCGGGCGCTACGAATACGGCAACGAACGTCATGCGATATAAGCCCGCGACGCTGCTAGAAGAAGATGTGACGATTAATGTGTCGGGTTTAATCTTAACGGCTACGCTAAAGCAGCGTTTTAAGAATGATAGCAATGAGTGGCTTGAAGCCGTTTATGTCTTTCCATTACCTGAAAATGCAGCCCTTTATCAGATGGAAATGAGGGTGGGCGACCGGCTAATCAAAGGCCAAGTGAAGGAAAAATCCCAAGCTAAAAAAATCTATCAGAACGCAAAAGCAGAAGGAAAAAAAGCCGCATTAGTGGAGCAGCACCGGCCCAACTTATTTACCAATAACATAGCCAATATTCCGCCTGGAGAAACCATCGAAGTGATGCTCGAATACAATCAGGTGATTCGTTATGACCAAGGTGAATTTGAATTGCGCTTTCCCTTGACGACTACGCCTCGTTATTTCCCTGGGGTGGCGGTTTCCGAAAATGGCCAGCGTGAAAACGTATCAATGGATGAAGCGTCGGCTGAAACCATTGCCCACCATATCAACCTGCAAAACCCTTCAACGGCTATTGATACATCGACAGGGTGGGCGTTACCGACGACTCAGGTGGCAGATGCTCATCAGGTCTCACCGTTTACTATTCCTCTAGCGTCGATGCCTGTTGATACGCATAAAGTCACACTAACCGCAGAAATAGATGCCGGCTTTCCTATCGACGGTGTGAGTAGTTTAAGCCATCAGGTTGAGGTTCTGCCAGCAAAGAGCGGATATCAGATTGCACTCAAGGATGGAAAGAGCCCTATGGATCGTGATTTTGTGTTGACTTGGAAACCTCAGGTTGGCGCAGAACCCAAAGCCGCGTTGTTTACTGAAGAGTGGCAAGGCGAGCGCTATTCGTTATTAATGGTGGTGCCGCCGCAACAACTACCAGAAGAAATGGTGTTGCCGCGTGAGCAAGTATTTGTCATTGATACCTCTGGCTCTATGGGCGGCGAATCTATTCGACAAGCAAAAGCATCGCTAGAAAAGGCATTAATGAATCTTAGATCAAGCGACCGCTTTAATGTGATTGAGTTTAATAGCTATACCCATTCATTGTTTCAACATTCGGTGCCTGCGAGCCAAAGCAACATAAATGAGGCGCGTAATTACGTTAAAAACTTACAAGCCGACGGGGGAACTGAAATGGCCTCGGCTTTAACTGCAGGGTTCTCCGGTTCTATTTATCCTGGCTATCTTCGTCAGGTAATTTTTATGACAGATGGTAGTGTTGGCAATGAACGTGCGCTTTTTAATCAAATTGAGCGCGAACTGGGTGACTCAAGGTTGTTCACGATTGGCATTGGCTCAGCACCGAACAGCTACTTTATGAGGAAGGCCGCTGAGTTTGGTCGAGGTAGCTTTACCTATATCAGTAACCTAAATGAAGTCGAGGTTAAGTTAAAAAAACTATTTGATAAATTAAGGGCGCCTGTATTGAGTAATTTGGCGATGAACCTTGTTGATGATCGTGGGGGAGTGGCGACGACGGGCAAAACAAACCCAGCGGAAAGCTACCCAAATAGAATCAGTGACCTTTATTTGGGCGAACCACTGATACAGGTGATTAAGCATACTAAAAACGGATCAATGATTAATTTGTCGGCTAACAGTGTAGGGATGTATCAAAGCCAAACGCCACTTTGGACGCAGTCTATTAATCTGCAGGGCGCTAAGCAAGCAAAAGGTATCGCAACTTATTGGGGGCGGCAAAAAATTGAATCATTAATGGATTCAGGTTCTCTTGTCAGTGATGCTGATAATCAAGCGCAAGCTAAAGTGCGTCTGCGAGATCAGGTGATTGAAGTTGCTCTAAAGCACCACTTAGTCAGTCCTTATACTAGCTTAGTCGCTGTTGAAGAGGTTATTTCACGTCCAGAGGGGGCAGGGCTAAACAAAGCGGCTGTTCCACAATTGTTACCTAAAGGAAGCACGCAGAAAATGGCCCGCTTTCCTCAAACCGCGACCTCATCTCAACTGTATATGTTGGTTGGCTTTTTAACCTTGATGCTGGGGATGGGAATGATTTTCCTGAATAGCGCTAGAGCGCCTTTTAGTAAGCAAATGATGGGTGCTCAATCCAGTGCGATGAGCCAGTAGGGGGAGTGAAGATGAAAAAGTGGATTCTGTTGATGACTGTGGGTGGGCTTTTATTTGGGATGGGAGGCGCTATTCAACTTAAAGCGGTTGCCGCACAATGGATGCTTGAATATGCTTGGCAAAATACGCTTGATCACCATCAACGACAGAAACCATGGCCTTGGGCTGATATATGGCCTGTTGGTAAGTTACAGCTAGGCTCCGCTGACTCGATGATAGTCCTTGATAGTGTGAGTGGGCAGGCATTGGCATTTGGACCAGGCCGAGTGCCAGGCACAGGGGGAACAGAGCACAAAGGCTTGACGGTCTTGGCTGGACATCGAGATACACATTTTAGTTCGCTTAAAACACTAAAAATAGGTGATGAAATATCTGTGCAAGACACCAATGGTGTGTGGCGCGTTTATACGGTCTCTGAGATCGACATTATAAATACTGAAACACACATGATCGATCTCACAGAGGATACACAAGCCTCGCCACAGTTGATGCTTGTGACCTGCTACCCGTTTGATGCGATTCAAGCGGGAGGGCCGTTGCGCTATGTGGTCACGGCTAATGAAGCTGTCTAGCGTAGGGGGATATTAGGGCGAGCTCATCGTTATCTGCTGTTTTGCCAACTGCCCTAGGGTTTGAATCGCATCTTCTCGCTCAGTTGTCCAACTGTTGGCATAACTGATCCGGATAGAATGAGGGTATTTTTTCGGGTCCGATGAAAATATTTCACCCGGCGCGATTAAGATGTGATGCTCACGCGCTTGCTTGTAGAGTTTGGTGGATGCGATACCTTTTGGGAGTTGGATCCAGGCGACAAACCCCCCTTGAGGCGATGACATGCGAGTCCCCTCAGGGAAGTGAAGCGAAATGAGGTCTGCGAGTCGATCACGCCGCTGGCGGTAAGCTTCTCGCGCTAACCTAAGGTGGCGATCATATCCGCCGCCGGCCAAAAATTCTGCGACAGCCATTTGAGGTAAACGGAAACTGCCGGTGCTGCTGAGGAATTTCTGATACTCAATGAGTTTGAAGTATTTCCCCGGCATGACCCAGCCAATGCCTAGTTGCGGCTCCAAGGTTTTAGACACAGACGAACAGAGCAATACTTGGCCTTTAGAGTCGAATGCTTTAAGTGCTTTTGGGCGTTGCGAGCCATAACCAAGATCGCCATAAATATCATCTTCTATGAGGGGTACATCATATTGGTAGATGAGATCGAGTAACGCTTGTTTGTTTTCGTCGGGCATCAGCGCGCCAACCGGATTACTAAAGCAGGGGATACTCAGCACAATGTTAATCGGCCATTGTTCAAAGGCTAGCTTTAGTGCCTCAATGCTCATCCCATGCTCGGCGTTAGAAGGAATCTCAATGGCTTTAAGTCCTAGCGCCTCTATGAGTTGCAGCAAACCATAGTAGCTCGGCGTCTCAACGGCCACTATATCGCCTGGTTTGCTAAGCGCCCTTAGGCAAAGCCCTACTGCTGCCTGACACCCTTCAGATATCACAATGTCTTCGGGTGACACTAATATGCCTGCATCAATAGCTCGTCTGGCTAATTGACGCCTTAAAGGATCACTTCCTTTGCCTGAGTCATAACCAATGCCGATAAATGGTTCAGTGCGAACTTTTTGAGAGAATATTCGCTTGAGTTGGTTGATGACCGGGAAGTCGTCTGCGGGAACCGCCGCGCCAAAACTAATCAAATCCGGAGAGCTTGAGTCTCGAATCACCTCCATAACAAGGTCGGGAGTAGAGACCTCTTCTGGCGTATTGGTTGTTTGAATAATTGAAGGGGCTTCAGGTGCTTTACTCAAGTTTCGGCGAACGTAATAACCTGACTTGGGGCGAACTTCAATGACCCCCCAATCTTCTAATAAGCCGTACGCCGCAAGAATGGTTGAAACGCTGGCTTGTTGTTGTTTAGCAAGTGCTCGGACTGAGGGGAGTTTATCCTCGGCCTTATAGATACCCTCTCTAATATGCTGCTGCATCTGGTTGGCTATTCGGCTGTAAAGATGCTGTTCCATATTGAATACCTATAAAGAAGACGGAATGCTCAAGTGTTAACGCCAATAATCAATGACCGGTACAGATAATGGCTAAAGGTACCATAACAGATAAGGGATAAGTAAACTGTTATGGTTTAAATAGTTTAGTTTTGAATCTGTTTCGGTTCAATGTTTTTCTCTATCATTATCTCATTGTAGATAACACCGCTCATAAACGGTTAAGGAGAGAGAAATGACATCAATTGTTCGATTTGGCCGCTACCATGTAGTGCTGCTAAAAAGTGAGCGCGATAGCCCTTCATTGTTAGATCGCTTAAGAGCGCTGATTAAAAAACTTATTGAATATCGGCAAAATGCTTATCAGCGTAGACAGTTGGCTCAACTACCTGATTATTTGCTGAAAGATATTGGTGTAACGCGAGCGGATGCATTAAAAGAAGCGGAAAAACCATTCTGGAAATAGTGTCGGTTTCAGGCGCTATCAAGGCATTATTAAGGGATTAAAAGGGAGTGGATGAACACCACCCCCTTATTTTGGTCAGAACGGAATAGACAGAACGGAAGAATAGCGCCTGCGTAATTAAGACAGGCTAAATACTGTTAGCGCCTTCTAAGTGTCCTGCTAGTTTCTTGAGTGCGGGAGTCAATTCTAGCGACTATCTCAGCCATCTCACCCGCGGATGAAGAACTCATCGCTTGCTGCTTGGCTTCGAGCATTGCTTTCTCTTTTTCAATCATTCGCTGCAGGCGTTTATCCTGTACATTTGAAATTGACTCCGTCTTTTTTACGACCGTTGGCGCTTTCGGCGCATACTGCTGCGCCCGCTTAGCCCGGATAATCTCATTAAGTGCTTTTGCAGACTTTATCGCCATTGAGCGATCAAATAGCGGCTCTACTGGCTTCTCAACGGGTTCATTTTTTTCAATAAACCCTGTTTTGATGAGTGCCTGCGTTAGCTTCTCAGGGTCGGCAATAACCGCTTTTTTTGCCGATGCCGCTGGTGTGAGTGTTGTTTTGGCAGGCTGCTCTGTTTTTGCTGCTTTTGTTAATGTGCCGGTTTTCGTGGCGGGTTTCGCTTTTGCTTTAACCGGCTTCTGTGTTTTTCGGCGAAGCTCAATAGAGGCGATGACTTTGTTCATCTGAACCGCTTCACGACGCTCTGCCGCTTGCTTAGCCTGAGCCCTTTCTTCACGTTCCTTGTCAATCCGCTCTCTGATTTGCTGTTCTTTGAGGCGAGAGGAGGTACGGCCTGTCGGTAGCTTTTCTTTCACTAACTTATCATTAGTGGTTTTGATGCTAGCTGTCGTTTTTGTTTGAGGCGCCGCTTTTTTGCTTGTCAGCTTTTGTGCGTTGGCTGCATTCTTTTCGCGTTCAACTTTTCGAGCCAGTTGCTCGATTAAAGACTCTGTTCTGTCGGCCTTTGCTGGCTTGGCAGGCGCAGTCTTATTAGCAAACGATGTTGCCTCGGTTGCTGTTGCTTTAGTTTCACCTGAAGCGGATGAGCGATCTGCAGAAGGCGTGTCTTCAGATGAAAACATATCATCGTCGGATTCTGTTTCTTCAGCTGAATGCCTTGAAGGTGTTGGAATTAAATCGTCAGCGCTATCGTTGGCTAACGATCTCTCGATATCTTCAAGTAATTTAGACGCTTCTCGATCCGTTAGTTTTTTACGTTTGGCAGACGGCAATGCGTCTACCTTACCGGTATTAACTACGGTGGCATCTAGGTCATGCTGTGCTTCTCGCATCAGCTGCCTTATTTCTTTTGGGTCTTCTCCAAACCCCCACTCTTCAACACTAAAAACATCTGTGCTGTGGTTTCTGATTTCGTCGAATATTTCACCCTCAGAACCTTCGTTCGCTTGGGTAATTAATTGCTCCCATCTATCTTCAGGAGCGTTACGGCTAGATGCCACAAAAACACGGTCGGACTCATTATTGGTAATGGTAAAAACGATCACACAACAACCTGCAAAAAAAATGAACGAAGAAGACTTCAAACCCTGAATTTAAAAACTAGAGCGTTTAAATCAGGGTTTATGAAAAGTGGTCGGCAATTATAGTGTGCAATAAAAAAAATGTAAGAATTGACAAAGCAAAAAGACGCTTAGAATGCGAAAGAAATGCTGTATATGGTTGAAACCACTAAAATGATAAAAATGTTACAGATTGTCTTATTTTTTTATTCGCTGTGTTACTACCAAGATTCGTTGCGCCGGATATAGTTATTACTATCAACTTCGTCACCCGACTTCAATTTTGCTTGCATTTCTGGGCCACAGTTGAGAAAGAAAAGTAAGAACTCGCGTTGAATGTCGGTGTCTTGCAATCTTGAAGCAAAACGAACGAGGTCTCGTAGAGATTCATCATCTTCAATATTGAACTCTTCGTGGTACCTTTCGTAAATAAGGTCTTCCAATTGCTCAAGATGAAATACACCCGTATGGGTTAACTGTATATCCTTCATAACAACATTGGATTCCATTTGGCTAATTAAGTGCACGTTGATCATCCGTTGGATTTTATTATTCTTAATGTCACCTATCTATTTAGCCTAGATTGGACGAATGTGCCATCAATTTATAGAGAATTTTTTGAAATTAAGACCTAAGTATGAAGAATATTTGAATTGTTCACTAAATCAGTCGGTTAGCGCACTATTTATGACGGGTTGTTCATTAACTAAAGGCAAAAAAACCACCTCGTTGCGAGGTGGAAAGTGGGGCGTTAAGGTAGGGTCGTATTACTGATGGAGGGGCGTATTACTGAAAGTGTGAAAGTATTACTGATTTGCTGCGTAGTGAACGGTAGAGTATTCGATCTCTATACGGCGATTCTCTGCAAAATGCTGACTATTAACGAGAGGGTAGCCGCCTCCCCAACCAATTGTTTTAATTCTGTTTTTGCTAACACCTTGCTTAATGAGTTCAGACACCATCATGGCGGCTCTTTGCTGAGATAGCTTTAAATTGTAATTTGAGTCACCTTGCGCATCAGTATGCCCATGAATGGTCACCTGTAATGCAGGGTTGGATTTTAGGTATTCCGCATGCTGTTCTACCAATTCAAGATCCTCTTCGCTGAGGTTTGATTGATTAAACCCAAAGTGAAATACACGCTTTCCAGGGCGATTAAGTGACTCCGTCACAGTGTTTTCAGGCATTGGGACAACCGATTTAAGGTTTTCGCTAGCCAGCTTGGATAGTATTTCAGGGTTTTCGATTACAAGTACTGTCATGGGGTCGTTTCCTTGTTGTGTGTGCTCAATTAAACGATCACTACTGTTGTTTAGCGGTTCCGGTGCGGTTTCACTGTTTATGGTGGTACTTGTGAGGTCTGGGCCTGTTTCAATTTGATGGCCTGCTAAGCTGTCATGGTTTGCTGCGTTGTTATCGCTAAGTGTGTGGCTGCTGCCTGTTTCTAACGTTTGACTGAGTTCTGTTGTTGGTGCTGGCGTATTTTCTGAGACTGTTGGCGATTGGTTGTTGGCGCATGCCGCTAATACTGATAAGGGAATAGCGATTAATAAAGGCTTTAACTTAAAGCGAGTTGCGCGTATAGATTTGTATTGGGTTGTATTGTTCATATCAATGGCTCCTGAGTGTTTTAAGGGATTGATAGTGGTTATCAATCTAGCGCCTCGTTAGCGCCTTGATGATCATTAAACTAAACGTATGTGGCAGGTGAGTGGGGATGAAATGGCAAAAACATAATCTAATGTGATGAAATGTGGCAACGCCGAAATTTTAAAGCGAATAATTTAGTGTTATAAAAGACGCCTCTATATTAACGTTACCCTTTGTCGCTACTGAAATCCTTTAGAATATGAAGAAATTAACCCTAAGGTCTCTTGTTAAATGCTTATCATCCCTGTTGAACGGCCGCTAAATTGGCGTAACCCTCCTTTTATGACGCTAGCCATTATTTTAATTAATGTGCTGGTGTTTTTTCTGTATCAGTCTCAAGATACTGAATTGTTGGAGAGGGCGGTAGATGAGTATTTAGACGCTGATCTTGCACAGTTAGAGGCGCCTGTTTACCTTGACTATTTAGAGCGAGGAATAAGGCTAAAACAAGATGACCGCATGGAATTAGCGAGCACAGTCGCGGAAGCCATTGAAGAAAGAGACGCTGAATGGCTTGCGTATGTGATACTGCTTGACCCTGGTTTCTATGCCATGCTCGTTAAAGAAGGTACTTTATTTTGGCAAAACGACACTTACTTTGCGTGGCAAGACGTCAGGTCAAAAATTGTAGAAAACTATATTTCTAAGATCAGTTCAAGGCGAGTTGGGCTGATACCCGCAGATATTCAGCTGTCTGATTTAGTGGGGTATCAATTTCTTCATGGTGGAATAGGGCACTTGCTCGGTAACATGATTTTCTTGTTTTTACTGGGGTTTACGGTTGAACGAGCATTAGGAAGAAGTAAGTTTTTAATTGCCTACTTATTATGTGGCGTATTGTCAGGGTTGTTTTTTGCGGCTTTTGATCATGAAAGTCTGGTGCCTCTAGTGGGAGCCTCTGGCTCTATTTCGGGTTTGATGGGCATGTATGTGGCGATTTTTGGCTTACAAAAAATACGGTTTTTCTATTTTGTAGGTGTCTACTTTAATTACTTTAAGGCACCTGCATTAGCGATCTTACCGGTTTGGATAGGCAAAGAAATCTATGATTATTGGTTGGGCGAAGCCTCGCGTGTTGCGTATATGGCTCATGCAGGTGGACTGATTGCAGGCGCAGGGATGGTTTGGCTATTAGGCAAAAGTTGGCTGCAAATTAAAGAAGAATTCTACGAGCCTGAAGAAACCGAGCAGGATGATGAGTTTAGAAAACGTTACGCTAACGCTTTATCGTTAGTGTCTCAAATGGAGTTTACAAAAGCGAAAGCACGATTTGCGGCTTTATATGAGCAATACCCAGACAATATCGGAATGCTAGAGCACTTATATCATTTGGAAAAGCTCGACGATAAAGACGACCGTTATCATCAACATACCAGGCAACTGATTGATGACTCGCTTAAAAAGAACTTTTTTTCATTAATGCTAGAGACCTATAAAGATTACCTGAAGCGAGTTGGGCCAGCCAGCCAGCTAGAAGCGGATTATCACAACAAAGTACTCTATGCTTGCTTAAGAAATGACGCAGTAAAAGAAGCTGAACGTGCATTTGAGAACCTTAAACAGCACCCTGATATATCACCAGAAGTGCTCAAAGAGGCATGTCAGGTGCTAATTCAGGATTTTAAAAAACGGCAGCAAACCATGAAGATTAACCAATATCAAAGAATGATGACTCAACTTTAGTTCTAATGAATCTGAGATTAATTTTAGCGTTTAATTTAAGCTGAACGTCCAAAAAAGGTTTATTTTGGTGCACGTTTTTAAAAAAAGCACCAAAAAGACGCAAAAAAACATATAATGCTCGCCCAAACTTATATGAATTGATTATTAATCAGATAAAGGCAATGCCCTAATTGTTAACCAAGGCCTAATACCTTATGACTTATATCCATCAAACTATTACCGATCTAAAGCATTCAAGCCCAGCTCAAAGCGAGTTTTACCAAGCAGTAGAAGAAGTTTTAGATTCGCTGGAGCCTGTACTTGAAACATCTGATCGTTACCAGCAAGAATCTATTATTCAACGTATTGTTGAACCTGAACGTCAAATTATGTTTCGGGTGCCATGGGTTGATGACAATGGACGTATTCAAGTAAATAAAGGCTATCGTATTGAGTTTAATTCTGCGCTAGGGCCTTATAAGGGGGGGTTACGCTTTCACCCGAGTGTTAATGCCAGCATCATTAAATTCTTAGGTTTTGAGCAGATATTCAAAAATGCATTAACAGGGCTCCCAATCGGAGGTGGTAAAGGCGGTGCTAACTTTAACCCTAAGGGCCGCTCTGATGGTGAGATAATGCGATTCTGTCAGTCATTCATGACAGAGTTGTATCGTCATATTGGTCCAAATACAGACGTACCTGCCGGTGATATTGGTGTAGGCGCGCGTGAAATTGGCTATATGTTTGGTCAATACAAGCGTTTAACGGGCCGATACGAAGGTGTATTAACAGGTAAAAGCTTGTTGTGGGGCGGTTCATTAGTCCGTAAAGAGGCTACGGGTTATGGTGCAGTATATTTTGCTGAGTATATGCTAGAAGCGCGTAATGAAACCTTAAAAGGCAAAAAATGCCTTATTTCTGGCGCGGGTAACGTTGCTATTTATGCTATGGAAAAACTGTATCAGCTTGGGGCAATACCTGTTAGCTGCTCAGACTCACGTGGCACGATTTATCACGAAAAAGGCATAGACTTAGACCTGTTGAAAGAATTAAAAGAAGTACGCCGCAAAAGTTTGGAAGAGTATTTGCAGACTCACAGTGATGCGCAATATATCCCTGTAAGTGACTACCCCGCAGACGGTAATGCTGTTTGGCGGCTTAAAGCCGATGCTGCATTCCCTTGCGCTACACAAAACGAGCTATCTGGCGAAGACGCTCAGGCGCTATTAGCTAATGGTTGCACCGTAGTCAGCGAAGGCGCAAACATGCCTTCAACTCAAGCGGCTGTAGATGCTTTTATCGCAGCGAAAATAGCGTATGGTCCAGGTAAAGCGGCTAATGCGGGTGGTGTTGCGACGAGTCAGCTAGAAATGGCTCAAAATGCAAGCATGCAAAGCTGGACCTTTGAGCAGGTCGATAACAGGCTTAAGGAAATCATGAAGAACATCTTCAATGCAGCTAACGATACGGCTATTGAATATGGGCAGCCAGGAAACCTAGTTTTAGGTGCCAACATTGCGGGCTTCAAGCGTGTAGCAGAAGCGATGATTGAGCAAGGCGCAGTATAATCATACTGCGTTATTGGTGATATTACGTACCGTAAAAACCAATGCTGATAGCTGGCTTCAAATTTGAAGCTAGCTATTCCTCCTTTTTTACCAAACCTTTCCGTTACATCTTAAACCGTTACATGGTCTTACGATTTTAAATTGACCCGTGTGCGGTGGTTGTGTCATTTTCTGTTATCTTTAAATTTATGAGGGTTTAAATGTGCTAAACGCATTTCGCGCCATTAGTATTTTGGAAGGCTTATCTTACTTAACCATTTTGAGTGTTACGGCAGGTATACTTAGCCGAGAATACGTGTTTCAAATAGGTATGACGCATGGCGTGTTATTAATGTTTTATGTTCTCTTTTCTTTTATGGTGGCTAATAAAGAGAACTGGTCGTTGAAAATCTGGCTACCGGTATTCTTTGCCTCACTGATACCGTTGGCGTTTATTCTTGTTGAGGTATATCTGAAGAAGTCATCGTCAGATGATTGCTCGATGGCTGAGCCAGGCTAACAACTGCTAGCCTAGAAGCAGGCTTTCTAGTATTAAACCGTGCGTGAAAACCTCAGTATATGACCTTTAAAAGGCAAATCTAAGTAGTCAGTAGAGCTAGGCTGAATGTGATCATGGGTATAGCCTAGTTTTTCCATGAGTCGACTTAGCTTGTTTTTTCGACCGCGCCCTGGGTCTACAACAATGACTTCGCATGAAGGCTTTGCGTGGGCCTCAATGAAGTCTGTTAGCTGTTCTATATGTTGGTCTTCATATAACAGGTCACTACCAATAATTAAGTCAAAGCGTTTGAGTGTATCGGTTCCACTTTTCCAGTCGACTCTTTCGTAGGCGATAGTCTCCCCATTGTTTAGCTTGGCATTTCGTTCTAAGAACGCCTCTACTTCTGGGTGGTAATCCGTTGCAGTAATATCCGCATTTTGCTTATTCAGTAATAAGCTAGACAGAGCCATCCCACAGCCGATTTCCAATATTCTTTTACCCTCTGTTGGGTAGTCAGACATATGGTGCGCAAGGACTAAACTTGAAGGCCAGATCACCCCAAATAATGGCCATTGTGCATCAGAAATGCCTAGGTCATGAGCAATGCCTTTAGGGTCGCTGAATTCTTGTTTATCACGTAATGTGCAGACGTGAATATCAGTAGAGCCAAATTCAACCGTTTGGTAGCGAACGCGTAGTGGAGATGTCATTATTGATCCATATCATCGAGCGGTGTCAGGTCAAGAATCTGAGATAAATGACGTAACTTAGTTGATTCAGGGTAAAGCAATGCCCGATAAGTACAAGGCATTTAATAGATAATGGTGATGTAGGTGTTGTATCCTCGCTCACTATAAGCGCTTAAAGTGCCGTTTGAGGCAATATTTATTTTAGAAATTGAAATACTGAATTGGTATGAGAAATATTTATGAAATGGAACCCATTTAACACCTCCGTTGGCCTTGCATTAGGAGGTGGTGCAGCCAAAGGTATTGCCCATATCGGAATATTAAAGGCATTCGAAGAAGAGGGGGTTGAAATTTCCTACCTGTCTGGCACGAGCATTGGTGCGTTGGTCGCAGGTTATTATGCGTTTGGTAAAACTGCAGATGAGATGCTGACAGTGGGTGAAGCGCTTAGCTTCAAACGTATGACTAGTTTTAGCTTGTTGAAGAAGGGCGGTTTTTTCACCACAGATGCGATAAAAGAGATGATTCTGGATGATATTGGTGATGTAAAAATAGAAGATGCCATTATTCCTCTTGCTATTTGTACTACCGATATTGTGACCGGCGAGCAAGTCATTTTTGAGAAAGGCAGTTTAGCGGATGCCATTTGTGCATCTGTGGCGGTACCCGGTCTTTTTACGCCTGTTGAAATAGATGGGCGAAAATTGGTCGATGGCGGCCTTGTTGAAAATGTTCCGGTTTCATTAGTTGAAGGTCTCGGTGCAGGTATTGTTATTGGTGTTGATCTTAATGGTGTTAAGCATTATCCCGAGCCAAGTGGCATGATTGACGTGCTAGGAAATGCGATCGATATTTGTATGGATCTAAAAACTCGGGACCAATTGAAACGTGCAGACATTGTTATCTCACTTGACCTTAATGGTTACAGTCGGTCAGATAACTCAGACCGTATTGAGGCGCTGGTGATGGAAGGTTATCACCCTATGAAGGCAAAAATACGTAAGCTACTTTGGTTTAAGCGAGCGAATCTTATTCGTTATCTTGTGAAGGTGTTGAAAGCGATTGTGCCGCTCAAAGTGCCCGAACTGATAAAGCGAAAGCTCAAAGAAACATTGCCGATTATTAAAATTAATTAGTGTCTTAACAGGCCGAGCGGTCAAAATAAAATAATAAAAGGAGCACCGTCATGCCCAGTAAACAAAAAAACACCCTAGAGCATACTGATACCCTCATCATAGGTGCAGGTCTATCAGGTATTGGTGCGGCCTATTATTTGAAAAAAGAGCACCCTACAAAATCGTTTGTTCTATTAGAAGCAAGAGAGGTAACGGGCGGTACTTGGGACTTATTTAAGTACCCGGGCATTCGATCTGACTCAGACTTGCATACCTTCGGCTATGAGTTTAAACCTTGGGTTGATAACAAAGCGATTGCTAACGCAGACAAGATACTCGACTATTTGCGCGAAGCGGCAATAGAGAATGATATTAATCGCCATATTCGCTTTCAACACAGCGTGTGCAGTGCTGCTTGGTCAACCGATGAGGCGTGTTGGCATGTTGAAATTGAGCGTATGGATACGGGCGAACGATTTAGCATGACGTGTAACTGGTTATTTTCCGCGGCAGGTTACTATCGCTATGATCAAGGGTACACGCCTGAGTTTGAAGGTGTCGATAAATTCAATGGCCAGCTAATACATCCGCAAAAATGGCCTGAAGACCTTGATTATCAAGGCAAGCGAGTACTGGTCATCGGCAGCGGTGCTACCGCGGTGACCCTGGTGCCAGCGATGACGGATAAAGCTAAGCATGTCACCATGTTACAGCGTACACCGAGCTATATAATGAGTTTGCCAAGTGCAGACGTGATTGCAAATGTATTACGAAAGCTATTACCTAGCGCTCTGGCGTATAGGTTAACAAGACGGAAGAATATAGCGATGTCGCGTGCGGTATGGCGTTTTTGTCAGCGCTTTCCCAAGCTGGCGCGCAGAGTGATTCGTTTTAGTAATAAAAGATCGTTACCTAAAGGCTATCCGGTGGATGAGCACTTTAATCCGCCTTATAACCCATGGGATCAGCGCTTATGTGTGGTTCCCGATGGGGATTTATTTAATGCTATTTCAGAAGAAAAGGCTTCGGTGGTCACGGACCATATCGATACCTTTACAGAAAAAGGTGTGCGCCTAAAGTCTGGCCAAGAACTGGAAGCAGACATTATTGTTACGGCAACGGGATTGAACCTACAAGCGTTTGGTGGCATTAACATGATAGTTGATGGCAAAACGGTTGAAATGCCTGAAAAGGTCGCCTACAAGGGTATGATGCTGAGCGGTATTCCAAATTTTGCATTTGCGATTGGTTACACGAATGCGTCATGGACGCTTAAAATAGGGCTTCTGTGCGAGCACCTTTGCCGCATCATGAGGTATATGGATCGCCATGATAAATCGATCTGCTGTCCTGAGTTACCTTCACCGAATATGCCAACGCGTCCGTTGTTAGATTTTGGGGCAGGTTATGTGCAGCGAGCATTGAGTAAAATACCACGGCAAGGAAAGGACGCGCCTTGGTTAGTCGCGATGGATTATAATGTGGATATAAAATTAATGAGGGACGGGCCTGTAGAAGATCCTAATCTCAAATTTTATTCATCAGCCAGCGAGCAAAAGCCACAAGTGCATACACGAAGTAAAGCGCTTGAAGAAGCTTAATTTACAAGATAGCCCTTAAAAGGGTTATCAAAACTCTATTCGTTTTTGCTCTGAAACAGCCATCAAATATTCTGGCAACCTAGATTGCGAGGGGTGATCAGTAAACTTTTGCTGAATAAATACCAGGTATTTGGTTGCTTTATCCCACTGCTGTAAGCCGTTTGCTAGCGTTCTGGCTACAACAAGGTAGGTGTCGGGGAGTTTGTCGAATTGATCGAATCGCTTGTGCATGTCTTTCACCAATACCAGAATAAGTCGATATTCACACTGGTGATAGAGTTGCTGAGATAACTGAAAAATCAGCTCAGGGTCTTGCAGCTTAAATTCGGGGTCATGCTTGAGTAAGGCTTTCAGTAGCTGAGCCGACCTTTCGGGTGTATTGTTACTGACAAATAACCTTAAAATAGGTTGGGCGTATCGACTTAGTTTCTGTAAGTTTTGGCTAGCCCACAGTAGTTTGAAAAGCTGTTCCCTTCTAATAATATGATTCGGATTCTTCTTGAGTTGATCCTCAAGAATGCTTAGCACGGCATCGTAACGGCCATCCTTTAAATTAATATCAATATCAGCATCTATTCTTAAATTGCGATTATGCACCATCGATGGTGGGCCTGGTTGGTCATCCTGAACGTCAGCGGCGTAGCCTAATTTATCTTGATACTGGAATAGTATGTAGCCTAAAAGGTGAAAGATTATTAGCATAAAGTAGCTGAATAGAAAGCCTGAAATGGGGTTGGCAATCATGATCGGTAAATGTTGCATTACAAAGTCTTGTACTGCCGACAACGCAAAAAACAACAAGACTAAGTGCGCATATAGCACCATATAGGGCCAGCCAATAGCCCCCATTAAAGCCAGTTGACGTAAGGGGTTAATGGCGTCGGCTATGTTTTTCTCTAGGGCGAGAATGATGACTCTAGCAGGGAAGCTCAATAGCAAAAAACCTGAGACAATAATCGCGAGTACCGGCCCTCCTAAGTGCCCAGCACCTGCGATAATTAGACCCATTAGAATAAATACGCCTATTTGTTGGAAAATTATTCCCATACCATCCCCAGTGAATGCTGAGGCGAAGGTAGGTGGCGTCATACGCCCTTCTGAGGTGTGTTCAACAATGCTGTAGACGTACTTGGTTAAGATGCAGAAAAGTAAGAATGCGCCCAGTAAGCCGAAGAGGTTTTGACCTAAAAATATAGGCACAAAAGTGCACACCGCTATCAACATCATCGGGTCAACAGCAATAGGGTACTTAAAGAATGCCCCGATACGGTTCCAAAAAGGCTCTACATCGTTAGCAGCGCCTTGATAACGTAGGTTTTTGCAGCACTTAGGACAAAGCCCTTGCTGTTTAGCTTCGTTAGCATCAGGCATACAGGTTTTGCAGTAAAAGATCATGCATTCCTGGCAGTACCATTTGGCCGGTGATGTCGGGTGGTAGTGACAATGCTTATTCACGTTTTAGGGTCACTCGTAGTCATTTTTTGTTTTAGCGCTTACTAAAATAGAGGTGCGCACTTTTTTTACTGAAATCCATTTCTTTGCCGTCCTCAAAGCGTACCTTAAATGAACGGTCATCTTCACCTATTACATTACCATCACCAAAAATGGCATGACTTATCGCGTCTTGGTGCCAAGTTGGGGATTCATCGCTGAGATTTATTTTTTGTCTCTCGAGCTGCGTGAGGACAGTGTTTTTCAACTCAGCATAGCGATGAGCGATCTTAGTTGGCGCATGAATGAGCGTTAATTCTGATGGGTGGTCTGTCGGCTGTAGCTGCTCGCCTAGTTCATCGCATAGATCAAAACGCATTTCTTTAACAAATCGACTGGGCATCAATTCGCTGGTCGCTGATCCCCCTTGCTCCATGGTGGGGGGAACCAACAAATGCAGTTGGTGAATGGTTCGGGTCATCGCAACATAAAGTAGGCGGCGCTCACTCTCCATTAACGATTGCATATCGTTGTTGGTACGCAGAGTGTAGGGTAAAAATTTATCCATCATCCCTGGGATTATAACCGTGGGCCATTCAAGGCCTTTGGTGCGGTGCATAGTGGACAGCAATAATCCCGCTTCATTGTTTTGTTTACCCGCTCTTGCGCGTAATTCGTCGAGGTGAACGAGGGTTTCTTCAGGCGGGAGATTAAGTGAGTGTAAATAGCGAATAACGCCTTTGACAGTACCAATGCGCTCTTCTGCCGACTCATGGGTCATGGCTAGGCTACGAATGCCTTCGTATAGGTCAGATTCCTGTACATAAAAACGAGCGATATTTGCAGCGGTACCCTGCTTGCCTTCAAGACGCCGAAATAACTTGGCTGTACGTTCGATCTTGATAGATTGAATTTTTTTCAGGTCTGGTAGTTTCATCTGCTCAAGCAGCGTTCCCCAGCCCGTTGGCTGTTCTGCGAGTACTTGGCAGAGTTGTCGTAGCTGAAATTCTTTTAAACCAATATGCGGGAAGCGCAAAATTTGTTCAAAACGCTGCTGCCTAGCCGAAGCAGGAAGGGTAGAAAAACGACCCGCAGCCAGCTCTAGTATTGCACTTAGGGTTTGCACTTCGCGTGTGAATAGTGCGCCTCGAGCGCGGTCTATTTTATAGGGGACTTGTTGCTCGAGCAGTTGAAGCTCGATCTGCACGCTTTGACTCCATACGCGAAAAAGCACCGCAACATCGTTTAAGTTGCCTCCTTCCTCGGCAAAGTTTTTGGCAAAATCAGCAATAAAACGGGCATCGTCTTTAGATATATGCTGTTTGATAGTCGTATCTGGGGTGCTGGGGTGAGCGTGACAAATGACGTCTTTTCGACCTTTGTTAAAGCTGATGAGGTGATTCGCCAGCAGTGCAACTTTGTGGCCATAACGAAAGGTATAAGAGAGTGTTAATTCGTTTGGACTCTCGAATTCTTCAGCAAAACGATTCAGGATAAATTCGGGTCTTGCCCCCCTAAATTCATAGATGGTTTGATCTGGGTCTCCGACAACGGTTACTCGTGCGCGGGTGCCTGCGATATATTTAAGCAATAAGTGCTGGATTTCATTGGTATCCTGATATTCGTCCACCAGAATAATATCCATTTTGTTGCTGACCAGCTTTTGTAATGCTGGGTTTTGGTGAATGGCCATCACCGGTTCGTAGAGCATATCGGCATAAGTAATTCGACGCTCCTGCTTGCGCCATTGCTCAAAGCGGTCGAAAAGTTCGAGTAGATAGCGATACTTCTCGGCGATCTCTAGTTCTTCGAACACCATCTCGGGAGACGAGAGTGTAGATTTAACGAGATCAATAAAATTAGAGGCGGTCTCTACGTGCTCTTTTTTACTGCGCTTAATTTCGTCTTGTAGTGATTGCGGTGCTAGCTGAGTGATTAACCGCCAGACTTGATAATGAATTTCATGCTCTTGCAATACATCGGGCTGAATGGGAGTAAGGTAACCTTCGTTGATAAAGCGTCTATAGAGACGGTAGCCCATTGAGTGATAGGTTCTAACCTCAGGAAGTCTTAATGATTGGCTGCCAATCACTCGGCTTAGCTTCTTTGTGAAATCTTCACGAGCGCTGCGGTTGAACATTAAAATAAGCAGACGCTGAGGGTCGTGGCCCTCATCTAATAGGTATTTTATTCGGTGTGCAAGGGTCGTTGTTTTACCACTACCGGCAACCGCTGTAATAACGCAATGTTCGAAGCCTGCTTGTATGATGGCCTCTTGCTCATTAGTCAGTTGCATGTAACGTTTGGTCTCATGTGGTTTGTAAATGAAAGTTTTTATATTAACCCGTCTTAATGGGTCATGAGTGAGTATTGTACGTCAGAATTGCGTGGACGGGTCAGAACAACGGCAATATAACGTAGAAAAACTCAGAACTGTGATCAACAGACTTTACCATTTAGTTAAATTCGGGAAGAATGGTGCCAGACGACCACTATCATCATCAAGGATGAGAAATATGACCATTAAAATAACAAACGTATTGTTGGCTGTCGCACTAGTGACCACTTTTACAGGGTGTGGAACGATTTCGGGCGGCGAAGAAGAAACAAATCAAGCTAACTTAACAGAAGCCGCGTTGGCCAACGCCAATCGTGCCCCTGCTACGGCTGACAAGCCAACAGCATTGATGCTTGCTGCCGCTGAAGGCGATATTTCTGAGATGCAAGACCTGGTAGCTAACGGTGATAATGTTAATACCGAAACCCCCGAAGGTACTGCACTGACCTATGCTTTAACAAGCAATCAGAAAAATTCCGCGCTTTACCTTATGAGTCGGGGGGCAAACCCGAATAAGGGGTTTGAGCAGGGTGAACCGTCTCTACTAATGATAGCGTCCGAGCGTGCAGATAACCGTGTAGTTAAAGCGTTATTAGCCGCTGGAGCTGAAGTCAATTATGCTGATGCCCAAGGTGAGTCAGCCATTTCTTTTGCAAGCTATAAGGGGCACTTAACGACAGTAAAAACGCTGTTAAAGGCCGGTGCTGATGTGAATGTGACACCAGAAGGTCAGTCACTTCTGATGCGCATCGTTAAAAACAACGATCTATTATTGGCGCAGGTTATTATTGCCGCAGGTGCAGATGTTAACTTTGCCGATGAGAGCGGTATGACTGCGTTAAAAATAGCACAAGAAAATAACTTGGCTGATCTTGAAATGTTATTGGTCCAGTCTGGCGCAACCTCTTAGATTTTAACCGGATGTTTTACGTAATAGGGTAAAACGTCCGGCGCTCTCCTATCGGGCGCTCACAGACGTATATCCCTTCGTATTATTCGTCCGTATAATGCCGCAAGATGATCAACACTTCTTTTTATTTGAACAAAAAGCTGAACACAAACTATGTCAAAGAACTTCGTTATTCGTATTAATAACCCCCAAAGTATTGAAGCAAGCGACGATTATGATGTAACAGAAGAAACGTCTATTCGGTGGGATCGCGTTATCTCAGTATCGATCGCCGCCCTTTTGTTGCTTGCCCTATTGATTTCAGGCTTTTGGTATTTTTTTACTGCAGAAACGATGACTCATGAACCGCCACTATTTGTTGAGGCAACACCTGAGAAAGTCTCGGATGAAACGGCACCGTTAGTTAAGAAAGAGCAAGAGAATCTTCGGGTGCTCGCTAAGGTTGAGCCTGAAGTTAAGGTGCCGGATGTACCCCCACCCGCTAAAACGGATGCAGCGTCTCTAAAAAAAGCCGCTGAAAATGCGGTAACACCGGTAAAGGTTACCGCTGCCCCCACACCCTCTATTGCACCCGCCTTTGTTGACCCTATTGAGATTAAGTCTAACCGTATTGTAAAAGCCCAGTTGACACATACAGTCAACAAAAATGAGCCGGTTGGTCGGTTAGGTGATTCTGTTTCAATGAAGGGTGATAAGTTAATAAAAGTATATTTATTTACGGGCTTAAAAGGGCTTAAAGGTGAAACCCTTTACCACGACTGGTACTTGTCAGGGAAGAAAATGGCGCGGGTTAAAATCAATGTGCGTAGCAATGAAACGTCAGCGTCATCAAGTAAGTTTATCGATCAATATATGACGGGTGATTGGCGAGTAAAGGTCTCTACTAGCCGAGGGGATGAGCTAGTATCCGCTAATTTCAATGTAAGCCACTGATTATAGATAATATTTATAGCTATTTTATGCTGCCTATTCTGTTCTTGTTGAATGTTGTTAGAGCCTTTGCTCTACAAATGTAAGAGATCTCGCACACGACTTTGAGACATTGGCTATATATCTCAAACAGCTAAGTCAGTACTATGTATTTCATCAGGACGACATCGCAACGTAGGGATGCGGACAAGGAAGTAAACAGGATGGCAGGTTACCTAAGGAATGGTAAAGGAAGCATCAAACAAATAAGGCGCTGCAAGGATTGCAGCGCCTTTTTGCGTTTAGGGCCAATATTACTGCTGACTAAGCCTAAGGTTGAAACAGCTTTTGAATGCTCGAGAAGTCCAGATCACCATTGCCTTTAGATGCATGCAGTGCATACAAGCTTTTTGCCAGAGAGCCCATTGGCGTTGAAGACTTAGACGACAACATGGCTTCTGTTGCTAATCCTAAGTCTTTACTCATTAAGTCAACCAAGAACCCCCCCTCATACTCTCTTGACGCGGGTACATTATCCATCACGCCAGGGTAGGGGTTATAAACCTCCAGTGCCCAATTATTACCTGAGCTCTTATTCATAATGCCGGATAACACTGCGGGATCTAGGCCATTATTTACACCCAGTTGAAGCGCCTCTGCGGTACTAATCATTTGAATGCCAAGCAGCATGTTGTTGCATATTTTCGCAACTTGGCCGGCTCCATTGTCTCCTGCGTGAAAGACATTTTTACCCATGACATTAAACAGTGGCGTACCCTTTTTTAGCGCGCTTGCTTCGCCTCCTACAATAAATGTCAGCGTCCCCGCTTCTGCTCCTGCGACGCCTCCCGATACAGGTGCGTCAAGCATATCTAGCCCTCTTCGACGGGCTGCCGCGGCTACTTCTTTTGCCGCATCAGGTGCAATAGTGCTGCAGTCAATAATGAGTGGTTGGCCCGAGATGTTTTGTAATAACGCACCTTCACCAATATATAGCTGTTTAACATGAGGGCTCGAGGGCAGCATAGTGATGAGCACGTCAACGTCATTGGCTGCATCCATCGCGGATGCTGTTGTTGCTGCTCCGGCGTCTGCTAACGCTTTAAGTGCAGTGGGGTTTAAGTCAAAAACCTTTAAGTCGTATCCTGCCTTAAGTAAATTAAGAGCCATGGGCGCACCCATATGGCCTAAGCCAATAAAACCAACTTTTTTCATTATTATCGTCCCTTTAGGGTTTTATCAATATGTAATATATGAGAATGCTTATAAGTTTTTAAGTGGGTGATGGTTGTCCGGCCACGGAGGCGTTAAATGCTGGTTTAACCATGCTTCGGTAACGCTATCAACGTCTTTAAAAAACCAGTTGGGTGCGTTGTCTTTATCGATTAATAGCGCTCGCACTCCTTCGGGAAAATCAGGATGTCTTGTACATTGTATGGCTATTATCAGTTCGCTTTTGAACACCTCTTTTAATGAGAGTCTGTGGCCTTGGGTGATCTGGTGATAGACAATTTTGGCCGTAGTAGGGCACCCCTTTCTAAGTGCTGAAATCCCCCGATTGAGCCATTTATCGTCGGTTTTTAGGTCAGTAATAGCCGAGACAATATCGGGTAATGTCGAGTGGGAGGTGACGCTGTTAATAAGTTCTTGGTGTGCTTCGACTTGAGCGTGAGGCCTAATTGACTCGGTGTTATCTGCAAGCTTATCGAGAATACTGTCAACTACGCTGTCTTTGCTTTGTGTGGCCACACTCCAGTCTGCACTTTTTAATTGCTGTAGCAGAGCGCTTCGGTTATCAGAGGGTATAAAGTGAGTGGCTAAGTTCAGATACAGCGCATCAGTTGCGTTGATAGAGGCCCCTGTAAGTCCTAAGTAAAGGCCACAGTTATCAGGCATCTTATTAAGAAACCATGTGCCGCCAACGTCAGGGAATAAACCAATGGTAATTTCGGGCATTGCAATGCGGGCATGTTCAGTGACCACGCGGTGGCTTGCGCCAGCAAATAGCCCTAAACCACCACCCATGACGATGCCTTGACCGAGGCAGATAATCGGCTTTGAGAAGGTGTGAATTAAATAGTCCAAACGATATTCCCGAGTGAAAAAATTTTCAGCATAGGGGTTTGGACCGTTTGGGCTTTGCTTCATTGACTCATATAGTTTAATAATATCGCCACCGGCGCAGAATGCTTTATCGCCAGTGCCTTGGAGTATTACGCATGCTAATTTATCGTTGATAGACCACTGCATCAGTTGATGAGTGAGCAGGTCTATCATGTCGAGGGTTAACGCATTAAGTGTCTTTTCTGAATTAAGCGTCGCTACGCCAATGAAATAACCATTGAGTGCTTGTTGCTCTTCAAAAGTAACAGGTGATGTTGGGCTCATGATAAGTGTGTGCTTTCCTGTTTTGTTGATCTTTTGCTTTATCTGTTTTTCCAAGCCGGTTTACGTTTTTCAAGAAACGCATTTACGCCTTCGCTTTGGTCTTCTGTATCAAAAAGCCCGACAAATAGTGCTCGCTCAGCTGGTAGCGCTTGTTGCATCGGATTACTTCTGGCTGCTTGAACGAGTGTTTTACATGCAGAAACAGATGAAGGACTTTGCTTTGCAACATTTTTGGCAAGCGCCAATGCGGCCTGTAATGCATCGCCTGTTTCGACCACTTCTTCTACCAAACCAATCGATAGTGCTTTAGCCGCATCAACACGCTCACCACACAGAATCATTCGCTTAGCCCAGCCTTCACCGACAAGCCAAGGTAGGTTCTGTGTACCACCGGCGCAAGGGAGTAGGCCAACAGTCGCTTCAGGTAACGCCATTTTGGCTTGGGTTTCTGCTATTCGAATGTCGCATGCTAGGGCGCATTCAAGTCCGCCCCCCATGGCAAACCCGTTAATGGCAGCAATGGATACACCTCTAAAATGACTGAGTGTTTCAAATGCTTCGCCGAACGTCTGAGCCATTTTTTGAGCCACGGCTTTATCGCCATCAGCAAACAGATTAAGGTCGGCGCCAGCAGAGAAGAACTTATCTCCTTGCCCTGTAATGACCAAACAGTAGATGTTATGAGCGTCATTAAGCTCGAGCACGAGGGCTTTGAGTGCCGTAAGGCTTTCCTCGTCCCAGGTATTTGCGGGTGGATTGTTAATGGTGATAACTGCAGTGTGATCGATGACCTCAAGCAGTAGTTTTGATGTATCAGTCGTCATGTGCGTACAGCCTGCTTTTGTTTAATTAGTTTAATTTTAAAGATGAGTATAGTGGTTATTTGATAATATCAATCGCGCCTTCCATCAAAAGTCTGCGAGCGATAATAACGCGCATGATTTCGTTGGTGCCTTCCAGAATTTGATGTACTCGACTATCCCTAACGTGACGCTCTAGTGGGTAGTCACGAATGTAGCCATAACCGCCATGTATTTGTAGGGCTTCATTACAAACATTAAAACCGACATCGGTTGCAAAGCGTTTAGCCATAGCGCTGTAAACGCTTGCTTCAGGGTCGTTTTGGTCGAGTTTCCATGCCGCTAAGTGAACCATTTGTCGTGCTGCTACGAGTTCGGTTGCCATGTCTGCAAGTTTAAATTGCAATGCTTGGAAACTGGCTAGCGACCGGCCAAACTGCTGTCGTTCATGAAGGTAGCTTTGGGCTTGTTCGAGCGCCGCTTGAGCTGTGCCTAATGAACAGGTCGCAATGTTTATTCGACCGCCATCAAGCCCTTTCATTGCGATTTTGAATCCCTCACCCTCTTTGCCAATCAAGTTGCCGACGGGTACTTTTACGTCTTGCAGCGTAATGGCTCGAGTTGGCTGACTATTCCAGCCCATCTTGCTTTCTTTTCTGCCGTAGCTAATGCCTTCTGAGTTCGCAGGAATCACAAAGCTTGATATGCCTTTAGCACCCGATTCACCCGTGCGCGCCATCAACACTAATACATCCGTTGAGCCAGCACCTGAGATAAACATTTTGCTACCGTTAATAATGTAATGGTCACCCTCTAACTTAGCCGTTGTCTTGAGAGAGGCTGCATCAGAGCCTGCGTTGGGCTCTGTTAAACAGTATGACGCTAACAGCTCACCGGTTACCAGTTTAGGGCACCAGTCTTGTTGCAACGCTTCGCTGCCGTAACTGGCAATCATCCAAGTGGCCATATTATGAATGGTGATATAGGCGGTGGTTGAGGTGCAGCCCTTAGCAAGCTCTTCTAGTATCAAGCTTGCATCTAAGCGACCCAGCCCCATTCCCCCCAGTTCGGCCGGTGTGTAGAGGCTGCAAAACCCGGTTAGGCCTGCACGTTTAATGACGTCAATCGGAAAAATCGACTCTTCATCCCACTTGGCTGCATGGGGTGCCAACTCTTTCCCTGCAAATGCTGCAGCAGATTGTTGGTAGGCTTTTTGTTCATCGCTTAGGGTAAAGTCCATATGCTTAACTCATGGTCTCTTTTTGTTTATTTTAGTGTAATTGTCATATTAGGGCCGTGAAGCGCTTCTTCATCAAACCAGCGAGACGTGATGGTTTTCGTTTCGGTATAAAAGCGAACACCTTGTTTCCCATAGGCGTGATGATCGCCATAGAAAGAGTTTTTCCAACCGGTAAATGAGAAGAAGGGAAGCGGTACAGGGATAGGCACATTAATCCCCACTTGACCCACTTCGATGTTGTGCTGAAAATAGCGGGCAGCCGACCCTGACTCTGTGAAAATTGAGGTTCCGTTACCAAAGGCATTGTTATTGATAAGTTCTACGGCTTGCTCGAGTGACTCCGATTCCATCGTTAATAATACCGGGCCGAATATTTCTTCTTTGTAGATGGTCATGTCAGGTGTGACGCCAGAAAATAGCGTTGGGCCGACCCAGTTCCCTTCGGGATATTCAGGAAGCGTAAAGGTCGATCCATCGAGTTCACAGTTAGCGCCTTCTTGCTTGCCTTGCTCGATTAAACTGAGAATACGGGTTCTAGCTTGGGGGCTTATTACCGGGCCGAAGCCCGCGTCTTCATCATTCCAAAGCCCGGGTCTTACACTGGCAATGGCTTCTTTTATTTCAGGAATCCAGTCTTTACTCGCGCCGACAAATACCGCCACACTAATTGCCATGCAGCGCTGACCCGCTGCGCCAACTGAAGCCCCCACGATATTGTTAATCACCTGTGACTTGTTTGCATCAGGCATGATGACCATATGGTTCTTAGCGCCGGTCATGCATTGAACACGCTTTAGGTTATGTGTGCCTGTACGATAGATGTGTTGCCCAACATGTGCTGAACCAACAAATGAGATTGCTCTTACATCAGGGTGGTTGATAATTTGGTCAACTTGTTCTTTATCGCCATGAATCACCTGTAGTAGCCCTTTAGGAAAACCCGCTTCATGAAAAAGCTCAGCCAGTCGCATGGGGGTCATAGGGTCTTGTTCTGAAGGTTTCAAAATAAAGGTATTACCGCAAGCAATCGCCAACGGAAACATCCATAAGGGAATCATCGCGGGGAAGTTAAATGGGGTTACGCCTGCGCAAACACCAAGGGGTTGAATATAACTATAGGTGTCGATATTTCTGGCGACGTTCTCTGCTGTTTCTCCCATCATCAATGAAGAAATATTACAGGCTTGCTCTACGACTTCAATGCCTCTCCATACATCACCTTTAGCATCGGCAAAAATTTTACCGGTTTCCTGACTGAGTATTTCTGCTAGTTCATCATGGTGCTCTTTTAACAGCTGCTGATAACGCATCATAAGGCGTGCGCGCTCAGGAGAGGGGGTTTCTTTCCAGCTCTCAAAGGCTGTTTTGGCGCTGGCTATGGCGAACGCTACTTCATCTTGAGTAGCGCAAGGTGCATTGGTTAAAACAAGCTGGGTCGCAGGGTTGGTAACAGGTATGGCGCGAGTGCTTTGGCTTTGAATAAATTCGCCATCAATGTACATAGGGATATTGTTATGCATGGATTTGTCCTTTATGGCCGATAAAATATAGAGAGCGGCTGTTTATCAGTATAGTCAGTCTAACGTCAGAAGAGTGCGGTTATGACTGGTTATATATTGCGAAATGCGCTAATGATTGATAAAGGAGGATGGTGCGTTGAATTTTATGGAGCAGGAAACGCCAGAGCAGCCAATTAGAATGACGACCCATTAAGAACGATGACTCATCGTCATTGGCTAAAAAGCCAAAGAAAGAACAAGACTGCTAATCAGTAACGATTCCATCCTTCCGCATCGTTATTATTTTTATTCAATTTTTATTTATTTTTTTAATATTACTTTTTGCACGATAGCTATTGTTTTTATTTGATTGCCTGTGTGCAACTTAGCTCAAGTAGTGGGTCCATATATAGACCAATACATTGGGCAAATTCGTTTTCCTGATCGAACCCTGATTAGCAGCGATGAAATGATTGTAAACCGAATAAGGTCAGGTTCTGGATTGACTAAATTGCTGCATTGATGGACTATATTGCTTTTCAGTGTGAAAGAGTTGAACCTATATTCACTAAATTACCAATTAAATACAGTTGCTTATAATGTCATTGACTTCAGATTGGCCTCTTCCGGTTGAGGGAATTCGTTTTTTTGTTCCTGATTTTATTGTGACGCTGTTCACAGAAAGTGTGCTTTGCAAAGACCTTTACCCGCTTCGCTTTGGCTATTACCCTAAAGCGAGGGGGCATAATATGCAGCGAGATCATCATGATGATCATTTGTTGATCTACTGTATTGATGGTGAGGCTGAGTTAGTGGTGGAGGGGCGACATCACCATGTGAGAAAAGGCAATTTAGTGGTGTTACCAAAAGACAGCCTGCATTCGTATAAGGCTAATGAGGATAACCCTTGGACGATATTTTGGATCCACTTTGAGGGGGCGCTTAGTCAAGCCTATCTTGATAACCTGAATTACAGTTTTGAAACGCCCATTATTCCACTAGGCGTAATGCCTCGGTTAGTGGCAGGGTTCGAATCATTGCTGGCCATTAGTGCCTCAGGATTTGGGCAAAAAGTGTATATCCATATCGCAAACCACCTTAAACAATTGATGACTTATATTGCGATTTTGATACCCACAGTGAAGGCTGGAGAAAGTAAATCACTCAATTTAGATGAAATACACGGCATCATGCAGCACCATATTCATGAGCATCTAGACCTGGATTCGCTAGCGGTAAAGGCTAATTTGTCTAAATACTACTTTTCAAAAAAATATAAAGATCTCACTGGGCGCTCGCCGATTCAGCATTTCATTCATTTAAAAATGGAGCACGCCTGCTATCTGTTGGATGTGTCTACACAGCATATCAATGAAATTGCACGAGAGCTCGGTTACGATGATGCCTATTATTTTTCAAGGTTATTTAAAAAAGTAATAGGCATGTCACCGACCGAGTACAAGAAAGTACGTTACCGATAGCGTTATAAGTTTTCTTTAACTAATGCTTCTAACAGGTCGATGTGGATATCTTGATCATTAAGTGCTGGAATGTAATGGAAATCTGAGCCACCAGCTGCTTCAAAGTACCCACGATTTTCTTCATCAATCTCTTCGATTGTTTCTAAACAGTCAGCCGAAAACCCAGGGCAGATTACATCCAACCCTTTGAGTTTAGTGTTACCTAAGGCTTTCATTGTTTCGTCTGTGTATGGCTTAAGCCACTCGGCAGCCCCAACTCGTGATTGATAGCAAAGTTGCCACTGATCGTCAGAAAGCTGTAAAGCTTCAGCAACCAAGTTGGCTGTTGTAATACACTCTGATTGATAAGGGTCGCCTTTATCAATATATGACTTAGGAATGCCATGAAATGAGAAAAATAGTTTTGCTTGTCGCCCGGTTGACTCCCAGTGGTTGCGTACAGTTGTGGCCAAGGCCTCTATATATAAAGGATGTTGGCAGTAACGCTTAATAAAGTGCACCTGAGGAATATTACGCATCTTTTTGATTGCGCGGCTCAACGCATCCCATGAAGCAGCAGTTGTGGTAGCTGAGTATTGTGGATAAAGCGGCAATACCAAAATGTCGTCATAGCCGTCTACTTGCAGTTCTTTTAGAACCGTTTGAAAAGAAGGATTTCCATAGGTCATGGCGGCCGCCACTTTAACGTGTTGCGTCTGAATGTTCCGATTTAACCGTTGCTGTAATTTAGCCACTTGCTGATTGGTGATACGACGAATGGGTGACTCGCCATCTTGCCAGATACCGCTGTAGGGCTCTACAAGCTTGGAAGGGCGGAACCTTAAGATAATAAGGTTGAGTATAAACCACCAAATGACCCTTGGTGTTTCAATAACACGGGGGTCACTCAAAAACTCTTTGAGATAACGACGAATGGCGGGGGCTGTGGGCTCATCAGGTGTGCCAAGATTGACCAAAAGAACGGCTTTTTTGCTGTCGACACTTGGGTTCATGCTTATCTCGTTGTTAAAAATGGGGGGTAATTAATTATCTTCATTACATACTTGCGATACATTGCTCTAGCTCAATAGGCGCTAGATTATTGGTGGGTGTAAGATTATCGACCGAAAGGAGTGTTGGCAAGCCATACGGCCGATATAACCTATTATCTCTGAAAGGGCGCGGTCTGGTGCGACAAAATGACGCAGAAATCACTCGGTATATTGACTTAATAGTCGTTAAAATAGCAAAAAGTTTAAACGCTCTAGGAGAGTTAATGATGCGATGGCAGCAATACTTAGCAACAACCTGTTTAATGTTAATAGTGAGTCTAACGGCTCTCACGGCTGCGGCAGAGATGACGCACCCTAAAAAGTCAGATATTCAGGCGCATATGACATGGGTGAGGGCTGTGCCTCCCGTTGCGAACACTACAGCAGCTTATATGATGCTACACAACTACAGTCAGCAAGATGACCGGTTGATTGCAATCGAGTCACCGGTAGCAGAAAAAGTAGAAATGCATGCAACAGACATGAATAACGGCATTATGAGAATGACCAAGTTACAAGGTTTAACTGTACCTGCTAAAGGCCTTGTAATGTTTGAACCCGCGGGCTATCACATTATGCTGATAAATTTAAAACAACCATTAAATGTAGGCAGTATGGTGCCAATAACGCTCGTTTTTGAGAATCATGGGGCTGTCGATATGAAATTGATGGTTTCGCACCCTCCAGAAGGTGAGCCCGACATGGAAATGTCCCACGGTGATCATCAAATGCATCATTAAACATTCTCATCCTTGATGGATATCATTTTCAATTAGCAGTAGTATTGATTAAATAGTGTGTTTTATAAACGCTGACATTTAGTCTGCTGCCCCCGCTGTTATTATGTTGTTGTATTGTTTGTAGTAGACGCGAGCGGTGGTAGCTGATAATTAGATTTAAGAAAAAATACTACTACGATTTGAGAGGATCAACATATGAGAGCATTGAAAAATTCTGTATTGGCTATCGCGGCCACATTAGCTGTTTCAGCACCTATGATGGCGACTGCCGGTGGTGATGTTGCTGCAGGAAAAGCAAAGTCAGGTGTTTGTGCTGCATGTCACGGCCCAGCGGGTGTTGCAATGATTCCAATTTACCCTAACTTGGCGGGTCAGCAAGAGCAATACCTTGTAAGTGCTCTTAAAGCATACAAAGCTAAACAGCGTACTGGTGGTCAAGCGCCTATCATGCAAGGCCAAGCGGCTGCATTAAGTGATGCAGATATCGCTAACTTAGCTGCTTATTACGCTAGCTTGAAGTAATTTCAACTTAGCAGCAGATAAGCTTAACCGTTTATTACGGTTGAAAAAACAGCGACCATTAGGTCGCTGTTTTTTTATCGGTAGATTGCGGGTTTTATTTTAGGTTTTAAGGCACTAATTAATTATACGATAACTTGGTGTATACACTTTCCCGGGTAATTTCATTCTATTTTCTTTGATAAATGATTCTAACAGCCCTTCTAGTGGGTCAAGAATGGTTTTATCGCCATGAATCTCAAACGGGCCGAACTTCTCTACTCGTCGAACCCCTTCATCCTTAACATTGCCTGCAACAATGCCTGAGAAGGCTCTTCGTAGATTGGCCGCTAATAAGTGAACGGGTTGGTCTCGATGTAGTTGTAAATTAGCCATATTCTCATGAGTGGGTTGAAACGGCTGCTGGAATAGAGGGTCAATTTTTAGGAGCCAATTAAAGTAGTAAGCATCACGGTGGACTCTTCGATAATGGGCTACTTCATCTATCCCTTTTTTAATTTCTTTGGCGACTCTAATAGGGTCGTCAATGATGATTTTATACCGCTTTTGAGCCTCTTCACCTAATGCGCCACCAATAAAGGTGTCAATCATTTTAAAGTAAGACGCATTTTCTTTTGACCCGACGAAAAATACGGGGAATGGTAGTTTTTTGTTGGCCGGGTGAAGCAGTACACCTAGTAAATATAGAATTTCCTCTGCTGTTCCAACTCCACCAGGGAAAACGATGATTCCATGGCCTATCCGAACGAAGGCTTCTAACCGTTTTTCAATGTCAGGCAGAATAGTGAGTTCGTTCACAATAGGGTTCGGTGACTCTGCTGCGATGATGCCGGGCTCACTGATACCAATATAGCGACCGTTATGAATCCGTTGCTTAGCGTGGGCAATGGTGGCACCTTTCATCGGGCCTTTCATCGCGCCAGGGCCGCAACCGGTGCAAATGTTGAGGCCTCTTAACCCCAACTCATGGCCGACTTTTTTGGTAAAATCATACTCCTGACGGCTAATAGAATGCCCTCCCCAACATACAACAATGTTAGGCAGTGCCCCTGCAGTAAAAAATTGAGCATTACGTAGTTGATGAAAAATAACATTTGTTATGCCGCTGGATGAGTCGAGGTTAAGTTCAGCGCTTTTTGCTAAAACACTTTTAGCATGAACAATGTCGCGTAAAGCTGAGAATAAGTGCTCTTTAATGCCCTTTATCATCTCGCCATCAACGAATGCGCTGGCAGGGGCATTGGTCAGTTCCAGTTTTATACCTCTAGGCTGGTTGACTAGCTTTATGTCAAATTCTTTGTATCGTTCCATAATCGCTTTGCAGTCATCACTTTCATTGCCGCAGTTTAGAACGGCCAACGCGCATTGGCGAAAAATATCATATAGTCCTTTTTTACTTTTATCTTTAAGAAGGCTTACTTCGTACCGAGATAGCACTTCTAGTGATCCTTCAGGGGTGATTCGTGCGTTAATTCCTGGGTTGGTCATGTTGCCTCTATCAATAATAGTTACCGCTTAACGCAAGTGCGCAGTGGTGATTGTGTTGGGCGTCTGTCGGGTTTATGTCTGCTGTATATTAATAAGTCTAGTAGATTTCAGAAAGGTCTGTAGCGTTATGTTTTATAAACGCTTATTAATGAGCGTGCATCAGTGTTATGAAATCTGGGTGACAACAGGTAAAATAGTCGATTACGCCCTCATCTAGTTATTTAAAGATCCCGTTTTACAGGCAAAAAAATGAAATTTATCGTCAAACTATTCCCCGAAATCACCATTAAAAGCAAGCCCGTACGTAAGCAGTTTGTAAAACAGCTTAAGAGAAACATTAGAAAAATTCTTAAGCGAGTGGACGAGCGTATTGAGGTGGCAGGGCAGTGGGATAAAATTGAAGTAGATTTGCCAGTCGAGTTGACAGATATATCAACTGACGTGATTGATGCGTTACAGCGTATACCCGGTATTGCAAATATATTGCAGGTTACCGAGCATGAGTACAGTGACTTTGACGATATACTTGAAAAGACGCGTGTCACCTATGCGCCGATGATTGCAGGTAAAAGCTTTGTTGTGCGAGTGAAAAGGGCGGGTAAGCATGAGTTTAGGTCTACAGATGTTGAACGATATGTAGGTGGGGGCCTGCTTAAATTTACCGAAGGTAAATCGGTTGACCTACACAATCCTGAAGTCGTCGTTAAACTTGAAATTAGGGATGAAAAACTCTACATCATCGAGAAGCGATACCAAGGGCTAGGCGGTTTTCCAATCGGCTGTCTAGATAGCGTATTGTCATTAATCTCGGGTGGCTTTGACTCAACCGTCTCTAGTTTCCTGACCATGAGACGAGGCCTAAGAACGCATTTTTGCTTTTTTAACTTAGGCGGATCAGCGCATGAAATAGGCGTTAAGCAAGTGTCTCTTCATTTGTGGGAACAGTATGGGTCATCACATAAAGTAAAGTTTGTGACGGTTCCTTTTGAAGAGGTTGTTGCTGAAATCCTAAAGAGTGTACATCATTCGCAAATGGGGGTTGTACTGAAACGGATGATGCTTAGAGCTGCCTCGCAAGTAGCAGAGCAGATGAGTGTGCAAGCGTTGGTGACCGGAGAAAGTGTTGCTCAGGTGTCGAGCCAAACACTTACTAACTTATCGGTGATCGACAAAGTAACTGATACCTTGGTCTTAAGGCCGCTTATCACGATGGATAAACCAGAAATTATTCGAATTTCCGCTGAGATTGGCACAGAAGATTTTGCCAAAACCATGCCGGAGTACTGTGGCGTCATCTCTGATCGTCCAACAACACGGGCAAAAATTGAGAAAATTGAAAGAGAAGAAGAACGCTTTGATTTCGCTGTTCTGGATAAAGCCGTAGAGGATCAGGTCTGGGTCACTATCGACCAAGTATTGGACTCAATCGTCACTGTTGATGATGTTGAGATTGTTTCAACGCCTTCTATTGACGATGTAATTGTGGATATTCGCCACCCTGATGAGGCCGAACGCAAGCCGTTGCATTTAACCAATAATAAAATAATAAGCATCCCGTTTTTCGAGTTGATGAGTAAAACCCAAGACATAGACCTTTCAAAACGCTATTTGCTTTACTGCGAAAAGGGCACAATGAGCCAGCTGCACGCCAGTCACCTGAAAGGTGAAGGCTTTGATAATGTATTGGTTTATAGGGGTTAATCCTCGCCACTAAGACTCCAACGCTCTTTTACTAGAGGCTCTAGACTCAGGCTGATCATTGGTTCTGTCTTGATGTTAGTGCCTCTATCTTCTTTAGCCTCTATCTCCTTTATCTTAAGCTAACAACCCTTTCTTTTGACCTGTTAGATATGTCTCTCGAATAATCGAGGTTGCATACCTGTTCACAAAATACGCAAAATCTAAAACGTGATATGTTGTCATCTTTTAGATTCAAGGCTAGACTCTAATTAAATCAAGAGGCTGATTAATGAACATAGAAAGTCCAAAAGATGCTCAAGTAGCGCCAACAGACGTTGAACCACGGAGAAAGCCGGTTCAAGGGCGTAGTCGCGAGCGGGTCAATACTATTCTTAGTTGCACGGTTGAGTTAATCAAAGAAGTCGGTGTTCAGGGGTTAAAAACATCAGAGGTTGCTCGCCGAGCGGGTATTTCGTTGCCATCTCTCTACCGTTACTTCCCTAATAAAGCGGCAATTATTAAAGCCATTGCGCAGCTGCATATAGAAAAGCTAAATGGCATCTTACAAGCCTTTATGCTCGACTTTGATCTGGATGAGGGCTTTGATCACTTGATCGATGTATATGCTAAATTTTACCGATCAGAGCCTGGGTATAAAGAAATATGGTCTGGGGTGGAGTCGATGCCAGAGTTGCAAGAACTTGATCTTGGGGAGCTTTATGACAATGCCGATAGCTTATCAGTAAAAGCTAAGTCAACATTTATAGGGCTCGACGATGATCGTATTTGGCTTATCTGTGTGATGCTGCCACGCACCTGTGGGGCGATATTGCGACTATCTATGACGATGGATGAGGCACAGGCAGAAAAGTTATTGTCAGAATTAAAACTGATGGTGAAAGCCTATTTAAGAGAGCGTGCGACACTGAAATAAGGTTTACCGCACTCGAATAATCGGGCTTTAACTAGGTTATTTAATAATAAAAATTATTGTGATGACGTATTGGGAGTAAGCCATGAATAAGAATAACACATTAGAACGAGCTTGTTTTTCAGGGGTAAATTTTAACCGAGGGCGGGTCAAGAATGTGACGGTCTCTCCGAAAGTGCTAGCGATAAGCGCTTTAATGATGAGTGGCCCACTGGCTGCACAGGGGTATTATGTTGACGAGCAAAGTGCAAAACGACTAGGTGATGCTTTTTCAGGTGGCGCGGCTGAAGCTGAAGATGCATCAACGGCTTTTTATAATCCTGCGGGGTTATCCCGTATTAAACAATCAGAGCTAGTGGTTAACTTGAGCCTATTGTCGACTGATACCGATGTTAAGTCGACCGGCGCTAGCCTAGACCAAATGACGAGTCTAAGCACTTATACCACAGCCCCTTTGCAAGGTGATGGATCGCCATCAGTTAGTGACGTGTTTGCTTTGCCCAGTATCTATCTTGCTCTCCCTCAGTATGAGCAACTTGCGTTTGGCCTTTCTATTAATGCACCTTATGCAAGCGGGTCAGATTTTGGCCGAAATACTGTTGGCCGTTACTTTTCGCTAGAGTCCGAAATTACCGGCATCAATATAGGTTTTATGGCTAGCTTAAAGGTAAATGATCAGCTGTCTTTGGGGGGCGGCATTAATATGCAGCGCATTTCTGCCAGCATTGAGCAGGCGATCAACGTTGCAGGCTATTGTAGTGGTGCACAGAGTTTAGGTCTGACTGGCGGCAACAGTTGCGCAGGGATTGGGATAGGCGCCCCAGGCAGCAATAGTAGTGATGGGTATTTTAAAGTTAAAGGCCATGATATCGAGTACGGCTTCACTGCTGGTGTACTTTACGAGTTTAGCGAAGGTACGCGGGTAGGGATGAACTTCAGAAGTAAAATAGAGCATACTCTTGAAGGCAGCGCCAATTTCACAATTCCTGCAAATGCAGAGGCTATTTTATCCGCGCTTGACCCTAATTTAACCACGCATTCAACATCAGGCACCGTGGAACTAGTGACACCAGAAATGTTGTCATTGAGTGGGTTCCATCAAATCAATGAACGCTGGCATGTTCAGGCGGATGCCAACTGGACTAATTGGAGCCGTTTTAAGTCGATTGATGTTGAGTTGGCAGATACCGGTGATGTACTTAGCACACCACAATATTGGAATGACTCATGGCGCGTGGCTATTGGTGGCGGATTCAAGCTAAACCCCGAGTGGACCTTGCGTGCTGGTATTGCGTATGAGAAAACCCCAATTCCTGATCAGACAGCCTCTATAGGATTTGCGTTTGATGATTATAAAGCGCTTTCAGTCGGGTTTAGTTATGAACTTAACGAGACTATTGTCGTTGATGCAGGCTTGCAGCACACGTTTGCATTTGACCGAGATGTCAGCGAAGGCGATGCGTCAATATTTGGTGATGCGGCTACCAATCAGAGTAATGTTGAAACTCAATACACGTCCTTAGCTGTGGGTTTAAGGTGGACGTTTGGTGAGTAGCATTTCAGCGCCAACACTTATTTAGTCAGTTACATTTAGGAGCATAATGAACTATCTGGGCTATAAAAATACATTGCAAGGGCAGACGTTACCCCTTGCCTATGTCAACCTTGATTATCTAGAGAAAAATGCCCGTGCGATACTTGATCGCGCGGGCGATATGCCCGTTAGAGTAGTGTCTAAATCACTGCGCAGCGTAGATATTATCAAGCGCTTATTAAGCTTCTCACCTCGTTTTCAAGGGGTGATGTGTTTTCATCCAGATGAGGCTGCGTTTTTGGCCGAGCAAGGGTTGGATGACTTGTTGGTAGCGTATCCATCAATGCAAGCTAGCGCCATTGAGTCGGCCTGTAAGGCGACCCTCAGTGGCAAAACCATCGTATTAATGGTGGACTCGCCTGAGCATGTTGAGTTAATTGCGAGAATAGCCAAGCAGCTAGGTGTGGTGCAACCGGTTTGTATGGACGTAGATATGTCTACGAGCTTTCCGGGGATCTATTTTGGTGTTCGTCGCTCGCCGATTACTACCCCCGATAAAGCCGTTAAACTGTACCGTACGATTACAAAAAACGCCTCGGTTAAACTAGATGGGGTGATGGGGTATGAAGCACAAATAGCAGGGGTGGGTGAAAAGACACCTGGCAAGGAACTACAAAATAAAGCAGTACCTTGGTTAAAGCGAATCTCGATTCCTATACTGACGCGACGTAGAGTTTCGGTTGTACGCGCCTTAGAACAAGCGGGTGCCTGCCTTCGGTTTGTAAATGGTGGGGGTACAGGCAGTATTGACTCCACACAGCTTGATCCATCGGTTACCGAATTGGCCGTCGGGTCAGGTTTCTATAGCCCTCATTTATTTGATTACTATAACGATTTTAATTATCTGCCGGCGGCAGGTTTTGCATTAGAAGTCTCGCGAAATTCAGGGGATGGCTATGTCACTTGTAGTGGTGGTGGCTATATTGCATCGGGGGGCGTCGGTATTGAGAAAGCCCCCAAGCCGTACTTACCAGAAGGGTTTGTGTTAGACGAAAACGAAGGTGCAGGAGAAGTTCAGACGCCGTTAAAGCGAGCACCTAAGAAACAATCCCAAAATATAACAAGTGCGTTAGCACACGGTGACCCTGTTTTATTTAGGCACAGTAAAGCTGGCGAGCTTTGTGAGCGTTTTAATGAGTTGCTGTTGATAAAAAATGGTGAAGTGGTAGATAAATGCCTGACCTATCGTGGTCATGGAAAATCATTTATCTAAGCATAAACTTCATAATAAGAGAGGGATAACAAGTGGCAGATATTTATGATTTCGTGATTATAGGCTCAGGCCCGTCGGGCGGCGTGTTGGCATATAACTTATGTAAAGCCGGTGCACGGGTTTTAATGCTGGAAGCGGGTAAGGCGCATTCAGCTAAAACCTTCCCGCGAAATGAAATGACTGCCAATGCCTCATTAATGTGGAGTGGCGGAATGGATACCTCGACCGATGCCGGGCTATTGTTTCTTCGAGGTAAAGTGTTAGGTGGCGGTAGTATTATTAACCAGTGTTTGCTAGATCGTTTTGACGATAACGCATTTGATGATTGGCGCGCCCGCACGGGTGTTGATTTCTATTCTAGCAGCACGATGTCACGACACTATGATGAAGTAGAGTCGCACTTGGCGCTTCACACTATGGAGAAATGCGACTGGAACCGTAACGCAGAGTTGTATGTCGAAGGGTTTGATAAGTGTGGTATGGAGTGGGCACCCTTGCGCCGAGGCCAAAGTAATTGCGGCCAAGGAAACGACTGTGTGGTATGCCTAGGGGGTTGCCCACGAGATTCCAAACAAAGTTCATTGGTCACGTTTATTAAGAAAGCGCAACAGCATGGACTTGAAATAGAAACCGAATTTAATGTATCGCAGATTATTCATGGCACCAATCTCGTTACTGTGTACGGTGATCAGTATGGCGCCGCGCGGCAAGTATATGGGCGGCGATGTATTGTGGCGGGCGGCGCGTTAGGCTCCACTCAAATGCTGTTGAAATCGGGTTTTAAAGATAAGTTGCCTGGGTTAGGAAGCAACTTCACCTGTCACCCTCAGTTTATGAATATCGCACTGTTTGATGAGATCGTTGACGCTCACAAAGGGGCATTTCAATCTGTTAAATCCCAAGATCCGCGCTTTCGCCAACAAGGCTTTAAATTAGAAAATGTCTTTGCTGGCCCTATTGCCGTTTCGTTATTGAAGCCAGGGTTTGGTCTTGATCATCAACGCTTTATGCAGAAATACCGCAATATGGCCTGCATAGAAGTAGCGATAAGAGACGCAACCGCTGGAACGATCAATATTGATAAGTCAGGACGATTAAAAATTAAAAAGACGATGGCTGATGCCGATTGGCAGCGCGCTAACGCTGGGATACGAGTGGTTGAAACGTTGTTTAATTCCCTTGGTGCCAGAGACGTCATGAAATCGCCCATTAAAATAGGCTTACACCTAATGGGGGGGTGTACGTTGGGTAAAGATGGTCGCAACTCAGTCGTTAATGAGCATTTTCAAGTGCATGATCATCCTAACGTATTTATTGCAGATTCATCGATATTTCCATCAGCCCCGGGTATAAACCCATCACTGAGCATTATGGCATTGGCACATAAAGCTAGCGAGCACATTCTTGCTGAGTGTGGAGTATCGTCAACGGCCAAAATAAAAAGTAAATCACCTGTTGTGGAGGTACAGCCCTAATGTCTCTGTTTTTATCTCAACGCGAAATTCGTGGGTTAATCAAAGTAGGTGACCTAGTCATTCCGGGTGGTTATGGTTTTCCGTCTTTTTCAGAAACCGGTTGTATTGACCATGTGGATGAAGTGATGGCGCCTACACCTGCCGCAGATGTGAAAGATTTTAAATTATTAATGAAGGTGTTTAGTGTTGCGCCGAATGCTCTGCTTAAAGGTCTTTTAAGGTTGATGGATAAAGAATCTGCTTTTCCTGAGCCGATAGGCGGATTGCTTAGATTACTTAATGTGGGGGTCAAAGGCGTGGTGTTCAGTCTTTATTATTCGAATAAAACCAGTGAGTTTTACCAAGGCCCTTTAGTACATGAGGCGATTGGCTATCAGGTGAATTGCGAGATGGATGAGTCAAATGGGAGTGCAGGGCAATGAATGCCATTGTAGTAAAAAACAGTGTGACCTTAGAAACGCTTTACGAAATCAGTGAAACCTCTGAAGAACAAGTGCAAGCCGTCTATCAAGCTGCACGGCAAGGCTTTCAGGACTTAAAAAAGACTACGGTTAAAGAGCGAGTCGAAGCACTTAAAAAAGTTCGAGATGCGATCTACGAACGCCGTGAAACAATCGTTGATAAAGTGATACTTGAAACCGGCAAAAGCCGAACGGATGCCTTAGTCTCAGAGGCGATGGGTGTGCTGGATTATGCCGACTGGCTGATTGCCAATGCACCTAAGATTTTAGCAGATGAAAAAGCGCATACACCGATAGCGTTATTGGGCAAAAAATCAAAAATATATCATGAAGCCTTAGGTGTGGTGTTAATCATCGCGCCTTGGAACTATCCATTTAATATCGCGATGGTGTCTATTTTAACCGCTTTGGCTGCCGGTAATTCAGTGGTGTTTAAACCGTCTGAAATAACACCGCTGAATGGCCTTATAGAAGAGGTTATTTCGGCTGCGCCTCTATTTAGGCAGTGCGTGAATGTTGTCTATGGCACAGGCTTAACAGCGCAACGATTGATTGATCAGCGACCTGCAAAAATATTCTTTACGGGGAGTGCGCGCACGGGCAAAAAGATACTCAGTCAAGCGGCGAATTATTTGATTCCAGTTGAACTTGAGCTGGGTGGAAAAGATCAAATGATCGTGTTTGATGACGTTAATATCGAGCGCACTGTAGCGGGTTGTTTGTGGGGGGCTATGACTAATGCCGGTCAATCCTGTACTTCTGTTGAGCGCGTATATGTTCACCAGAGCATCTACCACCCCTTTGTTGAGAAACTCAAAGAAGAGTGCGCCAAGTTAGTGGTTAATTCGGGTGATGATGGGGATGCAGATATTGGCGGTATCACCGCAGACTTTCAGCTAGATATTATTCGTAAGCAGGTTGATGAAGCAAAAGCGGCGGGCGCAAAGATTATTGCTGGCGGCGAAATGTTATCTGATGATATGCCCTTTTATCTGCCAACTATCATCGAAGACGCAACAACAGATATGACCGTCTTGAGCCAGGAGACATTTGGTCCGGTCATCACTATATCCGCGTTTAGCTCTGAGCAAGAGGTGATAGCTGAGTCAAACAATACGGAGTTTGGTTTAAGTGCCAGTGTCTGGAGTAAAGACCTGAAGCGTGGTGATCGAGTCGCCAGAGCGTTAGAGGTGGGGGCGGTTTCTATCAACAACGTAATGCTAACAGAGGGTAATCCGGCACTACCTTTTGGTGGGACAAAGCAGAGTGGTTTTGGTCGAGTCAAAGGGGCAGAGGGGTTGCTAGGCATGACTCAGTCAAAAGCGATTCTAGTGGACACCCAAAGCGCTAAAATAGAAGCTAACTGGTACCCTTATACCCGAGCGAAATACGCATTGTTTAGTCAATTTATCGACGCGTTGTTTGGTAAAGGACTACAAAAGTGGGTTAGGTTTGCTATTAGCGGCATTAAGCTAGAATCAGAATCTCAGAAGCCGAGAGGGTAATACGAGGCGGGATAACATAAACACCTACCTGCAATCTTAGAGCAGGTAGGTGTTCACTATAATTAGCTTTTTTTCTTTATACGAGTCAGCGATAAGCCCACAAGACCTAAGCTAAATAGTGCAATAGTCGCTGGTTCAGTCACTGATGCAGCTTTTGCAATGTTTTCGCTTGAAAGCGCTTGCCAGTTAATACCGTCTGTTGTGAATTTTGCACTGCTTGCGCCATTGCAACAGTTTTCTGCCCAGTAAATCTCTAGCGTATGTGCACCTGCCGTCAAGGTGTTATCAAGTACATGCATTACGTCACTGTTATTCCAGTTGTATGCCCACCAAAGATTATCTGTTCTGCTGCTGACTAGTGTATTGTCTAAGTAAAACGCGGCACCGTAACCGGCATCTAAACCTAAATCAAACCCCCAGGAACCCATAGACACCATATCGAAATCAATGGTCATTAGGTTGATGGTATTGTTGCCTGAGCGATATAGGTCGAATGTATCGATATCAGTATGAGTAATGGCTGACGTTTGATTGGTCCATGAAGATACAAAATCAGTATTATCGATAGCGACATCAATACTTCTGCTATCAAGAGTGATCAGGCTCGCGTTAACAGTTGAGCTAAGAACTACAGCCGCGGCAGCTGATAATACTGAGGATACTTTCTTCATAAGTGGATCTCGTTTTATGCTTTAATAAAATAGTTAATATGTGAACTAGCATAACGTATTTAATAAAAATCTAATGCAAACGAATGTAAAATCTGGCTTGGCTAAGGCGTTCTGGGGGGAGGAGAATAGCGTTTGTTTTAAGGTTAAGAGAATCGCAGTTAAGAGCGGCGCCTACAAAAAACATGTTTAGAGGGTGAGGTACGCTATGTGTTCGGTATAACTTCACCGGTATTTGAGTCATAGCGTATGGTGAAAGCGGTGTTCTCTTGATACGTGTAGGTACAGCGGTTAGACCCATTATAGACCGCAAGGTAGTCGCTAGCACCTGAACTGCCTACTTGCTCAGAGTTTGTAGCTAGCACTGCACGCCATACATCAAGGCAATCATCTTGGCTATTTAGCGTTAAGCTTACACCGCGTGTATCGGCGGGCCAGCCTGCTGCATTTACGCTTAAGTCACCGGCAACGATGGGGTCGTTTATCTTAACGAAGTTCAGTACAGCGCCAGGGCTACCTGCGGCATTCCATTGCAGGTGTACATTTTTAACACCTACATTAAAGGCCGCGGCAGTGGCTTCAACAGATGCTCGCTGAGCATCCTCCCCAATATTGGAAAAACGAGGCAAAGCGAATGCGGCCAATATGGCCAGTATGAGAATAACGATGACAAGCTCAATGAGTGTAAACCCGTCAGGGTTAAAGTGTTTGATTGTGAAGTCTTTATTTACCACAGAAAATATATCTCAATTAACGTATTGCTTGCCGTATCTTACCTATATTTTGCATAGAGTCATTTAAAAAATTGTAAAAGGTAGCGAGCTTTATGCGGGGGGGGAATGTTTGGGTTATAACAACTGTGTGGCGCAACAAAAAAGGCGCGTTTGAATCAACGCGCCTTTTTTAGTTTTATGAGTTACGTTTATTAAGCAACCATCTGCTTGATAAAGGTTTCACATGTTTCTTGATCCATATACTTAGGAACAGGATAGTTGTAATGAGCTTCTTTTAGCGCCAATCTTGCGATTTCTGGGATATCTTCAGGCTTTAAGGCTTCTAGTTTCTCAGGAATATTAAACTCTTTAAGCATTGCTCGAATCTTGTCGATAAATTTCTGAGCTAGCTCAGAATTGCTTTCTTTACCGGTTTTAAGACCACTAACGATAGCGAGTTCAGCTAGACGATCATTGATCTCTTCTTTTGAGTAATCCAACACATATGGTAATACTATGGCATTACCTAAACCGTGAGGTGTTGAGTACTTAGCGCCAAAGTTGTGGGAGATGGCATGAACATAACCCAAGCTAGCTTTAGTAAATGCTAGGCCTGCGTAGTATGATGCCAGTGCCATGTTCTGACGTGCTTCAAGGTCGCTGCCTTTTTTAACTGCAGTAGACAGGTTTTCCATAATAAGGCGAGTCGCGGCAATGGCATAACCATCTGTGTCGCTAGACGCATTCTTAGAAATATACGCTTCTACAGCATGTGTTAACGCATCCATACCGGTTGCAGACGTTACAGGTGCTGGTAGACCTGTCATAAGTCCCGCGTCTAGTGCGGCCATCATTGGTACTAATTTAGGATCAATTAAAGGCGTTTTCTGGTGAGTAATTGGGTCAGATACAACCGCTGCAATGGTGACTTCTGAACCTGTTCCTGCTGTAGTAGGGATAGCAAAAAGCGGTGCCGGAGCCGTCCAGACTTTAAACATTCCTGCCAATTTCTTAATTTCACGATTGTTGGTTGCACGTGCTGCGATTACTTTAGCTGCATCAATAGGAGAGCCGCCGCCTACCGCTAAAATAGCTTCACATTTATGCTTGTTATAAATGTTAAGGCCTGTTTCGACTTGGTCGTATGTTGGATCAGGAAGTACGCCGTCGTAGATCGCAAATTCAATGTTGTTTTTAGTTAATCGCGCTTGAATTTTATCGAGCACACCGAGCTTTATTAACATCGCATCAGTAACAATCAGTACTTTTTTAGTACCCATCTGACTAATTGCGTCACAAAGATCGAGAGAAGAGTCTACACCCGTGAATAATGTTGGCTTAGGCATTGGGACGACTTTCGCTGCGAATTTCATCGCCCCCATTAAACCCTGATAACCTTTAACTTGAAGTGAAAATAGCATCGTTAATAACCCTTTTATTGAATCCCTGTGTCTAACTAATGACACAATACCTAGTCTTTGCTGCGCCCTTAAAGTCGTGCAAACGTCTTTTGTAGAGCAATTACTCTAACATGAAAAATAGCTAAAGTCATACTGATCAATTTTAAGTGTAATAAAAACATACTGGATGCAGAAGAGAAAAATGGTTTTTACAGGATTTTTTGTTGGATTCTAGACGGGAGCCTAAAAACTCAACATTTTCAGGTTATGGTGCTGTTTTTTTAGTGGCCAATCTATTGGCCCCGGTTTGGGTGTAGCGGCTCATAATCTTATCTATTTCGTTTGCCTTTTTAAGTGCTTTTATTCGTTTATTTACAAACGTATTAATATCAGTGTTACGTTTATCTGTACTAAAGTAGATCGAGTAAGTTGGAATAATGTCGCCCATGTAGACAAACTGAAAGCATGAGTTGTTGGTTAATTCATTTTTAATATTGAAGCGAATTCTCAGCTCCATTTCAACAAAACCATCGACTCTGTTAAGGGCCGCTAGGTTTATACCTTGTGAGTAATTTTCGACGGGGACAAGGTTGAGTAGGTGACTGTCTTCAAGTTCATTGAGTTCAGGGTGAATAAAGTCTCTTATGATTGCGATGTTTTGATGACTTAGCTCGCTCACAGACTTAATTTGAGCGGGAGGGTTCTTTTTGCACGTTAAATAGGTGTGATTAACAGAAAATAAGGGTTCAGAAACAAAGTCTCCCCACTGGCTTAATGAGTTCCAAGCTTTTGCATCATAGGCTATCCAGTTGTCTAACTGTCCGGATTCCACTATTTTATATAGCCGGTTTAGCGGCAATACATGATATTTTACAGTGTATGGGGAGCCATTAAATACTTCCTTCACTATATCGGTAATAATACCCCCATTACTTTTGCCTTCATGTGTTATCTGAAAAGGGGGAGACTTACCCTCAACGATAAGATAATTCACCTCTTCACTGAACGTATTACTGATATAAGTGCAGGCCATCAGTAAAAATAGTTTCGTTATTATTTTGGTCACGGGTCTATAGTTCTCTGGCAATAATGAAACAGCTATCTTGAGTATAGAAGGAGATAGCCATTATTGTAGCTAATGTGGCCTTTATGGAGAAATGACTACATGAATAGACTGAACCCTGCGACCGTAGCGATTATTTGGATGTTAGGTACGCTGTCATCATTTACGCTGATGGCGATTGCAGGAAGAGAGTTATCTTATACCTTAAGCACCTTTGAAATACTCTTCTTTAGAAGTATTGTGGGGCTGTTGGTTTTGAGTGTGCTTATCAACTATAAAGGTTGGGTATTAATTCGAACTCATAAACTATCGACTCACGTTGTGAGAAATGTTGCTCACTTTGGAGGGCAATTCGGTTGGTTTCTAGGGTTGGCTTATCTTCCCCTATCTGATGTGTTTGCAATCGAGTTTACAGTCCCGATATGGACAGCGATGTTTGCTGTCATTATGTTGGGTGAACGAATGACAAAAGGACGTAGTATCGCGATATTGATGGGCTTTACAGGCATGCTAGTTATTTTGAGGCCTGGGATAGCGTCTATACAACCTGCGTCTTATGCCGTTCTTCTAGGAGCGATTTGCTACAGTCTGGCTTATATCAAAACTAAGTCGTTGGTGGGTACCGATAGCCCGCTTTCTATTCTGTTTTATATGACTATTATTCAGCTGCCTTTGGGGCTATTACCCATACTGCATGAGTTTAGCATGCCATCGTTAGGTGAGTGGCTGCTGATTACAGTTGTTGCCATCTCTGCTTTAACGGCTCATTACTGTATCGCAAGAGCTATGCAATTGGTCGATGCCTCAGTGGTTGTTCCAATGGACTTTATGCGCTTGCCACTAATCGCGTTGGTCGGTTTTTTGTTGTATAGCGAACCACTTGACTGGGCTGTGCTTGTTGGTGGTTGCATTATGTTTTTAGGTAATTATATTAACCTACAAAGCGAGAAACGTAAGTTGTCTAACCGTATGCCTGGTTAAGTACTCGATTTCGAAAATAAAGCAGACACGCCCTAAGTTTGGACTATGCTTATGTGTGGCGTACCAGAGCCCTGTCGAATTATCGGGTTATTGTAGTTCAATAATAAAAAAAGCGAGAATATTTTGAACGTAAATGATAAGCCAGCGTCATCGCCGTATAGCTTTCCTATTCGAATACACCTTTTTGTTGCCATTGTTTCTTTTGTTGTTTTGCTCGGTGTGGCGTTAGGTGTTTTTCATTATCAGAAGATTACGACCTTGATCATTGATGATGCTGAAGTGACCTTTGATCGTATCGCAAAAGACGTCTTATTAAAGTTTGAGTCAGCCTATCATCCTGTAGCGACTACTGTTGATTTACTTTCCTTTTCAGGTCTTTTGAAGGCTTCAAGCTTTGAGCAGCGAGCCGAATATCTTGAGCCTTTAACTAGCGTGCTTCGTACTAAACCTGAACTTCTCAACATGCTAGTGGGGTATGCTAATAGCGAGGCACTGATTGTTCGCCGCATCAATAATGAATCCGAGCGAAACCAATATGGCGCGGCAGTAGATACGGCCTATGTTGTCGATAATATTGAAACAGACTCAGGCGTTGGTATTTTAACGCGGTATTATTACAGTACTGAATTAGTGCAGTTAGGGGTAAGGTCATTAGGGCAGACCACCTACGACCCTCTAGCAAGGAGTTGGTATAAACGGGCTTTGAGTAGTGACTCAACCATTGCCACTGAACCGTACATGTTCTTTTTTTCTGGTTTGGTGGGCATTACGGTTGCGAAATACAATACGGCCAATGACGCGGTAGTAGCGGCTGATATCTCGATTAATAACCTATCTAAGACATTAAAACAAAGCCAAATAACGCAAGGATCACTGCTTTATCTTATTGATAAAGAAGACCGTTTGTTAGCAAGTTCAGAAGGTGGTGACTTTGTACTCAGTAGCTCGCTTGATGACACTCAGCTTAAATCGGTTAAAGAGCTTAATAACACATTGTTGAATAAAGTGATTAGCCGAGGTGCATCACATTATGACAGTGGTGACTTTTTTCAGCTAAAAGAAGATAAATGGCTAGTGGCTGTGCGAGATGTTGATTTAATTGATGATTTTAATCTACGATTAGTCATTCTTGTGCCAACAGAAGAGCTGTTGTTTGAGGCTATCGAGGTCAGACATCAGTCCGTTTTGATTACCATTTTGGTTATTTTTCTGTCGATTCCTGTTGCACTGCTGATCGCCACAAAGATCGCTAACCCATTAAAAATGCTTGCAGAACAGTCATCCCGTGTACGCCGATTTGATTTTAGTAAGCCTACTCAGGTTAAATCCTTTATTCTTGAAATTAGCGATTTGAGTCGTTCAATACAGCTGATGCAAGATACGATTCACAACTTTATCGAAATGATAAATGCGGTTGCTGGCGAAAAAGATTTTGAACGACTATTAGAGAAAATAACCAGTGACACCATGCACGTCAGCTCTGCTTCAGGGGCGATTGTTTACCTCCTTTCGGAAGATGAAACGATGTTGAACCCTTCTTGTTTTATGACGCCAGAGGGTATTGTTAAGACGCGGTTAACGGCGGTGAATAGTGAAGGTGACACGTTATTGCACAAGGCAATTAAAAGCCACCAGAGTGAAGCGTTTACAGTAGATCGGCATGAAAAACCAGAAAACATGAACGCAAACCGAATAAGTGCGATTGAAGTGTTAGATGCAATGGGGGTCAATGAGCTTAAGGTGGTGGTATTCCCGTTGAGAAACAGGCAGCTCGATCATATTGGAATGATTTGCTTGCTGTTTGACCCTCTGACAAACAGTGAAGCATCTGCCGATAAACTCGACTTTGTACAGGCGGTTGCTGGTTTTAGTGCGTTGACGATTGAAAGTAGCCAAATGGTAGAAGCGCAGAAAAATTTATTGGATGCATTTATTAAGTTAATTGCTGGGGCTATTGATGAAAAATCCCCCTATACCGGCGGGCATTGTCAGCGGGTACCTGAGTTAACCCACATGCTTGCTCAAGCCGCGAGTACGAGTGATGATGAACGCTTTTCTGGGTTCAAACTAAAGAAGGCGCAATGGGAGGAGCTTCATATTGCTAGTTGGCTTCATGACTGCGGCAAGGTGACCACGCCTGAATATGTGATCGATAAGTCGACTAAGCTCGAAACAATATATGATCGAATTCATGAAATCAGAATGCGCTTTGAGGTGGCTAAACGAGAAGCTGAACTCAGTTATTGGAAAGCCATAGCCCGTGGCGGCAACGAACAAGCCTTAAAGCCAGCTCTTGAGCGAGCACTTGCCCAGTTGGATGAAGACTTTGTATTTATTGCGGAGTGTAATCAAGGTGGAGAGTTTATGGCGCCAGAGAAGCTAAGCAGGCTGAGACAAATTGCGAAAACAACGTGGACGCGCACACTCGATGATCGTATTGGTTTGTCGTGGGAAGAGTTGCAGCGCAAAGACAGGTCGCCAGTCTCAATGCTTCCGGTTCAAGAAACAATATTGGCTGACCGTGACGATCATATTATAGCGCGCGAGCCGAGTCAGTATGATGACCCCGATAACCCGTGGGGCTTTAGGCTTGATGTGCCAGAAAATAAATTTAATAAAGGCGAGCTTTACAACCTATCTGTAGAGCGAGGTACTCTAACAGCTGAAGAGCGCTTTATTATCAATAATCACATCACTCAAACAATTATAATGCTGAACAAATTGCCGTTTCCAAAGCAGATGAGTGCGGTACCCGAAATTGCAGGTGGCCATCATGAAAAGATGGACGGTACTGGCTACCCAAAGCGGCTTAAGCGAGACGATATGCCTATGAGTGCTCGTATGATGGCCATAGCGGATATATTTGAGGCATTAACGGCATCAGATCGACCGTATAAAAGGCCTAAAACCCTTAGCCAGGCAATTGAGATAATGGGGCATATGAAGAACAATAATCATATCGATGCTGACTTGTTTGAGTTGTTTTTAACGTCGGGAATATATCTGGTGTATGGCGAGAAATACCTGCAACCTGAGCAGATTGATCACGTAGATATATCACGCTACCTTAATGAATAAAGCGGCGATAATATTGATATTATCGCCGCTTTAAAAGCATGCATTAATGATACTGGCGGCTCTTTAACGGGTTAACAGGTTAAGGTGATCAGCTGGTACATCAACGCTTAAATAAGCCAATCCGAGTACGTTAAGATAAGCCATTCGATCAATACTGGTAGGGTCAAGTTTAGGTAACAGTATTTTGTTTTGAGTGTAGAGTGCTTGGATATACTCGATGTACGGGTCGTTACCAGTCAGTAGCATCGTCGCAGCGCCTACATCTGTTTTAACCTTGCTAGCAAGATCTTCAGGCAGCGTAAGCTCGACAACAACGGGTGTTGCATCACTACCAAAGCGAGTTTTACGCAGCTCTGCTTTTTCATTTGCCCAATAGTAAGCCAGCTCTTTGCTTTGTGTTAAAAATATAGGCTCTTTTCGTTCGGTGTAGCTATTGCCTATGGCCGCCATTGTTTGTTTTGCCATCTTATTAAGCTCTGCATCCCCTGAGCCGATTAACCCTTTATCCATAATGCTATCGGTTAAATCTGATGAGGTGCCGTGGTACCAAGTGCCTGTTAATTTAAATCCATCGGCTGACAGCAATTGGGCGGCATCTTGTAAATAGGTTGGAGTTTCAATATTTGTCATAGGGTATCGGGTTCCGAAATAAACAGTCATCAAACGGTTTGTGAATGAGAGGATTATAGCAGTATTGATGCGACTTGTTGACTGCGAAGTATGGGCGAGTTGCGTAACCTCATAAAGAATACTTCAGCTTTTCTCTAAATAAATCACTTAAATAACCATATAAAACCAATAATCGATATCTCTTACTATACTGAAATAGCCAAATGTTTTTGTGGGAGTCCTGACATGATTATCGGTGTACCTAAAGAAATTAAGAATCATGAATACCGTATTGGAATGACACCTGCCGGTGTTAGAGAGCTAGTATGCCTCGGGCATCAGGTATTGGTTCAGCGTGATGGCGGTGCGTCGATCGGATTAACGAATGACCAGTATAGGGCGGCAGGGGCAAGGTTGACCAATACCGCAGAAGAGATTTTTGCGGCGGCTGATATGATCGTAAAAGTTAAAGAGCCGCAAGCTGAAGAGTGTGCGATGTTACGGCCTGAGCAGGTTATTTTTACGTATCTTCACCTTGCTCCAGACCCTGAACAGACAAAACGGCTAATCGATTCAAACGCCGTGGCGATTGCTTATGAAACCGTGACAGATGATCATGGTGCTTTGCCGCTATTAGCCCCCATGAGTGAAGTGGCTGGACGCATGGCAATACAAGCCGGTGCACATACACTTGAAAAAGCGCAAGGTGGTAACGGCACACTGTTGGGCGGTGTGCCAGGGGTAAGCCCCGGAAAGGTAGTGGTTATCGGCGGCGGTGTGGTGGGCGAAAATGCCGCCAGAATGGCGATGGGGTTGGGGGCAGATGTTCTGGTGCTTGACCGCTCTATTGATCGCTTAAAAACGCTCGACAACCTGTACGGCCCACAATTAAAAACCCTCTATTCAACGGTTGAATCTGTTGAAACTTCTGTGTGTGATGCAGACTTAATTATCGGCGCGGTATTGGTGCCAGGTGCTGCAGCGCCTAAGCTCGTTAAACGAGAAACATTAGTCAACATGAGAAGCGGTGCCGTATTGGTAGATGTGGCTATTGATCAGGGAGGGTGCTTTGAGACCAGTAAGCCCACTACGCATCAAGACCCCACCTATAGTGTTGATGGCGTCGTACACTATTGTGTCGCCAATATGCCAGGCGGAGTGGCGAGAACGGCAACCTTCGCGTTAACTAACTCAACATTACCTTTTGTTATTGCCCTTGCCAATAAAGGTTTTCAGCGAGCATTGTCAGAAGATCATCACCTCCGAAATGGGTTAAATATTTATAAAGGCCACGTGACTTGTCGACCTGTCGCAGAGGAGTTGGGCTATGAATATGTCCCCTCATCAGGCGTGATTTGACGCTATTCGTTACATGCACAAAGGCTACGTTTAGCGGTGTTAGTCATTCTTTTTCAGTGTTTAAATACTTATCAAAGATGGCTTGATAACGACCTGTCTTTTTAAGGTGCTCTAGCCCTTCGTTAAAGTCATCTCTGATTTTCTTGTCCCAAAAAACAGGGCGATAATTATTAGGGTTTACGTCTGTAAAGGGGTGAAAGGTTACGTCTTTAATGGTCGTCCCAAGTATTTCAGCTTGACTAGAATAGTATTGAAAAATATTCCTGTCGCTTAAAGCAACGTCTACTTTGCCTGCGTTAAGCATCAACACTTGCGTAAGCTGCTTATTTTGCTCCGTTACTAACTTTGCCTCATAGGGGGCTTTTAGCCATTTGGGATAACGTTTGCTCGCCCCCTGAAATGAAATAATTGAAAGCCCTTTCAGATCTGAAGGCGACTCAAGTTTAAGGTTCCTACTTTTGAGAGAAATAAATACATTGTCGTAGACTACGGCTGAGTTCCCATAGAAAGCCCCAATTAAGGACATATCATGGCCAAGATCTGTCATGGTGGCATCAACGTATCGTTGTTTAAAAACATAGGGGGTACGGGCGAGAGGGAAGTACTTAGGGTGTAATGTGTGGTTGTGAAAGGCCAAGGCTTCACCAATAACCTCTATCTCAATGCCTGAGTCAGACTCAGGGAATGAAAACGGAGGGATAGCTTCTCCAAAAGCCATTTTCACTTCTTCAGCGTAAAGAGCGGGCGAAACGATAAAGCACACAAAATAAACAAACGCTTTCAATGCATTACCCTATAAGTTAATTGTGTTGATTCGTTTAGACTAAATCAATCTGAATAAGGAGGCAGGGAAGGTTGCTGCGTCCTTATTTAATAGACTTTTTAGTGTAGTTTGCTTGCTCATACACGCGAGTTTTATTGATTCTTAACATTGTTTTTTAGGCGTTTAAATCAACAACTGTTCGGCCTTGGATTTTACCCGCCATCATATCCTCTGCTACCTGCTTAATCTCCTCGAGAGACACTACTCTATTAATTTCTGTGAGTGCTGTTTCAGGCAGGTCTTGAGCGAGTCGCTTCCACGCAACTTGTCGTCGTTCATTTGGGCACATCACTGAGTCGACGCCCTGTAAACGCACGTTTCTGAGGATAAATGGCATCACCGTAGTGGGTAATTTATAACCCGCTGCAAGGCCACAAGCGGCAACCGCGCCGTTATAGTCTGTTTCAGCTAAAACACGAGCAAGAATAGCGTCACCTGCTGTATCGACGGCGCCAGCCCAACGCTGTGCTTCTAGCGGTCTGGATGGCTTTAGCATATCCTCTCGAGGGATAATGTCGTTAGCGCCGAGGCTTTTTAAATAGTCGTGCGTTGAGCTACGTCCTGAAACGGCTGTAACGGAATAACCCAGTTTATTGAGGATTGCGACTGCGATACTGCCTACGCCGCCGCCAGCGCCAGTGACCACAATAGGGCCTTTACCGGGGGTGATAAACGCGTCTTCTAATGCCATCACACACAGCATGGCGGTTAAACCAGCAGTACCGATAGCCATGGCTATTTTGCTGTCAATTCCGTTGGGTAGCGGAATCAGCCATTTGGATTGGACTCGCTGAATTTGCGAATAGCCACCCCAATATTGTTCGCCGACACTCCAGCCCGTTAGCAGCACTTTGTCGCCAGGCTTATAGCTATCAGCTTGTGATTCAATGACGGTACCTGTTAGATCTATACCCGGAACCATCGGCCAAGTCCGTACTATTTTGCCAGTGCCTGTAACGGCCATGCTATCTTTATAGTTTACGCTAGAGTAATCAACCGATAACAAAACATCGCCTTCTGGTAGGTCGGCAATGCTGAGTTGCTCGACAGCACTGAGGGTTTTTCCGTCTTCTTGACGAAGAACTAATGCTTTAAATTGATCTGAATTCGCTTGAGTCATTTTAAACCTCTATATTGACTAAACGGGAATGAAACACCGGTGCTATACGGCCAATGAATGATGCCTCAGTCTAGCTTGAAATGTTGATGAGCTAAATGCTTTAGCTAAAAAGAACAGACTATACTTTAGTCGTGCTGACATTTACTGTTACTAGGAATATTTATGAAGAAACGACACGTGTATTCAAAGGTAGATAAGTCATGACGGAACTGAGAGCACAGCTGAGAGACTTTTTATTAAGCTGGTTTGGGCAACATATGCCCGGTAGTGTTTTTTTGTGGTATGACATTCTTGTACTGCTTTGGATAGGGGTATTCGGTTTTGTATTGCACTTTGTCGTTCGAATGGTTGCTAAGAGGTTTCTTAAAGGCCGTTTTTTTTCACCTCGCAATCAGCATCAAGAGAATATAGCAGCCGTACTCGGTGAGCGACTGGTTAAACGGTTGTCATATGTCTTGCAGGGGGTAGTGGTGGTTATTCAGTCTCACCTCTGGGTAGGTGAAGGATCCACCTTCTTGTATGTCCTTGAGTTAGTGGCTAATCAATGGATCATTCTGTTTGCGTTACTTTCGTTATTTACGTTGCTGGATATCTTCCAAGCGGCCTCTGATAGGCGTTCTAACCGGGCTCATTTCCCATTAAGGGGGCTGATACAAACCGTTAAATTGTCAGCGAGTGTGTTAACCGGGATTCTTGCTATATCACTGCTTATGGGTAAATCACCACTTATTTTACTCAGCGGTTTAGGTGCGTTGTCTGCCGTTTTATTGTTGGTATTTAAAGACCCTATTTTAGGCTTAGTGGCGGGTATTCAGTTATCGGCAAACAATATGCTATCGGTCGGTGATTGGCTTGAAATGCCCAAGTATGGTGCCGATGGCGATGTAATTGATATTGCCCTTACGACGGTTAAAGTTAGAAATTGGGATAAGACAATTACCACCATACCTACCTACGCACTTATCTCTGACTCATTTAAAAACTGGCGAGGGATGTCAGAGTCTGGAGGGCGTAGAATAAAACGCAGTATTCACTTAGAAATGAACAGTGTTTGCTTTTTGAATGAGCAGCAGCTTGCAGAGCTTCAAAAAGCAGACCTTTTAAGCGACTACATTAGCCGTAAATTATCGGCTATTAATAAAGAAAACACTGAGAAAAAGACCGATATGAGCGTGATGCTGAATGGGCGCAGACTGACAAATGTGGGTACTTTTAGGCAGTACTTAGTGTCACTGTTAAAACAGCACCCTCATATTCATCAAGGTATGACATTAATCGTCAGGCAGCTTGAACCGAGCAGTAATGGCTTGCCTATTCAAATATATGCGTTCACCAACACGACAAACTGGAATCATTATGAGGATATTCAATCGGATATTTTTGATCACATCTTAGCCATTATTCCTATTTTTGGATTAAGAGCTCACGAATCTCCGACTGGTAATGACATCCGCCTACTGACTAATCACCAATAAAAAAGGTATGGCTTAGTGACAGAACTGCTCGGATTATTAGGTGTTGTGATCTCCCTTTTTGCATTTATTGCGCCGGTTTACTATGCAAAAAAAAGTGATGGCTACTCGACACGCCTGAACACGCTGAGCGAGCTAGGTGCAACCGGCAGTCGGTATCAGAAAGCGGTATCGCGTTATTATTTTTTGCCGTTGGGCGTCGCCATAATTTTATTTTTGGTACTGAGCCAGGCTACGGTCACGTTTCTTACGCAAAGCTATTTGGCGTGGGCCTTATTGGGGTTAGTGGGGGTGGGGTACTTAGTGGCAGCCTTGTTCCCTTGTGATCCAGGTTCACCCATAGGCGGTACGGCGAGTAATAAACTGCATAATACAGCAGGCGTATTGGAGTATTTGGGGGCAGGTTTAGGGTTGATCTTGATGGGGGTATCGCCAGAGCAACCGGTTATGTTGCCTCAGATGAACCTCTATTTAATCCTAAGTGGTTCGGTGATACTGTTGAGTCTTATGATGCTAATACTACCGTCATTTTATCGCATTAGAGGGCTGGTTCAGCGGTTCGCAGAAGCGAGTTTTTTTATCTGGATGATGACCGTGTCGCTTTTATTACTGTTGATTGATCGCTAACCATGCACGATAGGCAGTTTATGACTAGGCTTAGATGATGTGACGAACGCTTAAAAATACAAAAATAAGAATTAAATTAAGACGAGGAAAATCATGGAAGCGAAAGATGTTCATAACATCGAAGATGCGCGCGAGTTAATTGAAGAGCGAGGGTTGAGTCACATCAAGGTCGGTGTGTTCGATATTGATGGCGTGATGCGCGGCAAATATATGTCGAAAGAAAAGTTTCTATCGTCTTTAGAGCGTGGCTTTGGGTTTTGCGATGTGGTGTTAGGTTGGGATGTCTGTGACCAGCTTTATGACAATGTAAAATACACCGGTTGGCATACGGGTTACCCTGACGCAACCGTTAGAATTATCCCCGACAGTTGCCGTGATCTGCCACTGGAAAATAACGGTTTATTATTTCTTGCCGAGTTCGTAGGCGAAGCGGAAGCGATATGCCCTCGCGGGGTTCTGCGAAATGTGATTAAAAAAGCCAAAGCCTTGGGGATGCAAATAGAAACGGGCTTTGAGTATGAGTTTTTTGTTTTCAACGAAACCCCTGAAAGTATCCGCGAAAAACGTTATCAATCACTTAAACCTCTTGGGCCAGCAGAGTTTGGCTATTCGATGATCCGTAACAGTGTTGAATCTCAAACCTATGAGAACTTACTTCAGCTTTGCGAGCAGATGGATATGCCGATTGAAGGTTTGCACGAAGAAACAGGGCCCGGCGTACTCGAAGCTGCGCTTGCCCACGATGATGCCTTAGCCTCTGCCGATAAAGCCGCACTGTTTAAAACATACACTAAAATTGCCATGCAAAAAGAAGGCAAAATGGCGACCTTTATGGCTAAGTGGTCGCCAGATTACCCGGGGCAGAGTGGTCATATTCACCTATCGGTGAGAGACCTAAGCGGTGCGCCGATGTTTTATGACGAGAATAAGCCCGACAATATTAGCGACACCATGCGACATTTTTATGCTGGCCAGCAAAAATTGATGCCTGAATTGTTAGCCATGATCGCCCCGACTATTAATGCCTATCGACGTTTAATTCCTGGTTTTTGGGCCCCGACTGAAGCGAGTGCAGGCGTTGATAATCGAACGTGCGCTATTCGTCTTATTACTGGGTCTGAGCATGCTCAGCGTATTGAATACCGTATAGGTGCCGCTGATGCCAACCCTTATATTATTCAAGCCGCGGTTATTGCGTCCGGCTTGTGGGGGGTTGAAAATCGAGCAGAACCTGAGCCTTTAGTCGAGGGGAGTGCTTACGAACATCGCTTTCCAAATTACTTACAACTCCCTTACACCTTATGGGATGCAGCGCAAAGGCTTAAAAAATCACAGATAGCACGACACTATTTTGGTGATGTGTTTGTTGAACACTTTTCTGCCACCCGAGAGTGGGAAGAACGAGAGTTTAGAAAGCATATTTCCGATTGGGAGTTAGATCGCTATTTTGAAATTATTTAGACCGCTACAAGACAGGATGAGCATATGAATATCACATTGCATTCTCCCATTGATGGCCGCGAGGTTGCTGAACGAACATTAGCATCGGCTGAACAAATCTCAGCAGCGGTCGATCAGGCGACTAGCGCACAGCAGAGATGGAAGCGAGTGGCGCTAAGCGAACGGGCTGAAATCTGTCATAAAGCCATTGATTACTTTATACAGAACCAAGAGAGTATTGCGCACGAAATCACGCTTCAGATGGGGCGGCCTATTCAGTATGCTGCTGGAGAGGTAAAGGGCGTTGAAGAGCGTGGCCGCTATATGATTGATGTTGCGGAATTTGCTTTAGCCGATCAATTAGTCGAAGAGAATAACAGCTTTAATCGATTTATTCGTCACGAACCATTAGGTGTTGTCGTCACCATTGCGCCTTGGAACTACCCCTATTTGACGGCAGTTAACTCTATTATTCCGGCTATTATGGCGGGAAACACTGTGGTGCTTAAACACTCTAATCAAACCTTTTTGTGTGCCGAGAGGTTTGCTGAAGCGTTCCAGTATGCCGGGCTGCCTGAGGGGGTATTTCAATATCTTCATTTAGATCATGAAAGCACTTCAGCGCTGATCAACCATGAGGGTGTTGATTTTGTGTCGTTTACTGGATCAGTCTCTGGAGGTAAAAAAATCGAGAAAAGTCTGGCGGGTTCTTTCAAGGGCTTGGCATTAGAGCTCGGTGGTAAAGACCCTGCTTATATTAGAGAAGATGCAAACCTTGCTCATGCGATAGAAGGGGTGCTGGATGGCGCCTTTTTTAACTCAGGCCAATCTTGCTGCGGTATCGAACGCGTGTATGTACATGCGTCGCTCTATGAGCGATTTGTAACCGGTGCGATTAACCAAGTTTATGAACACACGCTAGGTAACCCGCTCGTACAAGAAACCACTCTAGGCCCGATGGTCAGTGCAGCTGCAGCCGAAGCCGTACAACAGCAAATTGAAGATGCGATTGCCCAAGGCGCGATCGCGGGGATTGACCAGCATTATTTTGAACGACCTGAAGACGGGGCAGCATATATGCCACCTCAAATACTGACGCATGTTAATCACCAAATGAGGGTGATGACCGAGGAGAGTTTTGGGCCGGTTATTGGTGTGATGTCTGTCGCGAATGATGAGGAAGCGATCAGGCTGATGAATGATAGTCAGTATGGATTAACCGCCTCTATTTGGACTGAAGATGAAGAGCAAGCCTTAGTGATAGGTGATCAGCTTGAAACCGGCACGGTGTTTATGAACCGTTGTGACTATCTTGACCCTGCCTTACCTTGGTCGGGCGTTAAGCAGTCTGGTCGAGGTTGTGCATTGTCTGCATTAGGTTATCAGCAGCTAACGCGTCCTAAGTCATTCCATTTAAGACGTATTTAATCAATACTTGAAAGATAATAAGAACAGGCAATAAGTGAGAGTATTTATGGAACAGCGGTTAGACCTTACAACACCAGATGACATTCAGGGCAACTGGAATTATCCCACCACTATACGTATGGGCAGTGGCAGGTTGAGTGAGCTTCCATTTGTGTGTAAATCATTAGGTATTCGCAACCCTTTATTGGTCACAGATGCAGGGCTCGTAGCGCAACCTTTTGTTGTAAGAGCCATGGCGTATGTTCAAGCGGAGGGTTCAAACATAGGGCTGTTTAGCGACATTAAGCCTAACCCTACGGGTGCAAATATCGAGGCCGGTGTTGCTACTTATAAGGCCGGTAATCATGACGGTGTGATCGCATTAGGGGGCGGTAGTGCGCTTGATGCAGGCAAAGCCATTGCACTGATGAGTGGGCAAACACATTCAATTTGGGCGCTTGAAGACGTGGGAACCAACTGGCTGCGGGCAGATCCCGATGGCATTGCGCCGATAGTGGCCATACCGACCACATCAGGTACAGGGTCTGAAGTGGGTCGAGCGTCGGTTATTTTAGATGAAGAGAATCACGTAAAGAAAATTATCTTTCACCCCAAAATGATGCCGCAGGTGGTCTTGGCTGACCCTGAATTAGTGGTAGGGTTACCGGCCCATTTAACTGCGGCTACCGGGGTAGACGCACTGGTTCATTGCCTCGAAGCTTATTGTGCCCCAGGGTATCACCCCATGGCCGACGGTATAGCCTTAGAGGGCATGAGGCTGATAAAAGAGTGGTTAGTGCCTGCCGTAGAAGACGGTAGCAACCTCACGGCGCGCAGCCATATGATGGTGGCTTCATCAATGGGGGCTACGGCATTTCAAAAAGGGTTAGGCGGCGTGCATGCGCTAGCTCATCCATTAGGCGCGCTATTCGATGCGCATCATGGCTTACTCAACGCCATCATCTTGCCTTATGTGCTGGTTCGTAATCGCTTAGCGATTGAATCCAGAATTGAGCATGTGGCCACGTGTATCGGGCTTGAAGACAAAACATTTGATGGTTTTATGGCGTGGGTCATAGACCTTCGTAAGACGCTCAAGATACCCCATGCGTTATCAGAGATAGGAATCACCGCAGAGCGGAGTGAGTTGGTCGGCGAGATGGCCGCAGTTGATCCGTCTGCCGGCGGTAATCCGATCCCTTTAACCGCTGAAGATTACGGTATTCTCTTTAGTACTGCCGTAGCAGGAATAGGATTTGTAGTATGACCGATCAACAGTTAAAACTGGGCATTCTCGATTGCGACGTTCTACACGAGTCGTTGCGACCTTTGTATGCCTCTTATGCGCATATGATGCAGACGTTATTTATGCAGGTGGCGCCGTCTATCAACTTTTCAGTTTATCCTGTTATTGAAGGGGTTTACCCTGAGGATGTTGATGAGTGTGATGGTTATATTATTACCGGTAGCAAAAGCAGCGCATACGATAATGATGAGTGGATTGGAGCGTTGCGTAACTATGTAAGGACGCTCGCCAGTCAAAATAAAAAAATGGTGGGTATTTGCTTTGGTCACCAACTGTTAGCGCATGTTTTGGGTGGCATCACCCAGAAAAGCGAAAACGGCTGGGGGTTAGGCGTAAAGTCGAGTAATGTCTTGGCGACACCTGAATGGATGCAGCCCGCTATGGCGTCGTTCTCGTTGCTTGTGAGTCACCAAGACCAAGTGGTGCAATTGCCATCTAGCGCCATAGTGATTGCCAGTAGTGATTACTGTCCGAATGCGGCTTTTCAGTTAGGCGACAATGTCTTGGGGTTTCAAGGGCATCCTGAATTTAATAGAGGCTACAGCCGAAAACTCATGGAAATGCGTAAGGATACTATTCCTGAAGAAGTGATTGAAAAAGCACAGGCAACGTTGTTTGATGATACCGATCATCTCGTCATTGCCCAATGGATTGTTAACTTTTTCAATCAACCTGTCATATCGCCTGAGTAGAGGTCTAGGCCTCTTTTCGTTGTACAAACAACGACAGCAAGGCTAAACAAGCAGAGCCTGTCATCAATATCACCGACACCGCGTTTAATACCGGTGTCGAGCCTTCTTTGAGTCGATCAAACATTGCGATGGTTAATGGCGCATCTGAGCCGACTAACATTAACGTAGTGTTGAAGTTCTCAAATGACATGAGAAAACTCACGATACCCGCCCCAATCAGCGCAGGCTTCAGGTAAGGGAGCGTGACGGTAGCGATAGCGGTCATACGGTTAGCGCCGAGGTTCATTGCCGCTTCTTCTAGTGTGGAATCAAACTTACGTAAGCGCGCCGAGATTACCAGCGTCGAGATGGTCGTGATAAATGCAAATTGCCCGATAATAACCAGTGTTAATCCTGGCCTTAGGGCTTCTATATCATAGCCAAACTGCATCTCTACCCAATTAGCAATGGAGCTGCTAAATACCAGTATCGACACTCCAAGAATAACACCAGGTATCACCAGTGGCGTGAGCATTAAGATATACAGCAAGTTTTTACCGGGGAACTGCTCTCGCTCAAATAAAAAGGCGTTACAGGTGGCCAAGGCGAGGCTGGCGATAGTCGTTGCGATGGCAATGCTAACGCTGGTCCAAATGCTTTCTAGTAATTCCGAATCATGAAAGATACCGAGCTTGGGTTCTGTGTCATTAAAATACCAGTCGAGCGTCCCTCCATTCCACGGGAGAGAAGGGAACATTGAATCATTAAATGAAAATACAGCGACGACCACTAATGGCGCCATTAAAAAGATGAAAAAACAGGCCACATAAAAAATATACGAGAAGCGAAAAAAACGACTGCTGGCGATAGTGGGGATCATGACATCACCTTCGAAAATGACTGTTTAGACAGTTTAAGCCCGGCCCAAACGATGAGCGAAGAGAGAAACAATAACAGCATGCCAAAGGCAGCCCCTTGCTCCCAATTAAAGCGGGTGATGAACTGCGTATAAATTTGCTCAGTAAACCAAAGGCTATCTTTTCCCCCCAGAAGTGTAGGGGTCAGGTAGTTGCCCAGTGTGAGCATAAATACCACGATACAACCGCTGACAATGCCCGGCATAGCATGAGGGATAATAATGTCTTTAAGCACATTCCAGCTGTTACCCCCAAGATCGTAACCGGCTTCTATTAAGCTGTTATCAAGGCTATCGAGTGTTGATACCAGTGGCACCACCATAAACAACATCGAGGTATAGATTAGACCGACCATAATGGCGGCATCGTTATATAGCATCTCGATAGGCTGGTCGGCTAACCCTGCCCATTGAAGAAATGTACTGATTAGACCTGTTTCTCTAAGAATAATCATCCAGCCGTAGGTGCGCACCAATTCACTGACCCAGAAAGGAATAAGGCAGAGCACAAAGAGAGCGGTCTTTAAACGGCCTGTGAGCATCTTGGCGATATAATACGAAATCGGAAAGGCGATCAGTAACGTCAATGCGGTCGCAATAATCGACATCACAGCGGTTCGTACAAAGGTGTTCCAATACAGTGGTTCGGTAAAAAACGCAGTGTAATTGCTAACGCTAAAACTATAGTTGCGAGAGGATATGCGTTCTTGCAACGAAATAAGCACCATATCGACATGGGGCAAAATAATCAGTAAAGAAAGCCACAGCAAAATAGGGGCGAGCAACAACCATAAACCGATTTTACTAGTACTAGAAAGCGATGCTGAATGGGCTGGTGACATGAGCGGTGCTCTCTTAGTTCTGGGGGGGGTGTTGCGGAGCACGAAAGCATAAACACTGTTTTTTGCTCCATTGTAGCGTCACATTATCACCTTTCGACAAATGAGAATGCTGACCTGTTTGGGGGAGAGAAACGTGCATGGGTTCACCGCTGCTGGTATCGACTAAAACCTGACTACGAGCGCCATCAAACAGTACGTTGACGATACGCCCTTGGCATTGATTAATGTCTTCAGGGTTATTTATTGTCGGCGCCGTGGTTGCGTCTGGCACAATCGAAATGGCTTCAGGTCGAATGTAGGCGGTTACAGCGTCATGTTTGTTGAGTTGCTGACCTGGCGCTGACAACCCATTAAGCTTAAGCCCTTGCTCCGTAGTCAGCGATATTAAGTCTTCGTCTTGACTACTAACCTTCCCATACCAGCGATTGCTGTCACCAACAAAGCTGGCAACAAAAGGGGTTTCTGGTTGGTAATACAGTTCTTGAGGTGTACCGACTTGTTCAAAACGGCCGTTATTCATGACGGCAACCTGATCACTCATGACCAGTGCTTCTGACTGATCATGCGTGATATAAATAAAGGTGGTGCCGAATACTTGTTGTAAATGCTTTAACTCTATCTTCATTTGCTCGCGCAGTTTTAAATCGAGAGCCCCTAACGGCTCATCTAACAGCAGTACATCGGGCTTTAATACTAAACAGCGAGCAATGGCAATACGCTGTTTTTGTCCGCCTGACAGTTGGTCAATGCGTTTATTACCTGCGTCGGGTAGGTCGATGCGTTCAAGCACATCTTTAATTAGCGGTTGCTGTTCACTTTTACTGATGCCTCTTCGCTTTAGTCCATAAGCAATATTCTCAGCCACTGTCATAGTGGGAAAGAGCGCCAAGTGCTGAAACACCATATTGACAGGGCGTTTGTTGGGGGGGGTATTCAGAACTGATTTATTCTTAATAAATATATCGCCCGAACTGGGTTGCTGAAACCCTGCAAGCATTCTGAGTAACGTTGTTTTACCGCAGCCAGAAGGCCCAAGGATCGAGAAAAATGAGCCTTGAGGAATCTTAAAAGACACATCATCTACAGCCACAAAGTCGCCAAACGCTTTGCTAAGATTACGACACTCTAAGTCGAATGAGAGTGGGGTTAAATGGTCATCTGCCGGCATTAAATATGATCTCAGTGGTGGTTATATTGAATAGGCTATAACAAGGTACTTGCTACTTGATGTCATTACCGTTAAGGCAGAAAACCAGTACTATGACGTATCAAATAGCACCCGATTTCTGCGTTAACGGCGATGAGCAAAGGTTAAAACAAGCGCATCTGCATGTCTTAACTTGCGGCTTTCACACGATCAAGCACTTTACCTTCCATCTCTTCTAAGCCAGCAGGTACAGGTGGATACCACTTGATATTATCAATAGCCTCTTGTGAGAAGCTTTCTTTAAACTGCGCTTTGAGCGTGTCATTAACATAATCATCGCTGCCTTTAGCCGCTGTAAAGTTGCCGGCTGCTTCTGTTATTTTAGCTGCAACGTCGGGGCGCATGACGTAGTTAATCCACTGGTAAGCTGCATTTTCTGCTTTGCTCTTGCGGGGGAGTGCAAAGGTATCGATCCAGCCTAATGCCCCCGATTTTGGCGCAATAAAGGTGATATCTTTGTTTTCTTTGTTAAGCTTCCAGCCGCCAGCATCCCATGCCATAGCTGCATTGACTTCGCCAGAACGCATGAGATTTAGTAATGCATCGCCGCCACTCCAGTAAGCTTTAACGTTGCTCTTACACTCAATTAGCTTGCTTTCAACTTTATTGAGGATGGCCTGATACTGACCTTTATCACCATAAGCGCCAAAGGGGTCTTCACCCATCGCGAATGCAAAACCAATAATGGTTGGGCGTTTTAGACGATAAGAAACCGCTCCATTTAAGCGGGTATCACATAGGTCGGTATAGTCAGCAACCTGACCGGCGGTTTTTCGATTAACAATCAAACCACTGGTGCCCCACACGTGAGGTACGCCATATACTTTACCGTTATGCATGGTGCTCTTTTTGGTGGCTTCAAGCATAGACCCTATGATTTGGTCCGCGTTGATTTTGCTTAAGTCTATGGGCTTATAAATATCGAAGTCGGCTTGTGCGCTGGTGATGCGGTCTTGGCTAGGCTGAGCTAGGTCAAAGCCTGCGCCTCGCGTTGCGCGCAGTTTGGAAATCATATCTTCGTTATTAGATTTAGTCACTTTAACCGATATGCCGGTTTCTTTTTCGAAGTCGCTAATGACTTCTTTAGGCGCGTAGCCGCCCCAAGTTAGTAAGCGTAGTGTTTCTGCTTGAATAGGGGCTGCGATAAACGTAGCCGTTGCGGTCATTAACCCTAGTGCTTTGAGATTCAGTAAACCTTTCATTTCAATACCTATCTTGGTTAGACGTATTAAGTGCCGAAGCGGTTCTTGTTATATTTGTATTGCCGGATTCTTCGTTCAAACTAGTTGTTAGACGTGGATTACAGCAAGAACATTGGACGACCCATTCGTAAATTCCATCTCAAACTAACAACGATAAGTTACAGAAAAGTGACAGTGTTTAGCTAAACACAGTTGAGGCAAAAACCTATTAGACTTTAGTCGTATACAGGGTGTTTTATGTTGTTGGGCTTTTGGGGCAGAAATGCGATCGGAGGAATCATGTGCTAACTTGTTTTGTAGCAGAAACAGAACTCAATATTAGTAGGTTATATTGATGGATTATAATACCTCGAAACAATACCTTTTAAGTAAGCCAGAGGCTCAAGAAAGTGAACCTTTTGGTGTGGACATTCCTGTGTTTAAAGTGTGCAATAAAGTGTTTGCCATTTTAGGTGTGAATGAAGGTACTGCTCAGTTAAATCTTAAGTGTGATCCCAATGAAGCGTTGGCGCTAAGAGATATTTTTGATGCCGTTATTCCGGGGTATCATATGAACAAAAAACACTGGAATACGGTCATTTTGAATGGGTCTATTCCAGCGAGTGAGATAGAGCGAATGATCGATCACTCTTATGGGCTTGTTGTGAAAGGTCTGAAAAAACTTCAGCGGGAAGGGCTAGAGCTTCGATTTGGAAAAGATGCGCTCTATAAGCAATAAATGGAATTAATTTAAAAGGAATCAATATGAAAACGATTGGACTCATTGGCGGTATGAGTTGGGAAAGCACGGTAGGTTATTACAGGGCGATCAATCAAGGGGTTAAAGAGGCGTTGGGTGGTTTACATTCTGCCAAAATAGCGCTGGTCAGCGTCGACTTTGACCCTATAGAAAAACTTCAGCAGCAAGGTGATTGGCAGACGAGTGGTGAATTGCTTGCAGATGCTGCACGCAAGGTCGAGTTAGCCGGGGCAGAGTGTGTTCTTATTTGTACCAATACGATGCACAAAGTAGCCGATCAAGTGGCTAATGCAGTCTCTATTCCATTGTTACATATCGCAGATGCGACCGCGGAGTCATTACTTAGCAACGGTGTAAAGCGAGTAGGGTTACTCGGCACTGGGTTCACGATGGAGCAGAACTTTTACAAAGGACGATTGATCGATAAGTACGGTTTAGATGTTATCGTGCCAAACCCATCAGATAGAAAGGTCGTTCATGACGTTATATATCAAGAGCTCTGCTTGGGGGTTGTTAAGGCATCATCAAAAGCTGAATATGTGCGGATTATTAATGGGCTAAAATCGTCGGGTGCAGAAGCTGTTATCTTAGGTTGTACTGAAATAGGTATGTTGGTGAGCGAGTCAGATACTGATACTCCGTTATATGACACCACCAACATTCACGCTGCGAAAGCCATTGAATTTGCTGTGAGCTAACGAGTAATTTAGGAAAGACTGATTTTTTATTGATTTTCGCCTGTATTGAAGGCATTGTCGCGGACACTCATCAGTATTATAGGTTTGGTTGGTATGCTCAGTTATCGGCACAGTTATCACGCGGGCAATTTTGCAGATGTTCTTAAACACTGCACTCAACTCGCGATTATTGAATACTTGAAACGAAAGGATAAACCCTTTTGCTATCACGATACGCATAGTGGTGCGGGGGTTTATACAGTGTACTCTGCAGAAATGCAGAAAAACGGAGAATACCAGAGCGGTATTGGTAAGCTGTTTGGGCGTCGTACGGGAGTGGGTATTATTGACCACTATATTGATCTTATCGGTACCCTAAACCCTACTGGAAGATTAAATAACTACCCAGGGTCGCCTCAGATTACACTCTTGGCTCGACGACCTACTGATAGAATGCAATTAACAGAGCTTCACCCAGCGGACTACTCGCACTTACAGTCGTTGGTCGGTAAATCAAAAAAAGTAAAAGTATATCAGCAGGATGCATGGCAAGGGTTGAAGTCATTATTGCCACCTGCTGAAAAACGAGGTCTAGTGCTAATTGACCCATCTTATGAAGTTAAACAGGACTACAAAACCATTGTTTCTGCACTTCAGCAAGCCCATAAACGTTTCTCTTCGGGCATATTTGCTATCTGGTATCCGGTGCTTGAGCGTAAGGCAACAGAACAGTTTATAGACCGATTGGCGAGTGCAGGTATCCCTAATATGTTGCGGATAGAGCACTGTATTTTACCCGATGTGGAAAGCGGTATGACCGGCAGCGGTATGGTTGTCGTGAACCCTCCTTATACGCTTAAAGCGGATATGGAAATAGCGCTCCCCGTTTTAGATAAACTGTTGAGCGAGGGCATGAGTGGGAGCACTGTGCTAGAACAGCTCACTGAAGAATAGCGCTCGCTATAAATACGATTTTTTAAAGCCTGGTCCCGCTTTAGGGGCGATGTCTTGTGAACTAATCGTTTCACCGCACTCCGAGCAGCTAAGCTCAACGGAGGTCTTGTGCCCGCAAGTGGTATGAATATACTCGAACGGTGGGCCATCTTTGCCTGCCATCCAATTGTCTCCCCATTGAGCTAATGTCATCAGAACAGGGTATAGCGCTGACCCTCTTCGGGTTAGGTGATACTCATGGCGTAGCGGCTTTTCTTGATAGGGCGACTTAACCAGAATTTCATGCTCGACCAGTTTATTTAAACGATCGGTGAGGCGGTGCCTGCTTAGACCTATCTGTTTTTGAAATTGATCGAATCGTTTAGTGCCCATAAAGCAGTCGCGAAGAATCAGCAGTGTCCAACGGTCGCCTACTATTGATAGCGCTCGCGCAATGGAGCAGGGCATTTCTTGAATATTATCCCATTTCATAGACGTTGATTACCTTGTGAGTCGTCCAGCGTTGTGATGTCCATATTTTACGGTTGATTATAGCTTTACAAGTTCTATTTTGGAACTTACTATAATCAAAAGTTTCAAAATAGAACTGACTAATTATTCAAGAGAGATGTTAAATGGCTGAGCTTCAGAAGACTAACGCTAACAATGAAAACTGGACATCAACGGCCTGTATGCTTTGTAGTATTGGTTGTGGCATTGAAGTGCAGGTTGCAGGGCAGCATCTCACAAAAATTAGAGGCGATAAAAAATCAGCCGCTTCTGAAGGGTATATTTGTCAAAAGGCGGCTCGTTTAGATCATTATCAAAACCATAGTGAGCGTCTGGTCAAGCCATTACGCAGGGGTGCCGATGGGAATTTAGAGGAAGTAGAGTGGGATGTTGCGATTAAAGAAATAGCGGAAAAAATGGTCGCTATTCGTGAAGCGCATGGCGGACACTCTTTTGCCTACTATGGTGGTGGAGGTCAAGGTAATCACCTAGGCGGCGCTTATAGCTCCGCACTCAATGCAGCATTGGGTACACCTTATATTTACACGGCATTGGCACAAGAAAAGACCGGTGATTTTTGGATCAACGGTAAGCTGTTTGGACGACAGAATTGTTTTGCCGTAGAGGGGATGGAGCACGCGGACTACTCAATTGTTCTGGGGGCTAATCCATGGGACGCCCATGGTGTGCCTAAAACCCGCGACTTGCTAAAGGCGTATAAGAAAGACCCCAACCGCACTATGGTAGTGATAGACCCTCGTTTAACCGAGTCTGCAAAAATGGCCGATATTCATCTCGCGGTTAAGCCAGGTACAGACGCCTTTCTGTTGTCGGCCATCATTGCCATTATCCTCCAAGAAGGACTTGAAGATCAGGCATTTATCGCGGAGCACACCAATGGCTTCGAACGTATCAAAGCGCAGTTTTTAAAAGTGCCTGTTGAAAAGTATGTAGAGGTTGCGGGTCTTGATTTAGCGACCGTGCGTGACGTTGCAGTGGGTTTTGCTAGCGCTAAAACGGCCACCGTTAGAGCAGATTTGGGTATCCAACAAAGTCTTCATAGTACACTTAATTCCTATCTTGAAAAATTGTTATTTTTGATTACAGGTAACTTTAATAAACAGGGTGGAAACCATCTTATTGCCCTTTTTGCGCCGATTATTGGTCATTCAAAAGAGCCTGAAGAAGGCGGTCCGGTTACGCGTGTAACGGGGATGAAAGGCATTAGTAAATTGTTCCCACCGAATATCTTGCCACAAGAAATCAATACCGATCACCCTGAGCGATTGAGGGCGTTGGTGGTTGATAGTGCCAACCCGGTGTTATCAGGTGCCGATACGGGCGCATATAGAGAAGCGTTTAAAAACCTAGAGTTGTCGGTTGTTATTGATGTGGCTTTAACAGAAACCGCAAGGCTCGCAGACTATGTTTTGCCTGCCTCGTCTCAATTCGAAAAAACAGAATGTACGTTTTTCACCTTTGGCTTCCCAACGGCGTACTTTCATTTACGTAAGCCTGTTGTAGAGCCTCTAGGTGATACGCTACCTGAGCCCGAAATTTATAGGCGCTTGCTGGTTGCAATGGGGGCAATACCTGATCGGTTTCCTAAACTAGAGAGGATTGCAAAGCTTGATAGAAAGTTCCCTGCAGGTCGACTGTACCCTTTGGCTTTAGCCGCCGCGTTTAAAGCCAATCCCAGTTGGGTGCAATATGCCCCAGTTATCTTATACGCAACTTTAGGTAAAGCGTTACCAGAAAACATGGCGTCAGCGGCTAGTTTGTGGGGGGTTTGTCAGTTTTATGCGGCTAAATACAGTCGCCAAGTAGCTAATGCCGGTACGCCAGGTAAAGGCTACGCACAAGGTAATGCATTGTTTAACCGTACATTGGCGTCTGATCTTCCGGTAGCACTTGCGACCTTTGCTTATAGCGATACGTGGAAGCTGATGAAAACACGCGATAAAAAAGTGGCGTTACATATCGAAGAGATGTTTTCAGCGCTTGATGATCTGGCAGAAGAGGCGACCCTTGCTAGCAGTATTGAGGGTGAAAATGAGTACCCCTTTATTTTGATGGCAGGAGAGCGTCGCTCGTATAACGCGAACCAGATTTTCAGAACCCCCGACTGGCGCAAAACAGATAAAGAAGGGGCGATGAGAATTCATTCAGATGATTTAAGTAAGTTAGGGCTTCAAGATAAAGATAAAGCGCTATGTCGCTCTGAAACAGGGCAGATAGACGTGTTATTAATGCAAGATGATACTGTTCAACCGGGTATGGTGACACTACCTCATGGCTACGGCATGTTGTATTCGAATGATAAAGGGGAACTACTACAAAACGGCCCCGCGATAAACGAATTAACCTCAGCGGGGCACTGTGATCCCATTGCCAAAACGCCGTATCACAAGCATGTAGCGGTAGCGATTGAGCGTGTTTTGGTCTAATTGATTAAGATTAAGGCTTAATTAGGTTGTGGACTCTAGTATGTCGGCCATAGAATGACGATGCTTTTAATCAGTTAATAGCTTTTGAATGGCGTATTTCCTGATTAACTGCACTTGATAGGTACTCAAAATAATATGTTGAATGGATTCAGCGAAAGTAGTTAAGACAATACTGTGAAATTAGGGAGAGTATATAATGGCTGTATTAGTAAACTGTACCTGCGGCAGTGAGCCGGTTTGTGAGCCGGGCGCTATAGGGTCTCGTAACTGGAATGTATGCTGCTTTAATTGTGGTGCACGTTCTGCAACATTTGTTAACCGAACAGAAGCGGTAATGAGCTGGAATCAGATTATTGCTGACAACCAAAAAGTAGTTGAACGACCTGCTGTTACAGGTGTAATCGACCAAGCGATTCAGCTTATAAGAAACCGCCAGTCAGTGAGTTAAGAGTCAATGGATTAAATATATAATCCAAATATTGACTCTTAACACGATAGCAGCGTAATCGAGACGCGACGAATGCCAACAGTACTCGTGTGTATGTTAACTATCGAACCAGTAATCTTCTAAATCATGCTCTAGCCGTTTTTTCTCAAGATGTTGTTCTATTGCTCGTCTTGCAGCTAGTTTTTGTTGAGGGGAAGATTTTTCTTTAGTTTTAGCTTTTGGTTTTGCCTTCGTATCAAGCTTATTTAGGTCCATAAATAGTTCTACCAATTGTGTTTTGGTCGACTGGACAACGGCATTATTGTTGTTATTCATGCGCTCATTTCTCCTTTGGAGGCGAACAATTTCTTATTTTTGTGGATCGGGCACTACGTTATAGGAATGACATGAAATTAAAGTGATCGAGTTAACAGTTTCGGGGTTTGTTGAGAGGTGTATCACATAAAAGGCTTATAAATCGAGCGAGGTAAACTCAGTTTGCTGTTTAAGCATGTGGGTCATATCAGCTGCTGAAAGAGGTTTTGCGATGAAGTAGCCTTGGATCTCATCACAACCTAGTCGCTCAAGAAGCTCTAGTTGTTTAATGTTCTCAACCCCTTCGGCAATGACTTTTAGGTTGAGGCTATGACCTAACACGATAATGGCATTAACAATGGCTTCATCTTCCTGTTTCGACGTGATGTCTCGAATAAAGCTTCTATCTATTTTTAGTGCATCAACAGGGAACAGTTTTAAGTGGCTAAGGGACGAGTACCCTGTACCAAAGTCATCAAGAGAGATACTCACACCTAGGGCGCATAACTTTGTCAAAAGGGCGGTTGCTGCACTCAGGTTTTCCATCAGCGCGCTTTCGGTGAGCTCTAACTCTAGTTGGTTTTCTGGAAGTTTGGTTCTTTTCAACACATCACCAACGGCTTGAGGGAGGTTCTCGTGGCGTAGTTGATGTGCCGATACGTTTACTGACACAGTAATGGTTGCTATATCGTCATCAGCCCATTTTTTAGCTTGTTGGCATGACTTGAGTAAGACAAACTTGCCGATCTCTGCAATGAGGCCACTGTCTTCGGCAATATGGATAAACTCAGAAGGAGAAATAAGGCCTCTAGAAGGGTGTCTCCAGCGAACAAGAGCTTCAGCAGACTCGATACGCTTTGTGTGTACATTAACCTTTGGCTGGAAAAACACTTCTAGTTCGTGATTTTGCATCGCTTTGCGTAAGTCGCCCTCAATTTCCATATGGTATTGAGTTTGATTTTGAAGCGCGACATTATAAAACTGAATGTTATTCCCGCCGAGGTACTTGGCTTGCTGTGTTGCCATTGCCGCCTGCTGCATTAGTGGCTGTAGTTCTAGTGAATCTTTTGGTAGTTTCGATATGCCTATGCTGCAGGATATTAATAACTCGTTTACATCTACGAAAAAAGGAGCCGAAAGTGATTTTAGTATATCTTTTGCTTTTTCGTGCACGTCTTCTTTGGTGTCGTACTCAATTAAAATAGCGAACTCGTCACTCGATAAGCGTGCGATAGTGTCAGCATTTCTAATGGCGTTAGATATTCGTTGAGACACCTCCTTTAACAGGTAGTCGCCGATCTCATGCCCGAGACTGTCATTAATCTGTTTAAATCGATCAATATCCACCATGATTAAACAGTATTTCTTTCCGGCTTTTCGCGCTTTAGTGATGGCGTTATGAAGACGATCTTTAAATAAGGAACGGTTGGCGAGCCCTGTAAGGTCATCATAATTAAGCAAGTATGTTAGTTTTTCATCGGCGTCTTTACGGGCAGAGATGTCGGATAGCAGGCCCGCATAATATTCGACTTCGTCATAGCCATTGGTAATGCTATTGATTTGAATCCATGCAGGGAAGTAGTTACCGTCTTTGCGCTTTTCGAATATCTCCGCTTGCCATTGGCCTGTATGACTTATCTCGTCTTTTGCCTGATTAAACACTTTGAATTTCTTCGGGGTGCTACTTAAGTCAATAAAGTAGCGGCCTTCTAAGTCTTGCTTTGAATAGCCGGTAATTTCGCAAAATGCTGCGTTAACTGAGATAAAGCAAAAGTTAGCATCAAGAACAAATACGCCTTCTGAGGTATGATCGAAAACTGATTTTGCCAGTCTGACTTGCTCATCTCGTTTCTTCTCTGCGTTGATATTACGACGAGTTCCCAGCATTCTGATGGGGTCCCCGCTATTATCAAATTTTACCGCTTTCCCGCTCTCTTCTACCCATAGCCAGTTATCCCCTTGTTTGATGCGATATTGAACTTGGTAGGAATCGCTTTCGCGCTTTAGGTATTCGCTCAGCGCTTGTTTAGCGCTAGGGTAGTCTTGTGGGTGAATGACTTTTTTTAGATTGCCAATAAAGTCGACAGAGCTGAGTTCTCGCTGTTTAAAGGCTTCATGAAAGGCAGATTGATAGACCGTGCCAGATGTAAGGTCCCAGTCCCAAAGACCAAGTTGAGAGGCTTCAATGGCTTGAGATAGACGTGTTTGGCTTTTAACGAGGGCATCACTAATGCTTTTTCGTAAGGCGACCTGCTGATTAAGGCGCTCATTGGTGAGTGTGAGGTCTTGGGTTCTTTGTTGGACGTTTAACTCAAGTGTTTTTTGTGATGACAGGAGTTGGCGTTCGGCCTCTTCACGACTAATAATTTCATTGGTTAGTTGCTCATTAAGCTCTTCGGCAACTCTGCGACCATTATCAAGGTAGTTAATCAAAGCATCATTTTCGAGCTCTTTAATCAGCATGCGTTCTCGGTTTTTATAATGGCGATATGCGCTGTATGTAACAAAGCCTGCGAACATGATAACGACAAAAATAAATGCGAAGCCATAGCGGTCAAACGATAACAGGGTATGTATTGTTAGGCTCAGAAACGGGGGAAGGGCGAAACATAAAAATGCTTTTATATTCATCGTAAATGCCGTTGTGGCAAAAACCATCAATGCTGCAACTGAGGATAACGCAATAAGCTGTGTCACGCCTACATTTTCAGGCAGCATCGTTAGAGCAGCAAAACCCCAGTGCGCACCGTTAAGCAGCGAGCCTATCAGCAGCAAGTTATGCCATGAATCGTATGAAAATGTTTGTTTTGATCGTGTTTTGAAACGAGTATGGATGCCGATCTGAAGTAGTGAAACTAAACAGGTGGACGCTAGCCAGCCAAGCAGTAGCGTGTGCGAAACCTGTTCATCCCAGAGAAAAAGTGTGACTAAAATTGCACAGCAAATGGAGGCGATAAACAGCGGCAGGCTCTCATGATAGCTTGCTTTAATTTGGTGCAGCAAAATAGCTGAACGTTTAGGTGCAGAAAATTCTGCCATTAAACGTAGTTCTGGTGAGGAGTGGCGCTCAGTTGGCCCTGCCATCTTGTTATAATTCCCTTTTTAACCGAATGCTATCGATGTTAACGACTGCGTTTGGGATAATGCTATAAGTTTGGGATAAAACTATAAGTTAGATGAACACTACTGAAGGTTGTCAGTCGTGTTACGCAGCATTCTAACTTCTTGACCTATATACTGCTTGATATGTGTTAATAAACTGTGATTAGTTACTCATAACTTATTGATATGTTGTTATGATAATACACTATTCTCTAGATTTTACTTTTTTTGACAGGTTAACTGAATGGATGTTTCCCATATTCTTGACTCCCTTAATGATGAGCAGCGACAGGCTGTAGCAGCCCCTACGCGAAATCTGTTGGTTTTAGCGGGAGCGGGAAGCGGAAAAACGCGCGTATTAGTACATCGTATTGCATGGCTAATGGAAATCGAGCGCCTAACACCGACCAGTATTATGGCGGTTACGTTTACTAACAAGGCGGCCAAAGAGATGCGGGGGCGAATCGAAAAGCTATTAGACCTGCCACCAAGAGGGCTTTGGTTTGGTACTTTTCACGGTATCGCTCATCGATTACTAAGAGCCCATTGGCGAGATGCTAACTTACCTGAGAATTTTCAAATTATTGACTCTGATGATCAGCTCAGAGTAATCAAACGAGTCATGAGAGATCATCAGTTAGATGAAACAAAGTGGCCTCCACGACAGGCTCAATCATTTATTAATTCCCAAAAAGATGAAGGTATTCGCGCCGAATATATAGAAACCTCAAGCGACCTTTATATGCGCACTATGGCAATGGTCTATAAAGGCTATGAAGAACAGTGCCAGCGATCAGGTATGGTCGACTTCGGAGAATTATTACTTCGTTCACATGAGGTTTGGCTTAATAACCCTCAACTGCTTGCGCATTATCAAGACAGATTCAGGCATATACTGGTTGACGAGTTTCAAGATACCAATACCATCCAGTATGCGTGGTTAAGAGTACTCGCGGGTAACCGTATTCCATTGACAGTGGTAGGGGATGATGACCAGTCAATCTACGGGTGGCGAGGCGCAAAAATAGAGAATATTCAACACTTTCAAAATGACTTTGTAGACTCGATGCAAGTAAAACTTGAACGAAACTACCGCTCGACCAGTACCATCCTTGATGCCGCGAACGGCCTTATCGCCAACAATGGAAGTCGATTAGGTAAGCAGTTATGGACCGAAGAAAACGAAGGCGAGCCCATAGATTTATACTCAGCATTTAATGAGCAAGATGAAGCAAACTATGTGGCAGACTGCATTCATGACTGGGTGAAAAAGGGTAATCTTCGTTCTGATGTGGCGATACTTTATCGCTCGAATGCACAGTCGCGAGTTATTGAAGATGCCTTTATACGGCAGCAAGTCCCGTATCGAGTCTACGGCGGGCTTAGGTTTTATGATCGCATGGAAATCAGAAATGCCCTTGCCTATATCCGGCTGGTTCATTATCGCCATGATGATGCTGCCGTAGAGCGAGTGATTAACGTCCCCCCAAGAGGTATCGGCAACAAAACGATTTCAGATATTCGCGAACATGCTCGAATGCAGTCTGTCACATTATGGCAGGCGTGCAATGAAATGATCGAACTGGGTAGTTTGAAAGGGCGGGCTGCTAACGCGATACAAAAATTTATAGACGTAATTGAAGGCTTGGCTGAAGGCGCGACAGATTTACCGCTGCACACATTGGTCGAAAACGTTATAAATGAAAGCCTGTTAAAAGAGTTTCATGGCAGCGAGAAAGGTGAGAAAGGCCAGGCTCGAGTCGAGAACTTGAATGAACTAATCAACGCGACGCGTGATTTTGAAGCAGAAGATGAAGAGATGGAGCCGTTATCAGCGTTTATTGCACAAGCCGCATTAGATGCAGGTGAAAATCAGGCTGAAGAACATGAAGATAGCGTACAAATGATGACGCTACACTCGGCTAAAGGACTCGAATATCCATTGGTATTTATGGTCGGAATGGAAGAGGGCTTGTTCCCGCATAGTCGATCAGCCGAAGAACCCGGACGAATAGAAGAAGAGCGCCGACTATGTTATGTGGGCATTACCCGAGCCATGCAAAAGCTAGTGATGACGCATGCCGAAACTAGACGGCTATACGGCCAAGAAAAGTTTCATGCAATATCGCCGTTTATCCGAGAAATACCCGCCTCCTTAATTCAAGAAGTGCGATTAAAAAATACTGTCACACGACCCGTTAGTTTTCAACGCGCCAACGAAGAAAGTTGGGCGACTGCGGCATCAAGTGAAGCCGCATTCCAGTTAGGACAGCTGGTGAGCCACCCCATCTTTGGTGAAGGCACTGTTCTAAACTACGAAGGCCAAGGTCCTCATGCCAGAATTCAAGTGAATTTCCTTAGCGAAGGGAGTAAGTGGTTGGTATTATCGTATGCCAAACTGGAAGCGTTATAAGTGTAGGCGGTAAGGTTTAAACGGGTTTAAGGTAGAAAAAATTCATTAGGAACAATAATAAATAATAATAGGAGTAAGCATGAAAAGACGACATTTTATTTCAGTGATAGGCGTAGGTGTGATGGGGGCGGCTTTGGCGGCTTGTACACCCTCTGATAAAGCAGTCGATAGCCATGAAAACACCAAAGCAGCACACGCACAGGAAACGTTTAAGTGGAAGCTAGTAACCTCTTGGCCTAAGAATTTTCCAGGGTTAGGTGAAGCGCCTGAACGTTTTGCAAAAGAAGTCGATCGCATGAGTAACGGTCGTTTAACGATCAAAGTATATGGTGGTGGTGAGTTGGTGCCTGCATTGGAGGTGTTTGATGCGGTATCCCAAGGCACTGCAGAAGTTGGGCACAGTGCCGCTTACTATTGGAAAGGCAAAATTCCTGCTGCTCAGTTTTTCTCAACTGTCCCGTTTGGTCTAAATGCTCAAGAGTTTAATAGCTGGATTCACTACGGTGGAGGGCTTGAACTGTGGCGTGAAACTTATGAGCCGTTTGGCGTTATACCGTTTGCAGGTGGTAACACAGGTGTGCAAATGGGCGGTTGGTTTAATAAAGAGATAAACTCTTTAGAAGACCTTAAAGGTTTGAAAATGCGTATTCCAGGCTTAGGTGGCGAAGTGCTGGAAAGAGCAGGCGGAACACCGGTTAACTTGCCTGGTGGTGAGATTTTTACGGCACTACAAACCGGTACAATTGATGCAACTGAATGGGTCGGGCCTTACAACGATTTAGCCTTTGGACTCCACAAAGCCGCTAAATACTATTACTTCCCCGGCTGGCATGAGCCAGGCACAGGGTTAGAAATAACGGTCAACAAAAAAGCGTTTGAAAAGCTGCCTGCTGACTTGCAAGCGATTGTTGAAAATGCCGCTCGAGTGGCTAACCAGGATATGCTTGACGAATATACTGCCCGCAACAACTCAGCTCTGGTGGATCTTATAACTAAGCACAATGTTGAAATTCGTAAGTTCCCTAAGGACGTATTGGAGAAGTTACAGGTGGTTTCTGAAAGTGTCGTTAAAGAAATAGCTGATAGTGACCCTGCCATTGCAAAAGTGTATGACTCATACAAGGAATTCCGCGACAGTGTTATTCAGTATCATGAGGTGTCAGAGAAGGCATATATAAACGCTCGATAGAGATGATTTGATAACAAAATTAACGGGCCTTTAATGGCCCGTTTTTCATTCTACCGCATTCAAAAGCATCTTCGAGACTTCAAAAAAATTGTAGTCATATTCTGAGATGTTGCAAAATATGACATTTTGTTCGGGTTTTAAAAAACGATTTAGCGTATAGTGCGCGCCATAAGTTTGATGACTCTGAAAACATCAAATCTTTTATATTTCTAAGGCATGGATGCGATATTAGAAAGGTTCATGCCCAACTGTTTTTAAGCTGTAAATGGTGAACCAACATGGATGTAAACGCAAAAACTATTCTAATTTCCTCTATTTTAAGTCTAGCAGTGACCGGTTGTGGTGGCGGCTCAGGCGGAAGTGCTTCCCCATCGACTGCAAAAAGCTCAGACAAATCAGACGCTTCTATTTCAGGAGCGGTCGCTGACGGCTACCTTTATGGTGCCACTGTTTGTCTTGATATGAACGATAATAAGCTTTGTGATCAAGGCGAACCAACCGCTACTTCGGGTAATAATGGCCAATATACGCTGCTAAATGTTAATGCTGAAGATGCCGAAAAGCATGGCGTGGTGGTCGAAGTTAGCGCCACGACCATTGATGAAGACACGGGTAGTGCCGTAGGCAAAAGCTATGTATTAACAAGCCCTCCCGGTAAATATGCATTCGTCAGCCCTCTTTCTACCTTAGTTCACACTACTATGGACATGTTAAAAACGACCGAAAGTGACGCCGAACAGGTAGTGAAGCAAAACATGGTTTTTGATCGCCCAGACATTAGTTTGTTTAAAGATTATATAAAGGCCGCTAATGAAGCACCTTATCAACAGCTTCATAAAATCGCACAAATAGCCGCTTATATTTTGGGGCAAAATCATCAATCATTTAATGAAGCGGTTCAGCGTGACGGTTTGGATGCTGATGAGCAGTCAGTGGCTGTTCATAATTTACTGGTACAGCATGTATTCTCTCAGTTGGTGAGCATTAAGGCGATTGCAGCAGCTAAAGTGGATAATAGCGCCTTTACTGAAGTCGAACTGGCTGCTTTAGACGTTGAATTGAATACCACTAACATTAAAAACCGATTGGAAAAAGAAACTGAAGTTAACGCGGCAACCACAAACTTTGACATAAAGAATGTTTTTGAAAAGGAGGGTGGATTATCTAGTATCGATAAGTATGACTGTGATAAAGACTGTACCTATGAGAACGATACCATCACGCTCAGCGTCAATGACGACCTGACGTATGACTGGGAGCACACTCAAAAGGCTTATCAGTCGGGTGCGTGGTCACCAGTACCAACAACTAACTATCACTGGGACCGTTCTGACATCTTGGTTGATGGTGAGTGGGCTTATCATGACGCTAAAAAGACTGGCTCAAAGCAAACCGAGGTTGCATCTAACCAAGTCGCACTTATGCCTCTAGAAGTCATCTCATATATCCAACTGGATATTACCGATAAAAAAATTGTTCCTTTTTTAGCCAGTAGTAAAAACCTCAACATATCAGAAGATATTGTTAGAGAAGTCGCCGGCTCTAATGCTGCTTTTGGTTCAGGAGCTAAAGCTTACTTATCCTCAGTCATGGCTAGTGCCGATATTTATCAAGTCAGCTTGGATAATGACTTCGACTCATGTGTTGGAACAACCATCCCATGGATAGATGAAACAACCAACTGTAATAACGTAACCTCAGGTGATCCGCGAGAAGAATTACTGACACTTGAAGCGCTTTTCTCTAATACTAATGATAAAGAAATTCACGCCAGTAAATATGCGGTCACTCTAAATCGAGAGAATGCCGGCAGCCAGCGCGGCACTGCAAAAATAAGCCTTAACAACAGCTCATCGTCTTCTATTAACTCAACGTGGGAAATAAGAGACGCATCACCGGGCATTACTATTGTCGCTATTCAAATTCCCGCCAAAATGAAGAAGTTAGACGGTTGGTATGATTTCGGACAAACAGAAGTATTTTTCACTGTGATAGATGGATACCTCAGAGCAGGCGAATTCACACCAATAGGCGCGGTTACCGAGTGGACGGGTTATGAATTTAACTCAGTCGCGATGGACAATATTTTGGATCAGTTTAATCTTTAGTATTTGGGTTAGACAACTAAAGGGGTCGTAATGATTTTAAATTGATCAGTTTGAGTGTTATTTACACAAACTGATCAATTATTTGTGTATAATTCACCCGCTTGAAAAGTGTCAGACTCGATTGCTGTTTTATTTTATGGAAAAAGTATAAATCGATGCTGGCTTAGTCGCGTTAACGCGGCTGTTAGAATCCTGAAATTAATTGACGAACTGAGACTCTAGCTCATTAGCAGCTGATATCTTTCTTCGGTAATTTGTTGTTTTTAAGGTAGTAGACATGGACGTATTTCTAACGGGTCGTAGGACCTATTTCTTAATTTTATCTGCATTTCTACTGGCATCTTTGCTTCCTACCGTTGCTCCCGCCCAAACCCTTCAAGGTATTGGCCAAACTATCCAAAAGCAGCAGTTGGATATTAAAAAAGAGCAGGAAACGCTACAGCAAGAAAAGCGACAGCGTGAGCTTGATAATGATTTTAAACAGCTATCCCCTCGTATAAAAGAACCCTTGATTAAGTCCGCTGACGGGCAGTGTTTTGTTATTGAAACGGTATTGTTTGCCGGGCTAAGTGGCCTGCCAAAAAGTACACTTATTGACATAACTGAAATGGCTCAAGCGTTTGTTGGTCGGTGTTTGTACTTGGCAGAAATGTCATAAATTGTAAGCCAGATCAATCAATATTTTTTAGACCACGGGTTGGTTACCACTCGCGCATTTTTACCTGAGCAGTCGTTAAAAAAAGGTGAACTGCTTATTCGAGTGATTGTTGGCAAAGTTCAAGCAATTGAATCAAATACGCTCACCTCTAGAAACCTATCTTGGGCTTTTCCTGTTGAGTCAGATGAGTTACTGAATCTTCGTGATATAGAGCAAGGCTTAGACCAAATTAATCGACTTGGCTCTAACCAGTCAACGATTAAATTGATTCCGGGTGATTTGCCAGGTCAGTCTATTATTCAGGTAAATAACATTAAGAATGACCGCTTTTATGCTCGGCTAGGTGTTGATGGAACGAGCATTCAACAAGGTGATGACTATCGTGCTCGCGCAGATTTTTTTGCTGATGATCTCATCGGCATTAATGATCAACTGATTGTTAACTATAACCAATCATTAGCTGAATCGAGCCGCTCACTATCAAAAGGCTTGGGTTTTGACTATTCATTCCCCTGGCACTACAGCCTGTTCTCAATGAGTGGCAACCGTTTTGAATACGAGAATATTGTTAACGGCGCGAATCAGGTTTTTGAAGTGTCTGGTGACAATACTGTTTTTAGTTTGGAAGCAAACCATACGCTTTATAGAACTCGCAGTATTAAATTAGACGTGGCGAGTAGTTTGACGACAAAAGACATTAATAACTTCATAGAAGACACTCGTATTGATGTGTCTAGTCGTCGCCTTTCAATTTTTCGTTTAGAGACAAAACATAAACAATATCTTTGGAAAGATATGACCGCTTTTTTTAATCTGAGTATTGATGCAGGCTTAGATATTTTAGGCGCAGATGATGACGGTCAGAATATTTATCCTGATAAGGCGCAATTTGTTAAGTACGGTTTTCTTACTAGCGTTTCTAAGCCTCTGCACTCTGAACTGCTAGGAGCTTGGCGGCTGGGCGCATCAGGACAGTACCAACATACAGACGATATATTACCTTCGTCTGAGAAGTTATTGGTCGCAAGTTCATCTCAAATAACAGGTTATGGACCTCTTAACCTTACAGGGAACACTGGGGGGTGGCTTCGTTTTGACGTCAATAGCCCTTACTTCTTTCGCTCCGACACATCTGCTGTTGTTCTGGGAAGTCGTGTTTCATTGATGAAGGGGTGGGTGCCTCATAGCTCATTGCAGCCTTTTAATTATGGTAACGCAACCGCCACAGAGCTTGCGTTTATTGCTCAGGGGTACGGCTTTTCGCTAGAGCTAATGGTGGGCAGAACGATTGCTTCGTCGTCAAGCCTGATAGGTGAGCCAGACAGCCCTGAATTCGGATTAAAACTCGCTTATAACACGCTTTAATTAGTTGAATAACGTACATGCATTTAATCGCGTGTGCCGTAAGTATGGATAAAATAGTGCCCTGATCTAAAAGAGATAGGGCTGTAAAACCAAGGAAGGAAGTACACTATGCAACACGCTTATCGTAATAGCCGCACCCGTCAAACGGTTAGCCTTTTACTCATATTCCAATTGGTTTTCTCCCCCCTTTACAGCTCACTTGCATTGGCCGGTGGGTTGACGGTCGATGCCAACGCATCATCGGCTCATCAGCCTACCATCGATGCGGCAGGTAATGGCGTGCCCATTGTTCAGATTACGGCGCCCTCAGCATCAGGCGTTTCTTTGAATAAATACAACCAATTCAATATTAATAATAACGGGTTGATTCTCAACAATAGCCAACAAATTATAAAAACTCAGTTGAGTGGCTACATAGAAGGTAATTCGAACTTGGCGACCAGCAATGGGGCCAGAATAATCGTCAACCAGATTAATGGTGGTTTGCCGTCAGCGCTTAATGGCTATGCCGAAGTGGCAGGTCAGCAAGCAGATGTCATTATCGCAAACCCAGGGGGCATCACCTGTAATGGTTGTGGCTTTATCAATACCAACCGAGGCGTACTAACCACAGGCACCGTTGAATTAGATAGTGCAGGTGCGGTTAATAATATTCGCATAAACCAAGGCGTACTTCAGGTTAATGGGCGGGGTCTTAATGCTTCAAATATTAATCAGCTAGATCTTTTAGCTCGCGCCATTGAAGTTAATGCAGACATTCATGGGCAACAAATCAATGCAATCACAGGCACTAATCGTGTTGATTATAGCGACCTTTCTACAACAACCATTGAAGGGGTAGGAGACACGCCTTCACTTTCACTGGATGTTTCTGCTCTAGGTGGAATGTACGCCAACCGTATCTTTATGGTTGGAACGGAGAAAGGGGTCGGCGTTAATAGTGAGGGCGTTATAGGGGCAGCTAAGGGAGGCTTAATACTCACAGCCGAAGGCGATATAAAACTCAAAAACACTCACTCTGAGAGCGCCTCATTGCTTACCTCAACGTCAGGCAGTATTGAGTTAGTAGGTGATCATTTTAGCGAGCAAAAAATATCGTTAGCCGCAGGGAATGACATCAAAATCGACGGCGCAGTTGGCGCTCAAGATACCGTGACTGTGTCGAGCAATCGGTTAATCATTGAAAATAGTGGATCGCTTTCGGCAGGCTATGATGATGCTGGGTTGCAGAGAGGTGAGGGCAAGTTAGATATTAAAACCAGTGCAATGCTGAATAATGGCTCCGTTGTTGCGCAAGATATTAGCGTGATAGCACAGCAGCTTGAAAATGAGGGTTCTGTCGCTCAAGTGGGTAACGGAGACGTAAGCATCATTGCTGATTCCCTTGTGCGAAATAGCGGAACCTTGTCGGCCACAAAGCAACTTTCGATCAATACCGCTGATTATGATAATAGCGATGGCACGGTAGTGAGTCGTGGTGACTTACAGGTCGATGCAGTAGACATTACCAATCAAAATGGGCGATTAATTAGCGAGTCAATTGTTAAGCTAAATGGAGATCAATTAGATAATACTCAAGGCACTCTTTTAGGTGAAAAAGGTATCTCTATTGATGTGGCGACTATTGTAAATGACGCTGGAAAAATCCACAGTCTAAAAAATCTATCGGTTGACGCAAATACCCTCAACAATACATCAGGGGAAATAGTCGGTGTAGGCGCTGTTGATATAAGCGCTTTAGACACGACTAACTTAGATGGAACGATTCAAAGCAATGAACTGCTTTCAGTGACCGGTAACTTAATTGATAACCGTCGCGGTTCGATGAGGTCTGCAAAGGGGGTTTTTCTGAATGCCGATAGCATTAGCAATGAGTCAGGAAAAATACAAAGCGAAGCAATACTCGGCGTAGTGAGTAACCATCTAAAAAACAGCGATGGTGAACTGCTAGTGTTGGCAGGGGAAGACCTGCGACTTAACCTTAAAACGTTAGATAATCGTGGCGGTCTTATTGAGACTAATGCAAGTAACCTAACGCTCAATGTTGAGCGTATCGACAACTCTGAAGGCGGGAAAATCAGCCACTATGGGGATCAGACTCTCCAGTTCTTAGGCGATACCCTTAACAATCAGTTGGGAGATATTCAAAGCAACGGCCAGATAGATATCAATGAGCGTCATCTGATTGATAATAGCAAAGGCGATATATCAGCTATCAAGAGCATAGCGTTATCGGTTGCATCAGGCGACGTGAACAACAGCGATGGCAAGGTTGAGGCGGAGCTATCGCTGAATGTTATTGCTCAAAATGTGATTAACCAATACGGTGAAATGACATCCAACCAATCTATATCGCTAAGCTCAGATCATCTGATGAATGACAATGGGTTGTTGGTGGGCCAAAAAGCGCTAACCCTTAAGACGGCAACACTCACCAATGATGCAGGTGAGCTTCAAGCAGGCACGGTGTTGTCATATATCGGTAATGTTTTAGATAACAGCCAAGGTGTACTCGTCGGCGGCAACGGGGTCAACCTTGTTGCAAATACGATTATCAATGCATTTGGTCAACTACAAACAGGCAGCACCCTTCAGCTGACGGCTGACAAGTTAGAAAATCAAAATGGCTCTGTATTGGTTCTATCAGATGCCGATCAGGAGGTGACATTAACAACATTAGATAACCGAAATGGTGAGTTTGAAACGAATGCTAAACACTTAACCTTAGACGTCTCTTACTTAGACAACTCTGCAGGCGGAAAAATAACCCACTTTGGTGATCAGAGTACGGTTATTAGAGGTTCTGAATTAAATAACCAGAACGGTATTATTAGTAGCAACGGCCTGCTTGATATCACTGAAGACAGGCGTGTAAACAATAATGATGGCCAGATAACAGCAGTTAAAAATCTGCAGCTATTGGTTACAACGGGTGATGTTCAGAATAACTCAGGGTTATTTGAATCAGGCGGTTTGCTTGATATAACCGCGTCAATTATCAATAACAACCGCGGTAAAATATCCTCACAACAAGCGCAGAGGTTAAGTGCTGCAGGTATCCAAAATCAACTCGGAAAAATCGAGTCTGCCACGACGTTAGACGTTAATGCTACTTCACTGGATAACCGCAAAGGGTCGTTGTTATCACTCTCTTCGTCTGATCAGAAGCTAGATATTAACCAAATTGATAATAGAGAAGGTTCTCTTGCTAGTAATGCAAACAACTGGGTAATTGAATCGACTCAGCTTAATAATACGGTGGGAGGAAGTATTTCACACCATGGCATAGGCATGGCGAGCATCAATGCGGGTACTAACAATAACAGCGGCGCAATAAAAAGTAATGGTATGTTAACGCTGAACCAGAAGGGCGTGCTTGATAATCGGTCAGGCCTAGTATCGTCTGTTTCTGACCTTACGATAAACGCCTCAGAAATAAATAACCAGAAGGGTGAGGTAGCCGCTGGAGGCTCTATAAGCCTTATTTTCTCACTGGGCAATCGCCTGCTAGACAACACATTATCAGGCATGGTTCAGGCGGTTTCTAGCTTATCTATCTCGAACCTCGCGACGTTAAAAAACCAAAATGGCCAGATATTGGCAAATAACCAGTTGAGTATTTTAGCTGATCATTTCAACTATCAAGGCCAAATAGATGCTGGGTATATCGATGTATCTAGTCATAACGAAATTAACATTGCCGCAGGGCAGTTATGGAATACTGCAGGTCAACTGACGTTGCGTGCTGCAGGGCATTTAGTCTTGAATGGTGAGATAAACACAGGTAGAAATTATGAGCTAATTGCACGTGATATGACGGTAGGTAATTCTGGCATTTTGGCTGGTGCGTCTCAGGGTAATATCGCGATAAGTAATAATTTTTCTAACTATAACCGAGTGAGTTCAAATCAAGCATTGCCTGTTGTAGCCAATAAATTCGATAACTATGGTGACTTTGGTGGGCTAACTACCGAGCTTAATGTGGGCTCACTCTACAATACAGGGTTACTATTCGGGCAAAGCAGTCTGAATATATATAGCAATAGTTTATATAATGACCGGGGTGATATTTTTACTTTCGGTGATATGACTCTGGCAAAAGATTCAGCATTAAATAAGTCGCATGAAATCACTAACAATCATGGTTTGATTCAATCTGAAGGCAATCTAAGATTTAATACAAAGTCTTTTTTAATGTGGGTAGTTACGAGGCGGGTCCTTCAAATATCGTCATTGAGGCGCCAGTTTACTCACATGGGAAGAATGCGTTCAATGTGACCATCGGGCATATCGATGAGGGGGTGAGAAACACTAAAACAACGATTACACGCGAGACACCCACCGCGATTAATCAACAAATGGCGATGGTTGTTTCTGGTGGGTCTTTAAATGCCCATGCAGACACCTTCGTCAACGATGTGAGTTACATCGGCGCAAAAGGAAGTATTCAATTATCAGGCTCTACCTTTAATAACCATGAAGGGACTGGCGCAGAATATATTAAAACAGTGACTGAAGCGGCATGGTGGATAAAGAAAAGGCCTAAAAAGTGGAAAAGCCATAAAAATTACCGTAGAACATCAGCCGCAGTAATCGTTAACACTGTGGGTACTGTATCCATTGCCGCTTCAATTATTGAATCTCTTGGTAATGTCGCCTTACATTTTTCTAGTGTGATCAATAACGGAACGGTTACCAAAAATACTCGATCAGTCGCGGTCACGACAGTTTCCTCTCACCAAAATAGTGTCAAGGGCAGCGGAACTGTGACACTAACGGCTCCGACTGCTAGTAACCTTGGTGGTTCAATCGATGCACCGAGCGCTTCCACACAAACAGACACGCTTTCTCCGCTTTACACTGCCGGCAGTGTTGCAGGGTTGGGAACGGTTCTGAATACTGTTGTGATTTCTACGGTTACCGGAAATAGCTTAATGGTGCTAGATCCATTGTTGATTCCAGGGTTTAAGCTGCCGGGCAGTCATGGTTTGTTTACCATTAATACAAACCCAGATCACCCTTACTTGATAGAGACTAACCCTTTACTTACCAACTACAACAACTTTACCAGTTCTGACTATTTGCTTGACCGTCTGGACTGGAGTGGTGATGAATATCTGCGTCGAATAGGCGACGGCTTCTACGAGCAAACATTAATCGAAAATAGTCTACAGGCTCAAACGGGAAGCCGTTATCTAGATGGGCTGGCCGGTGCAGAGATGTTTGAACAGTTAATGGATAACGCCGTTCAAACAACGGAAGACCTAGACCTCAGTGTCGGCGTTGCACTGAGTAAAGACCAGGTTAATCGACTCACTCGCAGTATGATCTGGATGGAAACACGCATTGTAGATGGTGTAAAAGTGCTTGTTCCGGTGGTCTACCTTTCGTCTAATCGAGAGCTAAAAGCAGAAGATGGTGCTCTCATTGCCGGTAAAAATGTCGCGATTTTAGGTAACTCAGATGTAGTTAATACAGGTGTAATTGAAGCCTTAGACACGCTGTCAGTCTCAAGTGTTACAGGTAGCATTACTAATCGCCAAGGCACCTTAGTGGCGGGTAATTTGTTACAGGTAGATGCGGCAAAAAATATCAGTAATTTGAGTGCGCGTATAGAGGGTAAGACATTAAGCCTTGCTGCTGGCGATAGCATTATTAACGAAACACTGATTGAAAACGTAGGCAGTATTAAAGAGCTAGCGTTTAGTCACCAAGGCGCGCGTGCAAGCTTGAGTGCAGAGCAGACACTTGAGTTGACTGCAGGTAAGAATATCACTGACAAAGCCGGATTGATCACTGCAGGGGACGCATTAACACTCAGCGCCGGTGAGGAAGTACGGGTTGAATCTCAAGAGCAGGTTACCGGTTACCAATTCGGTGGAGGGTCTCACTATCAAACCTTAGATCGTCGAGATCATTTAACTAGCGAACTGCAAAGTGGAGGCGATTTAACGGTCGCCTCTGGTGGTAATATTCTGCTACAAGGTGCGTCTGTAAATGCGGCAAATAACTTAGTTGTAAATGCGGCTGACAATATCAATTTACTGGCCGTAGCGAATACCCGAGATGAGTCATTTAGCTACAGCCGAAAAGGCAGTTATGGTAGCTCAGATAAACGCACGTCATCAGAGTCTAGTGCGGTTAATCATCAAAGCACTGCGCTTATTTCGGGTGCTGACTTAACACTGAGTAGCGGTCAAAACCTTCTAGCTTATGGCTCAACGGTTCAGGCAGTGGGTAATGTAACTATCGATGCTGCTGAGAATATTAAGCTGATCGCGGCTGTTGACCAAGAAAACTACGCCTATCAGGAGAAAAAAGAAAACGCCGTAAAGTACAGTAATGAGTCTCACGGGTATCAACAACAAAACGCCATTTCATCGAGCATTAATAGTGGTGGCGATTTAACTGTAAACACCGTAGGGAACATACACCTATTAGGTTCTGAGTTGCAGGCAGAAGGCGATATGATCATCGGGGGCAGCGCCCTTACAAAAGCATCTCAAGCGAGTATCGCTACCACCGGAGCAGAGAACGTTATTGTAGATACCATCGAACTCACTAATGAGCAATGGCACGAAAAAAGTAAAGGCTTTAAAGGGCCGGTTAAAGAGCTTATTAAGGTGGCATCTATTGGCTTTGCTGCGATGATGGGGGGCGTGGTTGATGCACCTGCAATGGAGGTTGCGAGTAGCCAAGAATTAAGAACCCAGCAGACGATCCAAAACGGCTCATACATCGCGGCCGAGAATCTATCTATTGAAAGTGAAGGGCTTACTCGCCTTGCCGGAGCAGAGGTCAATGTCACTGAAAACCTAATCGTAAACTCAGGCGACATTCAAATTGATGCCGTGGCCGACACCCGTGAGCACTATCAATCATCAACGACAGAGTCTATAAAAAGCCTGGGCATGGCGTTAAAGAAAGATGAAGTATCGCTAGGCGGTATTGAGATCGCAAAAGAAAAAGAAAGCCAATTAGTTAGCACCACCACTTGGAAGGGAAGCCAACTCAGTGCAGGCAATATCAGCCTGAATGCAGATAGAAATGTCGATATTACCGCATCTCAAATCACAACTGAGCAAGACCTTGATATCAACGCCGGTGACAATCTCACGGTGACAGGCAAGCAAAATCAACACGCGGTTACCGATAAATACAGCAAAGAAACGCAAACCATTACCGCCGCTGTTCGAAACGCCTATGTTGATGTTGGCTTCGCGGTTGATGCCGTGGCTGAGGCCGAAAAAGGGGTGTCAACAGCCCGAAAATCACTAAGCGAAGCCAAACAAAAAGTTAAAGACGGCAAGCTAAGAGAAAAAGACATCAAATACTATGAAATAAATCTCGCGGCAGCCACGGCTAACTTAGGTCAGGCCGTCATCGCGTTAGGTTTAAGTGGCGCAACCGCAGCAGGCACCACCGCAACCGCAGGCTTTTATGTTAGCGGAAGTGCCGTACGAGAAAAAACAGAAACCGCTACACAAACCCAAACCGGTGAGTGGAATGGCAGCCAGGTGATCGCAGGCGGAAATGCAGCCCTCTCGAGTGGTCAACAGCTCGCATTGACGGGGTCAGACCTATGGGTTGGCGGCAATGCAGACCTCAGCAGTCAAAACATCCTCATCAATGCCGGAGAGAGCACCGCATCAAGCAAAAGCGAAACTCACTCAGATAACCAAAGCATTAGCGTGAGTTATGGCGCCAAAGGCCTAAGCGGAAATATACAAGCAGGGTTCAAAAATAGCGACGCAGACAGCGAAAGCCTGCATTATCGAAATAGCCAAATTGTCGCCACCAATCTAAGCAGTCACAGCGACACATTAACCGTTTCAGGCGCAGCGCTACAGGCAGACCATATCAATATAGCCACCGACACGTTAGTGGTAGAAAGCCTACAAAACTACGACCGCAGCAACAGTCAAACCAGAGGCGCGAATGCCGGTGCAGGGTTTGGTAGTAGCGGCTTAACCTCTATTAATGCAGGCCTAGAAAAGTCTGACAGCGAAAGCGAACGACGTTGGGTCGATGACCAAACTCAAATCATCGGCAGCGAATCGGTTGTTATCAGCGCCAAAGATACCACACTAACCGGCGCTCTTATCGCCAATGCGACATACGATGAACAGGGTCAATGGGTCGATCAAGGCAACCTGACACTCAATACCGACACCCTAACCGCTAATCATCTATATGACACCGATACTGCAAAATCAGAAGGGTTTAACCTCAGTGTCAGTGTCAATATTGATGGTCAAGCTTCTAATACAGACAAACCCGCCAATGATAGCGCCGGCCCACAAACCGGCCAAACGACCATCGGTGGGCATTATAACGGGCATGAAAAAAACCAGACTACTTACGCGACGGTTGGTAATGGAAAGATCACTGCTGGGGGAGAAACCCAAACTGATATTGCAGGCCTGAATCGAGATATTAGCAACGCGCAGGAGGTTACTCAGGATATTGAAATTGGAGGGCTGAATGCGAGTGTGACGGTTGATCATCGGTTGTTTAGTGAGGAAGGGCATGAAAGCATTGCTAATGACTTTGATAAGACCGGAGAATTGACTCAAGAAACAGGTAGTGATTTTGTTAAAGTAGCTAGAATAGAAAATGATGAGGGCAACGGACTTTACTACGCCCTAAACCTCCTAACCGAAAATACGGGAGGGTTGCTTGCAGAGTTGCCAATACTCATTGGGCAAGGTGATATCAATAATAAACAAATTCAAGTTGTCACCGATGGCTCAAAATACATGAAAGGGCGTGAAGATGATTTTCAGTCAATTGAAGACAGTGAACTCTATCTAAAACTCCCCAAAGATAAACAAAAACTACTTGAAGGTAAAAACTATTACATTACCAAAGTTGACGTACGAATTAATGCAGAGAATGCGACCTATCAGAATGCTACTAACGGTATGATGAACGATGAGGGGCTCGCTATTATTAACGCTATGCAACAGACTAGTAAAACGAACAAAGACAATGAAGTCGTAGGTGATGTTGCCTTTACATTAAACTACAATCCCACGCACGGTTTTCTATCGGATGCGCTGGAGTCTGGGCTAGATAACTCTGGCTTTTGGACGACGGGAATAGCAAAGCAAACCGGTGGTTTCATCCGTGATGTGACCACTGCCAGAGGCAAAGAGGGCTCTAATTTTAATAACCACTCCCAAGGTAATATCTTAAATCGAGTAGGGTTAGACTACATTAACAGCAAAGGCGATTATGAAGAGGGAGGGTTTAAATCGAGGGGTTATTTTATTGATGAAAGTAAGACTAGTATTGAGAAACAAGGAGAAGGTATCCCTACATGGGCTGGTTTTGGTTCGCCCGTGAATACTGAAGTTATGAAAAAAATGGTAGAACAAGATAGTGGTTTTAAGTATCAAGGAATGTTCACTCATGATGGGGACTATGTCGGCGAAGGTATCGGTGGTAACAAAGGTGAAAACGAGCAAGTCAAAGATTCATATTATGAAAAATTACAGTTATTAGAGGTTGTTGACCTGTTCGGAAAGGACTCACCGCATAGTACATATGGCTGCAGTGAGTATTACAATGCAAAATGTGGAGAACCTTAATGATGAACTCGATGATAAAAGACATCTTTTTAACTATGTTGGTCTGCACATTTTTAACGGGTTGTAGTTTTGGTAGCCGGATGATTAATGTAAGTGATAACGATAAGTTTGAAAATCCCTATGTGGGGTTTAATGCGCCTGCTAGTAATTGGAGAGTCTGTACTGACTATATCCATAGATATGAGAAGAATTGATCCTTTATAGGAAAGTAGTTGAATGAAAGTTGTATGTGAAATCAACAATATCTTGGAGCTGAACGACAGCTCTGTAGTTGACCGAATTAAGAAATATATTCATCTTTCAGATGGTCAGCTTAATTTCGAGAAAAATAAAGAGTACTGTGTTTACGGCATTGTCTTCAGGGAAAACTCTCCGTGGTATTACTTATGTTTAGATGAGGATGATGAAAGCCCAACAGCGTATCCGGCTGAGTTGTTTAAAACTACGGATGGGTGTTTGTCATCACATTGGAGATTGTCAGTGCAGGAGTCTTCTTTAGTATTTGATAAATGGGCCAGCGACTCGTCGTTCTATGAAAGGCTTGTCGAAGAGGATCCTTCTGCAATAGAGCAATTTAAGTCTTACCGGTCGTTAATGGATAAGGAATGATAATTAGTAAAAGCCCGCGCTATAAATAATTGTAAATAATTGGGGTCAGAGTAACATTTAACCCTTTATGAACAGCTAGCAAATCCACAATCTAATTTGGTTACAAGGAAGCAACCATGCCAAGATTATCTAGACTTTGTCCAGTGGGCATTCCAAATTAAAGGGGTCAAAAATTAAAGGGGTCAAAGCCCTTATAGATAAGTTTGATTTAGAGGCAAAAAAGGGCTTTGACCCCTTAAATTACTGATCCTAGAGGCAAAAAAGGGCTTTGACCCCTTAAATTACTGATCCGAAAACTGGTGCTCTAAGTCAGCAAGTTAAAGAGGGAGTTTTCGAAATAGGTGTCACAAAAGATGGGGTAATAGACCATCGTTTCTTTAGGCCGAATAATTAACTATGATTTATTTAACAGTAGATGGGATGTTTTCAGGTACAGGTATTCGAGATTCAGTTGAGGGTGGATACCTGAAGTTGGAAGAATTGAATATATCGGACGATTTAAAAAATAAGATTACATATTGGCTGAGTTGTTACGAGGATGCGCATTATTCACAGTATGAAGACGAGTCAGAAGTTGCCAGCTTAGATAGCGAGGGTCTTGATATTTGTATAATGCTGAGGTCAGAAATACCTGATTCAAAGGTTGAATATTATTCTAGTGCCGAAATGAAGAAGATCGCCATATAAAATAATTAGCCCCGCATCAAGGGGCTAATTATTTAACTTAAAAGTTAAAGGGTCGTAACGATTTCGGGATTAAAGGGGTCAAAGCCCTTTTAGGCAAGTTTGATTTAGAGAGGGTACAAGGTTACATTTAGCAGACGTATAGCAATTTTAATTTCAAGGATGAAATTCATGCCACGTAAACCTAGGTTTTACTTACCAAACGTCCCTGTGCATATAGTGCATCGAGGACACTCACGCTCAGCGGTTTTCTTTGAAGATCAAGATTATTCAACCTATTTGTACTGGCTAAAGAAGGCCGCGGAAAAATACAGTTTATCGATACATGCTTTTGTTTTAATGACGAACCATGTACACCTACTTGTCACACCAAAGCTCGGCGAGGATGTTAGCTTGTTTATGCAATATATAGGGCGACGTTATGTGCCTTATATCAATCATAAATATGGTAAGAGCGGTTCAATTTGGGAAGGACGTTATAAGGCCTGCTTAGTTCAAGAGGATACCTACTTTCTTTCTGTGATGGTGTATATAGAGTTGAACCCGGTTAGGGCAAATATGGTTGAGTCGCCATCGCATTATCGCTGGTCTAGTTGTTGTCATAATACGGGGGGTCAAAATATAAAACTAATTGATAGTCACTCAATTTATGAGTTATTAGGTGTAGATAAGGTAAGTCGTACTAAAGCATATCAAGCACTGTTCAAGAGCCATTTAGGTAAAGACTCAATGAAAAAAATATCAGACGCGTGGTTAACAGGGACTCCATTAGGTAATGATTACTTTAGGGAAATCATAGAAAACACATTGGTAAAGAAAGTAGGGCAAGATAGGCGTGGCCGTCCAAGTAAGCAGACAAAAAGGGCTTTGACCCCTTTAATATGACCCCTTTAAGATATGAGAAAAAGCCAATCTATTTTTAATGACATTGCTAAACGCTATGAACAAGACAGTGTGATTGTGACGAGCAATTTACCCTTCTCGCAATGGTCAACAGTGTTTGCAGATGATCAAACGCTGACAGCTGCATTACTAGACCGACTTTTACATCATGCCCACATCGAACAAATATCAGGAGAGAGTTATCGTTTAAAGGCAAAGAAAGCCGCAGGCATAGTGCCGGTATCAACTCAAAATAAGATTTGATACTTAACGACAAAACCGCTAAGGGTGGGTCAATTTTAAATTACCGTTGACATTAGTGAGTTCAACGCTTATTGACTCGCCAAATATTTACTACGAAACGCCCATAAAAATGTTAATCTCTCTCTGAATTTTTAACCTGGAGGGTAGTATGAACCCTGACTTTATAAATGCCACGATAGGTGGCGTAATGATTGCCTTCTCTGTGATTATTATGATGAGCTTGTTAGGCAAAGTGACGGGGATAAGCGGCATTATATGGCAAAGCATTAAGTTTGATAGTGCTGAGCCGGGTAGACTCTGGCGGCCTGCGTTTATTGTTGGCCTAATTATTGGCCCATTGTTGGTTCATTTCTTGTTGGGTTGGGAGTTTCCGGCTCCTCAGAGTGATAATGTTTGGCTTATTATCGTCTCAGGATTATTGGTTGGGGCTGGTACTCAGTTGGGCTCTGGCTGTACTAGCGGCCACGGTATTTGTGGCATTGGACGGTTTTCTTCTCGATCGATTGTCGCCACGGTGACGTTTATGGCTGCGGGCATTCTGACCGTCGCTATCGTTAATGCTTTGTAGTTGGAGGGGGAGATGAGTATTTTTATTGCATTGATCGCAGGTATTATTTTTGGTGCTGGCTTACTTGTATCGGGAATGATGGACCCTGAAAAAGTGATTGGTTTCTTGGATCTTTTTGGCGAATGGGACCCCTCATTAATGTTTGTAATGGGGAGTGCGTTAATCGTTACTGTGCCTGCATTTAGGCTTATTATGCGTAGACAAAAACCTATTTTTAATGAGCGTTTTAGTTTGCCGCTCAAAACCTATTTAGATAAGCCTTTAATCGTGGGGGCTGCAATTTTCGGTGTAGGTTGGGGACTTTATGGCTACTGCCCAGGGCCGGGGATTTCATCTTTGGCATCATTAAACGTAGCTAGCTTTTTATTTGTGCCTAGCATGTTAGCGGGTATGTGGTTGGCTAATAAGGTCGCCAATAAATAATGATGCTCATAACGACTAATGGCCGAAGTAGTTTCGACCATTAGTCGTTATGAGCGGGAGCAAACGCTAAAGGCGATCAGCATCATTCGCTTGTTCACGTAAGACAAATTTTTGGATTTTTCCGGTGGATGTTTTTGGCAATTCGCCGAATATCACCGTTTTAGGTGCCTTAAAGTTTGCCATGTTGTCTTTGCAAGAGTTGATGACCTCTTGCTCTGTAAGCTCTGCATCGGGTGCTAAGGTGATAAACGCACAAGGGGTTTCTCCCCACTTGTCATCATGTTTAGCAACCACGGCTGCTTCTTGTATTTTGGGGTGTCGATATAAAATATCTTCGATCTCGATGCTTGAGATATTTTCGCCCCCCGAAATAATGACATCTTTTGAGCGGTCTTTAATTTCAATGTAGCCATCTTCATGCCAGACTGCTAAATCGCCAGAGTGGAACCAGCCCCCTTTAAATGCAGCGTTTGTGGTGGAGGTATTCTTTAAATAGCCTTTCATTATGAGGTTTCCTCGCATAAAAATTTCACCGATGCTTTTTCCATCTTTGGGTACGGGTATTAATGTCGAGGGATCTGCGATCATTAGTTCATCAAGCATTGGTGCTCTAACACCTTGTCGGGATTTTAGTTTTGCTTTTTGCGCTTCGTTCTCATCATCCCATTTATCGTGCCATGCACAGACTACTGATGGGCCGTAGGTTTCGGTGAGGCCATAAACATGCGTAACTTTAAAACCCATTTCCTCCATGCCTTGTATGACTGCCGCGGGTGGTGCTGCGCCGGCAGTCATTACTTTAACTTCATGGTTAATACCTGCTTTTAGTTCTTGAGAGGCGCTATTAAGCATGTTGAGAACGATCGGTGCACCACAGAAATAGCCCACTTTCTCAGTTTTTATTAGGTCATAAATCAGCTCGGGTCGCACTTGGCGAAGGCTAACACTGGTGCCTGATGTCGCTGCAATAGTCCAAGGAAAACACCAACCATTGCAGTGAAACATGGGGAGTGTCCAGAGATAAACCGGGTGGTTGACCATATTCCAAGACATCACATTGCTTACCGCATTAAGATATGCCCCGCGGTAATGATATACCACCCCTTTTGGATCGCCAGTGGTACCTGATGTGTAGTTAAGTGAAATGGCATCCCATTCGTTATCGGGAACTGACCAAGTGTAGTCCGCATCGCCTTCTTCAAGAAATGCATCATAGGTTAACTCGCCTATCAGGTGTCCACCAACATAGTTAGGGTCGTCAATATCAATAATCAATGGTTTATTAGGTACCATTTTTAGTGCTTTTTCAGCGACTTCAGAAAACTCTCTATCGACCAATAATACTTTGGTTTCAGCGTGCTGGAGAATAAACGAGATGGCCTCAGCATCAAGTCGAGTATTAATGGAGTTAAGAACCGCGCCACTCATGGGGATGCCAAAGTGAGCTTCAAAGTGCTCGCTAATGTTTGGCGCAATAATCGATACAGTTTGCCCCTTGGTGATTCCGCGTTTATTCAATGCACTGGCTAATTGACGGCATCGATCATAGACCTCTGCCCAGTTTTTGCGGATGTTTCCATTTACTGTTGCTGTTTTGTGGGGGTAAACAAATGCAGATCGCTCTAAAAAAGAAATAGGGCTAAGTGCCGCATAATTTGCAGCATTTTGATCAAGGGACTGTTCGAATATGTTGTTATTTTGGGTCATTTTTTTACCTGATGGCGTCACATTTCTAATAAGTTAAATTTCGCTGACTCTTATTTTGATACGTATTTAAAAAGTATATTGCCTTTTCGGTTATGGCTCTCTAATCATTTAGTCTTATTGTTTACGAGTATAGTCAGAAGAAATGTTAGTTGCTTTACATCGACTCACGCCCCTGATAAGCGACAAGGGTCTTACTTTTTACGCTGTACTCAATTTAATGCTTTTTTGGAATTTCGATACGGGTATACTATTCTTCTTATAAATTTTGAGGGAGAAGGGTATGGAAGGTGGATCAACAACGCTATTCTGGGTTTCGTTAGGGCTTATCTTAAGCTGCGTTATTGTTATTACGTTGTTTATAGTTTTTGTGCATACGATGCCTGGGAAAATTGCTGAAAAGCGTGGCAACCCTCAAGCTAAAGCGATTGAAATAACCTCATTATTAGGCCTGCTGGTTTTTCCGTTATGGATGGCTGCGCTTGTTTGGTCTTACCTAAAACCATTTACAGTGTCGGTTGCCGTTGTTGATGGCGAGCTTACTCCTCGAGCTAAAGAACTAGAACCAGAAAAAGAACACACTGTAGCTGAAAGCTCACAGATATTAGCATCAACTAACGAGCAGGGTGAGGCTTAATCATGGAATTATTAGTTACGATCGCCTATTTCTGTTTTGTATGGATAGTCTTTTTTAAGTTCGAGTGGTTACGTTTCTCGTTGTTCTGGAAATTTGTTGTATTTGGGATATATATTGGTGCAGCGTTATCTGAGGTGGTTTTATTAGGGCAGACGACGCCATACTCTAAAGAAATGGTCGTCGAGCGTTACGTTATTCCGGTTGCCCCTGAGTTTGGAGGGTTAGTTACTGAAGTGCATGCAAGCGCGAATGTTCCAATTAAGAAAGGTGATCCACTTTTCACAATGGACAAGCAAACTTGGCAAGATAAACGTGACCAAGCACAAGCAGCAATGTCAGCCGCAGGTAATCAAAAGAAATCACTAGAGGCAAAATTAGCTGAAGCCAGATTAAAGCTAAAAGAGGCTAAAAGCTTGGTGGCCAAAAAAGTAATGGCTGCTCGTGAATTGCCGTTACGTCAGGATGCAGTCGATGACGTTACCGCACAAATTGCAGCCTTGGATAACACGTTTAGTGGGCTAAAAGCTGCGCTCGATGAAGCAAATTATAACTTAGAGCATGCTACGGTTGTGGCACCAGAAGACGGCTACTTAGTTGATTTTGTTTTACGGCCAGGTGCATTTATTCGCATTAAACAGCAGGTAGCTAGCTTCGTAAGCACCGAAGAGCTCTATTTGCTAGCCGCTATTGACCAGCGGGCTGCACAGTGGGTGCGAACAGGCGATAAAGTGCATTTTGCTTTAAGTATGTACCCTGGGCGTGTGTTTAATGCTGAAGTAGAACACTTGATACAAGCCACGTCATCAGCACAGCTACAGCTTTCAGCAACACTGCCAAGCATGAGGAGTTTAAAACCGAGTGAATTCTTTTTTGTTAAACTCAAGCCAGTGGGTGATTTTAGTGAAACTCCACTGATATTCGGAGCAAGTGGTTTAGCGGCTATTTTTACCGGTAAATCTATTGATTTAGTGCAGGTTATTCGAATGATTGAAATTCAATCTGAGAGTATTCTTAACTATTTATATAACCCGTTTTAACTAGCGAACATGAGCCCAACACTATTTAATCGCGAATAGTATTGGGCTTTTATGCTTTTGCCTTGAGTTTTTAAACTATCGCACCTTCCTCCCTAAATAAGACGTATACGTATTCATGCCTAACAAGGTGCTGTGTTTTTTATCTATGAATTTTAAGCCCATTTTTTTCATCTGGGCTACATGATTATAAACGGGGTGAACCGCTGCGCCGGTGGTAAGCCAAAATATAATAATTGCGCTATACCAGTAGACTCGTTTTGTGACTCTGGCGAATATATTGCCCTCTGGGTATGCGAAATCGCCAACGACAATATTAGCGCCTGGTTTGCCTTGTTTTATCAGGTGTTTAAAAACAGCGTTCATAAAAGGCTCATCAAATGAATTCAGGAAAAAATTAGCCACAACCATGTCGTAATGATTAACGTTTTCGAACGCCATAATATCGCTGTGAATAATGGTGATGTTGAGATCTTGTTTAGATTTGGCGACACCTTCTTTAAACTTCGTTAGCATCGCTTCTGACAAATCAACAACGGTGACCTCGGCTCCCTGTTCCGCAGCGAGTATGGCTTCTTTACCATGCCCGACGCCTGCAAACAGGACTTTATCGCCAGGCTTTAGGTTGTCGGGTGTGAGCATGGAGCATTTGCATTTAAGAAGTGAGTTTCCTGCGAATAGGTAACTGAGTGCGTCGTAGATGGGGCCCATTAACCAGTACTTATCTTTCATTTTTATATTCCCATATAAAATTTTAGATAGGTTATCAACAACAGCCAAGGGGTATATTGGCTCTGAGAACCGGTTGGTGTTTGTACACTTATTAATCAAGATAGTGCTTAATTTTAGATTGTCAAACAATCTAAAATTATAAGATGTGTTGGCTTAACACTCGGTGTATGGAAACATACGGGGTGTGGGCTTTAAAAACTGATTATTAAACGAGATCAACATGCTCTCCACTCAGCACTATAAACACCGACTCTCTGATATCACTGATGCAATTCTTGATACTAATCGCTCAATCGAATCGCTTCATGCTGTGTTGGATGACTTTGCCTCATTATGCAGCGAGATTACCGCGATAACACCGGATGCTACGTTTGATGCGTGGGCTGATGACTCCTTTTTAGAAAGCGGCGTAGCGATCAACCCTCAAGCAGCAGCTTTTTGCATTAAGGACTATCAGCGAAGCGTGATGTTTATTCGCGGCGTTGATAGTGCCATTGATGCGGCAAAAAAGCGTTTTCCGGCAGCGCGATTAAAGATTTTATATGCCGGCTGTGGGCCTTTTGCGACCTTGCTTCTGCCGTTGTTGGTGAAGGTTAAGTCGAGAGAGCTCGATATATATCTTTTAGATATACATCAGCAGTCTTTAGACAGTGTCAATGTGTTGCTAACAACATTGGACCTGCTTGACCATCAGGTCACCCTTATTCAAGGCGATGCCTGCGTCTATCAGCATGACGAGCATTTGCATATTATTATTGCTGAAGTTATGCAAAAGGCATTAGAGCAAGAGCCTCAAGTAGCGGCTACCGCTAATCTTGCTCCGCAGCTTTGTAAAAACGGTATTTTCATTCCTCAAAAAATAGAAGTGCAGCTGTGCTTAGCTCACTGGGAAGATGAAAAAGAGCAGTATAATTGCGTTGGGTTTGTAGCGGATGAAGCATTTATTAAGTATGGGTTGAGATACCCGCTAGGTACTCTGCTGACGTTGAAGGCTTCAACGGTGGGCAAGCTAATGGGGGCGGCTGTCTTTAATGAAAACAGCTCTATGCTTGAGGCGAATTTAGCGACTATACAACTGCCTAATATTAACGCTATTGAGCAGTATGATGTGTTGATGCTGACGCGAATTCAGGTTTTTGAAACGTGTATTCTAGGCGATTATGATGCTGAAATAACCTTACCCCACAAATGCTATGAGTTTTCATCTTTACGGGCAGGGTCGTCATATATGGCGAGCTATCAATTTGGGCGTTATCCGAGGTTTAATTTTACAGCATGTTAATCAACAAAAGGCTTAGTCCTTGGTTGGTTATAGTACGTGGCAGAGAGTATAATAGGCCGCTAATTCGTCTATAGACCCTTATTTTATGCAGTTAAAAACAATTGATAAAGCACTTTATCGAAAACGCTTAAACCGAGTTATTGCCGCCGTTATTATTGTATTAATGGTGCTTTCGTTGGGGGTTTCTACCTTACTCATTCAGTTGTTTGGTGAGCCTGGTGGTTCTAATTTTACACTTAACCTAATGGGGGTTGTCATGGGTGCCATTGTTGTTGGTGGGGCTTTGCGCCGTTTCAGAATGCACCCTTATATGACAGAAGTGTTGTATGTTTGGCAGTTAAAACAAGAGTTAAATCGTATTTACCGAAAATCAGCTAAAATTAAAGCTGCAGCTGAAACGAATAATCTAAAAGCGTTAACAATCATGAATTATAATCTAAAGGCTTGTGCTCAGCTTTATGAGTTGGATGACAATGACCTGACCTTGAGTGATCTGAAGTTAGAGATTAAAGCATTAGATCGAAAGATAGCTGATTTGGGTTTAACGATTAACACAGACGATTACCACAAAGAGCTATTGAATGAGCTAGACTAAGTGTGGATTGCCTGATTAGATTGCCTGGCAGGGAGGCTTAAATGCGTTAAGTCGCTTGGTTTAAGTCCGAATCATCTCTTCAATTTGTTGTTCAAACGGCGAATCAGCGAGAAGTATTGCAAACTCTTCGCTGGGTAAAGGCTGGCTGAAAAGATAGCCTTGAATGATCTGTATACCCTGCTTTCGCAAAAAGTGAAACTGCGCTATATCGTCCACCCCTTCTGCGACCATTCTCAAATTTAGGCTCTTGCCCATCGCGATAATTGCACTCACCAAGCTCGCGCTATTCTCACTTTTGTCGTAATCGATTACAAAACTTCGATCGATTTTAAGTTCATCTAGCGGAAAACGGCTAAGGTAGCTGAGCGATGAGTAGCCCGTTCCGAAATCATCTACAGACAGAGTGCAGCCAAGCTTTTTAAGTTCATGCAACGCTTGTACTGAAGACTTAGCATTACTCATGATAACCCCTTCAGTCAGCTCAAGCTCAAGCAATTTGGGCTCTAGTTGGGTTTCAATCAGTACTTGCTTAACCAGCTCTATAAACGCAGCGTTAAATTGTAAGCTTGAGACGTTAACGGCAACCTTGGGTAATTTAAGCCCTTGTTCGTGAAATGCTTTGCACTGGCGGCAGGCTTCAAGCAGCGTCCAAGCGCCTATCTGAACAATAAGCCCCATCTCTTCAGCCAAGGGTATAAAGCGGGCAGGGGAGACTAATCCATGCTCAGGGTGGTTCCAGCGAATTAAGGCTTCAGCCCCGCTGATTTCACCTGTTTTGATGTTGACCTGAGGTTGAAAATAAAGTGTCATTTCTTGACGCTCTACGGCGCGACGCAAGTCAGCTTCAAGCTTTAAGCGGCCTACTGAGGTTTCCTTCATTGCGCTCGAGTAGAAGCTATAATTGTTTTTTCCTGTGGTTTTCGCATGGTACATCGCTGTATCTGCACGCTTAAGAAGGTCTTTTACCGAGTTTGCATCTTGAGGTGCGATGGCTATCCCAATACTTGGTGTAATCACGATTTCATGCCCATCAATTAGCATGGGGGTTTGTAGTGACTCAAGTAATCGCTCTGCAACAATTCCGGCGGTCTTGGCTTCGTCCAATTTGTTGAGAACGACGGTAAATTCGTCGCCGCCGAGCCTTGAAACATCGATTTTTGATTCGCCGTCAAAGCACTGAGAAATAAGATCACTTTCTCTTACGCAGTCAGACAGTCGGGCACCAACTTCGCGTAGCAGCATGTCGCCCGCGGTATGACCAAGAGAGTCGTTGATACGTTTGAAATTATCTAAATCCAAAAAGAGTAACGCGATATTAGACTGTTCCCGTCTGGATATTTTAAGCAGAAGCTCCAGTTGTTCTGTAAACAACTGGCGGTTAGGTAATGACGTTAAACTATCGTAATACGCCAGTTGGCGCATACGATCTTTAGCTTGTGTTACCTGTTGAACGGCTTGATTAAGCTCTTGGTTGCGGCGCGAGAGCTGCTCTGTTCGCTCGTCAACTTTCATGTTGAGTAGATGACTTTCTACATCCATTTTAGCTTTGTGAGAGCTTAGGTCTGATAGTACGAGGTTGAGCATATCTGCGATTCGGCGGGCTTCTCCTGACCCTTGAGTGCGGAAAGTGTTGTCGAGTTTCCCATCGGCAATATCATCCGCTAGTTGAGCCAAACTCGCCAGTGGGGCGGTAATGCGATGGGCCAACATAAGTGTTAGGTAAAGGGCGATAAGGCATAGCAGTAGACAAGTGGCTGCGACTTTAGCGCTATAGCCGTAAAGTGTCTGCCGTAGCTGTTTAAGGTTTACACCTACAACGTAGTAACCGAGAATATTTTGAGCCCCTTGGTTGCGTGCTTGTGCTAACTGCTCGCCAAACGCTTTGCGACTGATGTTTTTTTGGTAAGGGTTTACCAAAGAGAACACTGGTGCTGAAATTTCTAGGACTGTGCTAGTTGAAAGAGGGCTTTTTCGCTCAATTTGAGTGATATCTAAAGTAGAACCGTTGGTGCGATTTTGTACAAAATCAGCGGGTAGCTGTTGATTTTTGTCTTGGGTTCGACTGGTAATCATGCGCCCCAAACGGTCATAAACGACGGCATACTCAATAGTAGGGTACTCAAGGAGTTCATCAAGACTTTGTTGTAAAACGTCGGTATCAGAGTAGTAAATAGCAAATTGCTGTTGAGCACCCGTTCGAACCGTTTGGATGATGTGGCTTTTAAGCTGTTGCTTGCTGAACGTATAACGGTCGTAAACGAGGTAGGCCGTAATGCTGGCACTTGCAAATAAAAAGACGAAAACCAAAATAACGCCAATGGCTTGTCGGATAGTGAAGTATCGAAGCATTGAAGGTACCGTTAACTGTATAAATTAATCGATATTAGTCAATACAAAATAGCATGTAAACGAAGTCAGACAAAGCCCTAAAGCCTTCATAGACAAGATATTAACCATATTTAACCTGTCTATACTTTCTAATCGCGTTGCATGAGGGATGTGTGCTTGCTAACCTCAATATAACCATCACATTCTCATCAGTTATAAAGAAACAATCCTATGTCTACAACAAATGTAACCTGCCCAAAATGTAATGCGACGAATCGATTGCCGAATGAGCGCTTAACCGATAAACCGAACTGTGGGAAATGTAAAAAACCACTCTTTATTGGTAGGCCTATGGAGCTAACGAGCGCCAATGTTGCTGCGGTTCTCAATCACAATGAAATCCCCGTGTTGGTCGACTGTTGGGCACCTTGGTGTGGCCCCTGTAAAAGCTTTGCGCCGGTATTTGAACAAGCCGCAAAAGAGTTGGAGCCGCGTATACGGCTGGCAAAGCTTAATACTGAAGCGCAGCAGCCATTGGCGGGGCGTTGGAAGATTCAATCAATACCCACGTTAATACTGTTTCGCCAAGGTAAAGAGGTTGCTCGTTTAGCGGGTGCAGTACCCATGGCGCAGTTGAAAAAATGGTTATCACAACAGCGGGTGATTTAACACTTAGCTATTTGTGGTACAAATGTTAGGTCTCTACGAGGTTAGCTATAGTGCTGTTTGGAGGGGATAAATATGAGTAATATTTTAAACTGCGACTTACATGATTATTTAGAAATAGCCTGCCTATATCAGTACCGAGTGACACTCGTTTTAAAATCAGGGGGCAAATACACCGGCATTCCCCAAACAACTATTGCGAAGTCGAAGGGCTCCTGTAAGTACGAAGTATTGATCTTTGACTGTGAGAATGGCAATACGGAAGAAATTGAACTCATGGCATTGTCGTCGATGCGCGTGCTCACGCCTCATGCAAAGTTTACGGAGGTTAGTTTTTAAACTAAGGTAAAACACTGCAGAAAGGTCTTAACTATCTATATAGTTGATTGATTTGGTTTGCTAAGTGGGATAATTGATCACAAATATTGGTGTATTATAGTGTTAATGTCTTTAAGCGAGTTGAGCTTAAAGAAACTAACGAGCACATGGAGAAGATATTATGGGTTTAATTGTAAAGGGTGAATGGGTAGACGAGTGGTATCCAACAGAAGAAACTGAGGGTGAATTTATCCGTCAGGAAAGCCGCTTTAGAAACACTATATCATCAGAAGACGGTGCGACTTACCAACCAGAAAAAGGGCGCTACCACCTTTATGTATCATTGGCATGCCCATGGGCTCACCGCACCCTTATTTTCCGTAAGATTAAACAACTCGAAGACATTATAACGGTCAGTATTGTAGAGCCAAAAATGCTAGAAAACGGTTGGGAGTTTGGTGAACAAGGTGATTCATTATACGGCCTTCAATTTATGTATCAGCTCTATTTAAAGGCTGCACCCGACTACCAGGGCCGAGTAACTGTGCCAGTGCTTTGGGATAAAAAAACAGAAACGATCGTCAATAATGAGTCTGCCGAGATTATCAGGATTTTAAATACTGCCTTTAATGATATGACGGGTAACCATGTTGACTATTATCCCGAGGCAATGAGAGGCGAAATAGATAGCATCAATGAGCGTATCTATGAAACCATTAATAATGGCGTTTATCGGGCAGGTTTTGCCACCACGCAAGCAGCCTATGAAGATGCCTATATTGCGCTATTTGAAAGCTTAGATTGGCTTGAAGAGCGGTTAAGTAAACAGCGTTATTTAGTGGGCGATAGTATCACTGAGGCTGATTGGCGTTTGTTTACGACCTTGATCCGCTTTGATGCGGTGTACCACGGCCACTTTAAGTGTAACCGGCAGAAGCTAAATGAGTTTTCTAATATTAGTCATTATTTAAGAGAACTGTATCAGGTGCCTGGCGTGAAAGAGACCATAGATCTGGAATATACCAAAATACACTATTACGGTAGCCACAAAACCATCAACCCAACAGGTGTTATTCCTTTAGGGCCAGATGAAGACTTTAGCGCGCCTCATAATCGGCTGTAGTTCTGATAAACGTAGCTATTTAGAGACTAGGCCGCACCAGGTGTGGCCTAGTTGGATTACATCTCTGTTAATATTCTATTTTAGTGGCTTTCCCCCTTGTTATTCAAAAAATTAGTAGTAGTCTTTAGATATTACTTTTTTATGTCCTACTCGTCGTTAACCGGTATTTCTCGAACCCATTTTATTTGAGTGCAGACACTCAACAATATTTTTATGGGGTTAGTAAGAGGACGAACGCTACCTTAGGGATGCTATGATCCAATATCGTGTTTTACTGACCATAATGATTCTATTGCTGCCGCTTCAGTTAGCGGCACAGCTCAATACGACTCAACAAACTTACCTTGCCGCGCTTGATGCGCTGAGCGAAGGAAAAGTCGACACGTTTACATCGCTGAGTGAATCAATTTCGGACTACGTGTTAAGCCCCTATTTAGAGTATGAACGTATCCGACATGGAAAATACAACGATACTCAGGCGATTAAATTATTTTTAGATCAATACCCAGACCAGTCTATTAGCAACCGACTCAAGTACGAATGGTTGTTAAGCCTACCGAAACGGGGAGAGTGGGGTGCTTTTCTTGAAAATTATGATGGCACCCTGCAATCGCGCACGCTGAACTGTTACTACCTTAGAGCCCTTTATCGCTCAGGAGAGAAACAAAAAGCATTAGAGCGCACTGCGGAGGCATGGACGGTGAGCGGTTCATCGCCAAAAGCCTGCGACCCATTGTTTAGAATCTGGCTCAAATCGGCCTACTTTAAACCAGATTATGCATACGAGAGGGTCAAGCTCGCACTTAATAGAGGTCATACTTCGCTTGCAAGTTATGCGAGCAATTTTCTTAAGGGGGACCAGCATAAAGCGGCTGCGACCATGATATGGGTTCATAAAAAGCCAGACATTCTTGCTAGTGTTAAGCTATTTCCAACGAGCAACCCTTACATGAAAGAGGTGGTTGAGCACGGTATCAAAAGACGAATTCGACGCCGCCCTGACTTAGCCTTAAAGTACTGGAATACGCATCGCGACCGATTTGAATTTGCGCCATCTGACGTTGTTGCATTAGAAAAAAGAATTTATTTGGGGCTTGCTCGGCAATATGATGAGTCAGCATCGAGCCTCTTGGCTTCTCTGCCTGAAGAAGGTAGTTCTGCAGTCGCCAGTCACTCTCGAGAAGTACTTGAATGGCAGATTCGTGTCAGTCTCCGCAATCGCGACTGGGGTTCAGTACTTAAATGGATTCAAGTGCTTGAAAAAACAGACGGCATGAAACAAAAGTGGCACTACTGGAAACATAAAGCCTATATCGCACTCAAAATGGATGTGCCTCGATTAGACCAAGTACAGCTTGAAAAATTAGCCGATACGCGCAGCTATTATGGCTTTATGGCAGCCGAGTTTTTGGGGAGGCCGCTCACGCTAACCAATATGCCCCTGCCGGTTGAATTAGATACTTACCAAGCCTTTGAGCGTCTGCCTGAGATTGATCGTGCAAAAGAATTCCTGAACCTAGGGCAAACCAAAACAGCGATGCGAGAGTGGCAATATTTAGCGCGTAATAAAGACAACCAAGCAGGCTTGATGTCATTAGCTAAACTTGCCTATCAGTGGGGCTGGCATAACCGTGCAATTACCGCGGTAATTGCAGCAGATCACTGGAATGACCTCTCTATACGCTTTCCAACGCCTCATAAAGAAACATTTATGGCGGCTGCGGCTCAAGTTAACATTGAGTCATCTTGGTTGTTTGCGATTGCAAGGCAAGAAAGCGCATTCTCAGAAAAGGCACGATCAGGGGCGGGTGCTAGAGGTTTGATGCAACTCATGCCCGCAACAGCACGACAAACGGCTAAAAAAATAGGTTTAAAACCCTCTAAAAACTCCCTTTATGACCCGCAATACAATATTACCTTAGGTTCTGCTTACTTAGCCGATATGTATCAGCGCTTTAACAATAACCGAGCACTAG